>JAXLWW010000020.1:0-51947 GCA_046328265.1 Dehalococcoidia bacterium
CCTGTTTGGCACACCGGATCACGATGCGGCGGCGGTCGCCGACCGGATCGCGCCAATCCCTTTGGCCGGCGTCTTTTGCAATGGCGAGATCGGTCCGGTCGGCGGTACACCGTACCTCCACGGCTTCACCGCCAGCCTGGCCCTCTTCGTTCCGGTCAGCAGTTAGGCAGGCGGCGCAACCTCGGCGGTGCAAAACGCGCAGCGGCGGGCGCCGAGCGGGATCTTGCTCAGACATTCCGGGCATTCACGAGTCGGCGCGGCGGGCGTCTCTGGCTTGTAGCGCTCCATCAGCCGGTTCGTTGGCATCACCAGGAAGAAGTAGATCACCGCCGCCATAATTATGAACGCGATGATCGCGTTGATGAACGAGCCAATCCCGAAAATGCTGTTGTTGACGGTGAAGGTCCAGGCCGAGAAGTCGGGAATGCCGCCAAAGATGCCGAGAAACGGCGTGATGATGTCCTGCACCAGCGAATTGATGATCGCGGTGAACGCCGCGCCGATGATGACCGCGACGGCAAGGTCGATGACATTGCCGCGGAGGATGAACTCGCGAAATCCCTTGAGCATGGCGCCCTCCCTGTCGCTACCTACCCGGCCATCATCCACCCGGCGATACCACCCTTGCAACCACGTCCTCGTCCGGCGGGCCGCCGTTCGCGTTGACGCCCCGGAGTGGGATGGGTAGCATCGCCGGACGCAGGGAGAGACGTGATGACGAATGCGGCGCTCGGCGACGTACGGGTGCTCGATCTCGCCGGGCCAGGTGGGTGGTATTGCACCAAACTGCTAGCTGACCTCGGCGCGGACGTGCTGCGGATCGAGCCTCCCGACGGCGACCCCGCGCGGCAGGTTGGACCGTTTCTGACCGGCGATCAGGCTGGATCGCTCTATTACCGCTTCTTCAACACCTCCAAGCGCGCCCGCACCCTCGACCTCGCCAGTGAATTTGGCCGCGCCACCTTTCAAGAACTTGCCGCCGACGCCGACCTGATCGTCACCACCGGGGCGCTGCCTCTCGGCTACGACGCGATCGCCGCCGGCAACCCGCGGCTCGTCTGGACGGCGATCACGCCCTTCGGGTTGACCGGCCCACACGCCCATTGGCGCGGCGCAGACATCGTCGGACTGGCGGCCGGTGGTCTGCTCAATCTGGCTGGGGTGCCCGCCAGTCCGCCCAGCCACCCACCGATGGAATTTGCCTACTTTCAAGCCGGGGTGATGGGAGCAGTCGGCTCGATGACGGCGCTCCGCCAGGCTCGTCGGACCGGCCGCGGCGATCGCGTCGACGTCTCGATGCAGGAGTCGTTGATCAACGCACTCGAGAACAGTAACGGCTTTTGGGACCTGATGGGCATCGCCCGTTGCCGGCTCGGCCATAAGTCATTCAGCGGCCAGGCGGCCGTCATCAAATGCAAGGACGGCTACATCATCGGTTGGCTTGGCCGACGCTGGCAACCCTTCTATCAGTGGGTGGAACGAGAAGGGCTGTTGCCCGACCATTGGCGTGGCCCGGAATGGAACGACCTCGACTATCGCTTTGCCCGGCTCGACGAGATCGACGCCGTCATGCACCAACTCATCGCGAAACTCGATCGTGCGCCGCTCGTTGCCGAATCGCAGCGTCTTCGGATCGCCAACGGTCCGGTGATCAACGTCGCTGAGTTGTTCCAAGACCCGCAACTCGCCGGGCGCGACTACTGGGTCGACGTTGAGCATCAGGATGGCCGGCCCGTCCGGTATCCCGGCGCACCCTACAAGTTCTCGAAATCGCCGTGGCGGATCAGTCGGCCAGCGCCGCTGCCCGGCGAACATGACGGAGAAGGTTGGCGCGCCGAGCGCCCCGCGCCGGTGGCCGCCGACCGCCCAGGCGACGGTCCGTTGGCGGGCATCCGGATCGTCGATTTCACCTGGCAGATCGCCGGTCCTTTGGGTTCTCAGATCTTCGCTGACCATGGCGCGGACGTGATCAAGGTCGAGAGCAACGTCCACCCGGATGGTCTGCGCCAGATGCTCATCCCCCGCCCGCCCTGGACCGACAGCATGAACCAGAGTGGCATCTTCAATATCTTCAACACCTCGAAACGGTCGATCACCCTCAACCTGCAGACCGAGGGCGGTCATGCACTGCTTCGCCAATTGATCGAGGTCGCGGATGTCATCGTGGACAACTACGGGGTCGACCCCTACCCGCGCTGGGGGATGACCGAGGAGACCTTGCGGGCCATCAATCCGGATCTGATCATCGCCCGTTCGTCGGTGATGGGCCGCAGTGGCCCGCGCGAAAACTACATCGGCTTTGGCTATTCGATCAGCAGCCAGGCAGCGTTGAATGCCTCAATCGGCTTCCCGGGCGACCCGCCGGTCTCCGTCTGCACCGCTCACCCGGACTACTCCTGCAACCCGTATCACACGGTCGTCGCCATCCTCGCGGCGCTCCATCATCGCGACCGCACCGGCGAAGGGCAGGTCATCGATCTCTCCCAGCACGAAAGCACGGTGGTGATGAACGGGGCATCGTTGCTGGACTACACCGCCAACGGCGTCGTCGCGACACCTTCGGCAAACCGCCACCCACAGATGGCCCCTCACGGTGTGTTCCGAGGGCGCGGCAACGACCGCTGGCTGGCGATCGCCTGCCAGAGCGACGAGGACTGGCGGACGTTGGCCAGGGTCATCGGCCGGCCGGACCTTGCCGCCGACGTCCGATTCGCCACGCTGGCGGGGCGCAAAGCGCATGAGGACGAGCTTGATGCCGTGATCACCGCCTGGACGCGGCTTCACACGCCGCTCGAAGCGGCCGAACTGCTTCAGGCGGCAGGGGTGGCGGCCGCGCCGGCCAACAAGATTACCGATCTCCAACGCGACCCCCACCTCGCGGCACGTCGCCGCTACCGGCGGATCGACCATCCCGAACTCGGCCACACCCTGATGGGCGAGCCGGGCTTTCTGCTGGCCGGCACACCTCATCTGAAGCGCCGCCACCCGGTGCTCCTGGGCGAGGACACCGACGACCTGCTCCGCGACCTGCTCGGACTGGACGAGGACAAGATCGCGATGGGCTATATCGAGGAAGTGCTGCAGTAGAGGACGGACGAGATCCCGGGGAGTTTGCCGACCGCATGACCGCGCGGCGGCTGGTTGATCAATCTGGCGTTCCAAGGTCCGCGCGAAACGCTTGATGGTATCCCAGGCGCCGGTGGAGGTTGACCACCAGAGGTGAACTGTCGGGTGCGCTAGCCCGGGCGGAAGTCCTCGCGGAACAACCCGAGCCGGACGGTATCGACGTAGCGGCCCTCAACCCATTTTTCCTGACGAAAGGTGCCCTCGATTCGAAAGCCGAGTTTCTGGAGCGTCCGGACACTGCCCTGGTTTTCAAGGACGGCACCGGCAACGATCTTATGCAGATTCAGCCGGTTATAGGCGTAGCCGATCAAGAGCGCCCAGGCTTCGCGAGCAATCCCCCGTCCCCAGAACTGCTTGCAGCCGATCATGATCCCGGTGTCGGCGGTCCGGTGGATCGGATCGATGTGATTGAGGGTGACGTTGCCGATGTGCATCCCGGTCGCCCGGTCCACGATCGCGAACGCGAGGTTGCTCGTTGCGCCTTGGAACGATCGGATGTACTCGCGCACTCCTTCACGGGTCGACGGGTACTTGCCGGTCTCGAGATAGCGGGTCACGTCGGCGTCGTTGAGCCAGCGAACGTACTCCTTGGTAGCGTCGGTCACTTCGAGCGGGCGCAGGAAGATTCGCTCCCCGCTGAGGAACTTCTGGCTGCGGTCGACGACGGCGGAGGCGCGATCGTCTCGCTGGCGCTCTTCGGCCACGGGAGTTTCGACGTGCGGGGTGAATGCGGCCAGTTCAAGCATCGTCATCGCCGGGTTCCTTCCTCATATTTCATCTCATTGTGCCGCCCGTTCTTCCCTTCTATCGGCCAAACGGGCTAGGAACATTAGGGGTCAGGACACCAATTCCCAGCGCAGCGGCTCGCCCCGGGAGATTGCACAAGCCGCCGGCCGGCCGATAACCGACCCGAGGTGCTTGGGCGCCAGGCCATGGCCCGGACGGATCGACCGGACGTTGGCCTCGGTCAGGATCTCGCCGGCCGCAACGTCCTTCACCACGAACAGCGATCGACGCAGCAGTCGGCTGGCCTGTTCGCGCTCGGTCGGGCCGGTCCGCACCCCGCCGAGCGACGCCTCGGTTTCTCGCACCGCACGGACCAGGTCGCCGAATTCCGCTGGCTCCAGCGAAAACGCCGCGTCCGGCCCGCCATCGGCGCGCGAGAGCGTCAAGTGCTTTTCGATCAGGCAGGCGCCCAGCGCCACCGCGGCGATCGCCGCCGTTGGGCTCAACGTGTGGTCCGAAAGTCCCACCGGAACGCCATAACGCTCGGCCAGAAAGGGGATCGTCCGCAGGTTCATCTCGCTCGGGGCGGCGGGATAGCCGCTGTTGCAGTGCAGCAACACGACCCCCGCCGGCTTCGCGGCTTCGACTGCATCGTCGATCTCCGAGAGGCTCGCCATCCCGGTTGACAGGACAATCGGCTTGCCGGTGCGGGCCACCCGTTGGATGAGCGGCAGGTCGACCAGTTCGAACGAGGCGATCTTGTACGCCGGCACTCCCAGGTGTTCCAGCAAGTCGACTGCCGAGAAATCGAAGGGCGATGAGAAGAAGTCCAGCCCAACCTCTTCGGCGGCCGCCCGCAACCCGGCGTGCCATTCCCAGGGGGTGAATGCCTCACCGTAGAGGTCGTGGAGGGTCCGGCCGTTCCAGATCGTCCCACCGATCCGAAACTCGGGCCGGTCGCAGTCGATCGTCAGAGTGTCCGGCGTATAAGTCTGGAGCTTGACCGCATCCGCGCCCGCTTCGGCGGCTGCTCGAATAATCTCGACCGCCGTCTCATAGCGCTGTTGATGATTGGCCGACACCTCGGCCACCAGATAGGCCGGCAGGCCGGGTCCAACCAGCCGCTTCCCGATCCGTATCGCCTTCATCGCCCCTCCCTGGGCTTCGCCTGCTCGTCCACGTCCCAGCGCCGACAACGCCCTACGCTGCTGGCCGTGCCCGCATCACCAGCGCACGCTCGCCATCGACGGTGGTGTCCTCGTCGGGGCGGTAGCCGGCGCTAGTAAAGGCGCGGATCGACGCGGCGTTCTCCGGTTTGATCACCGCGCGCAGCGTTGCCGCCCGCCCAACGACGGCCGCCAGACCTGCCCGCAAGATCGCCGTACCATAGCCACGTCCGTGCCATCCCGGGTCGACGCCGACGCTCACGGTTGCCTCGTCGCCGCGCAATTCGAGACGCAGCAGTCCGACCGGCTCGCACTCGTCCTCGGCGATATAGAGGAGGCAGCGCGGGTCGGCGAGTTTGCCGGCAAACCAGCGCACGTGATCTTCCCAGGCGATCGATCCGGTCGAGAACGACCAGCGCCGCACCGCCGGGTGGTTGTTGATCGCATAGACCAGGGCCTGGTCGTCCGGACCGGCCTGGCGCAACGTCACTTCGCGCGCCAGCATCTCACGAACCACCCGCGCCGCGCCGTGTCCGTCGACCAGCGCCCGGCCCTGCTCGCTCAGCAAGAACCGCAGTTCCGGCGAGCGCATCAGCATGTCGATCCGGCCAGCGATCCGGTCGGGCAGCACATCGTCCAACCGGCCCAACGAGAGCGCCGCGCCGCGCTCGGCCACCGATTGGGCAACCGGCGCCTGGTTATCCGCCAGCACCGCCAGCAGCGACGGCACGCCCAGAGCACACAACTCCCAGGTCGTCGTTCCGGCGCCGGCGATCGCGAGGTCGGCCCAGTTCATCAACGCCGGCATGTCCGAGACAGCGCCGAGGACGGCGATCCGGCGGTCGCGCGCCGCAGCCGCACGCACCGCTTCGGCGTGCGGGTTGCTGGCGCCGACGACGACCCTCGCCTCGAAGTCCAGCGTCAGCGAACTCAGCGCCTCGACGATCGTCCTCGTCCGGTTGTCCGGGTCCGCGCCGCCGAGGGTGACCAGCACGGTCCGCGCCGCCGGCGGGGTGTTTCGGGGTAGCCAGCCACGCATGAATTCGCGCCGCAACGGCACGTAGCGTGTCCCGATCAACAATCGGGCCATCGAATCGTGGTAGAGGTCCGCCGAAGCGTAGGCGTTTCCATTGAGCAGCAGGTCGGCGTCGGAGCGTCCGGCGTGCCCCCAGTCGTCCACGACCAGCAACCGCGCCGTGCCGCGCAGCGCATCGAAATAGTCGGCGTTGAAGTGATAGCCATCCACGGCAATCCAGCGTGCGCCGACCGCGACGGTCTCGGCGGCGTCGGCGGCGCTGCCGGGCGCGGCGTCGAGCCGGACGAGCGAAAAGCCCTCCTCGCGAATGCGCGCCTCTATCGCCGCTCCGCCGCCAGCGAGGGCAAAAACCACCTCGCCACCGGCATCGGCCCAGGCCTGGCCGATCGCGATACCGCGCATGACGTGGCCGGTCCCGATCCACTCGCCGGCATCGGCGCGAACCACCAGTCGGTGCGTCACCTTACGCCCTCCGAAAGACTGGCTCGACCACCGGGCCTTCCAGCCGCCCGAGCGCATCGCCGGCCTCCACCGCATCGGCGAGGATCGCCATCGCCTCGCGGTACACCTCGAGCGTTCGATTGATGTCGTCATCGTCGTGGCGGTAGCAGAGGTTTTGCCCTCCGGAAAACAGCACCCCACGCTTAAGGCATTCCTGCTGAAAGAGCGACTTGTAGACCAGCGATTCTCCGCCCTGCTCGTCCTTGAACGTCAGAACGGTGCGCGGCGCCAATCCGACACACTCGGTCAACTCCGCCAACCCAAAGTCAGCGGCGATCGCGTTGTAGCCCGCCCTCAGCGCTGCACCCTGCCGCCAGAGGTGCGGGATGACCGGTTCGTCCTCCATCACACCGATCACCGCCAACGCCGCGGAGAGCGCCAGCACGTCGCCGCCAAAGGTAAACGAGAAGAAGATCTCATCGAAGATTGCCATCACCTCGGCGCGGCCAACCACCGCCGAGATCGGAAATCCGTTGCCCATGGCTTTGCCGAAGCAGGCGAGATCGGGTGTGACACCGTAGCGTGCCTGGGCGCCGCCAAGGTCGAGCCGAAAGCCGGTCACCACCTCGTCGAAAATGAGCAGCGCACCGTGACGGTGGGCGAGTTCACGGACACCTTCGAGAAACCCGGGCTGTGGCTCAACCACCCCGACCGGTTCCATGATCACGCCGGCCACCTGGCCGGGATGCTCGTCGAAGATCCGCTCCAACGATGCCAGGTCGTTGTAGGCAAACGGCTTGGTGAGGTCGGCCACCGCTTGCGGGACCCCTCGGCTGCGGGTGGTGGTACCGATGAACCAGTCCTGCCAGCCGTGATAGCCGCAGCAGGCGATGATGTCTCGGCCGGTGAAGGCACGGGCCGCCCGCACCGCCCCGGACGTCGCATCCGAACCATTCTTGCCAAAGCGCGCCATCTCAGCGCAGGGGATCAGGTGGCAAAGCCGCTCGGTAAGCTCCAGTTCAAGCGGGTGAGGAAGCGAGAAGGCGATCCCGCGTTGCAACCGCGCGACCGCCGCTTCGATCACTGCCGGCTCGTTATGACCGAGGATGACCGGTCCGAGCGCCATCGGGTAGTCAATATATTCGTTGCCGTCGACATCCCAGACATGGCTTCCCGCCCCGCGTTCGAGGTAAACCGGCGCGACGCCCTGAACAAACTGGGTCGGCGCCTTGCTAAAAGTCTGAGCCAGGGTTGGGATGCGGCGGGCGGCCCGCGCTTTGAGCGCCGTCGATCGGGCGATCGACCGAGTTTGCGCCGGGATGCGTCGTTCGCTAATCACCAGGTCCTCCGATCGGCACGACCCGCCCTTCGGCGGCGGCCTGCTTGGCGGCCAGCGCAACTTGCAGCACCCGCCGGCCACCGGCGATGTCCAGCGCCGGCTCGGCCTCACCGGCGAGGCAGGCGAGGAAATGGCGAAGCTCGGTCTGGTACATGTCGTTCGGCGTCCAATCCGCCGGGTTGACGACGGTTTCGCTCACGCCCGAGCGCGTCGATCCGCAGCGCGCCTCGCCGGTGCGGTAGTCCCAGTCGATCGTTCCTTCGTCTCCGACGATCTGGCAGGTCCGCCGATAGGTTCGCTGGACATAGTCGAGGTGGATTTCGGCGATCGAGCCGGGCATCGCCAGTAGGATCGCCGCGCTGTCTTCGGTGTCGATCTCAAGGCGGCTGAGCGTGCCGGCGAAGCAGGCGACCTTCTGGGGGTCTCCCAGCAACCAGCAGGCGTAGTCGATCTCGTGGATCGCGTCGAGGATGATGCCGCCGCCCAACTCGCGCCGGGCGCTATAGCTCTGGCGGTAATCGGTGGCGGGCCGCCAGTCGGGAAGGTACTGGCCAAACTCGATTCGCGCCCCGGTGACCTGGCCGATCGCGCCTGCCCTCAGCCAGCGCTTGATCGCTTGCAGGCCGGGCTGAAACCGCAGATTGCAGCCGACGAGCGAGACGAGCCGGCGCTGGGTCACCAGCGTGACGAGCTTTTCGGTCCCGGCCAACGAGTTGGCAAGCGGCTTTTCGACGAACAGGTGGCAATCGTGACGCGCCGCTTCCAGCGCCAGTTCGAGGTGGAGGCTGGTTGGCGAGGTGATGAAGGCGACGG
Source organism: Dehalococcoidia bacterium (assembly GCA_046328265.1). GTDB lineage: Bacteria > Chloroflexota > Dehalococcoidia > SpSt-223 > SpSt-223 > JANWZD01. The sequence continues at coordinate 8,648 of JAXLWW010000020.1, forward strand.
TCGGTCCCCAGCGCCAGACCTCGTCGAGGGTGGCGGCGGTCGCCACGCCAAACCGGTCGGCGGCGCGACGGCGGGCGGGTTCATCCGGGTCATAGGCGACGATCTCGCCCAAGCCGAGAGCCTGCAGGTTTGCGAGGTGGCGCGATCCGATCGACCCACAACCGAGGATGGCGAAGCGCGGGCTACCGAGCATACGCCCTCAGCACCTTGACCACCGCCTCGATGGTGTCGGCGACGTCCTCGCCGGTCATCGACGGGAAGAGCGGCAGCGAGATCAGCCGCTCGTAGGCGTCCTCGGCCAGTGGGAAGCTTCCGGGACGATAGCCAAAACGATCGCGGTAGAGTTGCAGCAGGTGGACCGGGTGGTAATGCACCTGAACGCCGATCCCCTCCGCTCTCAGCGCTCGAAAGATCTCGGCGCGGCCGGCGCGCAGGGTCTCGCGGTTGAGTTGAATCGCGTACAGGTGCCAAGCGCTGCGTGCGCCGGGAGCCTCTTGCGGCAGGGTGAGCCAGGGAAGCGGCCCGAGGGCGTCGGCATAGGTCCGGGCGATCGCCCGCCGGCGTTCGAGGTTCCAATCGAGCTTGGCAAGCTGGCTGAGGCCGAGGGCGCAGTTCAGGTCCGAGATCCGGTAGTTGAAACCAAGATCGACGAGGTCGTAGCGCCACGGCTCGTCCTCGGAGACTCCGTAGACGATGCCGTGGGTCCGGAAGCGCCGAACTCGCGCAGCGAGCGCTGGGTCGTTGGTGACGACCATCCCGCCTTCGCCAGTGGCGACGTGCTTGACCGGGTGGAAACTGAAGATGGTCAGATGGGCGAGACTGCCGGCGGGCCGTCCTTGCCAACTCGCGCCGATTGCGTGAGCGGCGTCCTCGATCACGATCAGGTTGTGGCGTTCGGCCAGGGCCAAGAACGCGTCGAATTGCGCCGGGTGGCCGGCGTAATCCATCGGCAGAATCGCCCGGGTGCGCGGGGTGATCGCCGCCGCGACGCGGTCGGGGTCGAGGGTGAGGTCGCTCGGACGAATGTCGGCAAAGCGCGGCGTGGCGCCCTGATAGAGGACGCAATTGGCGGTGGCGGCGAAAGTGAGCGGTGTGGTGATTGCCTCGTCGCCCTCCTGAAGGCCGGCGGCAAAGGCGGCCGCATGGAGCGCGGCGGTGCCGGAAGAGAACGCGACCGCAAAGCGTGCGCCGGCGCGCGCGGCGACGGCTTCTTCGAAGGCGGCGACCGCCGGGCCGGTGGTCAGCCAGTCCGAGCGCAAGGTCTCGACGACGGCGGCAACGTCCTCGTCGTCGATGCTCTGACGGCCGTAGGGCAGTGGCGACTGGCGCACCGGCGTGCCGCCATGAAGGGCGAGCGTGGCGACCTGCATCATAGGATCACGCCACCGTGGCGAGCGCCCGCCGGGTTTCGCTGACGATCTTGGGCAGGCCAAGCGACTCGACCATCTCCCGCAGTTCGGATGAGGTGAGCTTCCACGGGTTGGTTTCGCTGGAGTAGGTGAAGCCGGTCGGAACGGATGCGCCGCCGTCCCAGGCTCGCTCGGTGGTCCACCAGACGTGCGCCGGCTGGATGACGAACATATCGTCGAATTCCCGCACCAAACGCGACTCGTCGGCTGAGACCATCACCTCATGCAGTTTCTCGCCGGGACGGATACCGGTACATTCGATCTGGCAATCGGCGGCGATCGCCTCGACCAGATCCATGATGCCCATCGTCGGGATCTTCGGGACGAAGATCTCGCCGCCGTGCATCTTCTCCAGGCCGCGCAGGACGAAATCGACGCCGCGATCGAGGGTCAGCCAGAAGCGCGTCATCCGCGGGTCGGTGACGGTCAGCCTGCCGCTCAGCCGTTGTTGCCAGAAGATCGGAATGACGCTGCCACGGCTGCCGACGACGTTGCCGTAACGCACCACCGAGAACTTGGTTCCATCTGACCCGGCATACGAGTTGCCCTGAATCAGCAGCTTCTCCATGCACAGCTTGGTTGCGCCATACAGATTGACCGGATTGACGGCTTTGTCCGTGCTGAGCGCGATCACGCGCTTGACCCCGCTGTCGATCGCCGCATCGACGATGTTCTGGCCGCCGAGGATGTTGGTCTTGACCGCTTCGAAGGGGTTGTACTCGGCGGCAGGCACCTGCTTGAGCGCGGCAGCATGAACCACGTAGTCGACGCCCTGAAAGGCGCGCAGCAGGCGGTCGCGGTCGCGGATGTCGCCGAGGAAGAAGCGCAGGCTCGGGTGGTCGAAGCGTTGCTGCATCTCGTGCTGCTTGAGTTCGTCGCGGCTGAGGATGATCAGCTTCTTCGGATGCCAGCGGTGGAGCACCGTCTCGACAAATTTGTTGCCGAACGATCCGGTGCCTCCGGTGATGAGCACAACTTTGTCGTTCAGATCCATCCTGTTTCGCTCCCCGCCCGGAGGCTCGATCGCCGTGATAGCAAGCTGCATCGTACGAACCCCTCTCGCGGCAGCGGATCGGGAGTCCGCCGGAATGCGGCTGGGGGATTCCCCTATTTGGGGGGACCGAATGGTCGGGGTCGAGGCCGGGCAAGCCGCTCGCGCATCCGTCATTGCGAGGATGTCGCCCAGCACCGGAATCGGCGATCTCAGGAAGTCTTGTACGAGGCGGCGGGTCTGTTCCGACAACGAACTTCAAGGGCTTGGGCGGGACGAACCTCACAACGCTGAGGGGCGGGGATCGGAGCCTAGCGAGCCTGCTCGTTCAGATAGGCGAGCGCCGAAGCCGCATAGACGCGCGCCGCCGCCGGGATCTGATCGACGGCGACCCACTCGTCGACGGTGTGGGCCTGCTGGATATGGCCGGGGCCGAAGATCACCGCCGGCTTGCCCTCGTTCAAGAGCAGCATCGCCGAACAGCCACCAGGAAAGCCACCCCGCGGCGGCCTCGCGCCAAGGACCGTCTCAGCCGCGCCCTCGACCGCCGCCAGCAGCGGGTCGTCGAGCGCGATCTGGGTGGCCGACCAGCCAAAGCGCGGTTTCCATTCCAGCCGCAGGTCGGGGTCCTCGACGCACAGCCGCTCGAACAGTCCTTCGAGGATCGGCCGCAGGCGCTCGGGCGGCAGGCCGGGGTTCAGCCGGATGTCTACCTTCAGGTCGCAGCGGTCCGGCACCGAGGCGGTCACCTTGCCGCCGCCAACGATCTGCTCGCAATTGACCGGCGACCGGCCCCAGGTCGGCTCCACCTCGGCAAAACAGGGCAGGGCATAAAGCGCCTCGACGACGCGCGCCATCTTCTGGATCGCGTTGATGCCCTGATAGGCCATCCCGGTGTGGGTAGCGAGGCCAAAGGTCGTCACCTCGATCGGCAGACCGCCACGAGCGCCGAGGTGCACCTCGAGGTTTGTCGGCTCAGCACAGATCATCGCATCGCAGGAGCCGGGCCCGGCGATCAACTGCGGAAACGTCCAGCCGCCGCCCTCTTCGCCGACCTCGCAGCCGACCAACAGCGTCCCTCGATCGAGGGCGCCGACCCTCGCGATTGCCTTCGCGGCGACCATCGCAGCAGCCACGGCGCTCTTCATGTCGCAGGCGCCACGGCCCCAGAGGCGGCCGTCGCGGATCTCGGCGGCAGTCGGGCTGATCGTCATCCCATCGAACGGCTTGGTGTCAAGGTGGCCGTTGATCAGCAGCCGTGGGCCCGGGGTACGGCCTTCTACTCTGCCGACGACATTCAGCCGGCCCGGGGCGATCTCCTGCAACTCGGCGGCGATCCCCTGACCAGCAAACCAGGCGGCGACCGCCTCGGAGATCGCCGCGCCTTCAGTACCGGTGATGCTGGGGATACGGACGAGGTGCTGGGCGAGGGCGATCGTCTCGGCCGGGTCGATGGCCGAAATCACGCGCTCGATCGCGATCTGGACCATCGACAAACCTCCTTAGAGCAAGCGGGCGCAGTGTATCATGGAGACCCAGGGAGGCCGGATGACCGAGCGCAAATTCGACACGCTCGAACGTGAGATCGCCGGCGATCTCGAAGCCGGGATCGCCGTCGACCGGCTGACCGCCCGCGGCTCGGACACCGGGCGGCTCCTTTCTTTCTCAGATGGCGTCATCGCTATCGCGATCACATTGCTGGCGCTGAACATCCGCATTCCCAATCTTGCGGACAGGGCGACCACGGCCGAACAGATCGCCTCGATCCTCTCGTTACAGAAGTCGGTGCTTGTTTTCGTCCAGAGCTTCCTCGTCGTCGGGCTGTATTGGGTGGCGCATCACCGGATGTTCCAGTTCATTCGTGGGTGGGATCTGTCGTTGCTCTGGCTGAACCTCTTGTTCTTGATGAGCGTGGCGTTCCTGCCGGTGCCGAACGCGGTAATCGTCGAGCATTCCGGGGCGCAACCGGCCGTGGTGTTCTTTTTGGGTTCGGCAATGCTGACCGGGTTGCTGCAGCTCATGATCTGGCTGTATGCGACGCATCGCCACCGACTGATCTCGCATCAGGTTAGCCGTCACGTCATTCGCTACATTTCGCTTCGCTCGCTCGTGCCGGTGGGTCTGTTTGGCCTCGGGATCGCCCTGTCGTTTGTGTCGGTGCAACTGGTTTGGGTGGTGCTTCTGTTGGCGGCGGTCAGCTCGGCAGGGCTGAGTCAATTCTACGAATGGGTGGCCCACAAGACGGCCCGCAAAACGACACGGCAGGACCTGCGCTCCGTGCGTTAGGACGAGCGACCTCTGCCATTTCGGCTATCACGATCGGGCTACCGACGTGCGGGGCCGAGTTTGCTACGGTACTGGCGGACAGGCAGCCGAGCGTTCGAGCCAGGCTGCTCCGCGCAGAGCGTGGCGCCTAGCCGGTGAGGCGGGCGGTTCGAGATCGCGGTACGCGCCAGGCGCGTGCCCGCGCGAGGTGATCGTGCCCCGGACTGACCAGCGCACGACGCAGCCGCTCTCACCCGAGGACGGCCCCCCAACCCCACCAGCCGGAATGCGCGCTGCCTCGACCGGCGGCTATCGCAAGCTTGGACAAGCGCCTCCGCCCGCCAAGCCACCCGTCGAAGTGATCGTGCTCAACCGGATCGCCTTCGGGCCGCGCCAGGGCGACGTCGATCGACTCCGGGCGAGTGGCCTGCCGGCCTATTTCGAGGAGCAGCTTCACCCGGACGGCATCGACGACAGCCCACTCGCCCAGGCGGCGGCGGGGGTGGACCTGAGCCTGCTTCCGGCGACGGTTCCGGCACTCTGGGCACGCCGGACTCTCCCCGACTTCAACGCCCGCGGCCTCGCCTTTCGCCAGGTGCGGACGGCGGCGTTCTTGCGAGCGATCTACTCGCGCAAGCAACTCCAGGAAGTGCTGGTCGACCATTGGCACAACCATTTCAACGTCTATGGCCCACAGGACCCTGGCCATTACCTCTGGCCGGATCATGACGCCCGCATCCGCCGCAACCTCTTTGGCAACTTCCGCAAGCTGCTCGAGGAAATGGCGACAAGCGGGCCGATGGTCTATTACCTCGACAACCAGTTCAACCGAAAGAGCGGCACCAACGAGAACTTCGCCCGCGAGTTGTTCGAGCTTCATGCGATGGGGGTTCAGGCCTACATCCCCGGCATTCCACCGTCCGACCCGAAGATCGTCTATCCCGGCTATCGCGATGCCGACGTCTACGACGCCGCACGCTGTTTCACCGGCTGGATGGTGGCCGACAACGCCAACAACGCCGCGATCGGCAACACCGGAGCGACGATCTTCTACGAAGCCGAGCACGACATCGGCCAGAAGTACGTCCTGAATGCGTTCATCCAGCAAAACCAGAGCGCTGCCAACGACGGTCGGATGGTGCTCGACCGACTGGCGGCCCACCCGGCGACGGCGACGAATGTCGTCACCCGCCTGGCGCGTCGGCTGGTGGCGGACACCCCGTCCAAGAGTTTGATCGCCGCCGGCGTCGCAGCATTTACCGCCAACCTGCAGGCCGACGACCAGCTTCGCAAGACCTACGCCGCCCTGCTCAACCACCCGGACTTCACGGAGGTTTGGGGTGAGAAGGTGAAGCGACCCTTCGAGTCGGTGGTAGCAGCGCTCCGGGCAACCGGCGCGACCTGGGCCTGGAGCGACGAGTTCGACTACACCTACGGAGCGATCGGTCATCGGCTCTTCGAGTGGGGACCGCCGGACGGCTTCCCCGATAAGCGCGAAGCTTGGACGAGCAGTACCCAGCTTGTCCGCCGTTGGAACCTGATCAACTGGCTGTGTCAGGGCGAGATCCAGGGGACGACGATGGCGCTCACCGCTCGGACACCCGGCGACGTCCGTCCGGTGGCGCTGGCGGCGTACTGGACCAAGGAACTGCTCGGCTACACCCCGCCCGAGAGCGAGATTCAGCCTCTGGTGGATTTTCTGGCGCGCGGCCGCAATCCCGGCTTCCCCTTGCCGGAGAGTGCGATCAACGAGCGCACCAACGCTCTGGCCGCGCTGATCTTTCAGATGCCGGCAGCGCTGCTGCGATGAAGGGACCCCGAACGATGGCGAAGCTTTCTCGCCGGACCTTCCTGGCCGGCTGCAGCCTGGCGATCGCCGAAATGAGCGGCGCCCGCCTCACCGACCTTGCCTTTGCCGCGCCGAGCGCCGGGCTGAACGGTGCGGACGTGCTGGTATCGGTCTTCTTGCGCGGGGGGGTGGACGGCCTCAACCTTTGCGTGCCGTATTTTGAGGATCTCTACTCGCAATATCGCCCGGACCTGCGCGTCCGCACGCCCGGCCAGGCCAACGGCGTCCTCGATCTCGATGGAAAGTTCGGCCTCCACCCGTCCGCCTCCGGTCTCCATGGCCTCTACCAGTCTGGCAAGCTGGCAGTGGTCCATGCAACCGGTCTCACCGATCCGACCCGCTCGCATTTCGACGCGATGGCGATGATGGAGCGGGGCATCCCTGGCAACAAAACCCTGGGCACCGGCTGGCTTTCGCGACACCTCCAATCGGCGACGGTGATGAGCGGCGAGATCGGCGCGATGGTGGCGAGCAATTCGGTGCCGACCTCGTTGCTCGGGGCGCTTGGCGTTGCCGCCGTGTCCGGGGTCGGCGGTCTGGACTACTCGGGTCACTGGAGCCAGGTCGAAGCGCAGCGGTTGGCGATGCGCCGAATGTACGACGGCTCGACCTGGATCCAGAAATCGGGAAGCCAGGCCCTCGACATCGTCGACCAGATCGCACTGGCCGGCGGCGGGTATACCGCGCAGTTTGGCGCGGTCTATCCGGGAAACTCGTTTGGCAGCGCCCTTCAGGCAATCGCCCAGTTGGTAAAGCTCCAGGTCGGGCTACAGGTTGCGGCAATCGATCTGGGCGGCTGGGATACTCACGAGAACCAGGGGACCAACGGACAGGGTCAGTTTGCCGGGCTAGTGGGAACACTCTCCCAGGGTCTGACGGCGCTCTATACCGACCTGACCAATCACGTCAATTCGCTGACGGTTGTGGTGATGAGCGAGTTTGGCCGCCGGGTGCGCCAGAACGGCAGCATCGGCACCGACCACGGCCATGGCAACATCATGCTGGTGCTTGGCGGTGGGATCAACGGCGGGCGGGTCTACACCGCCTGGCCGGGTCTGGCCGAGGAGCAACTCGACGAGCGTCAGGACCTGAAGATCACCACCGACTACCGCCAGGTGCTTGGCGAGATCGTGATGCGCCGGCTCAAGAACCCGCGGCTCCTCGATGTCTTCCCAAACGGTCCGGCCTATGCGCCACTCGGGCTGGCCCAGGGCACCGACCTCGAGGTGCCACCACCATCGACGCGCATCCCACCCACGTCGGTCGAGGCGGTCTACATCCCGGTCGCGTCGCGCTGACCCCCGGCTCACTCGGCATAGCGGCTGGGCTATGATGGGCGCACCCTTGCCCAAGGAGCCACCGTGCCGAACGCTTCTCCGCCCAGCCGGAAGACCGGCGATACGATCCGTTTTGGCCTGAACGCCACCCCGATGCACACCAACTGGCCCGAATACCGCCGGCTCTGCACCGAGGCTGAGGCGATGGGGTTCGACTCCTTCTGGGTGTTCGACCATTTTGTGCCGGGCCCCGTCGACATGACCGGTCCGTGCCTCGAAGTGTTCACGACTATCTCGGCGCTCGCCAGCATCACCGACCGGATGATCCTCGGCACCCTCGTGCTCGCCGTCGCCGTGCGCAACCCCGGCCTCGTCGGCAAGATGGGCGCGATGGTCGACCAGATCTCCGGTGGCCGTTTCGTCCTCGGAATGGGCGCGGGCTACAACCAGTACGAACACGAGATGTACGGCGGAGATCTTCCTTCACGCACCGCTCGCATCCGGATGGAGGACGAAGCGCTCGAACTTATCCGCCGGATGTGGACCGAAAACCCCGCCAGCTATCAGGGCAAATATTTCGCGCTCAAAGAGGCGCTCACCGACCCGCCGCCAATCCAAAAGCCCTACCCGCCGATCCTTGTCGGCGCACGCGGCGAGCAACTCGCCTTTCGCGTCGTCGCCAAGCACGCCGACCAATGGAACACCGCCGCCGGGGTGGACGACATTCGCCGGATGATGCCGATCCTCGATGAGCGTTGCCGCGAGATCGGCCGCGATCCTGCCACCCTCGAACGCACCGCGATCGTCCTTCAGACCATCGCCGCATCACCCGAGGGTGAGCAGGCTGCCCGCGACAAGCTGACCAGCATCTTTCGCCAGCCTTTCGAGAACCTCGCGCCGCGCGTCCTTCAGGGACCGCCCGAGGCGGCCGTCGAACGGCTCCAGGAATACGTCGACGCCGGAATCACCCATTTCATGTTTTCGCTCTTTGCGCCGTACGACCTCGACGGGCTCAAGGTGCTGGCCGAACAGGTGATCCCGAAGCTCCGCGAGCGTGCCACCACTGGACGGTGAAGAATTGCACCGATCTGGATCTGCTGCGGCGTACAATACACCGAGACTGTGGAGGGCTTCGAACTAATTCAGGGAGAGAACAGATGAGTGTCATGCCCCATTTTGGGCTTCGCGGAGTTGCCAGCTTCCTGGCTGTTGGAGCGCTCCTGCTGAGCGCTTGCCAGCCAGGAGGCGGCCCCTCGACCGCCACCACCGGCGGCTCCGCGCCCGCGACCGTCAACCCGTCAGTCAAGACAATCGTCCCGGTCCAGCCCGGCCCGGCGATGAACGGCGAGGTCAAGATCGGGTTTATCAGCTCGATGACCGGCGCTCTCAATGACTCGTCGACCGCCAACCTCCGCGGCTTCGAACTGGCGGTCGAAGACTGGAACAACGCCGGCGGTTTCGGCGGCAAGAAGGTCGTTCCAGTCGTCTACGACGATGAATTGAAGCCACAGCGAGCGGTCGAACTGACCCAGCGGCTGATCAACGTCGACAAGGTCGCTGGCATCGTCGGCTACAACTTCTCCGGCGCGGCGCTCGCGGCGATCGACATCGCGCAAGCGGCCGGTGTGCCGATCATGGCAACCGGCGGCGGCGTCACCGAGATCACCGGACGCTACTCCAAGGAGCCACAGAACTACATGTTCGGTGTCCGGATGCTCGACCGCGTCCAGGCCAAAGTCGCCTTCCAGTACATGCGCGACAGGCGCAATGTCCAACTGAACAAGATCGCCATCCTCGGCGATACCACGGGCTACGGCCAGCAAGGCACCGTCGACGGCACCGCCTCGCTCGGTGACCTCGGGGCGAAGCCCTGCGCCACCGAATCGATCGCTCCGGGCGACACCGATGCCACTGCCCAACTGCAGCGCATCCAGTCGGCCGGTTGCGATGCGGTGATCCTCTACACCCTCGCTCCCGAGACGACCGCGATCCTCAACAGCGCCAAGAAGATCAACAGCCCGATCAAGTTCTTCGGCAACTGGGGTTGGAGCCAGCCGGCGCTCTACAAGCTGGCCGGCGAAGATCTGCTCAAGAACATCCCCTTTGTCCAGTCGTTCACCGTCGACTTCAGTCCCGAGGCGAAGGCGCTCAACGCGCGGTTGATCGAGCGCTATAAGGAATCGCTCTTCCCGCTCAATAGCGCTCAGGGCTACGACGGCACGATGCTGTTGCTCCGGGCGATCGCGAAGGCGCAGTCGACCGATGGCGCAAAGGTGCTCGCCGCCCTCGAAAGCGGCAGCGGCTACAAGGGCGTCACCCGCGTCAACGACGCTCCTTACAGCAAGACCGACCATGAGGCCCTCGACCAGGAGTCGATGTACTTCATGGGCCAGTGGAGCAACGGAGCAATCGTCACCGCCCAGTAGGACCACGCCCCGGCGCGCAGCCGGGGCGTACCAGCGGCCCCGCGCCCCAGCCGCCAACTTCACTCGTGAGGGGGAGCGTGGACATCGTTCTCCAGTTTGTCCTGTCCGGGCTGGCGCTCGGCGCGATCTACGCCATCGTCGCTCAGGGTATCTACATTACCTTCGCTGCCACTCGGACCTTCAACTTCGCCCAGGGCGAATTGACCATCGCAGGCGCATTCTTGGCGCTCTCGACGATCGCCGCGGTCGCCGCTCCGATCACCATCGGCTTTCCCCTTGGACTGCTGGTCGGGGCTGTTGGCGGTGCGCTGATCGGCATCCTCATCGAACGAATCGCGGTCGCGCCGGTCAGCGGCGGGCCGGAACGCCACGAGTGGCTGGTCAGCACCGCCGGCGTCGCCTTTATCATGCTCAACGCAATGACGCTTATCTGGACGCGCGAAACGCTGCGCTTCCCTAAGCCGTTTGGCGAGCAGGTCATCCAGATCGGTCCGGCTGGACTATTGCCCCAGGAGTTGTTTGTCATCGTGGCAGCCGTCGTCATCGTTGGGCTGCTGCTGCTAGTCCTCGAACGCACTCAACTTGGCCGGGCGTTTCGCGCCGTCGCCTTCAACCGCGAGGCGGCTGAGTTGATGGGCATCGACGCACGGTTCATGGCGATTGGGGCGTACGCGCTCTCCGGCGCTCTGGCCGGGCTGGCCGGCGGGCTGGTCGGACCGATCACCAATGTCAACGCCAACATGGGCCTCAATCTGCTGGTCAAGGCGTTTATCGCTGCCATCGTTGGCGGCATTGGCAACCCGTGGGGTATCGTCGTCGCCGCGGTCGTGCTCGGCATCGCCGAAGCTGGCCTTTCCTTCGGTATCGGCGCCTGGCGCGAAGCCGCCCTGCTCGCACTGATCATCGTCTTCCTTGGCATCCGGCCCAACGGCCTGTTTGGCCGCGCCGCCATCGAGAAGGTGTAGCGTGGCCAAACCGGCTTGGGCCGAATCGACGCTCCCTCTCCCGATCTTCAGCATCAGCCGCGCGGCGCTTCTGCGCTTTGTCGTGGCCGGTATTGTGGTAGCGCTCCTGCCCGTCTTTTTCGACAACAACTACTACATCACGATCTTTCAAGGGATCGCGATCACCTACCTCGTCGTCCTCGGGCTGAATCTGCTGATGGGCTATTCCGGCCTCACGTCGTTCGGCCAGGCCGGTTTCGTCGCGATCGGGGCGTATGTCGCGGTGCTGCTCGGCAAGAATTTCGGCCAGAGCTTCTGGGTCGGGCTGCTGGTCGGACCGATCGTTGCCGCGCTCGCCGGAGCGCTCCTTGCCGTCCCAGCGATCCGGTCGCGCGGACCGTTCCTCGTCATGATCACCACCGCTTTCGGCCTCGTTGTCTGGCAGGTCGCCAGCACCTGGGTGCCGGTCACCGGCGGGCCGATGGGCATCTCGGGGATCCCACGTCCAACCATCGGCGACTTCCGCTTCGACACGCGCGCGTTCTACTATCTCGTCGCGTTCACCGCGCTGATAGCCCACGCCCTGATCAGCAACCTGATCGGCTCGCGCTGGGGCCGGACCTTGATCGCGGTGCGCGACGCCCCGACAGCGGCGGCATCGTTGGGGATCAATGTGGCACGCTGGAAGATCGGCGCGTTCATGATCTCAGCCTATCTGGCTGGCCTTGCCGGTGTGTTTGTCGGCTATCGCATCCCGTTCCTCAACAGCGATAGCTTCACCGTCGGCGAGTCGCTCAACTACCTGCTGGCCGCGGTGCTTGGCGGGCTTGGGACCGTCTACGGGCCGGTGGTTGGCACCATCGTCCTGGCGTCGTTGCCGCAGGTGTTCGCGCCGATCTACGAATATCAGCAGTTTATCCGCGGCGGGTTACTGGTGCTGACCATGCTGGTCCTTCCGCGTGGTATCGCCGGGAGCATCGGCGCAATTGGCAATCTCGCCGCGCGCCTTTCCGGTCGCCTGAAAATGCCAGACGCCATCCCCTGGTCGCCTGACTCTCACCAGAGAGGTGACGGAACTGGCAGCCCGATCTTGGCTGCCAGCAAACTCAGCCGGCTCTTTGGCGGACTACGGGCCGTGGACGACGTCGATCTTACCATCGCGCCACAGACCACCCACGGACTGATCGGACCGAACGGCTCGGGTAAGAGCACGCTCGTCAACGTCGTGAGCGGGGTCTACAAGCCAAGCGGCGGCACGGTAGTCCTCGCCGGGCGATCGATCGAGCGGTTGCCCGCACACACCGTTGCCCGGCTCGGCGCCGTGCGCACCTTTCAGACGCCCCAACTGTTTCGCGACCTGCCAGTCATCGAGAATGTGATGGCTGGCTTTCACATCAATCTCAGACGTGGCTTTCTCCATCACCTGTTTCGGACGCCCTGGGCGGTCGACGAAGAGCGGCGCGCCGCCGCCCGTGCACTCGGATTGCTCGACTACTTCGGCCTCGCCGACCGGGCGCTCGTCCCGGCCGGCAGCCTGCCGTACGGGCTACAAAAGCTGCTCGAGATCGCCCGCTGCCTTGCCGCCGGACCGGCCTTGCTCATTCTCGACGAGCCGGCGGGAGGGATGAACCCCGGTGAGATCGACCGGGTCATCGACATTCTCATCCGGCTGCGCGAGTCGGGCGTCACCGTGCTGATCATCGAACATCACATGGACGTCATCGAAGCGATTTGCCAACGCGTCTCAGTACTCGACTTTGGTCGCAAGATCGCCGAGGGCACGCCGCATGAGGTGCTCAACGACCCGAAGGTGATCGAAGCGTATCTCGGAGCGCCGGCCGGTGGTGTCGGCGAGACGGCGCCCCGATGAGTTCGCTTGTTTCGCTGAACTCGGTCGGCGTTTCCTACGGACCGGTCGTCGCGCTCGAAGAGGTGTCCATCGAGGTCGGCGAAGGGGAAACCGTCTCGCTGATCGGAGCAAACGGCGCCGGCAAAACCACCACGCTCCGCGCAGCCACCGGGCTTTCGCCGGTCTCGAAGGGGAAAGTCTTCTTCGCCGGGGATGAGATCACCGGCTGGCGCCCGAGCCGGATCGCCCGGGCCGGCTTTGTCCACGTCCCTCAGGGGCGCGGCATCTTCGCCGACCAGACCGTCGAGGAGAACTTGCTGCTCGGCGCCTGGTCGCTCCGCGATCGCTCCAGTTTGGGCGCCCTGCTCGATCGCGAGTTTGCGCGCTTTCCCCGTCTCGCCGAACGACGCCGCCAGGTGGCCGGCACCCTTTCGGGCGGAGAGCAGCAGATGCTCGCGATCTCGCGTGGGCTGATGAGCGAGCCGCGCTGCATCGCGCTTGACGAGCCGTCGCTTGGTCTCGCGCCACTGCTGGTACGCGAGGTGATGACGGCGATCCGCGGGCTGAACGCCGGGGGCGTCACCGTCTTGCTTGTCGAGCAGTTGGCGGCCGCCGCCCTTGAGGTGTCCCACCGCGCCTACGTCCTCCAGCGGGGGCGGGTTGTCCTCTCGGGCACGGGATCGGAGCTTCTCGCGAGCCCGGACCTCGTCCAGAGTTACCTCGGCGTCGTCGCCTAAGCCGCTCAGGCACGGCCCCTGGTCAGAGGTTGCTCGGGGTGGGCGGCGCGCGACGGCATCACCAGCCGATTCACTCGCGCAGCCGCCAGACAACGTCCCGCCCTGAGAAGGGTGACGTCTTGCCGACCACCCGGCATCGCCGCCGTGGCACGCCATACTCACCCGATGAGAGCAGCCGATCGTGCAAAACAGCGGAGTTGGCAGCCGGCGGGCGGCTAGAATCCCCGCTCAATGGGCGCACCCTCCCACGCACGACGCAGTCTGCCGTTTCTGGTCGTCATCTTGCTTGCCGCGGCGGCGCTGCGCTTTGCTCAGATCGGCATGCTTCCGGCGGGCTTTCAGCATGACGAAGCCGCCTACGCGCTCGACGCCCGCAACGTTCTGGCCGGCGAACGGCAGATCTTCTTCGAGCGCAGCAACGGGCGTGAGCCAATCTTCATCTATACGTTGGCGGGGTCGTTCGCGCTCTTTGGCGTCGGCGTCTGGCCGGCGCGGATCGTTTCGGCCGCCTTTGGTCTGCTGACGGTCGCGGCGGTCTACCGCCTGGCAGCCGACCTTTTTGGCAGTCGCGCCGGGGTGCTGGCCGCCGCGTTCGTCGCCTTTGGATACTGGCCGGTTCAGGTGTCGCACACTGCGTTCCGCGCGGTCACCCTGCCATTGTTTCTCTCATTGGCGGCGCTCGCCTTCTACCGGGCGATCACTCGCGGTGGGTTGGGGCGCTACGCCGTGGCCGGGGCGCTGCTCGGTGCGACAATGTACACCTACCTTTCGAGCCGGGTTCTGCCGGTGCTGGTCGTGGCCTGGATCATCGGAGCCTGGTGGGTTAGCCGGCGGACGAAAGGGCCAGGGCCGTCGCTCGGCGGTGTCGTCGTCCTGACCGCCGTCGCGGCGCTCGTCTTTTCGCCGTTGGCGGTCTACTACTGGGGCCACCCCGACGCCTTCGCCCTACGCTCGGCTCAGGTGAACGATCTGCGGCCGATCTTGCTGGAAGGAGACTTCCGGCCGCTGATCCGCGACACGCTCAACACGCTCGGTATGTTCGTCCTCCATGGCGATGATTCGTGGAAGTACAACCTGTCCGGCCGGCCGGTGTTCGATCCGCTGTCGGGGGCGCTCTTTCTCGGCGGACTGGCGTTGGCCGTTGGCTGGGCGATAGGCCGTGGGCCGCGGGCTTTAGCTTCGCTCCTGCTCCTGCTCTGGCTGGCGATCCTGCTGTCGCCCGGGCTGATCTCGGGCGAGAGCCCGCACTTCTTGCGGACGATCGGCGCATTGCCGGTGGTCTTCATCCTGCCGGCGTTGGCGCTCGACTGGTTGATCGATCGGGTTTCGGTACGGGTCGCCGTCCCGGTGGCGACGGCCGGGCTCCTGCTGTTTGGCGGGGCGACTGCCTACGACTTGTTCGTCCGATGGGCCGGCTCAGCAGAGCAGCGCGCCTTCTTTCGAGCCGACTATGCCGCCCTCGTCCGCAATCTTCAGCCACGCCAGATCCCGGCAATCGCGGCCGAGTATCCCTATGATCTTGACCCGCTCACCCTCAGCCTGATCGCCGGGCGCGACGTGCCCGCGCGCTGGTTCGACGGCCAGCACGCTCTGCTCGTCCCCGCGAGTGGCGGACTGGTCTGGTCGCCGGCCTTTGCCCGGCCTCCAGGAACCGAGCAACTCCTCCCGGTGATCGACGTGCCCGGCCCCGCCGGTCAGCCTGGACTGACCGCCTATCCTGCTGAAACGCTGCCCACGATCCTCGAGCGCGACCCAGTCGGCTTTGGCGACCATCTGGTAATGACTGGCGCGGCACTTCAGCCGGCGGTTCGCGCTGGCGAAACAATGGCGGCGCCGGTCGGCTGGCGAGTGATCCAAGGCGGGGCGCCGGGGGACCTCTCCTTTTCGCTGAAACTGGTCGGGCCATGGTCGAGCGTCTGGGCAGCGCATGATCTGTCGCCGATCCCGCCCGAGGACTGGCAGACGGGCGACCGCTTCGCCATCGTTCATCGCCTCGTTCTCGACCCAGCGACGCCGCCTGGCGTCTACTCGGTCGTCTTGCAGGTCTACCGACGCGAGAGCGTTGCCCCGGAGCCGGTGCACGGTGGGTCAGCCGCCGACCAGCATGTGCTGGGAATGGTGACCGTCGATCGCGGTCGACCGGAGGATCAAGCTGCCCTCGAAATTCGTCATACCACGGAGGCTCGCTTCGGCGATGCGGTTGCATTGGTCGGCTACGAGATCGACAAGCCGGTGGCGGCGGCCGGCGAGTCGCTCGGGCTGACGCTCTACTGGAAGGTGCTGCGCGGCGACTTGCCGGACTTGACCGTCTTCACCCACCTGATCCACGACGGCGAACCGACGACGCTCTACGGCCAACGCGACAGCCAGCCAGTGTTCGGCGCCTATCCAACGACCGCCTGGCAGCCTGGCGAGATTGTCAAAGACCGCTACGACATCCCGATCGACCCAAACGCGCCAGCCGGGTCATATCGGATCGCGGTCGGGCTGTACGACCGGACAAGCGGCGAACGGCTGACGCTCCAGAGCATCCCGCCATCACTGGGCGACCGCGTTCTCCAGGTTCTGACACGCCTCGGGCTGCCCTATGCCCGCGAGCGTATCGAGACGGACCGGGTGTTACTCCGTCCAAACTTCGTCGAGCGGCGCTGAAGGAGCGGCAATTGCGACCTCGGGCGTCAGGGCCTACCCTGACACGCGGAGGAGAGCCGTGGAGCACAAGTTTTCCGATCAGTACCGCGCGATGACGCGGGCGCAGATTCTGGCTCGCGAAAAGGAAGCCAGCCCGGAGGACGCCGAGCGCGTCCGCGACGAGGTGAGGACCTTCATCCAGCACCATTCCCCGGGGACCGCCAAGTTTCTGCTTACCCATCGCAAGGACGGCCGGTCGCTCTGTCGGCCGGTCAGCGCCTTCACCGAGGGCTGGACGGTCGGGACGATTAGCCAACTCGAGCACCTGAAGAACCAGCACATCCGCCGCAACCCCGAGGTCGGCTATCTCTGGGTCGAGATGAACCCAACCGGCGACAGTTGGCTCAAGACCGTCTGGATGAACGGCGTGTGCGAGATCGTCGACGACCGTGACCAGATCAAGGACTTCTACGAGCGTCGGCGAGCGGTGACCGGATTTGGCGACGCCCACAGCGACGACGACTGGGTGAGGCTGCTGCTGCGCACCACGCCGACGCTGGTGCGCGCTGAAGGCTTCCTCGGCCGCGACACCCCGGCGCTCTATCGCGATTTCAGCCACTAACCTTCCGCGGGGCGCAGGGGCGAGGATCGTTCGGGAGTGTTTCCCGGAGATCTCAGGTCCTTTCGGCTATGCCGGCTCAGCAGCGGCGGCCTGGTTGCGGCCGGCCGCCTTGGCGTTGTACAGCGCCTTGTCGGCACGGGCAAGCCAGCCGTTTCCGGTTTCGCCTTCGCAAAGCTCTGCCAGCCCGATCGAGACCGAAATCGAGATCCGGCGCGCACCGGCGCGCACCTCCAGCTTTTGGATGTCCTCGACATGGCGGTTGGCGAGACGAACCGCGTCGGCGAGCCGGGTATCGGGCAAGATCACGACGAACTCGTCACCGCCATAGCGCGCCAGAAAGTCGGTGCGGCGCGGAAAGCCGAGCGCCAGACGGTCGACGTAGCTCCGAAGCACCGCATCGCCGACCTGATGGCCGTAGCTATCGTTAATCTTCTTGAAGTGGTCGACATCGACGATCAGCAGGCAAATCGGCCGGGGAAACGACCGCTGGATCTGCATGGTCGTCGCCAGATAGTCGTCGAGCGCCCCGCGATTGTGCAGCCGGGTCAGCCCGTCGAGTTCGGCCTCACGCTTGGCAGCGCGCAGGTCGTTGGTCAGGAGCGAGACCGTCGCGCTCAAGCTCTCGACGCGTTTTCGGGTCTGCTTGCGGCGACTATCGGCAAGCTGGCCCAGCGAACTGACCGCCCCCAACACCTCGCGCTTGATCTCTTCGGTGGACCCTTTGTCGACCGCGCCGCGCAGTCGGTCGATCTGCTTGGTGACGCCGACGTCATGCCCCTGCTCTTCTTGAAGGGTCTGTCCGAGTGTCTCGATCATCTTCCAGAGCGCCTGGCGCAAGTTGTCGAGCGAGCGGTTGACCGCGTCGCGCTCTTGCTCGCGGCTCTTGAGGACAAACATCCGAACGCCGGCCCAGTCGCGCTTACTGCTTACGCCTTGCGGGGCGTTCGGTACCGGTGTCTTCACCAGGAGATGGCTAGCCCAGCCCTCGCACTGCTCGCGGAAGTCGGCCAGGGCGGGCGATTCGACCGGCAGGCTCGCACCGCCGAGCGTCCTTAGCATCGCCGCGACGGTGTCGACAGCGGCATCCTCCTCGGACTGAGGCGGGCGGCCGTCAACCGGCGCGTCGTTCTCGGTCCGATCGTCGCGCGAGAAGCCGAATCGTCGCAGCATCGCTACCCCTCGTCGTCGGGCCGGATCATCCGGTCCGGCGCGGACATCCCCATCAGCCGTAGGGTGTTGGCCAGTACGGTCTGGACGCTTGCCACCAACTTCAACCGGGCGGCCGAAAGTGCGGCGTCATCTGACACCACCCGACAAACCCGGTAGAAGCTGTGAAAGGAGGCGGCCAGGGAAAGGGCATAGGACGGAAGCGCCTGCGGAGCGAGGTTCGCTGCCGCGGTTTCGATCGTCTCGGGAAAGGTGAGCAACTTGCGGACGAGGCTCAACTCCGGTTCGGTCGTCAGAAGCGCGAGGTCGCCGCCAGTCCAATCGATCTCTCGCTCATCGGCGAGGCGGAGGATACTGGCGATCCTCGCGTGGGCGTATTGGACGTAGTAGACCGGGTTCTTGTCGGACTCCTCTTTCGCAAGCTCGAGATCGAAGTCCATCTGGCTGTCGGGCGAACGCTGGATGAAGAAGAAACGGCAGGCGTCCGCCCCAACCTCGTCGATCACCTCGCGCAGCGTTACGATGTCGCCGGTGCGCTTCGAGAGCCGGACAACCTCACCGCCACGCTTGAGTGTCACCAATTGAGAGAGCGCGATGATCAGCCGCGCCGGGTCGACACCCAGAGCGCCCACCACTGCCTTCATCCGCGAGACATGGCCGTGATGATCGGCGCCCCAGACGTCGATCACCTCGTCGAAATTGCGTCGCAAAAACTTGTCGTAGTGATAGGCGATGTCGGTGGCGAAATAGGTCGGGACGCCGGTGCTCCGAATGACGACGTTGTCCTTGTCCTCGCCGAGTGCCGTCGATGCAAACCACAGCGCGCCTTCTCGCTCGTCGAGCATTCCGTCGGCGCGGAGTTTGTCCAGCGCCTCCTCGAGTTGCCCGTCGCGAAACAGTTCGCGCTCACCAAACCAGCGGTCGAAGTGGATACCGAGATCCTGCAAGTCGCCGCGGATCCACGCCAGCACCTTGTCCATGCCGACTTGGGCAAGTTCGGCCTGAGCTTGTTCGGCGGGCAGATCGAGAAAACGACGGCCATACTCGTCGGCGATCTCGGCGGCCAGGGTAACCATATAGGCCCCGGCATAGCCATCAGACGGCAGGGCGGCCTCGATGTCGAGCGCCTGCTGGTAGCGGGCGAGCAGGGTCGCGCCAAAGACGCGCATCTGAGCGCCGGCGTCGTTGATGTAATACTCGCGCTGTACCTCGTGGCCGGCAAAGGCGAGCAGGTTGGCAACCGAATCGCCGAACACCGCGCCGCGGCCGTTGCCGGCATGGAGCGGACCGGTCGGGTTCGCCGAGACATACTCGACCTGGATCCGACGTGGAGCGCCGACCACCCCACTGCCGTAGGCATGGCCGGCATCGAGGATAGCGTCGACCTGCTGGGCGACCCAGACATCGTCGAGGAAGAAGTTGATGAAGCCGGGCGGTGCGGTCGTGACCCGGGCGACCGCCGGGTCGGCGGGGATCAATTCGGCAATGGCTTGGGCGATCTCGATGGGCTTCATCCGCGCCGCCCGCGCAAGCCGCAGCGCGACGCTGCTGGCATAGTCGCCCAACTCGGACTGAGGCGGATGATCGATGCCGAGGTCGGGCACACTCATGGCGGGCAGCGCGCGACGCGCCTGAGCCGCATCGATCGCAGTGTTCAGCAACTCGGCGATCCGTCGTTTGATCACGCTCTCGTCCCTCGTCTGGCAGTCTACCGGCTGATCGCCTGATAGGGGTATCAGTTACTTCCACCACTCCAGAAACGAGACTGCCTCTCCCGAAAGGAGAGGCAGCAACGCTACAGCCGGAGCGCGCGAAGCTCGGTGAACCTCAGTCTAACGCTTCTTGACCCGGGTGAAGTAATCCTGAATTGCGTCGTATGAGGTACGGTTGCTCCCGTCCTCGTCGGTGATCGCCCAATAGTACTGTTCGTCCTTTTCGGTCCAGTGCGGCGCGGCGAGATAGATCACGACCATCGTACCGATCCAGGGCTTCCAATGCTGCTCGGCGAACTGAAACGCGGTGACGATATAGGCTGCCTTTTCTTCTTCCTTGACGGCATGCCAGCGATAGGGAGAGGTCGGGCGCGTATCGGTAGTCCAGCCGAATTCGAGGATCACCACCCGCTTGGCGGAGTCGCCGTTGTCGACCATCACCTGGCGAAGGTCCTCGACGTGACGGAAGGCGTAGACGCGCTTGGCTGCCTCGGGCGAGGGATCGCGGTTGGTAGCGACCGGATCTTTGGCGATGACGGCCGGGTCGGCCTGGGGCGGCGAGCGGAAGCCCGCGCCATGGACGCCGAGCATGTCGAAGTACTTATTGCCACCGGCGGCATAGATCTGTTTGAGGAATTCGACATCCGGGGTGGCGATCGCCCCGGAGGCGGTCGTCGGCGACAACCCGCCGTTGATCACGATCGCGTCCGGGTCGGCCTTTTTGATCGCTTCGTAGGCGACTTTGAGCATCTCAGTATATTCGCGAGCGTTCGGTGGCTTGCCGTTCCACTCGCGGGCGAGGTTCGCTTCGTTCCAAATCTGGTAGGCCTGGATCCGGCCCTTGTAGCGTGCTGCGACCGCGCCGGCATAGTCGCCGTAATCCTGCATCTTCGCCGGCGGCCCGTGGAGTTTCGGGTCGGCGCCCTGGCCGCGCGCCCACATCGGCGCAACGTCCAGTCGGGCAATCACAAACAGCCCGTTCTTCTGGATCGCCTCGACGATCCGGTCGGGTTCGTTCCACTCGAACTGGCCTTTGCCCTTGCCCTCGATGAAATCCCATTGGAACATCTGCTTGACCCAGCGGAACCCCGCATCTTTGGCAAGCTTGAGGTCACGGTCGGTCGTTTTCGCCTCGCCCCAGAGAAAAACCTGCACTCCAGGGTCGGCGACTTCCATCAGTTCGGCCGGCTTCTTGGCAACGGTCGGGACCGGCACACCGGGTTGCCCGGTCGTTCCGCTCGGCGATGGGGTCTTCGCACCCGGCAGGCAGGCCGTCAGCGCGAACATGATCAAAGAGAGGAGCGCCAGAAGTCGCATCGAGGATGCCTCCGATCGGGTCGATGCGGGTATCCTAACGTACGACCTAGACCAACGATAGCAATTCTGCGGACTGCGGGCCGCCGGAGGAATGGATGGACAAGACGCCAGTGAAACTGACGGCAATCGCAAATTACTGGGGGCCGTCACCGACTGGCGGCGACTTACCCCGTGCCACCACGGTCGTCGCCGAGCGCGCCCGCGCGATCGAGGCCGCCGGCTTCGACGCCATTTCTTATGCCGAATTCCTCGAGGGGGATGTCTTTCCGCCACTGATGGAGATCGCCCGCGCCACCGAGCGTGTTGAGTTGATGACGCGGGTGGCTGGGGCGTTTTCCCGCAGTCCGGTGCTGCTCGCATCCGGGGCAGCCTGGGTGGACGAAGTCGCTCGTGGTCGGTTCCGGCTGGGGATCGGCGCAGCAGTGCCGCACGAGTCGGCCGAATATCTCGGTATCCCATTCGACCGGCCGGCCGCCAGGATGCGCGATACGGTCACCATCATTCGTGCGCTCTGGGGAGAAGATCTGCCGGGTGTCGAGCGGTTGGCGGACGGGCGCGTCCGCTACCCCGGTTCGGTGATCCCGGTCGAGACCGCCCGGATCGACCTCGTCCCGCAACGGCCGGTCCCGATCTTCCTCGCTGCTGCCGGCCCGCTGATGCTTCAGCTGGCTGGCGAGTTGGCGGCAGGGGTGGTTCTCGAATTGACGACGCCACGCTTCGTCGAATGGGCTTGGGAACAGATCCGGATCGGCGCAGCACGGACCGGGCGCGACCTCACCGGGTTTGAGATGTGCGTTCAGTCAAGCTGGATCAACGACACCACGGCCACCGGACGGATCGACAATCGAGCGCGGCAGTTCCATTTCACAATCACCCATGCGATTGACAAGGAATTTCACCCGGCCTGGGAGCGCGGCGGCCTCGCCGAGGAAGCGCGCGCCGTGCGCGAAGCGGCGCTCGGAGGAGACTGGGCCGAGGCCGAGCGCCTGACCGAGACCCTGCTTTGGCCGAAATATGCGGTCCGGACCAGCGACCTCGATTCCTTCTGGCGTTGGGTGGACGGTCATGTGGCCGCAGGCGTGACGATGCTGGCATTGCCGGCCAACGTCGAAACCCTGTTCGGCATTTCGCTGGCGGCGGTCAAGGAGCGAGTCGCCACGGCCAGCCAGACGGTCCGATGACGAGCGAGGCTTGGCCGGTCTCGCCGTGGGTGGCCGAGCGTCGTGGCGAGGTGCGTTTTGCGATTCAGGTTGCCCCGGTCCAGAACCAGGACGACCCGCTCGGCAAGTTCCTGACGGCTGGCCGGTTGGCCGAGTCGGTTGGGTTGGACGGCGTGTTCATCGGCGATCATCCGGCACGTACCATCGACTTTGGTACAGCGCTCGCCGCCCTCGCCGTGCGAACCCGGCGGATAAGCCTCGGCACGATGGTGGCCTGCATCCTCTATCGAACGCCGGTTGTGCTCGCCAGGATTGCCGCCGACCTCGACCGGCTCTCGGGCGGCCGGTTGGTGTTGGGGCTGGGCTGCGGCTGGGACGAACAGGAGTTCCGGGCAATGGGGCTACCGTTTCCTCTATTGCGCGAGCGCCAAGCCGCGCTCGAAGAGGCAATTGCGATCGTCCGGGGCGTCTGGAGCAGTGTGCCGTTTAGCTTCCGGGGGCGCATCTTCCGAGCGCAGCGGGCGCAGGTCGCCCCGCCGCCGATACGTCCACCGGCGTTGGTACTGGCCGGCGGTGGCGAGAAGGTGACCTTACGCCAGGTGGCCCGGTTCGCCGACGCCTGTAATCTCGGCATCGCCGATTTCATCGGCGGCGTTCGCACGCCTGCCGATGTCCGTCACAAGCTGGATGTGCTCCGATCGCACTGCCAGGCGGTTGGCCGGCCGTACGACACGATCTTGCGGACGCATCACACCGGCTGGCTGGTGCTGGCGCGCGACGAGGCCGGCCTGCGCGCGAAGCTGAAGCGGCATGTGCCGGAAGGGTTCGACCGTCGCTATACCGGCGCCTGGCGTGGCTTCGGGGTGGCGCTCACCGTCCCGGATGCGGTCGCCTACTACCGCGCCCTCGCCGAAGCAGGCATCCAATACTTCGTCGCCGAGATCCTCGATGCCGACGATCTCGAGACGATCGAGATCCTCGCCCGCCAGGTTGCCCCAGAAGTGGCGCGGTCCGGTCATTGAAGCGGGGAACGTCAGGCAGGGTCTGGCGGTTGGCGCAGCAAGAGGATCGACCGCTCCAACTCGAGGACCGTCTCACCCCGCTGGTTGGTCGCCCAATCACGCAATTGGAGAATGCCGCGCTCCGGCCTCGACGTTGGCCGCAGCCCGGTCACTTCGGTGTGAGCGGTAATGGTGTCGCCGGCGTGAACCGAGCGGATAAAGCGGAGCCGGTCGATCCCAAGCAGTCCGACCAGCGTTCCGCGGAGCATCTCCTCGGTGAGGCCGAGCACGATCCCCAGCAGCGCCGGGCCGTAGAGGATCCGCCCACCGTGGGCGCTCTGACGCGCCGTCTCCTCGTCCAGAAAGAGCGGGTTGAGCGCCCCCATCACGGTCGGCAGCAGCGCGATCTCGAGGTCGGTCACCGTGCGCGACGCGCCAGTTAGCTGCTCGCCAAGCCGGAACTCCTCGTAGTAGCGTCCCATCGTCGTCCCTCATCCTCGCCTAACGGGAAGGTAGCGCCGCCGTTGGATGCGGCGTCAAGGCCGTCACGAGAAAGCGCCCTGCTATGATCCAATTCCACCGCTCCGTCCACCGGGCTGAATGCAAGGCTACCAGTTCCCGCCGTCGTACGGCCCCGGAACGGCATTCAACCATTCGACCCCAACCCCAAGGAGGCCAAGCGTGCCGAACGTTCTCGTGCTTGGGGCGAACTCGTTTTCCGGGCAAGACTTCGTCGATCTCTTGCTCGACGACCCCGCCTATCAGGTGGTCGGTGTCAGTCGATCCCCCGAGCGCTCCCCGCTCTTCTTGCGCTACAAGCTTCGCGACGATCTTTCGCGCTATCGCTACCACCAGATCGACCTGAACGAAGGGATGGACCGCCTGCTGGCGTTGCTCGACGACGAGCGGCCGGAACTGATCGTCAACTTCGCCGCCCAGAGCGAGGTTGCGCCCAGCTGGGACCACCCCGAGCACTGGTATCAGACCAACACCGTTGCGCTCGCCCGGCTGGTCAACCATCTGCGCGACGCGCCCTACCTCAAGCGCTACCTGCACATCTCCTCACCCGAGGTGTACGGAAGCTGCACCGGCGTCGTCCGCGAAGACGCGCCCTTCAACCCGAGCACGCCGTACGCCGCCTCCAAAGCGGCCGCCGACATGCTGCTGGATGTCTACGCCAAACAGTTCGGTTTCCCTCTGCTGAGCGTCCGGGCGACAAACGTCTACGGTGCACGCCAACAACTGTTCAAGATCATCCCGCGCAGCGCTATCTACTTGCGACTGGGCAAGACGATCGAACTCCATGGCGGCGGCATAGCGGTCAAGTCGTACATCCACATCCGCGATGTCTCGCATGGTGAGAAGGCCATCCTCGAGCGCGGGCAAGTCGGCTCGCTTTATCACCTCTCCCCCGACGAAGGGATCGCGGTGCGCGACGTCGTCCGCTTGATCTGCGACCGGCTGGGACGACCCTTCGCGGAGGCGACTGTCGACGTCGGCGAACGACCGGGCCAGGATGCCGCCTATGTCATCGATTCGACCCGAGCGCGCACCGAGCTTGGCTGGCGGCCCGAGATCAGCATCGGCAGCGGCATCGACGACGTCGTGCGCTGGGTCGAAGGTTACTGGGCCGAGATCGTCGAGCAGCCGTTGACCTATCAGCACCAGGCCTAGCACAGCCGAAGGAGGCCCGATGGCCTATATCGACTTCATCACGACGGTTCATACCTCAACCAAGCGCGACTATCTCGGACGGGTGAACGCCCACGACAAGGCCGACTGCGCCGAGGTGGCGATCCAGTTCGGCGCCGACTATTGGGACGGCGAGCGTCAGTATGGCTATGGCGGCTACCGCTATGACGGCCGCTGGCGGGCGGTTGCCGAGGCTATGGTCAACCACTACGGACTGCAGCCGGGCCAACGGGTCCTCGACGTCGGTGTCGGCAAGGGCTTCCTGCTTTACGAGTTCACCCAGGTCGTGCCGGGCATCGAGGTGGCCGGGATCGACATCTCCGAGTACGCGATCGCCAACAGCAAGGAGGAGGTTCGGCCGTTCCTGCGCAGCGGCGACGCTGCCTCCCTCCCTTACCCGGACAAGAGCTTCGATTTCGTCTACTCGATCAACACCCTGCACAACCTGCGCAACTTCGACCTTTATGCCGCCCTCCAAGAGATCGAGCGGGTCGGCAAGGCCAACAAGCACATCACCGTCGAGTCCTATCGCAACGAACGTGAGAAGGTGAACCTACTCTACTGGCAACTGACCTGCCGATCGTTCTACTCGGTCGAGGAGTGGGAGTGGTTCTTCCGTCACGCCGGCTACACCGGCGACTACGGTTTCATCTTCTTTGAATAGTCCGGCCGGTCGCGAGACGATGCGCAAAGCCACGCTGTCGGTGGTCATGCCGAACTACAACCACGCGCGCTACCTGCCAGTGGCGCTCGAAGCGGTTCTTCGCTCGCACCGGGCGCCCGACCAGATCGTCGTCGTCGACGATGCATCGACCGACCGTAGCCGCGACTTGATCGACTACTACGCTCAGCGCGACCCGCGGATCGTGCCGCTCTACAACGAGACCAACGTCGGCGCGGTGGCGAGCATGAACCGTGGATTGGCGGCGGCGACCGGCGACTACGTCGCGCTCTTGGCTGCCGACGATTGGGTGATGCCGGAGCTTTTCGACTGGTCGTTGCAACTGCTCGAACGCTGGCCAACCGCGGCGTATTGCTCGACACTCTCGCACAAGGCCGATTCGGCAGGCCGAGATCTCGGTCTGTTTCCCTCGTGGTCACCGTTGCAGAGGCCGGGGTATCTCCCACCCGAGCGGGCGATCCGGCAACTGGCGCTTCACGGCACCTGGGTGCTGGGCAACACGACCGTTTACCGGACCTCGGCGCTCAAGGGCGTCGGTGGCTTCGACCCGGGCCTGGCCGCCTACTGCGACGGCTTTCTCCACGAACTCCTGGCGATCCGCGACGGCGCCTGCTTCATCCCACGGCCGTTGGCGGTCTGGCGGGTGAGTGCAGACGGCTACTCGGCGACGACCTCGACCGACACGGTTCGCTGGCTGGCGGTGCTCGAACGCGCTGAGACGCTGATGCGCACGCGCTACGCCGATGTGTTCCCGGAATGGTACGTCCGGACCTGGCAGCGCCGGCAACGGTCCGGGGCGGCCTGGCAGGCCTGGCGGCGTCATCAGGACAGCCTCGAACAGGAGCTTCGCCAGTTGCTTTCGCCGCCCAGCCGACAAGACGACCTGCTGCTGAATGCGCTCGGCGTTGCCGCGAAGTTACTACGCCGGCTGGTGATGGTCTACGTGCGAATTGCACTGACTCGGCCATTCCGCAACCCGGCCAGGGGGTCGGTAGACCCGCGATGAACGCCCGCATTTCCCGGTGCAGACGGCGGGCGCAAGGCTCCTGATATCATCCCGGCGCACGGCCGCGCCCTCCCGGGAGACTCAATGGCGACGATTTCGGTTGTGATGCCGAACTACAACCACTCGCACTACTTGCCGGTGGCGCTCGATGCCATTCTCTCCTCTTCCCGGCTGCCCGACGAGATTCTCGTCATCGACGACTGCTCGCAGGACGATAGCTGCGAGGTGATCGGACGCTATGCCGCTCGCGAGCCACGCATCCGAGCGCTGGCCAATCCCCGCAACCTGGGTGTCGTCTCGACGATGAACCGGGGGCTGACGCTCGCTTCCGGGGACTACCTCGCGATGCTCGCCGCCGACGACTGCGTCGAACCGAATTTCTTCGCCGACGCCGCGGCGCAGCTCGACCTCCACGCGCGTGCCGGCTTCTGCTCCGGCCTTTCTTATGGGATGGACGCCGAAGGCAACCGGCTCGGTGAGTGGGGACCTACCGACCGCGCCGCAGTCCCGGCTATATTCCGCCGGCTGTGGCCGAACGTCTTTTGCGACAGCATGGGAGTTGATGATGGGGAAGCCACCTTACGCCGGCGTTGCTCGCGCTCGGCGGATTGACAGCGCGCTCGGTTCGTATTGCGACGGTTTTCTCGGCGAGGCGATCGCGCTAAACATGGCGTGTTTCATTCCGAAACCTCTGCCAGTTGGCGACGGCTGCCGACCAGCCGTCGAGCACCTCGGCGGTCGGGGTGACCAGGCGCTGGCGCAGTTGAGCGGGCGCGAACGCTGATGCTGCATCGTTATCGCGACATCTTTCCCGAACGCTATGTCGCGGCGGGAAAAGAATGCGGGCTAGCAGCGCCGGCGTTGATCCTCGGACACCAACAGGCGATCGAGCGGGGTGCGGACGCTGGTTGCCGATCGCCACAGACCCGGCTCGCGCTCGGCGCGTGACGCTTGCCGGCAAGGTTCTGCGTCGGCTGGTGACGTGGTCGATCCTCTCGACGCCCGACTACGCGACGATCGCCCACCACGCGGGCGGGCGCGGCCCGGGCCACCACCCGTAGTGCCGCAACCAGCGACCATTGCCGCGGGACGTCGGCCCTAACGAGTGATTGAGCGCCCCATCAATCGGCAAGTTCTGCGCCGCCTGTTACCATGGCAGGAAGCATTCGTGGCGGGTAGAGGTGGAGACGATGAATGGCTCGGACCGGGCCGAGCGGACCGACCAGCAGCGCGGGGTAGGATGACCACGATTCGGTGATTGTGCCGAACTCAATCATGCCCAGTATCTCCCAACCGCCCTCGACGCCTCTCTCCTCCTCTCAGCTACCGGACGAAATTCTGGTGATCGATGAAGCTGGAAGACGAGAGCCGCAAAGTGATCGCCGCTACGCGGCGCGTACTCTCGAATCCGGGGTACAACGCTCGAGTTCGCGCCGCCGCCGATGAACCGGGGATTGGTCCAAGCATCCGGCGAGTACGTCGCGTTGTGGCCGCCGACGACCGGATCGAGCCGACATTCTTAGCGTCCGCCGCGAGACAACTCGATCGCCATCGTCTGGCTGGGCTGTGCTCCGGCCTGGTCTATGGGATCGACGCCGAGGACGCACACCTCGACTGGTCGGGAAGTATCGCCCGCTGCGTGCCGCAGGTTACCTGCGCCCCGGCGGTCGAACGGCGGCGCGCGCCACGGAACTGGATCTTTGGCGCGGCCACCCTCACCGACGAGCGGCGGTGCTCGGCTGGGCGGCTGACCCGACGCTCTGTATTGCGACGGGTTTCTCCACGAGGCAATCGCCTCAAGCACGGCGTCTGCTTCATTCCGACGCCGCTGGCTGCTGGCGACGCCTGCCGACAAGCCTATCCATCACCGCGCGGCCGACCCGACCGAGCGCTGCCCGCTGAACGGGCGCACGCCTGCAACCGAGTATCGCCACGTGCGCCGCGCAGCTCGCGGCATGGGAAAACGCAAGCGAGCGAGCGGCGCCTGCGGATCTTCGGCGCTCAGCAGGCGATCGAGCGGGGTGTGCGGACGCTGGCCGTTGCCGGATTGCCACAGACCGCTGCGCTCGGCGCGTGACGCTGCCGGCAAGGTCCTGCGCGGCTGGTGACGTGGTCGATCCTCTCGACGCCCGACCACGCGACAATCGCCCACCGCGCCCGCTGGAAAGCGCGAGCCCCGTGCACCGTGCCGAACGTCCTCGATCATCCTGCGTATAGCCGGCGGGACGCCCGTTTGAGGGATGCCCTCAACACTCCCGGCGAGCCTCACCTGCGGTGTATCGGCGGCGAGGCGGCTGAGGAGCGGCTCGAGCGCCTCCATGGCGACGGCGCCGGGCCGAGAAGATATCGAGGCGCGCTTGAGCGTCGGTGCCGGTAGGTGCTCAAGCGGAGAACAGGCGGTACTGGCTGCACCATCGAGGCAGGTCGTCCCAGCGCTCGGCGAGGCGCTGACCGATCTCGGTATAGGTGAGATCGGCCGAGGCCGAAAGCTGGGGAGACGCCGCCAAGCCGCCGCATCCCAACCTCGACGAGAGCGTCGATCGCCCGGCCAAGCGCCACCGGCGCGACCACCATCCCGGTAAACGGGTGGATCGGCTTGCCCGCCATCAGGTCGGCGGCCCAACCTTCGACCAGTCCCCATCTATCGCCCAGCACCTTGGTGAAGCGCATCACGCCGACGCGATCCGCCGAGGGCGATCCCAGCAGCGCCGCCTCGACCGCCGCCTTCTGGCGTCCATACTCGGTTTTCGGCGAGCGTGTGGTCTGAGCCGACGCCAACGGCAGCGAACCATCGAGGACCAGGTTCGACGAGAGAAAGACGACGAAGGCGCCGGCTTCCAGCAGAGCGGTGGCGGCGGAGAGGGTACCAATGACGTTGATTGCAGCTGAGCCGGCCGGGTCGGCGGCGCAGGCAGCCAGCGACGTGACTGCGGCGCACAGAAAGGCGACATCGACCACCGGAGGGGTCCAGCCAGCGAGCCCACCGGCCAGATCCAGATGCGGACAGCCGGGATGAGGCAGAAAGCTGGTACAAGCGACGTCAACGCCGCGCTCGCGCAGATGATCGACCAACGTTCCGCCGATCAGCCCGTCGGCGCCGATCACCAGCGCGCGATTCATCAACTCTCTCCTCGGGGCGCGCTACAGTATGGCATACGCGGCCGGTCCAATCGGCGGTGTCGGCGCAGCGGTGTCCCGATGGTCGAGTATCACATCGTCAACGTCGTCTGGGGCGAGCAATTTGTTCGGCTCTTTCTGAACGACTGTCTGCCCTATCAGTTCAGCCCGGGCAATCTTCCCGCGATCGCTGACCGAGCGCGTTATCGCATCTTCACCACGCCTGCCGATGCCGCTCGTATCGCCACTCACCCCACCATCAATCGGCTGCAGCAGATCTTGCCGGTGGATGTCGTCCCGGCGCTGTCGGAGATCTGGCCGGATAAGTATGCGGCGATGAACGCCGCCCATCGCCAGGCGATCGCGGATGCAGCTCGAACGAATGCAGCGCTGCTGTTTCTCGCGCCGGATATCGTCGTCGCCGATGGCGCGTTCGCGGCGGTCCAGGCTCGGGCAGAAGCCGGAGTGCGGGCCCTGTTGATCGCGGGCTATCGGGTGGACCGCGACGCCTTCTTGGTTGCCCTGACGAAGGCGACGCATGGCGAAGAATCGATCATGCCGCGGGATCTCGTCCGGGTGTCTCTGCCGTATCTCCATCCGATCACCCGCGGCCTTCTCTGGGAAACGAAGCACGTCGACACCACCCTGCCGTCTCACCTCTATTGGCAAGTCGGATCCGGCGGCTTGCTGGCGCGCTGCTTCCACCTGCATCCCCTCTTCCTCGCACCGCGCAAGCGCGATCTGCGCACCGCCGTGACCATCGATCATGATGCCGTCGAGCGTGCCGGGTTGCGGCCCGGCGAGGTCCAGATCGTCGATGATTCGGACGAACTCATGCTGGTCGAGTTGTCGCCGTCGTTTCGATCGGTGGTCCGTCCGCTTGGCCGGCGGGAACGGATCGAGCAGGTGGCAGTCTGGTGCCAGGCGCGGACGACGACCGCCCATCGGGCCTATGCCGCGCACCCCATCCGCTACCATTCGGCGGACCTCGACCAGAGTTGGACTGAGATCGAAGCCGAGTCAGGGAGAGTCGTTGCCGAGATTCTGTCCGGTTGCTCCAAGCCCAAGACGCGCCTGCGCGCGTGGTGGTTGCGCCGTGGCGAACTGTTCGGCGCTCTCTGGGCACGGGTGGTTCCGCGCTCGGTTCGTCGCCGGGTCGGACCCCGACGCGCGATCGCGGCGTTGCGGCGGCGCGTGGGCCGCTGACAGGAGCCTGAGCGCCGGCGTAGCAGCCTAGATGCCTTCGCCTTTGACGGTATCATCATCCCGCCTGCGGCTTTTTCGCCTGCCCGAGGGCGCCTTGAACTCGGCGGTGATTTTCGGCATGTCCCTGCGCGTCTGGCAGTTGGCCGCTGGAGTGCTGTCCGCGCTCCTGCTCTCTCGCTTCTTGAGCCCAAAGGAACAGGGGTTCTACTACACGTTCGCCAGCCTCGTTGCGCTCCAAACCTTCGTGGAACTCGGGCTGCATTCGGTGGTCCTGAATGTCTCCAGCCACGAATGGGCGAAGCTGCGCCTCGACCTCGCCGGCCGGATCGAGGGCGACCGCGAAGCGCTCAGCCGCCTTGCCAGCCTCGTTCGCCAGACGGCGTTCTGGTACGGTGGCGTCGCGTTGCTGTTCTTGCTGGCAGTCGGTTCGGCCGGCTTCTGGTTTCTGAGCCAACAATCTCAACCCGATGTCCATTGGCAGCTTCCCTGGCTGGCGCTCGTTTTCGTGACGAGCGGGCTGCTCTTCGCCCTTCCCTTCCTTGCCGTGCTCGAAGGCTGTGGGCAGATCGCGATCGTCTATCGGTTCCGGCTGGTCCAGGCGGTCGTCTCGGTACTGGCTTCGTGGGGAACGCTTTTGCTCGGCTTCGGCCTCTGGTCGTCGCCCCTGCTCAACCTCACCGGTCTGCTGGTCATCATCTACCTCGTGGTGGTTCAGTATCGCGGCTTCTTCCTCACCCT
This sequence comes from Dehalococcoidia bacterium, assembly GCA_046328265.1. Classification (GTDB taxonomy): domain Bacteria; phylum Chloroflexota; class Dehalococcoidia; order SpSt-223; family SpSt-223; genus JANWZD01. Next base: position 40,446 of record JAXLWW010000020.1, read on the forward strand.
GGCACGGACCGCCATCGGCGCGACGGTGGTCTGGCGTCGAGAGATCTGGCCGTTGCAGTGGCGGATCGGCCTGAGCGGACTGGTCGCCTACTTCTTTTTCTCGTTGTTCGTGCCGGTGCTGTTTACCTACCAGGGACCGGTGGTGGCAGGGCAGATGGGCATGACCCTGAGCATTGCCACGGCGGTCCAGACCCTCGGGCTGATCTGGGTCCAGACGCGTGCACCTGCCTTTGGCGTGCTGGCCGCCCGGCGGGATTTCTCGGCCCTCGATCGGCTCTGGCTGCGGGTAACGGCGGTCGGGGCGGGCGTCGCGGTGCTGGCTGGCTTGGGCGGCGTTGCCCTCGTCATCGTGCTCAATTTGGTACAACTCCCAATCGCAGGCCGGCTGCTCGACCCGCTGCCGACGGCTATTCTCGTCCTTGCTTCGGTCGCCAACGTCGTACCGCTGAGCATGTCGCTCTACTTGCGGGCCCACAAGCGCGAACCGCTTCTGGCGGTAAGCCTCGTTTCGAGCCTGCTCAACGGGCTGCTGGTCTGGCTCGGCGGCATGACCTTCGGAGCGATGGGCGTCGTGGTAGCCTACGCGGGCGTCATCCTCTTCGTCATCGCGCCTTGGATGTTGGTAATCTGGTTGCACAGCCGGCGCGAGTGGCACCGGGAGCCGACATCACTGGCGGTATAAGCAGCCGCCAAGACGGACGATGCGCGGGGTTCAGAATCACCGCCCCACCGAGGGCAGGGTAGGACGCCCTCACCACGCTCAGGATCTCACTGGACCGGGTGGAGCAAGATTACGAGCGCGAACGTGCCCGGCGGCACGCGGAGAAACAGATGGCGCAGGATCGTACCAAAGAGCCGCAATACATGCGCAACGTCGAGCTTCGCGAGGCCAAAGGGCTCACCCCTCTCGGCCTCGGCGCAAGCCAGACCTGGTATGACGACCCGCGTCGACTGACTTTCCTGCTGGCTCGCTACAAGTTCGTCTCGAAAATGCTCAGCGGACGCCGCCGGGTGCTGGAGGTCGGCTGCGGCGATGCCTTCGGATCGCGGATCGTCCTGCAGGAAGTCGAGCAGTTGACCGCCGTCGATTTCGACCGGCTCTTCGTCGAGGATGCGATCGAGCGCATGGAAGAGCGCTGGCGCTTCACCGCGCTGGTTCACGACATGCTCGACGGGCCGGTCCCCGGCGAGTTTGACGCCGCCTATTCGCTCGACGTCATCGAGCACATCCCCGCCGAACAGGAAGATACCTTCGTCGGCAACATCGTCTCCAGTTTGACGCCCGAGGGTGTCCTGATCGTCGGAACGCCGTCGCTCGAGTCACAGCAGTTTGCTTCGCCGCCGAGCAAGGCTGGCCACGTCAACTGCAAGACCGGGCCGGAGTTGAAGGCGTTGATGGAGCGGTTCTTCCACAACGTCTTCCTGTTCTCGATGAACGACGAGGTGATCCATACCGGGTTTGCCCCGATGGCGCACTACCGGCTGGCGCTCTGTTGTACCAGGAAAGGCCCCGCGTGAGCGTCTCTTGCCATGTCTGCGGGGATGGGCCGGTTCAGCTCGTGGCACAGTTCCCCACATTCTTCCGGGTGACGTCGGATTCCAAGCCGTGGCGGCGGGGCGGCCAGCTTGGCGTCTGCGAACGCTGCGGCCTCGTCCAGAAGCAGACCGACGACGCCTGGCGTGCTGAAACGGCCGACCTGTACGCCGACTACACCGTCTACCACCAGGGCGGCGGCGCCGAGCAGGCGGTCTTCGGAGCGGGCGGGCCGGCGCCACGCTCGTTGCGGCTGCTGGAGCAACTGATCGAGACGGCTCCGCTCGCTGCTTCGGGCAGAATGCTCGACCTCGGCTGCGGCAACGGCGGGATGCTTCGCAGCTTTCATCAGGTCGCGCCGGGCTGGCGGTTGGCCGGCTCCGAACTGGACGACCGCAACCGTATCATCGTCGAGGCGATCCCGGGCGTCGACGCACTCTTCGTCGGGCCGATCGAGACGATCCCCGGCCCCTTTGACCTGATCAGCATGGTCCATCTGATCGAGCACATCGAAGACCCGACGGGCTTCTTGCGGGCGGTGGCGGAGAAGCTTGCGCCTGGCGGACTGCTGCTGATCGAGACACCCAACCTTGCCGACAACCCGATCGACCTCGTCATCGCCGACCATTGCACCCATTTCACCGAGGAGACGTTACGCCAGGTCCTCGGCGCGGCCGGCTTCGAGACCGTCCACTGCGCCACCGACTGGATCCCCAAAGAGTTGAGCATACTGGCGCGGCCACTTGCCAACGCGGACGCCCCAACGGCCAATCCGGCGGCAGCAGGAGCGCTGCTGAACCAGCAACTGCGTTGGCTGACGAACGTCGTCGAGGCGGCGAGGCGGGCATCCGAGCGGCGGCCCTTCGGGCTATTTGGCGCGACGATCGGGGCAACCTGGCTGTTTGGCGAGCTTGATGGGCAGGTCGATTTCTTCGTCGACGAGGACCCCGCCCGCGCCGGCCGAAACTACCTCGGCCGGCCGGTGCTCACTCCGGCTGAGGTTTCCGGGGGGACGGTGTTCGTCGGGATGCCGACGCCGATCGCACAGACGATCGCCAATCGACTGACCCGGTCCGGTGTCGCCTATCTGTCACCACCCGCCTGAGACGCGCCGCACTTGTTCGTCGGGAGCGCGATTTGGTAGGCTCCCGCGTACCGACGGAGGAAAGGTCGCGCGAATGCCGAACACCCTCGTGACCGGTGGCGCCGGCTTCATCGGTAGTCACCTGGTCGAGCGACTGCTGGCGAACGGACACCTCGTCCGCGTGTTGGACAACTATTCGACCGGCCGCAAATCCAACCTCGATCACCTGACCCACCACCCGAAGCTAACGGTCGTCGAGACCGACATCGCCGGCCCAGAGCCGCTCGATCCCCATTTCGAGGGCGTCGACTGGGTGTTCCACCTCGCCGCCCTCGCCGACATCGTCCCATCAATCCAGCGGCCGGTCGAGTATCACCGCGCCAACGTCGATGGGACGCTCGCCGTCGTCGAAGCGGCCCGTCATGCCGGCGTCTCACGCTTTCTCTATTCCGCATCGAGTTCCTGCTATGGCATCCCGGATGACTATCCAACCCCCGAGACGGCCGAGATCCGCCCACAGTATCCGTATGCGCTGACCAAGTACCTCGGCGAGCAGATCGCGCTGCATTGGCATCACGTCTACAAGTTGCCGGTCGTCTCGCTGCGCCTGTTCAACGTCTACGGTCCACGCTCGCGCACCTCGGGCACCTACGGCGCGGTCTTCGGCGTCTTTCTGGCCCAGAAGTTGGCCGGCAAGCCGTACACCCGCGTCGGCGACGGAAGCCAGAGGCGTGACTTCACCTACGTCACCGACGTCGTCGAAGCCTTCGTCCAAGCTGCTGAGAGCAGTCTCGCCGGAAAGGTGATGAACGTCGGCACCGGCCGGCCCCAGAGCGTCAATCACTTGATCGACCTGCTCGGCGGCGACGTCATCGAGATCCCCAAGCGCCCCGGCGAGCCGGAGATCACCCAGGCCGACGTCTCGCGGATCGAGCGCGAGCTTGGCTGGCGGGCGCGCACCTCCTTCGAAGACGGCGTCCAGTTGCTACTCGAGCACATCGACTACTGGCGCGCGGCGCCAGTCTGGGAGCCGGACACCATCGCCCGCGCCACCGAGGAATGGTTCTCCTATCTCGGTGACGAGCGTTCCGGGGCCGCCCTCGGCGAGGGGCGCCGCGGATGAGCACGGCAGATAAGGTTCGGCCTCTCGAGGAAGTCAGCCGGATCGTCGCCAGCCTCAAGGCCGAGGGGAAGAAGGTCGTCCAGACTCACGGGGTGTTCGACCTGCTCCACATCGGCCACATTCGTCATTTCGAGCAAGCTCGCCAGCTCGGTGACGTGCTGGTGGTCACTCTGACCGCCGACCAGTTCGTCAACAAAGGGCCAAACCGGCCGGCCTTCCCCCAGTCCTTGCGCGCTGAGGCAATCGCCGCGCTCGGGATGGTGGATTTCGTCGCGATCAACCACGCGCCGCTGGCGGTCGATGCTATCACTTGTCTACGGCCCAACTTCTACGTCAAGGGCCAGGACTACGCCGTCGCCGACGACGACCGAACCGGCGGGATCGTTCACGAGGAAGAGGCGGTGCGCGCTGTCGGCGGCGAGATTCGTTTTACCGACGACATCACCTTTAGCTCGTCCACCCTGCTCAACCAGTTCTTCTCGTCATTGCCGCCGGCGGTGAACGACTTCCTGAGGGACTTCCGCTCGCACCATAGCGCCGGCTCGATCGTCGACGCGCTCGATTCGTTTCGAGCGCTCAAAGTGCTGGTGGTGGGCGAGGCGATCCTCGACGAATACGTTTACGGCGATGTGATCGGCAAATCCGGCAAAGAGCCGATTCTGGCGCTCCGCTACGACTCGAAGGAGATCCACGCCGGCGGCGCACTCGCCATCGCAAATCACCTCGCCCAGTTTTGCGACACCGTCGACCTGATCACCTATCTCGGCGAGACCGACAGTCAGGAGGCGTTCGTCCGCAGCCAGCTTGCGCCGAACGTTCAGCCGTCGTTCATCTTCAAGAGCGATTCGCCGACGATCGTCAAGCGCCGCTATGTCGAACAATACCTCGTCCAGAAGTTGCTCGAGGTCTATCACATCAACGACGAGCCGCTGAACGAAGTCGAGGACGCCCAACTCTGTGCCGAGCTTCGCTCGCGGGTTGCCGATTACGACGTGGTGATCGTCGCGGATTACGGGCACGGGCTGGTGTCGCCGGCGGCGATTAAGGTGCTGTCGAGCCGGGCAGCGTTTCTGGCGGTCAACACTCAGATCAACGCGGCGAACATCGGCTTTCACACCATCAGCAAGTTCCGCCGAGCGGACTACGTCTGCATCCACGAGGGCGAACTGCGGCTCGACCATCGCAGCCGGCGCGGCGAAATCGAGCCGTTGATCAACCGGATGGTCGACGAACTCGGCTGCCAGACCGCGATGGTGACCCGCGGCAAGTCCGGAAACCTCGTCTTTCGCCAGGATCAGGGCTTCGTCGAATGCCCAGCCTTTGCGATCAAAGTCGTCGACCGGGTGGGGGCCGGCGATGCGGTGCTGGCGCTCACTACCCTGGCGGCCGCCCGAGGCTGCCCCTCCGACGTGATCGGCTTTCTTGGCAATGTGGTCGGCGCCCAGGCGGTAACTATCGTTGGCAACGCCCGCTCGATCGACCGGATAGCCCTGATTCGGACGATTGAAACGCTCCTAAAATAAGCAGCGGCCGGCGCGGCCGCGGTCAGAACCCGGCCGGTGCGGTTGGGTATTCGTGAGGACGAGAATGGAACGACGCTCGGGGATCAACAGTGTCTTGGTGACCGGTGGCGCCGGCTATGTCGGCGCCGTGCTGGTGCCGCTCCTGCTCGAGCAGGGCTTTCACGTACGGGTACTCGACCTGTACATCTACGGTACCCAGGTGCTCGATTCGGTCAAGGATCACCCGAACCTCGAGCAGATCCGTGGCGACATCCGCAACCAGGCCTTGCTGCGCGAGTCTCTACGCGGGGTCGATTCGGTCGTCCACCTCGCCTGCATCTCGAACGACCCCAGTTTCGAACTCGACCCGGCGCTCAGCCGCTCGATCAATTTCGATGCCTTCGAGCCGTTGGTGAAGATCAGCAAGGAACAGGGTGTCCGCCGCTTCATCTATGCCTCAACCTCGAGCGTCTACGGGGTGAGCGAGTCCGAGAACGTCACCGAGGACGACCCGCTCGTGCCGATCACCGACTACAACAAGTACAAGGGGCTGTGCGAGCCGATCCTGCTGGCCGAGCAGAGCCCGGACTTCACGACGGTGGTGATCCGGCCGGCGACGGTCTGCGGCTACTCACCACGCCAGCGGCTCGACCTGTCGGTCAACATCCTGACCAACCATGCCGTCAACCTCGGCAAGATCACGATCTTCGGTGGGGCGCAGATGCGGCCGAACCTGCACGTGCGCGACGTCTGCGACCTCTATAGCCAACTGTTGCACGAGTCGGACAACCGGATCGCCGGGAAAACCTGGAACTGCGGTTATCAGAACCTGACGATCGGCCGGATCTCCGAGTTGGTCGGCTCGATCGTCCGCGCTGAAGTGCCGGGGCGGGAAAACCTCGAAGTCGTGACGGTGCCGTCCGATGATATCCGCTCTTACTGCATCTCGTCGGAGCGAATCCAGCGCGAGCTTGGTTACACTCCCAAGCGGACGATCGAGGATGCCGTGCGCGATCTGATCGCCGCCTTCCAGACCGGAAAGCTCCCCAACGCGCTCGACGACATTCGCTTCTACAACATCAAGATGATGCAGCACGTGAAGCTGGCTTGACGGGTAGCGGGATGGATCAGACGGTCTCGCTCGACCGCGTCGCCGCCGAGATCCGGGCAACGGCGATCGAGATGTCCCAGCGAACCGGCGCGGCTCACCTTGGGTCGTCGCTCTCTTGCGTCGACATCCTCGTCGCCGCGTACTGGACGGCGCTGCGGATCGACCCGTCGCGCCCGGCCGACCCCGACCGCGACCGCTTTATCCTGAGCAAGGGCCATGCCGCTACCGCGCTCTACAGCGTGCTGGCGGCGCGCGGTTTCTTCCCGGAGGATCTCCTCCTGAGCTACTGTCAGGACGGTGGAGCGCTCGCCGAGCATCCCAGCCTCGGCTGCGCGCCGGGAGTGGAAGCGTCCACCGGATCGCTGGGACACGGCCTGCCGATCGGTCTCGGAATGGCGCTTGCCGGCCGGATTGAGGGACGCTCCTATCGCGTCTTCGTCACGATGAGCGACGGCGAGTGTAACGAGGGGTCGGTGTGGGAGGCAGCGATGTTTGCCGCCGCCCAACGGCTCGACCAGGTGCTGGTGGTCGTCGACTACAACAAATGGCAGGCGACCGGCCGCAGCGAGGAAGTGCTGGCGCTTGCGCCGCTGGCCGACAAGTGGCGCGCCTTCGGCTGGACGGTGCATGAGATTGACGGCCATGATATCGACGCGCTGGCGCGGATCATGGCCGCGGTTCCCGATGGCAGCGGCAAACCGATCGCGGTGATCGCCCACACCGTCAAGGGCAAGGGCGTCTCCTTCATGGAAGATGACAACAACTGGCACTATCGCAGCCCGACCGTGGACGAGCTTCGGCTCGCCCGCCAGGAGCTTGGCCTCGAATGAGAAACGCCTTCGCCAACGAGATCACCACCCTCGCCGCCGACGACGAGCGGATCGTCCTGCTGTCGGGCGACATCGGCAACCGGCTGTTCGACCGGTTCAAGGATCAAGCGCCGGCCCGCTTTGTCAATGCCGGCGTCGCCGAGGCAAACATGATGGGCGTCGCCGCCGGGTTGGCGTTGAGCGGGCTCCGACCGGTCGTCTACACCATCACGCCCTTCGTGACGACGCGCTGCTACGAGCAGATCCGCGTCGACGTCTGCTACCACCGTGCTCCAGTCGTCATTGTCGGCACCGGCGCCGGGCTGTCCTATGCCGGACTGGGGCCGACCCACCACTCCTGCGAGGATCTCGCGATCATGCGAGTGCTGCCAAACTTGACGGTGGTCGCGCCCGGTGACTCGTGGGAAGTCCGCGCCGCGTTGCGCGCCGCCCTTGCTCACGACGGCCCGGTCTATCTGCGGATCGGCAAGAAAGGCGAGCCGGACGTCCACCGGGCGCTGCCGGACCTTGTCCTCGGCCGGGGGATGGTGCTGAACGAGGGGAGCGACGTCTGTCTGATCGGAACCGGGGTCCTGCTGCCGACCGTCCTCGATGCGGCAGCACGGTTGGCGGCGCGCGGGGTCTCGGCCCGGACGGTCAGCCTCCCGACGATCAAGCCACTCGACGAGGCGCTGCTGGCCGACTGTTTTCGCCGCTTCGCCGTGGTCGCCACCGTCGAGGAGCATAGCGTACTGGGTGGGTTGGGCGGCGCGGTCGCCGAATGGCTGGCCGACCAGGAACCGCCCCAGGCGCGCCTGCTGCGCTTCGGCACCGCCGACGCCTTCCTTTCGCTTGCCGGCGAAACCGAGCATGCCCGTGAGCAGTTCGGCCTGACCGCCGAAGAGATCGCCGACCGCGTCGCCGAGCGCTTCGAGCGGGTCGGCCTCACCGCGAGGCCGCGATGAAGACGACCGCCGCCGTCCTGGTGGCGCTCGGAGCGCCACTCGAGATCGCCGAGTTGAGCGTCGCGGAGTTGAAGCCAGGTCAGGTCTGGGTCGAGATCGCCTACAGCGGCGTCTGCCACACCCAGCTACTCGAGGCCGGCGGCCATCGTGGCGAAGATCGCTTTTTGCCGCATTGCCTTGGCCATGAAGGTAGCGGCGTTGTCGTCGAAATCGGGCCAAACGTCACCAAGGTGCGTCCGGGCGATCAGGTTGTCCTCTCGTGGATCAAGGGAACCGGCGGGGACGTGCCGGGCTGCGTCTACCAGTGGGACGGCCGCGCGGTGAATGCCGGCGGGATCACCACCTTCGGACATCACGCGGTGATCAGCGAGAACCGGCTTACCCCGCTGCCGGCTGGCGTTTCGCTGCGCGAGGCTGCATTGCTTGGTTGCGCCGCTGCAACCGGCTTCGGCGCAGTGTTCAACACCGCTCGCCCGTCGCCGGGCCAGGCTCTTGCCGTCTTTGGCGCGGGGGGTGTTGGGTTGTGCGCCGTCCAGGGAGCGGCGATCGCCGGCTGTGCGCCGGTTGTCGCGGTCGACGTCCTGCCGGCCAAGCTCGACTTAGCACGTCAGATGGGCGCAACCCACGTCGTCGACGCCAGCCAGGAAGATCCGCTCGAAGCGCTGCGACGCCTCATTCCGGGCGGGTTGGACTTTGCCATCGAGGCATCCGGCCAACCTTCGGTTATGGACCAGGCGCTCCGGGCGGTGCGGCAACAGGGCGGCGCGGCGGTGGTCATCGGCAATGCCCGCTTTGGCGAGCGCGTCCCGCTCGACCCGCAGCAACTCAACCAGGGCAAGCGGTTGCTTGGCACCTGGGGCGGCGACACCCAGCCAGACCGCGATCTGCCAAGGTTGGGAAGGCTGATCGCCGCCGGCCGGCTGACCCTCGCGCCGTTGCTGGGGCGCGAGTACGCGCTGGCCGAGGTGAACGAGGCGCTCGACGACCTCGCCAGCGGCCGGACAGCCAGGCCGCTGCTCGCGCTCGCCCCGGCCTGACGATGCGTATCGGCGTCGACTTCGACAACACGATCGCCTGCTATGAGGGGATCTTCCACGCCCACGCGGTCGCTCAGGCGCTCATTCCGGCCGACCTCGCTCCTGGCAAGGAGGCCGTTCGCGACTACCTGCGGGCGATCGGTCAGGAAGATCGCTGGACCGAACTCCAGGGCTACGTTTACGGTCCCGGGATGGAAGCCGCTCCGCCCTATCCGGGCGTGCTGGAGTTCTTCGCCCGCTGCCGGGCACTCGGGATACCCGTCTCGATCATCAGCCACCGCACCCGCCGTCCGTTTCTCGGCCCCGCCTATGACCTCCATACAACAGCGCGGTCCTGGCTCGAACGGAACCGCTTCTTCGACCCAACTGGCGGCGGCCTCGGCGAAGCGGCTGTGTTCTTCGAACTGACGAAGGAGGCCAAGCTCACCCGGATTGCCACGCAGGGCTGTACTCACTTTGTCGACGACCTGCCCGAATTTCTCGCTGAGCCTGCCTTTCCGTCGGGCGTGCGCCGGTTGCTCTTTGGCGGCCCGGCCGAGCGCGGCGCGGCGATCGCCGTCCCCACCTACGAGACCTGGGATGCGCTCGGCGCGGACCTCCTCGGCCAATGAGCGCCGCCGTCGCGCATCCGCCGATCGAGGCCGTCGCCGGCCTGCTGGACGAGGCGGAGATCACCGGACCATTCACGATCGAGCCGCTGCCGGGCGGGCGCAACAACCGCGTCTTCCGGCTCGATACCAGTGCCGGACCAGTCCTGCTGAAAGCGTACTTCCGTCATCCCGGCGACCCGCGCGATCGCCTCGGCGCCGAATGGGCGTTCACGCGATTCGCCTGGGGCCACGGCATTCGCCGGACGCCACGGCCGCTTGCCGCCAGTCCGGAGCATCAGCTTGCCCTCTATCAGTTCGTCGAAGGCCGTCACCTGTCGCCCGGCGAGGTGAGCGAGGCGCACGTGCAGGAGGCGATGGCGTTCATCATCGAACTGAACGCTCACCGGGAATCAGCGGACGCTAACGATCTGCCAGCCGGATCTGAGGCGGCGTTCACCCTAAATGGCCACCTGGCGGCGGTTGACCGGCGGATCGCCCGCCTCGCGGCAATCGAGCCGGCTAGCCCGCTGCACGCTGAGGCGCTCGCTTTCATCCACCAGCAGCTTTCGCCGAGTTGGCAGGACGGTCCGTGCCGGCGTCCTGAGGCGCAGCGCTCCAGCGAACGGATCGCGCTCGACACCCCGCTGGTGGGGGATCGGCTGATTTCGCCGTCTGATTTCGGCTTTCACAACGCGCTGCTCGCCGACGATGGGCTGGTCTTTCTCGACTTCGAGTATGCCGGTTGGGACGACCCGGCCAAGCTGGTGTGCGATTTCTTCTGCCAACCAGCGCGGCCGGCGCCGCCAAGCGTCTTGCCTGCCGCCGCTGGGACAATCGCCGCCCTGACCACCGACCCGGCCGCCGCTCTTGCCCGCATCGACCTGTTGCTGCCCGTGTATCAGGTCAAATGGTGCAGTATCATGCTGAATGAGTTCCTACCGATCGACAACGCCCGCCGCCAGTTTGCGAGCGCCACTGGCGCCGATGCGGCGGCTGCTCAGCTCGAGATCGTCCGGGGGCGCTTGGCGACGCTCGGTGGACTGGTGAGCGTCCTCAATAAGGAGATGGACCGATGAGCGAGCAGGATCGATTGGTGGCGTACCTCGCCGAGAGCGACGCGGCCCATCGTGCGCTCGATCCGCTCGCGATTGAGGCGGCGATGGCAGCAATCGACCGCGCTCGCTCCGCCGGCGCAACCATCTTTACCATTGGCAATGGTGGCAGCGCCGCCACCGCCGGCCATTTCGCCGCCGACCTCCAGAAGTCAACCATTCAGCCCGGCAAGCGCCGCGTCCGCACCATGCCCCTCGCCGACCCGCTCGCCTTGCTGACCGCCTGGTCGAACGACCGATCCTACGAAGCGGCGCTCGCCGAGCAGATCGTCTCGCTCGCCGAGCCGGGTGATGTGCTGGTCGCGATCAGCGCCAGCGGCAACTCGCCCAACGTCGTCGCCGCCGTCGAGGCGGCACGCCAGGCCGGGATGACGGTGATCGGCCTGTCCGGCTTTTCCGGTGGCCGGCTACGCGAGCTAAGCGACATCGCCGTCCATGTTCCCGTGGACTCCTACGAGATCGCCGAGGACGTCCATCACGCCGTTTGCCATCTGCTGGTCCTCAGCCAGAAGCCGGAGAGCGCTCGCCCGAACGTGGGGACGGTTGCGCCCGGCGTGAGCGTCTAAGCTGCCAGGGTATCGAACGTCCGGGACGGTCGTGCGGGGTGCGTTCGTGGTTGGGCGCCGATGAGACCA
>JAXLWW010000021.1:0-51658 GCA_046328265.1 Dehalococcoidia bacterium
GGACGAACCGGCTGGAACTCCACAAACTGCTCACCACCCCGGATCGCCCAGCCGACGCGGTGATAGAGGGGATCAGCGTACTGCTGACCCGCCTCGGTGCTGTCCCGAGCGATGTCGAACTGATTGTCCATGGCACGACGCTTGCCAGCAACGCCTTGATCGAGCGCACCGGCGCACGAACCGGGCTGATCACCACCGCCGGGTTTCGCGACGTGCTCGAGATCGGCACCGAGCAACGCTACGACCTGTATGACCTTCACCTGACCTTTCCCGAGCCGCTTGCCCCGCGCGACCGCCGCGTCGAAGTGGCCGAGCGCACCGCTCGCGACGGTACCGTTCTCCGCGCCCTCAACCCTGCCGACCTGCGTCAGGCGCTCGACGAGTTGGCGAGCAGCGGCGTCGAGGCGGTGGCGATCGCCTTTCTCAATAGCTACCGCAACCCGGCCAACGAGCAAGCCGCCGGAAGGCTCACCGCCGCCTCGTGGCCGGGCGTCGCCCTGACGCTTTCTTCGGAGGTCTCACCCGAGATCCGCGAGTACGAGCGCGTCTCGACGGCGGTGGCAAACGCCTATCTTCAGCCGGTGGTGGCGGCGTACCTCGGCGATCTGGCGGAACGGCTGCAGGCGGCCGGCTTCGGCCAACGGCTGTTGCTGATGCTGTCGAATGGCGGGTCGGGGACGGTCGAACTTGGCCGGCGTCAGCCGGTGCGGTTGCTCGAAAGCGGCCCGGCCGCCGGTATCACCGCCGCCGCCCATCTCGCCGCACACCAGAACCTCTCGGCTGTCCTCTCTTTCGACATGGGCGGCACTACCGCCAAGGTCTGCCTGATCCGTGAGGGCGAGATCGCCCGGACCTCGACCCTCGAAGTGGCGCGGGTCCATCGGTTCAAGCCGGGCAGCGGACTGCCGATCCGCACCGCGGCGGTAGACGTTCTGGAAGTCGGCGGCGGCGGCGGCAGTATCGCGGCGCTCGACGAACTTGGCCTCCTGCGAGTTGGCCCGCGCTCGGCCGGCGCGGACCCCGGCCCCGCCTCCTACGGCCGTGGCGGCGACCGGCCGACCGTCACCGACGCCAATCTCGTGCTCGGCTATCTCGACCCCGGCTATTTCCTCGGCGGACGCCTGGCGCTCGACCCGGCGGCGGCGAAGCAGGCGATCGCCGGATCGCTTTCGGCGCTCGGCCCGGTCGATCAGGCGGCGTGGGGGATCCATTCGCTGGTCAACGAGCAGATGGCCTCGGCGATCCGGGTCCATTGCGCCGAGCGGGGGGCAGACCCACGCCGGTCGGCCCTCCTTGCCTTTGGCGGCGCGGGTCCGGCGCATGCCGGGCGGATCGCCCGCTCTCTCGGCATCAGCCGGGTGCTGTTTCCACCGGCGGCCGGGGTGAACTCGGCTTTCGGCTTTCTGGTCGCTCCGGTCGGCATCGACCTCGCGCGCTCGCTTCCCTCGCCGCTGGAGGCAGTCGACTGGCCGGCGGTTGAAGCGCTCTTTGAGGGACTGCGCGAGGATGCCGAGCGAGCGCTCGCTGGCGCGGACGTGCCCCTCGAGCGGACGACTGTGCGCCATCACGCCGACCTTGCGCTCGCCGGACAGTCCCACGACCTGACGATCGAGATCCCCGCCCCGCCCTTCAGCGAGATGACGGCTGAGGAGATCGGACGCCGCTTTCGCGATACCTACCGTCGGCGCTACCGCCGGCTTCCCGAGGGGTTCGGTATCAACGTCGTCACCTGGCGGCTGCGCCTCGAAGAGCAGCGCGATGCCGAAGCGTGGGACGTGCCACGCGACGAAACTGGTCCGGCGCGCAAGCGGGACCGACGGGCCTATTTCCCGGAGGCCGGCGGTTGGCTGAACTGCCCGGTTTACGAGCGACGCCGACTTGCTCTCGGCGAACGGCTGGCCGGACCGGCGATCGTCGAAGAGGCCGAATCAACGGCGCTGATCCTGCCCGGAACGGTCGCCACGGTGCTGGCCGATGGGGCGATATTGATGGAGGCGGACGCATGACGGTCGGGCCGGTCGATCTCGAAATTCTCTGGACCCGGCTGATCGCCCTTGCCGACGAATGCTGGACGCTCACTCACCGGGCGGCCTTCTCGCCAATCATCTCCGAAGCGCTCGACCTGGGCTGTGAGTTGATGGACGCCGAGGGCAGCACCCTCGCCCATGCGACGCGCGGCATTCCGGTGTTCAACCTCGTACTGCCGAACGTCGTTCGCCATCTCCGGGCAACCGAGACGTTCGCACCGGGCGATGTCTGGATCACCAACGATCCCTGGCTCTGCGCCGGTCACCTGCCCGACATCGCGGTGATCACGCCGGTCTTTCACCGAGACCGGCTGGTCGCCTTCGTCGGGAACATCGCCAACGCCACCGACATCGGCGGCGGACTGAACCGGGCGGCGGCGCGCGAGGTCTACGAAGAAGGGTTGTTCATCCCGCCGTCGCGGCTCTACGCCGGCGGGACATTCAACCGCGAGATCGCCCGCTTCATCATGGCGAATGTGCGCGAACCGGAGGTTGTCATCGCCGACCTTGAAGCCCAGGCCGGTGCGAATGAAGCCGCCGCCGCCGGGCTGATCCGGATGCTCGACGAATACGGCCTGCCGGACGTCGAGGCGATCTCCCGTCAGATCCAGGACCGATCCGAGGCGGCGATGCGCCGGGCGATTGCCGCAACACCGGACGGCGTCTACGAGAGCGAAACGGAAACCGACGGCGCAGACGAGCCGATCCGTCTGCGCGGACGGGTGACGGTAGCGGGCGATCGGCTGACTGTCGCCTTTCCGGATTGCCCGCCCCAGGCGCCGGTCGGCGGGATCAATTCGGTGCTCAATTACACACGAGCCCACGTCAACTACGCGCTTAAGTGCATCCTCGCTCCGGGGATCGCCAGCAACGAGGGCTGCTACCGGCCGATCGCACTGGAGGTCGCGTCGGGAACGATGCTGAACGCCACCCATCCAGCCAGTGTCGGCCTGCGTGCCAAGACCGGCTGGCACGTCCACTCGCTCGTCTTCTCGGCGTTGGCGCAGGCACTACCGAACGACGTGCTGGCCGGGATCGGCTTTCCTTCGTGGATCGTCATCTCCGGCCAGAGCCGCGACGGGCGCGCCTTCCGCGAGCATCTGATCGTCTCGGGCGGATTGGGCGCGACCGGCGCGGGCGATGGGATGTCGGCCGCCGGATTTCCCAGTTCGGCGGCTTCGGTGCCGGTCGAGGTGATCGAAGCACGCAGCCCGGTTCTGATCGAGGCAAAGGAACTTGCCGGTGGCAGCGGCGGTGATGGCGCATTTCGCGGCGGGTTGGGTCAGCGAGTTCGCTTTCGGGCATTGCCGGGCGAAGCGCGCCAACTCTTGATCTCCTCGTCGCTCGACCGGACGCGGATCCCCGCCGAAGGGTTGCTCGGCGGCGCACCGGGAGCGCCGAGCCGGATGACCGTCGTCTCGCCCGACGGCGAACGCGACGCTGCCGACGGTTATGCGCTGCTTGGCCCGGACGACGAAGCGGTGGTTCTCGTGTCGGGCGGTGGCGGTTTCGGCGACCCGGCGACCCGCCCTTCGGCGCTGCGCGAGCGCGACCACCGTCTCGGCTATCTGGACCGCTGACGCACGGTTGATCGCCGCACGCCGCCTTTGGTACCATTGGCGAGCGCGGCGCATTCGTCTAGCGGCCTAGGACATCGCCCTCTCAAGGCGAAGATCGCCGGTTCGAATCCGGCATGCGCTACCAGGCGGCCTCGAACGGGGGCCGCTTTTCGTTTGTCCTGCTAGGAGCGGATCGCTGCGCCAAGCTCCCGCTCGACCGCCGCCACTCCGGCCGACATGCTGCTGACCACCGGTTTCTGGAACGCTGCCTCGAACTTCTCGAGGTCGTCGATCGTAAACAGGTCGGTGCAGGAGATGAACACGGCGTCGACGTCGATCCCGGCCAGCACGTCATGACCGAAGGTGATCAGGTCGTCGGCGGTCAACTCCGGGGTGCGCACGCCCTCGATCTGCAAGCCCTTGGCGACGGCGACGTCGAAGCCCGCGTTGGTCAGCGCATCGGCGACCGCCTTTGTACCAGCCTCAGGGTAGGGCGTGAGCACGCCAACGCGCTGGGCATCGATCTCGCGCAAGGCACGCGCCGATTCGGCCATCACCGAGACCGTCTTTGCTCCAGTCTGCCGGCCAATCCAGTCCATCAGTTCGGTTTCGTACTTACTACCGCGCATCGCGCCGGCAGTCGTGCAGGCGAACAGAACGACATCGGGCTTGAGCGTTGCGAGGTCGGCGACCGCCTCCGGCATGTAGGTGTCGAGCATCGCTTCCGACCCACCTTCGGGGGTCATCCGCATCCGCGCGGTATGGACGGTCATCTCATCGGATAGATGCCGCGCGAGTTCTGGCTCGGCAGCCGAGTTGGTCGACGGGACCAGCAAGCCAACTCGCTTATGACGTGGACGCATCGCTCCCTCCCAATGGTGTCGAGTCCGGGCTATACGCTTCGAGTCGTCGTTTGACGGCGCTGAGAAAGCGCCCGGCGGTCGCGCCGTCGATGACGCGATGGTCGAAGGTGAGGCAGATATTCATCATCGATCGCACCGCGATGGTCTCGTCGTCGAGCACCATAGGCCGCTTGACGATCGCTTCCATCGTCATGATACCCGCCTCGGGGTGATTGACGATCGGCGCCGAGAGGATCGACCCGAACGCGCCGGTATTGTTGACGGTGAAGGTTCCTCCTTGGACGTCGACGGGCGTAAGGGCGCCGGCGCGAGCGCGCCCGGCGAGGTCGGCGGCGGCGCGAGCGAGGTCCGCAAGATCCCGTGCGCCGGCGTCATGGATCACCGGCACGATCAGCCCATCCTCGAGGGCGACCGCGATGCCGAGGTTTACCCGGTCGTGGAGGACGACCCGGTCGCCATCCCAACGGCCATTCAGGGCGGGTGTCTCGTCGAGCGCGTCGAGGGCAGCGCGCAGGACAAACGGCAGGTAAGTCAGCCCAACCCCTTCGCGTGCCAGGAAGGCGGCCTTGACCGCCTCGCGCAGCTGGACCAGCCCGGTTACATCTGCCTCTTGCATCGTCCAGGCGCTGGGGGTCTCGCGGTGGGCGCGCGTCAGATGCTCGGCGATGCTCCGGCGCAACGGGCTGGCCGAGACGGCCGGAGCAACCGTGCGTTGCTCGATCGCGGCGAGCACATCCTGGCGGGTCACCCGCCCGCCCAGCCCGCTGCCAGGTAGGCCGCCGAGCGCGATCCCATGCTCGCGGGCAAGGTGGCGGACCGCAGGGCTCAAGCGCGCGCCGGACCGCTCTCCGACTTCGCGGTCAATCTCGGCGATCGGTGCGCCGATCGGTACGGTGTCGCCCTCCTGAGCCAGCCAGCGAACCAGCCGCCCGGCGATTGGCGCCGGTAGGTCGACGTTCACCTTCTCGGTCATCACTTCGACGATCGGTTCGTCGCGCGCGACCGTTTCACCGGGGCGCTTGAGCCAACGGACGATGGTCCCTTCGACCGCTGATTCGCCCAACTGGGGCATCACGATCGGGTCGGTTGTTTCGCTTGAACGCTCAGGCGCGTGCTCGGGCATTGACGCTCCTCGCGGCAGAGTAGCACGCGCCGCCGGGATGAGAAAAGCCGAAGACAAAGAAGAAGGGCGGCACCCTTGCGCCGCCCTGTGAAATCCGATGTTCCGTTCTACCCATTCCGGGGGCTCGTTGACCGCGTTGCCGAAGGTGGCCGGGCGTCTCGCTACGGCCCTCCAATTGGAGACCCGAGACCCGCTACCGCGGTGACGCCCCCCGGTCCGGTCCGGGGCCTTCGCCCTACACCCCGACGGCGTAGGGCGTTACCTGTCGACTTGAAATCTCCGAAGGGCCGATAGTGGGGTCTTGCGAGGCATCATACCTGAGCCTCCTTTTGTCGATCTAAGCGTTCCGAAGAACGCTCGCTCGATGTACTTACAGCCTACTCCTGCACGGTGTGCTTGTCAAGGGGACAAATGGCCTATCTGAGAAGACTCTTAGTCCTCCACGACCGGGTTGGTCGACAGGGTCCTCGGCTCATCCTATCGGTGAGAACTGCCAAACTCGCTCGCCGACCGCCATCGCCACCAGATCTTCGGATGTCACCACCGTCAGGTTCGCCGCCGACCAGGCGACCATCTCTTCGTAGGCGGCCCAGATTGCTGCTTGTTCGCCGGCCGAGCGTCGGCGGGACAGGTCCGGCGCATTGAGGTCGAACGGTGGCGAGAGCGGCACGTTCTTGTCGCGGTCGGCGAAGTAGCAGAGGGTAAAGCTCTCTGGTCCCTGGCGAACGAGGTTGTTCTCGTGGATGAGCGCCGTGATGATCGGGGGGCGTGACGCGTTCCAACCAGCCAACCGGCGTTGCAGGTAGGCCAGCGGGACGAAATCTGCCGCGTGCAGTCCGGTGAGCATGTTCCACCAGAACTGCTCTTTCACCCGAGCATTGGACCAACGGGTGACGCTGAAATCACTCGGACGCACGAGCAACCCGGCGTCGTACTCGAAGGGGCGATCGATCGCGGTTCCTTCTTCGTGATATCGGACAATCGCCCGCCCTCCGAATTCGCGGTAGAGCCGCTTCGCAACCGGCCGGATTGTGGGGTTATCGGACGGTGAGCCGACGACGGTGGGCGGCCGGCCGAACAGGTCGGTCATGAAGGTGAACCCACCGGGCGCCGAACGGTCTAGTCCGCCGGTCGCCAGGTCCAGTCGATAGGTCTGGTAGTCGCGCAGCGCCGCTTCGAGCGCCGGCCCGGAAAGCCCGGCCAGTGGCGCGCCAAAGCCGGAATTGAGCGGATGCGGCGGCCGGACATGATGACTGATCGTCATCGTGCCGAGCGCGGCGACGACTTCCGGCCGACGCGCCGCATACAGGTCGGCCATCGTCGGAGTCAGATAGAAGTCGCCCCGAACGCCATGCCGGCTGAACAACTCCACCAGACGCAGCAAGGTGTCGGCGCTTTCGTCCGGGTTGCGCCAGTCGTGAACGTTGATAATGAAACTGATCAACGGCCCGGCCTCGGCGGCGGCGGCCTGTCGCCAGGCCGCGCCAAGCGCCAGGCCGCCGGCCACGGCCACGAGCAGCGATCGGCGGGAGATCCCTCGGTCGTTCATCTCGATCCTCATCGCCCCCGCCGCCGCAACATCGCCGACGGCGACCCTTGCGGCAACGCCGGGATCAGCCGACGGTTGTCGACGCCCTCGCCGTCGCGCGGGTCGACGCCCGGGTTCGCCGCTTCCCAGGCCCGGAAGGCATCGGCCATCTGGGAGTAGGTCGCCCAGCGCAGCGTGCCAGCGCGAACGGCCGGGTCGATGGTGTCGGCAAGAAACTGCTCGACGACACGGTGCGGGTCGGTTGGGCCGTCCTGGAACTCACCGGGGTGCATCGTGAAGTGAAAGACGTTCACACGGTCGGGGGTCGCGGCGGCCTGCGACTCGGCGATGCTTCGGCGCAGGAACTCGAAGTACCCGGCGTCGCCGCCCATTTCAGGCGAACGGCGTGCCCCGGCGTAGTCGGTGCGCGAAAACCTTCCGCTGGGGAGATAAACGACCGGTGCGGCGGGGTCGTGGCGAGCGAAGCCGGTCATGTTGCCTTCGATCGGCCCGGTTGCCGGTCGCCACGGATGGACGCCCAGAACCAGCGAGTCGGACTGTTGGGTGTTGGGGTTCTTGTAGTCGCCCAGGACATCGAGGCCGGCGCGGGCGCCCGCCTCCAGCACGCCCGGATAGAGGTTCCCGCCGCTCCAATAGCGGACTGGTGGAGCACCGAGCGCCCGGATGAAGCTGATCTCTTCGGCCATCACCGCGGCCCAGGTTTCGACCGGCAGCAGATCATCGCGTTTGCCGAGATGCGCGTCCTCGTGGAAATGAAGAGCGATCTCGTGGCCGCGCGCCGCGAGGTCGGCGAGGATTGGGTCGCCGCGACCGATCGCCATGGTCGTGAATGCCGTTTGGGTCTGGATCGTCAGCGCCCCACCGTGACGCTCGGCCATCTCGCCGAGCAGCCGCAGGTTGGCGGCATGGCGATCGTAGATGCCGCCGGTGAGATAGCTGATGCCACCGCCGGAGGGTGGGGTCGCCGGCGCACCGGCGAGAGCGCTCGGCGTTGCGCCGAACGGCTCGATGTGGATGCCCATCCCAAACAGCAGCGTACCGCCGGCAGCATCTGCGCTGATCGGCCAGCGCAGGGCCAGTGCGCCGGCGGCAAGCCCCGCACCGGCGATCCCGAGAAACTGGCGTCGTGTCGTCTCCATCGCGTCCTCCTTCTGCGTGCCGGCCTCACAGGAGAACACGCGAACAGGCGGCCTGGCGGTTCGCCGGTGTGCGGTGGATCACATCGGCGGCTTCAGGCGAGCCGGCACTGGCGAGCGAGGAGGTTCCTGGCTAGGCTTCGCCGACCTTTGGCAGCCACCCCACGCCGACCCGAAAGATGCCGTACCCAAGCCCGGCGGTGACGAGCACCGCGGCGACGATCGCCGCCGGATAGGCCGCTGCCACCCATGACGGAGCAACCGCCTCGAGGGCGACCGGCAAGGCGAGCAGGCCGCCGGCGACGAGTGCCAGCACTGCCTGGAGTACCAGGGCGATCGCCGACCCCCAGCCGGACGACATTTGGCGCGGGCTGTCCCAATCGAGCCGCGCCCAGGGAGCAGACAACCCGACCGAGATCGCTAGCGAGCCACTGCCGATCAGCAGGATGCCGAACAGGCCGTAGAGTGCGCCAACGAGGCTGTACTGTTGAACGAGAGCGGCGACGATCAGGCCGACGGTGCCAAGGATGGCAAAGGGGATCAGTGCGGCCAGCAATTTGCCGGCCAGGAGTTCCGCCGGTGTGATTGGCGCGGTCTTGAGCACCCACCAGGAGCGGCCTTCGAGGCTAATGCCGGTGGAGGCAACCCGGCTGACGAAGAGCGAGGCGACCGCCAAGATGCTGCCCGCCACCAGGATCGGGCCGGGATCGAACGCTCCGCCAACCAACGCGTCGACCGCCTCAATCGGGTTTGCGCTACGCCGGCCGCCGACGAGGTTGAAGAACACCATCGGCAACAGCAGGATCGGCCAGAGAAAGGCGGCGAAGTTGCGCAGGTCTCGCGTCACCAGCCGCCAGTCCTTGAGCGCGATCGCCAGTGCGACCGGCGCGCGGCCGAGCAACCCGGGGCGGGTCGCCTCACGCTCGGCGCGGTCGCGGCCGCGCTTGGCAGCGCCGCCGCTCTTCATCCGCACCCAGCCCGCTTCATAGAGCCGGCCAGCCAACAGCACCGACCCGCCAAACAATCCGAAGGTGAGAAGCCAGAACCCGCTCAAACCCCCGATCGCCCCGAGGAGATCGCCGGCGCCGGCGCTCGCCAACCCACGGCCGGCAATGAAGGAAGGGATCGGCAGTGCGGCGGCCTGGTGCGCCCAGGTCAGCAGCGCGGACGGTTCGCCCGAGCCGATTCCCAACTGCTGCGCCCAGACCCGGCTGGTCTGGCCAAGCAAGCTACACGTTACGCCGAGCAAGCCGGCGGTCAGCCCGAGCACTTCGCGCACCCGACGGACCGGCGCAACGCGCGCCACGATCATCACCGCCACCGATCCCAACCCCGCCGGCAAGAGCGGCGTCCCCAGCAGCGCCAGCAGGGCAAATAGGAAGTAGAGCGGCCCGTAACCGAGCGCCACGCCATAGGCCGCAAGGGCCGACCCGGCGGTCGCGAGCATCAAGAAATAGGTCGTCCCCAGCCCATCGGCGATCTTGCTGATGAACACCGCCTTGCGATCCACCGGCGCGGCCATCAACAACTCCAGGTCGCCGGCAAAGAAGAGCGACCCCAGTTCCGACCCGATGCTGGTGAGCAAGAGCAAGATGGCGACCGCCGTCAGGATCAGCCCCGGAATGAGTGCTTCCAGAGCAGGATCGGGAAAACGCCACAGCAGCCGCCCCACGCCATAGCCGAGGAAGCCGAAGGTCCCGCCACCGCCGACGGCGATCACCAGCGCACCGGCCGCCAACGCCAGCTTGGCAAGCGTTCGGCGCCGGACGAAGCGGTTCCAGCCGACCTGCCAACGCAGGACGAGCAAGAGCCAGAGGTCGGCGATCATGCCAGCACGCGGGCGATCTCGGCGTAGTCTGCTCCGCCGGTGAGCGAAAGGAAGACATCCTCCAGCGACTCGCCACCCTGGCGCGCCCGAAGTTCGGCGAGCGTCCCGGCAGCAACGATCGCCCCGTCGTCGATGATCAGGACGCGGTCGCACATCCGCTCGGCGATCTCGAGGATGTGGGTCGAGAAGAAGACGGCGGTCCCGCGGTCGCGCAACTGGCCGAGCAAATCCTTGATCAGCCGCGCCGAGCGTGGGTCCAAGCCAACCGTCGGTTCGTCGAGAAAGAGCACGGGCGGGTCGTGGATCAGCGCACTGGCGAGCGCGATCTTCTGCTGCATCCCGTGGCTGTAGCCCTCGATCAGGTCGGCAGCGGCATTGGTAAGGTCGAAGAGTCGCAGGAGTTCCACCGCCCGCCGCTCGACTTGATTGCGCGGCACTCGGTAGAGCCGCCCCACAAAGCGCAAGAACTCGAAGGCGTTCAGTTTGCCGTACAGGTTCGGGGTGTCGGGGACATAGCCAAAGCGCGCCTTGGCGGCCTTTGGCTCGCGCTGGACGTCGTGGCCGAGGATGAACGCTTGGCCGTCCGTCGGCTGGATCAGCCCGGTCAGCATCCGGATCGTGGTGCTTTTGCCGGCGCCATTGGGGCCGAGAAAGCCGACGATCTCGCCGGGCTGGATCGCGAAGGTGACTGCCTTGACCGCTTCGTGTGCCCCAAACCGTTTGGTCAAGGCACGAGCTTCGATCGCCGGGATCATCGGACTGCTCTGCTCACCATCGGGGCCGGGTGCCTCACGTCGCTCCACTCCAGACTGCCGTCGGGCGCGCCGTCGGCATCTTCATACTACAGTCCGGCCGCGAGCCAGAGAAGGGGCGGCCGCTTCGAGCGAGCCTCGACGGACATCGGTTCGAGGACGGCCGGATCGGCCGCTCTCCCGTGCGCTTACCGCGCCGCGGTCATTGGGCTTGCTTGCCACGGCGGATCGGCGAAGGTGAGCCAGCACGGAAGGGGCGGTCGTATTGACGGCCACAGAAACGCCCGACCGAGACGAGAGCGGCCCCGGCGTTGGATTGGGCTGGGTGTGGCGGCCGGCGTCGGTGGCGCGCGATAATCCCCTGCTATCGGATGAATGCCCCCGACTTCCTCGCCATCGGCCATGCCACGCGCGATCTGATCCCCGGCGGCTGGACGCTCGGCGGGGGGGTCGTCTTCGCCGCGCAGGCCGCCTATGCGCTCGGCCGCCGGCCGGCGATCGTCACCAGCGGCGACGTGCGCGACCTGTTGGGCCAAATCCCCGGTCTGATGAAGGTCAGGCCCGCCCGGACGACGGCCTTCGAGAATGTCTACACCTCGGCAGGCCGCCGTCAGACGATCCATCAGCGTGCCGACGACCTGACGATCGACGACGTGCCGCCGGCGTGGCGTGCGGCGCCGGTTGTTCTGTTGGTTCCGCTTTGCGGGGAGTTCGCGCCGGCGCTGGCCGACTGTTTTGATCGATCGCTGGTGGTCGCCTGCGCCCAAGGCTGGCTGCGGACCTGGGACGACGACGGCCGTGTCTCGGCTCGGCCGTTGCCGGACGATCTTGCCTTCAGCCCCCGTGTGGTGGTAACTGCCTCGTTCGAGGATCTCGGCCGCGACGACGAGGCGGTGGCGGCGCTTTCCCGCCGTTGTCGGGTGCTGGCGATCACTCGCGGCCCGGCGGGCGCGAGCCTCTTTCAGGACGGCGTCGAGACGCCGATCGCGCC
The DNA here is from genome assembly GCA_046328265.1 of Dehalococcoidia bacterium. Taxonomy (GTDB): domain Bacteria; phylum Chloroflexota; class Dehalococcoidia; order SpSt-223; family SpSt-223; genus JANWZD01. The sequence continues at coordinate 11,829 of JAXLWW010000021.1, forward strand.
GCTCGCGGTCTTCGAGCGATCCCCAACCGGCGCGGGAGACATCTTCGCGGCGACATTTGCTATCCGGCTTGCCGAGACCGACGATCCCGTCGAAGCGGCCCGGTTTGCCAATGTCGCGGCGGCGATCGCCGTCGCCGGCGAGGGGATGCCACGCCGCTCGGCGATCGCGGCCCGGCGGGCGGAGGTCCGATGATCCTGGCAGTCGTCAACCAGAAAGGCGGCGTCGGCAAGACGACCACCGCGATAAATCTGGGCGCGTACCTGACGCGCCTCGGCAGGTCGGTGCTGGTTGTCGATTGCGACCCGCAGGCCAACGCCACCACCGCCCTCGGCGTCGAGCGGCGGCAGGTCGAAAGACGGACGCTCTACGAAGTGTTGACCGGCGATCTCACCTTCGAGGAGATCGTCCTGCGCACCGCGATCGACGGACTCGATCTTGCTCCGTCGTCGCCGACTCTGGCTGGCGCGGAGGTCGAACTGGTCGAGGCGGGATCGTTCGAGACACGGTTTCGCGAGTTGATCCGGCCGACGGCGCTCCGCTGGGACTACACCCTGCTCGATTGCCCGCCGTCGTTGGGTGTGCTGACCGCCAACGCGCTCGTTTCGGCTGATGGCGTGCTGGTGCCGGTCCAGTGCGAGTACCTCGCATTGGAGGGGTTGGCCCAACTGATGCGGACGGTCGAATTGGTGCGCAGCCGCGCCAACCCCTCGTTGCGGGTGGCCGGGCTGGTGCTGACGATGTACGACAGCCGGACGAACCTGTCGCAGCAGGTCGCCGATGAGGTGCGCTCCCATTTCCCGGCGACCTTCGAGGCGTTTATCCCGCGGACGATCCGACTGGGAGAAGCGCCCAGTTTCGGCCAGACGATTCTGGAGTACGATCCCGCCAGCCGGGGCGCGGCCGCCTACAACGCCCTCGCCGCCGAACTGGTTGCCCGGCTCGAAGGTACAGCGGGAGGCGTTGGATGAAGCCAAAAGGCGGGCTTGGCCGCGGGTTGGCGGCGCTGTTGCCGGTGGCCGAAGCGCAGCTTCGCGAGGTGGACGTCGACCTGATCGTCCCGAACCCGCGCCAGCCGCGCGAACAGATCGACCCCGAGGCGCTCGCCGACCTCGCCGAGAGCGTCCGCACCCACGGCATCCTCCAACCGCTGATCGTCACCGAAACCGGCCACCAGCCGGGCTCACCGGCGACGTATCAACTCGTCGCTGGCGAGCGCCGTTGGCAGGCCGCCAAGCTGGTTGGCCTCGATCGTGTTCCGGTCGTCGTCAAGGAGGCGACCAGCCAGCAGGCGCTCGAGTGGGCGCTGATCGAGAATATCCAACGCGCCGACCTCGGCCCGCTCGAGGAAGCCGCCGCCTTCCGCCAACTGATCGACGAGTTCCACCTGACCCAGGAGCAGGTCGCCGACCGCGTCGGCCGGTCGCGTTCGGCGGTGGCGAACATCCTGCGTCTGCTGCGCCTACCCGCCGAAGTCAAGGAACTGGTGGCGTCCGGGGCGCTCTCGGAGGGACACGCCCGCGCCGTGCTGGCACTGCCCGACGAGCGCCGTCAGGCCGAACTCGCCCGGCGCGCGGTCGCCGAGAGTTGGACGGTACGACGCACTGAGCAAGAGGCGCGCTCCCCGAGCGTCCGGTCGGCTCCGCGCCAGCCGGATGTCGAATGGACGGCGTTGGCCGGCCGGCTGCGCGACACGCTTGGCGCGAAGGTCGACCTGACTCGGGCCAAGAAGGGCGGCCGACTGGTGATCTATTTCTATTCCGACGACGACCTGACGGCGTTGGCCCGCCGGCTTGGCATCGACGACTGACGAGACCTCAACTTGGCGGCGAGCGCGACCCGAGGGTCTACTCGTAGAGTCCGGGCGCGGCGACCGGCCGCACGTCCGTTGGCGCCTCTTCCGCCGGTGATCGACCCCACCGTGCCGCCCAGCCGGCCGTTTCTCTCCGGCATCGTCCGGGGTTGTCGCCAGCGCGGTGTAACGATCCGCCCCGAAGAAAGACGGGACAATACGCGTACATACTCCTCGAAACCTGAGTAGTTCCGCGGATGCCGGTGAGCCGGCCCCTTCGCACGATTGCCCCAGCCGGCTAGCCGGGCCGGTGTTCGGTGGAGGACCCCGCCATGCGTACGATCGCCCGGTCATCGCTCGTTCGTCTCTCGCTTGTCGCCTTGCTGGGACTGACCACCCTACCGGCGCTGTTCGGCCCTCCGCTGGCGCCGGCGCTTGCCCAGGCGCCGGGACAATTTCGGGTGGTGCTCCGCGCCGACGAAGACGCTCTCGTCAACGAGTTGTTTCCCAGCACCAACTACGGCCACGAGCCGATTATGGCGGTCGGCCGGGTGTTCGGGCAGTCGCTCAATACCAATACCTTCGAGCCAAACGCGCCGCCGCGCTACGGAGCGGCACGGTCCTATCTCAGCTTTCCGATGACCCAGCGCAAGGCGGTGATCACCAACCCGAACGATCCGAACGAAGGGGTTCCGCCAAATGCAAAGGTCAGCAATGCCCAACTCTGCGTGACGGTCGAGGAACTGACCGGGCTAACCAATGGCCGACAGGTGGTCGTGACGCGCGCGCTAAGCGCCTGGTCGGAATATCGCGCCGGGCTGGCGTCTGCGATCAGTTGGGAGCGCCGGCCGGCGACAACGCCGCTCGGGCCGCTGGCGAACTTCTTCCTGCCGGCTACTCGCGGCGGCGAGGTCTGTGCGACGATCCCGGGGGCGGTCGTCGAGGAGTGGGCGCAGAACCCAAACCAGAACTTCGGGTTCGCCCTTCAGTATGCTGACGAATCGGGCAACGCGATCTCGATGGCGGTCTTTCGGACGAAGGACACCCTCGGGTCGCCGCCCACTCTGACCGTCGACTACACCCTCGGCCCGCCGCCGTCGTCGACGCCGAGCGCTCCGGTCAAGCCGAGCTTTGGCGACTGTATCGGTCCCGGCGAGGTCGCCCTCGGCGGCGTCACCCTATTTGCCGGCCAGCCTGCCACTATCAGGGCGAAGCGGTTGCGCCCGGGGGTGACCTACGACGCCTTCTACACCGGCGACCGGGTGACCGGATCGACCCTTCTCTTGCGCAGCACCCGCCAACAGGTTCGGATCGGTCAGGTTAGCGGAGACTCGACGTGTAGCGGGTCGCTTACCTTCGCCATCCCGAGCGACAGCGCGTTCAATGCCAGCGGCCAGGTGACGTTGGTGCCGCGCGCCTGCGCCGCCTGCCAGGTGATCGTCTCGTCGTTGGCGACGATCTTGCCACCGCGTGGGACGATTCGCGGCCTCACCCTCGATCGCCAGAACCGTCCGGTCGAGGACGTTCAGTTGACGCTCTATGACCGGCTCGACAACCCGCTCGATTTCGCTACCACGCTCAGCACTGGTGAGTACGCCTTCCCCGACTTGGCGTTCGACCTCTACAAGGTGGTTGTCACCGGGATGCGTGCCCAGGGCACGCTCTGTACCGACGTCGAGGCGGCGATCAACCTCGCTCAGGCCGAGCATCGTCAGGATTTCCGCGTCTCCTTTGCTAGCCAGCAGTCCAATTGCCCGGGCGTCCACGTCCTGAACGTCTCGGAGAGCGTCGGCTCCTACATCTCGTTTGCCGACCACTTGAACCGGGTTGGGCCGGATATCGAGAACCTGACCAAGACCTATACGGCGACCGTCTCGGCGGTGCAGACCACCGTCTCGAGCGTCACCTTCAACCTGATGCAGGGTGGGACGCTGCTGCGCAGTGCGCCGGGCCAGCCGACCGGGTCGACGGGCCGCGACTTCCGGGCAGCCTTCCGGGTGAGTGATCTTCCAGCCGGCGGGGTGACCGTCGAAGTCGTGGTGCGCGGCGCGGATGGATCGACCTCGACCAAGACCAAAGGGCTTGCCATCCTCCAGCAGCACTGGTTCGCCTCGCACTTCGAGGACGTGCGCGTCAGCTATGCCAACGGTGTCTATCGCTTCCAGGCCAACTACCCGCTCCAGAAGAACTATGACAAGGGTTTCGACATCCGGCTGTATGACTTCTCGTCGCACATCGAGGGGCGGGTGTTCGTCACGCAGACGTTTGCCATCGACGGCGTCTGGCACAGCCGGGCGGTCGGCGTCTTTCCCAATACCAAGATCCTCGGTCAGGACCTCGAGACGATTCGGGTTACCTCGACGCGCGAGTTCCATACCGTCGGCTCGGAGCAGGATCGATCGGCGGGTATCGGCGCAGAATGGCGCGACTTCAAGGTCAATATCGCCGAGTTCAAGGAGACGATCGTCTCGATCCCGGTCTGGGACGGCGTCTCGGTTGGGTTGGATCTCGTGTTCAAGGCGACGCTCGAGAGCGACGGGCGGATCCTCCCGGACGGCACGCCCGGCCAGTTGGTATTCACACCGCAGGCCGAGATCGGGCTGAATGCCCGCGCCGGCTTTCATTTCATCCTCGTCGTCGAACTCCGGCTCTCCTTCGAGATCGGGCTGTCCTATCCGGCGGTCTATCAGGGCAATCAGGCCGCCCCGGATACCTGGACCGAGCCGGGCGCCTGTTTCACCTTCGAGGTGAACCTCGGGGTCGATGTTGGCATCGACCTCTGGCTGTTCTCGGTTACGACTACTGTCTACGAGCAGAACTTAGCCCGCTATCAGGCTGGTCCCGGCTGCCGGGTGACCGGCAGCGAGCGGGGCTTTACCCCGGCCCAAACGCCGGTCACCACCACCGTCCAGGCGACGGTCGCCAACCCGGTGTTAGCCTCAGACGGTCAGGGCGGGGCGATTGCGTTGCAGGTGCAGCCCAGCAGCGGAGCGATCGGCCCGAAGATCGTCGCCCGCCACGGCAATGGCAAGACCTACGGTCCGCCGATCGAGATCACCGACGGGACGCGCTCGGTGGTCGATCCCCAGGTTGCCTTCAGCGGCGCAAATCGCGCCGTCGCGCTCTGGACCCAGCACAACGTGACGCGCGATCAAGGCCCCGCTCTGCTCAAAGAAGACCTGAGCGACCTGATCAACACCCAACAACTGGTCTGGAGCGCTTGGAATGGGACGAACTGGTCCACCCCGGCGGCGCTCACCAGCAACGCCACCGGTGATGGCCGGGCGGCGCTCGCCGGCCATCCCGCCGCCGGGCGGGCGATCGCCGTTTGGGTTCACAATACGACGCGCTCCGATGCCGACCGGCGCAGCTACGATCTCCAGTTCAGCCTCTGGAACGGCACGGCCTGGAGCGCTCCGGCGGCGCTTGCTCCGGACCCGCTCTCCTTCGACCTGAACCCTGCCGTCACGATGGACGCCGCCGGAAACGCCGTCGCCGTCTGGGTGCGCGACCACGATGGAGACTTGAAGACCAACGGCGACCGCCGGGTCGTCCTGAGTCGCTGGAACGGCACGGTCTGGTCTCCGATCGAGGAGCGAACCGACTGGCCGGCCGGTGCGCTCGAGCCAACCGTCGCCCTAAGCGGAACGCTGCCGGTGCTTGGTTTCGTCGTTCCTCAGGCGATCGCCACCAGTACCCTCACCCCGACGATCGGCAACCGCCAGGCGCTCTGGGCAGCCCGCCAGCAGGGAAATGGCCAATGGGAAGTCGGCGAGGTCGGCAGCGGCTTGCGCGCCCAGTCGCCGAAGTTGGCGGTCAACGCCCGTGGCGAGGCGGTGCTCGGTTTCCAGTACCTCGGGCCGCTCGCCGACCCCGGACCATCAGGTCAGGCGGTCGTCGGGTCGGTGTCGGCCAATCTGGGCGCAGCGACGTTGCGCTGGACGGGGCCTCGGATCCTCGTCGCCGACATCGGCGGCCGGCCAGTCCAACGCTTCGCCTTCGGCCTCGACCCGACCAACCGGCTCGACGTGCTGACACTTGCCACCTTCGGCCAAGCGCCGCGCTTGACACCCGCCAGCCAGCGGGTTTCCGTCGAGGCAACCCGGTTTCGGCCTCTCGACGACGATGGAATCGTCCTGTCCGGCTCGACCGCCGACCGGCCCGACTTGCTGATCAGCGACAGCGCGATCGGCCCGGCCGGGCTGCGGCCCCAGGCCGGCGAGACGATCACCCTGACGGCCCGTGTTGAGAATGTCGGGCAGGCGCCCGCGCCACCCGCCTCGGTGGCCTGGTATCTGGACGACTCCTCACCCGGCGCAACCCCCTTTATCACCAGCGTCCTGCCGGCGCTCGCCGCCGGTGAGCAGGCGACCGTGACCGCCGTGCTGCGCAGCGACGGCGAGTATCACCGGGTGATCGCCGCCGCGGTGCTTGCCGAGGACGGCGTCGCCTCGAACAACAACGGGATGTTGCCGATCGGTGGGGTCGCGCCGCCGCCGGAGAACGGGGCAAACCCCGAAGAAGGCGGCGTCCGGCTCAGTTGGGGTCAGTCGGAGACCGAAGGAGCGACGCTCTACGCCGTCTACCGGCGGACGCCGGGCGGCGCCTACCAGTTCGTCAACCTGACTGGCAATCTCAGTTGGCTGGATCGCGAGGCGGTTCGCGGCCAGACCTATCAATACCGGGTGACCGCGATCGACGCGCTCGGTACCCAATCGGTCATGGGTGACGAGGTGACGGTGACCAACCAGCCGACGCTCAGCACGAGCTTTGCGCCGGCTGTGCCGCGCGCCGTGCCGCAGGGGTAGCGCTTCTCAGCGCGGTGAGCGGGCGAGTGCGCTGGAGACGATCGCCATGGCACTGATCGCCGCCACCGCGACGAAGGTTGCACCGATCGCGGTGGCGCGCGCGTCGGTGGCATCGAGCGACGGCGACAGTGTGGCGATCCGGCCAGCATAGATCGCCCCAGCGACGGCAACGCTGCCGCCGATGCCAATCGTCCGCATCGTCCCGACGAAGGCCGAAACCGTGCCGCGCTGATCGGCTGGCACCCGATTCAAGATCGCGACGTTGTTTGGCGTCGAGAACAGCCCGATACCCACGCCGATCAGCAAGAGACCGGCCCCGGTCAGCAGGAGTGGACCGTCTGGTGGAACCACCCCGATCAGCAGGAGCCCGCTGCTCACACCCGACGTCCCGACGACAGTCAGCAGGCGCGGGCTGGTTCGGTCGGCGAGCGCCCCGGCGAGAGGTGCGACCAGCATCGTTGCCGCCGGCATCACTCCCAGCAGCACTCCAGCCTCTGCTGCGCTCAGGGCGCGTACGTCCACCAGCAAGAAGGGCAGCAGAAACGGCGGCGTCCAGGCCCCCAGAAAGGCGAAGGTAACGCTCAGCGAGCTTGCCGCCACCACCGGATCGCGCAGCAGTCGCAGATCGAGCAGAGGGGCGCTTGCCATCGTCTGGCGGACGACAAAGGCGATCGCTGCAGCGAGGCCGAGCATCGCCAGGCCGATCACCGCCGGAGAAGTCCAGCCCCAATCTGCGCCGCGGGTGAGGGCAAAGAGCAGGCCGCCAAGCGCGAGGCTGATGAACACACTACCTGGCCAGTCGAAGGCGCGTGGCTCGGCTGCCGCCGCCCGGACCGGGATCCAGCGCCAGACCAGCCAGGCGACACCCAGCAGCAACGGGACGGCCAGTGCGAACGCGCCCGGCCAGTCCCAGACCGCCAACGCCAACCCGCCGACCGCCGGGCCAATGGCCAAGCCGACGTAGTGGAAGGTGGCGCTTGTCCCGAGCGCCTGGCCGCGTTGGTCGGCGGGCAGCACGTTGAAGAGCATCGCGCCGCCGACGGCCGTCGTCATCGCCGCGCCGACCGTCGTCACGATCCGCGTGAGCAGCAGCGGTATAAAGGCCGGCGAGAGCGCCGACAGCAACGAACCGGCCGCAAAGATCAGCGTTCCCCAGAGAAAGACCCGCCGCAACCCGGCCCGGTCGCCAAGCCAGCCGAAGGGCAGCAGCAACCCCGGCATCAGGATGCTCTGGACGAGCGGGATCCAGGCAACCGTCGCGATGTCGAGAGCGAAGTCCGCGGCGATCCGTGGCAGGGCGATCGAAGCGGTGCTGAAGGCGAGACCGGTGACCAACGACCCGATGGCCTGGGCGGCGAGCGGCCGGGAAACGCGGGCGGCCCGCGGCCGAACGGCCGTCCTCTCGATCATCTGGGCAGGGTAGCATGCCGCCCATCGGTTTGGCGGAGGGGTAGCTCTTGTCGGCTGGCTCGTGTCGAGGATACCCTCCGGCGAACTCGACGAGAGGGAAACCATGCTCGATTTCAGCCGGGTGCGTGCGCGCGAGATTACGATTGTCGACCTCGCCACGCCGCTGACCCGCGACGACCTTTATCGGCTCACCAACGAGATGATCGACGACTATCTTGGGGCGATCGCCGGCATCGAGGATGCCGACGTGACGCTCGTCCCGGACGACCCGGACGCCCGCGACCACGCTGCCGGGACGGCGGAGGAAGAAGGGCTGGCCTGGACGCTTGGCCACGTGATCGTTCATGCGACGGCGTCGTCGGAAGAAGCGGCCTTTCTGGCGGCGGAGTTGGCACGCGGCGTCGAACTGCACGGCCGATCACGGTCCGAGGTGCATTGGACGTCGATCCAGACCGTGGCGCAACTGCGGGCACGGCTGGAGGAAAGCCGGCGGATGCGCCTGGCTAGCCTCGAGATCTGGCCGGACCGGCCGTATCTGGAAGTCACCTATGTCGCCGCGCCGCCATCGCCGAATGCCGGGCTGAAGGTGAATGCGATCACCCGCTTTGTCCAGGGACTGAGCCACGAAGATTCGCACCGCGCCCAGGTGCGCGAGATCATCCGGCAGGCGAAGGCGGCGCGCTGAGGACGCGTCGGCGGTCGGCGGCAGCGCGATAACCGGGACTGGCCAACCCGATCGCCAACGACAGCCCGACGACGCCGACCCCCAGCACGGCCACGACCAACGGAGCGCCGACGAGGTCCGCCGCGGCGGCGATCGGCAGGGTCGTCACCGGGGTGAGTGACCAGGTCAGCATGTAGATCCCCATCACCCGCCCAAGATACTCGCGGTCGGTGTGGGTCATCAGCAGAGTGCTGTTGACCGCCATGTAGATGTTCTGGGCCGCGCCGATCAGCGGCATCAGCAGCAAACCGAGGGTGAAACTCTGGCTGACGGCGAAGACGAAGAGCAGCAGCCCAAAGCAGACCACCGCAACCAATTGGAGCAACGCCTTCCGGCGATAGTCGGCGAGCGCGGCGACAGCGAGCGAGCCACCGAGCGCTCCAAGGCCACTGAGCATCATCAGGGTGCCCAGCCCGGTGGAGCCGACGTCCATGACTTCGAGGGCGAAGACGGGCATCAAGGTCTGGTAGGGCATGCCAAGGAGGATCGGGACGAAGGCGAGGAGGATCAGGGTGGGCAAGACCGGGCTGCGGCGGATGTAGCGAAAGCCGCCGGCGATCGCCGAGAACATGCTCTCGGGGGGGCCGGAGCGAGCCGCGCCGTGGGGGCGCAGCCGGCCGATCAGGACAGTCGCCAGCGCATACGAGAGGGCCATGATGTCGTAGACACCGGCGACGCCGACCAGCGGCACCGCGATCAGGGCGCCGGCCATCCCCGGGCCAAGGATGCGCGTCAGGTTGACCGTGGCATTGTTGAGGGCGACGCCGTTGGCGAGAGTCCGCTCCGAGAGCACCTGTGGGAGCATTCCCTGACGCGCGGGGATGTTGAAGGCAAAGATGCTGCCCTGAACGAAGCCAAGCGCGACGAGGTGCCAGAACTGGATCGCGCCAGTGTGGATCAAGATGGCGAGCAGGCCGGTGAGCAGGGCGAGCAGACCCTGGGTGACGGCGAGGATCGTCCGGCGCTCGTAGCGGTCGGCGATGACGCCGGCAAAGAGCGTCAACAGCAGTTGGGGAACGCCCCACGCCAACTGGACGAGGCCGAGAGCGGTCGCCGATTCGGTGATGGTGAAGGCGAGATACCCCTGAGCCACCTGTTGCATGTGCATCGGCAAGAACGAGAACAGGACGCCGATCAGATAGTCGCGAAAGTCCGGCTCGCTGAGGGCGACGAACATTCGCGGCCGGCGGAATGGGCGAGCGGGGGCCGAGCGGTCCGGCGGGGAACGGTCGTCGATGTTGCACGTCCGGGGCGATTGGTTCGGAAGTAGAATTATGCAGCAGCGGTCAGGTTTGCACCGGCAGGCGGCAGGATCGTTATGATGGCCAGCAAAGGATGGGAACGATCGTGAGAGACGAGACGGGCCGGTGAGCGTTCGCCAGGCAGTGGCTCCGGCGAAAACGGGGCGTGGTCCGAGGATGTTCATCGCGCTCGGTGAGCCGAACTTCCGCGCCTATGTGCTCGGCATGCTCTTCTCGTTCCTGCCGATGCAGATGAAGCAGGTCGCTCAAGGCTACCTCGCGTTCACCCTGACCGATTCGGCGACGGCGCTCGGGTTGGTCCAACTGGCCTGGGGCATTCCCCAACTGACGCTGACCCTGTTTGGCGGAGTGATCGCCGACCGCTACGAGCGCCGGCGCATCCTGATGATCACCCAAGGGTTGGTCGCCCTGCTCACCGCGATGACCGCCGTGCTGATCCACACTGGGTTGATCCAGCTTTGGCACCTCGTCGTGATGGCATTTATCCAGGGGTGCATCTTCGCCTTCAACGTGCCGGCTCGCCAAGGGATGCTGCCGCAGGTGCTGACCGAGCGGAACCTCGCCAATGGCGTGGCGCTCAACAACGCCGGGCTGAACCTGACGCGCGTGCTGGGACCGGGAATGGCCGGAGCGTTCATCGCGATTCCGTTCGTCGGCACCGCCGGCGTCTTCTACATCATGGCCGCCTCAAACCTGATCGCGATGATCCTGATTAGCCGGCTCGACTTGCCGAAGATGGACCGGGTCGGCTCGCCCGAGCCAATGTTCTCGGCGATCGCCGGCGGCTTTCGCTACATCCGTCACAGTCCCGTTCTGCCAACGCTGATCCTTCTCGCCTTCGTCCCGATCCTCCTCGGTATGCCCTATCAGACGTTGATGCCGGTCTTCGCCCTCGAAGTCATGAATGTCGGTTCCACCGGTCTCGGGACACTCTTGATGGTCAGCGGCCTCGGAGCGCTCGGTGGCTCGCTCACCGTCGCCGCACTCGCCGACTATCGTCGCAAGGCGCTGCTGCAGATAATCGCGGTCGTTTGTTTTGGGCTGCTGCTCTTCCTGTTTGCCATCAGCCACAATTTTTGGATTGCCCTGCTACTGATGCCGCTGATCGGCGCAACTCAGAATATCTACATGGCGCTCAACAGTACTTTGCTGATGACCCACACCGATCGCGAGTATCTCGGGCGGGTGATGGGGATCTACATGCTGACCTGGGCGCTCACCCCGGTGACGACCCTGCCGATCGCCGCCGCGGCGGACATGTTGAGCGCTCCAATGGTGGTGGCGGTGCTGGGTCTGGCGGTGGCCGGGATCTCGATCCTTCTCGCCTTTGCCAACTCGGAGTACCGGGCGGCGACCGAGCGCCGCGAGCAGACGATCTGAGCAGTGGACAAGCAAGGTCTGAGACCCAAGCAGCATCCCGGCGATCCGTCGCACGAGCACATGCCGAACTGGATGATTGGAGTGATCGTCCTGCTCGTGGTGAGCGTCTGCGGGATGTGTGGCCTGGGGATAATCGTCGTCGCCGGGATGGCTGCGACGTTGCTGGCTGGACGCTAGACGGGCTCTCGCGCCTGAGTTGGCAATGCCCCTTCCTACCGGGGGGGTAGGTTGTGATCACAGCCAGCCCGCGAGAGGTCGGATCCATCGACACGAGTGTCCCCGGATGAGAGAGGCACATCACGACATCAGCCCGAGGCAACGAGCGCGTCGACGGTGTCAAGCTGATGGTCGAGCCGCTGGCTGGCGATCAGGTGGAAAATCTGAACCACCCACGGCCTGACCCGTCCATCGGATCATCAGAAGCGCAAGACCGGCTTGATCGCCATCCCCGTCTCCGAATCGCGGGCGGCCTGGTTGATCTCCTCGAAGGCATAGAAGCGCACCATCTTGTCGAAGGGGAAGCGCCCTTGCATCCAGAGGTCGATCAACGCCGGGATGAACGCGCCTGGCACACTGTCGCCCTCGATGATGGTGCGGAGTGAGCGGCCGCGTCGCAGCAGTTCGAACGGGAGGTCTAATCGGCCGCCGCGCACGCCGCCCACCAGCCCGCACACGCCCAGATCGTCGAGGCAGCCGAGCGCCGGTTCGAGGGCGACGCCCGATGTATCGAAGGAGAAATCGAGGCCGTGGCCGGTGATCGCAGCGATCTGGTCGGCGAGGCCGGGCGTCCGGCCGTCGAAGACATGGGTTGCGCCAAGTTCGCGCGCTGCATCAAGACGACTCGGCATGATGTCCACCCCAACGATGGTGGTGCATCCGGCGACGACTGCCGCCATCACCGCGCTCAGGCCGACCGAGCCGGTGCCGAAGACGGCGATCGTCGAGCCGGGTCGGGCGTCAAACGTGTTCAGCACCGCGCCCGCTCCGGTCTGGATGCCGCAGCCAAGAGGACCGAGCATCTCAAGCGGGACATCCTTGCGGACCTTGATCGCATTGGTTTCGCGGGCGATCACATGCGTGGCAAACGACGACTGGCCAAAATAGTGACCGTAGACGATCTGTCCGTTGTGCGCGAGTGCACTCGACCCATCCGGCCGGACGCCGCCGAAATTGCGCAGGACGAACTCCCGGCAATAGCAGGGGTCGCCGGCGCGGCAACGGTCGCAGACGCCGCAATAGTCGAAAGAAAGGACGACGTGATCGCCGGCTGCCAGACGACTGACCGCCGAGCCGACGGCTTCGACGACCCCGGCCCCTTCGTGGCCGAGCACCATTGGGTAGCGCGTCCGCGGGCCGCCGGCCATCGCCGAGAGATCGGTATGGCAGATGCCGCTGCTGACGATGCGGACGACGATCTCGTCCGGGCGAGGATCGGCCATCTCGACGGACTCGATGGAGAGCGGCACTGCCGGGGCGCGAAGAAGAGCGGCGGAAATCTGCACGAGACTGCTCCCAGACCGGGCGTTTGGCCGCCCAGGCGGGGTCATCGTACCGTGCTGTCGAGCCGACGCGCAGGGAACGGTTTGCCCGGCCGAACCAGGCGGACCTATACTGGCTCGGCGGCCCCGATCGGGCCACGGATGACGATGGACGTCGATACCCCGCAACCTGCGTCGCGCCGGGCAGCCCCGGCGCCCTTGCTGGTCCGCCGGTAGCCCGCGGCTGCCGCCGGCCGGTCGCGGCCGGAGGGAGCCATGATCTACCTGAGCGATCTCCAACGCCGGCGCGTGGTGGACGAAACCGGCGCACCCCTCGGCCGCATCATCGATGTGATCGTCCGTGGAGACGATCTCTTTCCGCCGGTTATCGCCCTGGTGGTCGATGGTTCCGGCGGACCGCACCGGATGGCCTGGCTGCCCGAGGGCGACCTGCGCGCCACGCCGATCGTCGTGCCGGGCGAGGCGGCTGAGGTCGAGAAGAACGAGATCTGGCTGAGTCGAGACGTCCTCGATCACCAGATCGTCGATACCGAAGGTCGGCGCGTCGTCAAGGTCAACGACGTCAAGCTGAGCAGCGTTCGTGGGCAGGCTCGGCTGGTTGGTGCAGACGTCTCGGTGCGCGGCTACTTGCGCCGGTTGGGTGTCGAAGGCGTGGTCGCCGGGCTTCATCTCCCCTTTGAGGAGCGGCTGATCACCTGGAACTTCGTCGAAGGGATCGAGGGCCAGGGAGTCAACCTGCGCCTGACCGAAACGCCGTCGAGCATCTTCCGCCTCCATCCGGCCGATATCGCCGAACTCGTCGAGGATATGCCCGCCGAAGAGGGCGCAGCCCTGCTCGGCCAGTTGTCGCCCGAGTTGGCGGGTGGGGCACTTTCCGAGCTTGATCCCGACACCCAGGGCGAGGTGATCGCCAAGCTGGGTGCTGAACGCGCCGCCGACCTGCTCGAGGCGATGCCGCCCGACGATGCTGCCGACATCCTCGGTGAGCTTCCCGAGAGCCAGGCCCAGCAACTGCTGGCCGGGATGGAGCCGGCCGAGGCTGCCGAGGTGCGCGACCTGCTGCGCTACGACGACGAGAGCGCCGGCGGCATCATGACCACCGAGGTGATCGCAATCCGTCAGGACCTCACCGTCGAGGATGCGATCGCCACCTTGCGCGGTCTCGCCGGCTCGGCCGAAGTGGCCTATTACCTGTTCGTGGTCGACGATGACAATCGGCTGGTTGGGGTGGTGTCGCTGCGCGACCTCGTGATCGCCCTCCCTCGTACCCGGCTAGCGACGATCATGCAGACGCGGGTGCCGCACGTTACGGTCGGCGCCGACCAAGAAGAAGCGGCCCGGCTGATGAGCAAGTACGACCTCGTGGCGTTGCCGGTGCTCGACGATGAGGGCAAGCTCACCGGGGTGATCACCGCCGACGACATCATCGACGTGATCCAGGAGGAGGCCGACGAAGATCTCTCGGCGGTGGCCGGTGCGGCGGTCGGCGATGTCGAAGGGACGAGCGGGATCGTCGAGTCGGCGTTGGGCCGGCTGCGCTGGCTGGCGGTCACCTTCGCTGGTGGACTGATCGCCGCCTGGACCTTGCGCGCCTTTGCCGGGCCGGACGACCTGGCGGGCACCGTGCTGGCCTTCGGACCGTTGCTCGTCTTGCTGGCCGGCCAGGTCGTCGCCCAATCGACGGCAGTAGTGACGCGCGGCGTCGGGCTGGGAGTGGCCGACGCGCTGCCGTGGCGCGAGGCGCGGATTGGCCTGGTTCTGGCGGTGGTGCTGGGAGCGGCCTCGGGGCTGGGCGCGGCCCTGTTGACCGGCGGGTCGCGCGTCGCCCTCGCCGTCGGGTTGGCCGCGGCGATCGGAACGCTGATCGCCGTCGCGATCGGTGCGCTCTTGCCGTTGCTGAGCGACCGGGTTGTCGCCCGGCCACGGCTGATCAGCCCGCCGCTGGTCGGCCCGCTCGCCGGGTTGCTCGGGCTCTTGGTCTATCTCGGGCTGGCGAACGCCCTCGTGAATTGACCGTCACTCGATCGCCCGCCACGACACCGTCCGCACCGCCAGAGGCGCATCGGCGTGCTCGACGGCGATCGAGACGAACGTCGGCGCGCCAAGCGGCAAGTTCACCTCGTTGAACACCCAGGCGTCGCCCACGCCAACGAGCGGCGCGGACACGAGGCGCTGCCAGCCCGTCGGCGTGAGCGCATCGACGACGAGAGCACCGGCTTCTTCCCCGGCCGAGGCGCGCCAGGTCGCCGATACCACCCAGTGGCCGCCCGCCAGCAACTTGGGGGCGAGCCGCAGCAGCACACCGGGCGGGTCGTTGGCCCCGGCCAGCCGAACGCCATCGGCCAAGGAGCCGGTTTCCTGCCGGACGGTCGCCGATCGCAGATCGAAGTCGATCCATTGCACTGCCGGGCGAGGGGCGCTCGGCCAGTTCTGCGCCAGAGTCAGGCCGGTGGCCCGGCCGATCGCCGCGAGCAGGAACGAATCGCCCGAGCCGTAGCTGAGGGCAAGTTGCGGCTGGACAAGCGATACGATCAGCAGCGCCAGCGAGGCGACCGCCGCCGGAACCACGGCCACCCACCAGAAGCGCGGCAGTTCGCCGAGCAGGCCGAGCGGGACGGCCAACAACGGCAGCACCGGAACCAGATAGCGCGGCGCGAAGAAGAACCCGCCCCAGTAGGCGCCATGGAGGCTCGCCACGCCCCACGCCGCGGCGACGACGATCGCCACCGCAATCGCGAGCGTTCGTCGCTCTCGGCGCAACCCGAGCGGAACCAGCAGGATGAGCGCGGCGACAAAGAGCGGGCCGCGCAGGATCAGCCCATGTTCGGCGTCGGCAAGCTGACCGAGCGCCCCGACTGGCAGCATCGAGAGGAGCACCCCTTCGCCGCGATAGAGGACGTTCGGGTTTGGCGATCCGTAGACCACCCAGAGAAAACCGCCGAGCAATGCCACCCCGCTAATTGTCGCCAGACCAAGCGGCACGAGCCAGGTCCGCCGGCGGATCACCCCGACCACCAGCAAGGCGACCGAGATCGCGAGGAACTTTGGCCCGAGCAGCGGGAGGACGATCAAGGCCACGGCGGCGACCGGCAGCCCGGTTCCAACCCAGGTCCGGCGAAAGGCGGCGGCAACGAGCGCAGCGGCCGGCGCTTCGGGCATCACCCGGCCGGCGTAGAGCGCCACCGGCGGAGAGAGGAGCACCGCCGCGGTTGCCAGCGCAGCGGCCACGCCGTTCGCGCCAAGTTGGCGCAGCAGCAGTCGGATCTCGACTGCCAGCCAGGCGAGGCAGACGATCGCGATGGCGATTGGGCCGGCGACCGGGGCGACCGCATACCCCGGCAGGACGACCAGCGCCAGGCCGGGGAGGTGCCACGGCTTCCAGGTCTCGTCGGACGGAGCCGACCAGACCTGCGGCGCGAGATCGCCGGGGTAGTAGGGTGCGTAGACCCGTTGCTGGTACTCGTTCTTGACGTCAAGGTCGTGATCGACCAGCAGACTGTGGGCGATCACGAGGTAGTGTGGCTCGTCGCCGGTGAGCGGCACATCGCGCCTGACGGTTTCGGCCACAGCAACCAACGCCAAGCAGGCGAGCGCGAAGGTGAGCAGCGATGCCCACGGCACAGCCGGCGCTGTGCGGACCCGGGAGAGCAGCGAGGTCGCCATCGTGGCGGGAAGTTTAGAGCGGAAGCTTGAAGATCCGGCGAAGGTTCTCGCCGAGGATCAGATCGATCTCTTCCTTGCTAAACTGGCAGCCGAAGCGCGGCGCGGTCTCGGGAAGGTCCTGGAAGAAGGAGATCCAGCGCTCGTCGCGCCCCGGCCGCCAGGTGACCGGCCCATCGGTTCCCCAGACGATCCGCGTCGCGCCGACGGCATCGCGCATCCGGGCGAGCGTCCGGGTGAGCCATTCCTCGTCCTCGAGCGCGCCGAAGCTCTGCCATTCGGACAGATCGAGGTAGTAGTTGGCGCGGGTGGCGGCGATGCCGATCGCCTCGTCGAGCCAGCCGGAGCGGCCGGCAAAGACGCCCGAGCGGCCGAGAATGACCGGCAAGTCGCGGTAGCGCACGCCGATCTCGTCGCAGTTGATCGGCCGACCCCAGTGGTTGCGCATTGGCGCCGGGTGTGGGCTGCACTGGATGAGCGCCGGGACGCCAAGTTCGAGGCACGCTTCGTAGAGCGGCCAGGCGACCGGGTCCGACGGTGAAAATCCAGCCGAAGGAAAGAGCGACAGTCCGGCCATCCCCCATTCGCCGACGGCGCGGCGCAACAGGGCGGCGCTCTCGGGGCGGCGTGGGTCGACGCCGCACAGCGGAAACAACCGGCCCGGTTGCTTCTTGGCGATCTCGCTATAGGCGCGGTTGATCTCGGCAATCGGCGTCGGCGCTTCCTGATCGTAGACACCGGCCAGATCGAGCACGATCAGCAACCCGGCTGCGACGCCGTGGGCGTCCATCCAGGCGACCGAGCGCGATCCATCGGGATCGTCGAGACCCTGGAGCATTCGCGGCTCGAGGGTCTTGGGGTCGCGCGGTGGGATACGCCGCTGGGCGAAGCGCCAGGCCGACCATTCGATATGACGATAGGGGGTGAATTCGGCAAACCAGGGCCGGATCTGCGAATCGACGATCACGGCGCGCCTCCGGGCAGGATGCGGCGATTGTAACCCGCTCGCTTGTCTCCGTCGTGAAGAGCGGGCGGCAGAGCGTGCTGGTTGAACCGGCGTGTTTCGGCCGGTAGGTTCGAGCGCCGACGATGGTCGAAGCACGTTTCTCCCGCATGAAGGCCGGCTACACGCCAACGAACCCGCCCGACGCCAATCAGGCAGCGGAAAGAGACGTGAGGTGATAACGTCCGCAAGAGGTTCGGCGGACCCGCGACAAAAAGCTCAGGTCTCTGAAAAGCGTCTCGAAGCGACGTGACGATCGTTCGCAGGGCGCGGTCCCCGTATCCAACCGCCCGCTCATGGCCGATTGGGTGGCCAGCAGATCCCACCAATCCTCGACGTCTTGCGGCCCGGGCAATCACCGAAACAGCGTCATGCCGCCGGTGTCAACCGGCGACCGAGCGCTGTCCGGCGAGCGCGAGGGCATACCGTGGTACTCGAGGCGCTCAGGCAAGTGAGCGTTTCCCTCAACACTGATGCGGCGCGAACGTTATTTGGTGCGATAGATCGGATCGAGACGAAAGTCGTCCGGCATCCGAACCTCGTAGCCGGCGACGGTCTTGCTAACGCCAAAGAGCACCGTCACGCTGACGGTATACAACGACGGCGAATCGTCGTGGGCGACCTTCATCAGATCACGAAGGATTGCTTCGCGCTTGGCGACATCCATCTCCTCGCGGCTGGCCAGATACAGCCGGTCGAAATCCGGGCTGTCGAAGCGCTTGCCAAAGGCTCGTTGACCGGACCAGTAGAACTGGAGCGCCTGGTCGGGATCGCCAAGGGAGGCAAGCTGCAAGCTGCCGGGTCCGAAGAGCGGGGCGATCGGCTTGCGCTTATAGATCTTGTCGACATAGACCGCGAACTCGGCGAACGGGATCAGTTCGACCTCTACGCCAACGTCTTTGAGTTGGCTCTGGACGTACTGGGCCGTCTCGGTCGCGCCGGGAACGACCGTATACACATCCATGGTGGTCTTGAAGCCGTTGGGATAGCCAGCTTCGGCGAGCAGCCGTTTGGCCATCGCCGGGTCGTAGGGATACGGCTTCACGTCGGGGTTGTAGCCATAGTCGCCCGGCTGGACGAATTGACCTCCTGGCTTGGAGAAGCCGCGGTAGACCGTCTTGGCCAGGGTTTCCTTGTCAACGGCATAGTTGATTGCCTGTCGGACCCTCTTGTCGACGAGCGGTCCGGGATTGACGCCTTCCATACCGACGGTGTCGATGATGAACGCGCCGACGCCATTCGGTCGCTCGAACACCTGCATGCCGTCTCGCTTGATGCTTTCGCCGCCCTCGATCGAAATCTGGTCGGCGATATCAACCTCGCCGGTACGGAGCCCGTTGAGGCGAGCGCCGGGATCCGGCACGACTCGGATGGTGACCTCGGTCAGTTTCGGTTTGCGGGTGAGATGCTCATCCCACCGGGTGACGACGATCCGGTCGTCGGGCCGAAATTCCTTGAAGCGCATCGGCCCGGTGCCGATCGGGTTCTTGCCGAACTCGGCATCCCCGACTTTCTCGAGGTATGCCTTCGGCAGGATCGCGAAGTCGTTCAGCCGCTTGAGCATAATCGGGTCGGGGGTCTTGGTCTTGATCTCGATGGTGTTCGCATCGATTGCCGTGATGTCGGCGGTGGTCGAGAGCCGGCCGGGGATCGGCGACTTGAGGTCCGGCTTGTTGACGCGTTGCCAGTTGTAGATGACGTCTGCGGAAGTCAGCAGACTGCCATCGTGAAATTTGACGTCCTTGCGAAGCGTCATCCGCCAGGTCAACGGATCGATCAGCTTCCATTCGCTGGCAAGAAGGGGTTGCGGGGTCTTGCCGGAGTCGTCTTGCCAGGCGAGCGTCTCAAACATCTCATATCGGCGGACACCGCCGGACGTACTGACGTGGGGATCCATCGTCGGCGGCAGGCTCGATACGCCCATGGTCAGGGTCTGTCTGTCGGCAAGCTGCGGTCCGGTCGGTCCAACCGGCGCCCCTGGCGCGGCAGGGGTAGGGCTCTGGGCGGGTGCGCAGGCGCTCAGGGTAAGAACAACGAGCGCTCCAAGGCGAACGGCGACGTGACGCACTGTACCCTCCGTTTCGGCACGGCAAGATCTTCCTCAGCGAGGGGAATATATCGTACGTATCGCGAAAGATGCAGCGTTTTTCCTCGCTGGCAAGTTCGCGGTCCGTCATGTGCCTCAAAGCGGCGTGTCACCGCTCGTCGTCGCCGTCGGTTAGGCTGCTCGTTCTATGGGCCGGTGTACCTGGCGTCGGTCAACCGTCTTGATTTGCTGGTGCTCTCTGCCGAGCCAGAATTTCGGAACCGCCAGAACCTATCCGGCCTCGTGAGGGTAGGCGGCTACTGCAAGCCCTGAATGAGAGCGCGATCGCGTTCACACGGTCGGCGCCCAATCAAGCGTTGCACTCGGCGACGATGACGCAATCTCGCCCGGCGGCCTTGGCGCGGTAGAGCGCCTGATCGGCGGCGGTCAGACACTCCTCGACCGTGGCAGCATGCTCGGGGAAGACCGCGACGCCGATCGAGCAGGTGAGCGCCCCAAGCGGTTGACCGCGCAGCGACAGGCGCATCGCGGCGACGGCCGCGCGGATCTGACCGGCGCGGGCTGTGGCGTCTTCGACGCCGATCTCGGGCAAGATCAGCGTGAATTCTTCGCCGCCAAATCGACAGGCGATGTCGCTGCCCCGGATGTGGCTCCGCAACAGTCGGCCAAACTCGCGCAGCACGAGGTCCCCGGCGTCGTGGCCGAACTGGTCGTTGAACTGTTTGAAGTGATCGATGTCGATCATCAGCAATGCCAGTCCGCGCCCGGTACGCAGGTGGCGGCGGCCCTCGAGGTAGAGCGCCTCTTCGAGATAACGCCGGTTGTAGAGGTCGGTCAGCGGATCGCGAACCGATTGGCTATGGAGCGTCTCCCTCAGCCGCAAGTTCGACAGCGCGAGCGCAATGTGCTCGGCAACGGTCAGGGCAAGTTGCTGACGGTTCGCGGTGAGCGATCCCGCGGTCTGGGCAAGGTGGAGCAGGCCAAGCAACTCACCCTGGGCGACCAGAGGAATACACAGGTAGGCGGTGGGGTTGTCGACCCAGACGTGCCGGCAGACCAGCCCGGTGGCGGTGTTCTGGACGAGGTGATGTCGGCTGCGCCGCAGCGCCCAACACTCGTTGACGTCGAAGGCGGGATCGCCCGACAGGCGCTCTCCCCAGGCGCTCACTTGCTCGATGATGCGCCCGTCGTCGAGCAACGCCAGGATGCCGCTGGTTCCGGGGAAGAGGCGGCCGCCCATCTCCGGGATGATGGTGTAGGCCTCGTCGCTGGTCTGACAAGACGAGAGCAACTCGCCCATCTCCGATAGAAGGGTGATCTCGCGGGCGCGCTGTTCGAGCGCATCGAGTTGGGCGGTCAATTGCTCGTTGGCATTCAGGAGTTCAGCGGCGGCTTGGCGGCTCTCGGTGATGTCGCGCAGCGAGATGACCACGGCGTACGGGTCGCGCTCGCCCTCGTGAAAGAGCGGCTGGGCGGTTACCTGGCACCAGGTGATGCTCTTGTCGGCATGGTGTATGCCGAGGACGACGTCGTTTTGTGCCCGGCCGGTGATGAGTGCCTGGCGTCCGGGTAGGTCCTCGAGCGGGTAGGGCGTGCCATCCTCGCGGACCACATACCAGCCTGGCGGGGCTGGCGACTGGCGCGCTAACTGGGCGGCGGTGAGGCCGGTGATCCGCTCGGCGCTGGCATTGCACAGGCGATAAATGCCGAGGGCGTCCTCGACGACGACCCCTTCTTCAAGGCTGGCGACCACCGAGCGCTGAAGCGCCTCGCGGTCGCGGATCGCCTGTTCGGCGAGGCGCGCCTCAGTGACGTCCATCATCGTACCGCGCACGTGGATCGCCATCCCCGCATCGTCGCTCACCGGTTGGAGCACGAAGCGGATCGTTCGGACCGGGCGACCAGGGATCGTCACCCGCTGGTCGATGGTCACCACGCGGCGCTCGGCCAGCGCCTGCAAGGTGGCCTGGCGCAGGGCGGCGTGATCCGCGCGGTTGATCCGAGCGAGCGCCGCGGCAGTCCGCGCCTCCTCGGGAAGATCCTCGAGGCCGAATAGCCGCCAGCCTTCGAGCGAGCAGCGCAGGGTGTGGCGGGCTAGGTCATAGTCCCAACTCCCGATGGAGGCGATCGCCTGGGCTTCGGCGAGCAACGTTTCGCTCTCGCGGAGTTGCTGCTCGACCCGCACACGGTCGGTAATATCGTGGATGATGGCGATCAGGTGGCCGATGCGGCCCTGGTCGTCGCGGACCGGCGAGATGATCATCTCGTTCCAGAAGGTCGTTCCGTCCCGGCGATGATGGATGAGCACGGCGTGGCTGTCCCGCCCCTCGCGGATGGCGCAACGGACAGCGTCAACCGATGCCGGGTCGGTTTCCGCGCCCTGGAGCAAGCCAATCGACTGGCCGACGAGTTCTTCCAGCGGGTACCCGGTGATTCGGCTGACGGCCGGGTTGGCCGAGAGGATCGGCAAATCCGGCCGGGTGGCATCGACGATCAGCACACCATCGACCGTCGCCTCAACCGCGCGGTTGCGCAGCAGCAGCCCATGCTCGGCGCGCCACCGCTCGACGATCTGGCCAAGCAACCGGCCGAACTCGACCAGCGCTTCAAGCAAGGCGTTGTCGGGTTGGTCGGCCGTGCGGCTGAAGCCAGCGACAACGGCGAGCGCATCCTTACCGCCGATCAGTGGGACGAGAGAAAGGCTCCGCAAGCCCAGGTGTACCGCCGATGACGGTGGCTCCGCCTCGGGGCGGGTCGGGATGTCCGGGATCCAGACTGGCTCGGAGGTTCGGAAAGCGCGACGGATCGCCTCGACGCCGTGGTCCAGCAGCCGGTAGCCGTTGTCGGTAGCTCCGCCAGGGCCGCGCAGTTCTTCATCCAGCCAGACGGCGCGCCGGTGTGGCTGGTCGTCGATGATCTCCCAATATTCACAGCAGGCCCATCCGGCGGCGTCGGCGACGAGCCGCAGTGCTTCGGGAAGTGCGTCGTCGAGCGCACCAGCCGAATTGAGCGTGCGAAACGCCGCCTCGAAGGCGGCGGCGCGCCGCTCGGCCTCCTTGCGAGCGGAGATGTCGAACAACTGGACGATGGCGTAGGCCGGCAAGCCAGACCAGTCATACGCCGGCTCGATGTGGATCTGGGCCCAAGTTACCTTGCCATCGCGCCGCGCCAGACGCACGTCGGCGCTCAAGGCGCGGAGATCGGATCCCATCCCGAGCCGGTGGTCGGTGGGCGCGAGATCGCGCAGGGCCATGTCACGAAGCTCGTCCTCGGCGTAGCCGGTGATCTCGGCAAAGCTGGCGTTGGTGTCCAGAAAGCCGCCATCGGGCCCGACGATCGCGATCCCGAAGGTTGCCGTCCGAAAGGCGGTGGAGTAGACCGATTCGGGCTGAATTGGCTGGATCAGCACCAATTGGATCGCGTCGTCTTCGGCGGGCGAGATGGTAACCCGAACGCCGAACCGATCACCGTCGGCGTTGACCGCATCGCGCAGGATATCGGATCCCTGGTCGGCCAATCTGAGACCGCCAGGAAAGAGGAGACCGACCGGCCGCCCATCGAGTTCGTCTTCTGCATGGCCGAACAGCGAGGTGGCGGCCCGATTGGCCAGCAGAATGATACCGGCGTCGTTGATGACAAGCGCCGCAAAAGGAAGCGCCGCGAGAAGCTGCTCCGACGCGAGCGAAAGCGACCGGACTGCCATCGATCCTGGTACCCCGGGTGACGCGCGAATCTCACTCGGCCCGTCGCCTCAGCTCGGCCGGACCGGTTTATGCCGATGGTGCTGGCTAGGGGAATTTTCGGGGCGATCCGGTGGCATGGACAGCCGGAAAGAAGTCCTAGGACGTATGGGTAGATGGCGATCGAAACGACACTAGGCTGAATGGGCTAGTCCTATCAGACAGGGCTTGATCGCCTGGCTGCCTGGAGGCGTCCTCAGCCAGGAGAATTAGGCCGAGCGGATCGACGCCGCCGCCAGAAAGCGGATGACATTCGACAGGATCGCCCGGCGCGCCGCCTCGGAGAGCGACGGCAGGCGTGCCTCGTAGAGCGGGTTGCCTGGGTCCGTGCCGACGTCGGCGATCTCAGCCTCGATGGTCAGCACGGGTGTGCCCGGAATGGTAATTTCTAGCCGGACCGTGGCGCCGATACTCAGCCGGCGCTCGCTGCTGAAGCGGGCGAGCGACACGCCCAGTTCAAGCATCCGGACCTCGAATGGATCGCCTTCGATCCATTCGCCCCTGACCAGCACCACGGCGGTGGCGGGCAGCCGGTCGAGCCGCAAGCGGGCGGTGCGCTCCGGCTGGCGGCCAAACTGGGCCGTGACGTAGCCGACGATCTCGCGTGCCTGGTCTGGGCCGAGTTCGTCAAATCGACAGCGGACGACCGGCTCGCCTGAGTCTCCTGCACCGGAGGCGACGACGGTTGCCACGACCGCGATCCGCTGGCCGCCGTCGAGTTCCAACTCAAGGTTCAGCCGATCACCGACCTCGGCAGGTGTCGGGGCAATGAAGCGAGCGCCGTGGGCGCTGACATCCAACACCTGGGAGATAGGCGCACCGCCGCTCTGCAGCCGGATCGAGGGATTGGGGGCGCGCGGCGCGCGCCGCCGCTCGTGGAACCTCGGGTCGGTGATCGGTCTCACCAACGCCATATGCTGGTTGGCGGTGCGGAATACTTTGGCATGCAGGACGAACGGTCCGGTAGTGGTTTGCATCATCAGCCGGACGACCTGGCCACGTTCGGGCAAGGCGGGCCCAGCAAGGCGGACGATGACGATCCCCTCGGGCAGAATGTCCTGGATCGTCGCTTTGGCTTCGGTGTCGCGCCCGGTATGGGGGTCGATCCAGCGGACTCCGATAGCCGCCCTGACCTGTTCGGTCAGATCTTCGGTTTCGAAGCCCTGGCGGCGTTCGGTCACCATGACGGCTCTCCCCTCACCAGGGTTTTCGACCCGCCAGCGGAAAACTTGAGCCGTTGCGGCCCGCCTGGTGGACATCCTGAGGAGGTCCTGCTCTCGGGCGTGTCGGCGAAGCCGACGTGGCAATCTCACGTTGAACGAATTGCCGGTGCTCAGAGAACGGCCAGTCTAGCGGCAGATCTCGAGGGCGGCGGTGGCGATGTCGCGATGGCTGGGGAGGATAAGGGCAATCGCCTGGACGTCGGCGGGAGGGACAACGAAGGGCAGGCCGACGCGTCGTGGTGGCGCTTTGAGGGTCGGGAGCGCCGCCTCGCAGACCGCCGCAACGATCTCCGCGCCAAAGCCGGCGAAGGTGGCCGCTTCGTGGGCGACGACCAGTCGCCCGGTCTTTGCCACCGATTGGACGATCGTGCCGAGATCGAAGGGCACGAGCGTGCGTGGGTCGATCACCTCGGCGGAGATCCGGGCGGCGGCGAGATCGTCGGCCGCGCGGAGGGCTTCGTGAACCATCCAGCCGGTGGCGACGATGGTGACATCGCGCCCGGAGCGGTGAACAATGGCCTGGCCAAAGGGAAGTGGTCGGGCATCGTCGTCCGGGGCGTCGCCGGAGTGGCGGGCGACGCGCTTGTCCAGCACGAAGACAACCGGATCGTCGTCCTCGATCGCGCCAACCATCAGACCAGCGGCGTCGTCCGAGGTGGCGGGCATCGCGACTTTCAGGCCGGGCAGGTGGACAAAGAGGTTTTCGAACGACTGGCTGTGCAACGCGCCGGAGCGGGTCATCCCGCTGGCAAACGCAAAGACGATCGGCAGCCGAAAGCGGCCGCCGCTGCGGGCGTGCAGCTTTGCGGCGTGATCGGCGATCTGGCCGAGCGCCTGAACCGCTTGCTCGGCGACCCCCAACTCGACGATCGGCCGCAAGCCGCCGATTGCCGCGCCGATCGCCAGACCGGCTACCGCGCCATCACCGGCCGGCACATCCCAGACACGCGCTGGGCCGAACCGTTCGTGCGCCCCGGCGCTCACCCGGAATGGGCCGTGGCTGGCGGCGCGGCCGAGCACGACGATCGACTCGTCGCGAGCCATCGCCCGCACCGTGGCAGCGCCGAGCGCAGTCTCGACGGTGCGCTCAGCCAGGGTAGCCTCCTTGCAGCGGCCAACGCCGGTCGGTGCTCTGCAGATAGCTGTCGCCGAGGATTCGGGCCGGGTCCGGGCCTGGCCGGCCACGTGCCCAGACGAGGTCGGCTTCGGCTTCCTCGCGAGCGCGCCGCTCCACCATCACTTCGTCTTCGGTGGTCAATAGCCCCATCGCCCGGAGCCGCTCGGCAAAGCGGACGATCGGGTCGCGGCGGCGTGCCTCGTCGTCGGGTGATCCATCAGTCGGCAGCAGGCCGCGTGGCGGGTCGAGACGCGCTTCGACAAAGCTCGGGCCGTCACCGGCGCGCGCGAGGGCGACCGCCTCACCGGTGGCGCGAAAGACGGCCACCGGGTCTGACCCATCGACCGCCACCCCGGTCATTCCCCAGCCTGGGGCGAGATCGACGAGGTAGTCCACCGCCCGGACCGCCAGATGAGCCTCCGGCTCGGTGAGGGTGTTTTCATAGAGGAAGACGATCGGCAGTTTCCAGAGGGAAGCGAGGTTCGCAGCTTCGGCAAACGCCCCCGACCCGACGGCGGCATCGTTGAGGAAGGCAAGGACGACTTGCTCGCGCCGTTGGTAGCGGATTGCGAACGCCACCCCAACCGCAATCGGTAGCCCGCCGCCATCGGCGAAGGCGCCGAGGACACCGCGATCGGGATCGGTCAGAAACGTCGGTCCACCCTTGCCGCCCGCCAACCCATCGGCTCTGGTCAGCAGTTCGGCCAGCAGCGGCCGAGACGGCACGCCTTTGGCCAACAGGTGGCCGTGCGGTCGCTCGGTGGAGATGACATAGTCTTCCTCGCGCAGCGCCGAGCAGGCGCCGACTGCGATTGTCTCCTGGCCGGCCGAGAGGTGAACGCCGGTGAGCAACCCTTCCTCGACGAGCCGGGCGATGCGGATCTCGAAGGCCCGAATCCGGATCATCCGGA
Organism: Dehalococcoidia bacterium; assembly: GCA_046328265.1. Lineage (GTDB taxonomy): Bacteria > Chloroflexota > Dehalococcoidia > SpSt-223 > SpSt-223 > JANWZD01. Next base: position 38,403 of record JAXLWW010000021.1, read on the forward strand.
TGTACATCACCCGCAGCAGGGCATCGTCGAGGTGGGCGAGCGCCTGCTCCTCGCTGCGGAGCGCAGCGGCTCGCAGCAGGCGAAATGGGAGGTCGCGCCGCTGGTCGATCATCGGCGGACATTCTCCCCAAGCTGACCGGGCGGCGTCAACTCACTCGGCCCAGCGGATCAACCGCATCTCGTAGGCGTCGTGCAGGTCGGGATGGCGCGGGACGACCCGAACACCGTAGCCGACCATCCCGCTGCTGTCGAGCGAGATCCGCCCGCCAAACAAATAGCCGCCCTGGCCGTCGCGATCGATCGGCTCGAGCAGCGCGGTCTTGCCGTCGGTCACCTGGCGCCGGCCGTCGATCGGACCATAGAAGGCTTCGACCGCCACTTCGTCCGGCTGGACCTCGCCAAGGAAGACGCGTGCCCGGACCTCGAGGGTCGATCCGACTGGGACCTCAGTCAGGTCGGCCGCTTCGACGCCGTCGATGCGGATCTGCGCCCAACGGCCGGCGAGCGACAGTTTCCAGGCGGCCAGTTCGCGTGCTCGGCGCTGGTTGTCGGCATCCAGCACGCTGGTGCGCTGTGCGCCGGGGATATAGGTCTGTTCGAGATATTGCTCGGCCATCCGGTCAGTGTTGAAGAAGGGCGCGAGTTCGGTGATCGAGTTCTTCATCAGTTGGACCCAGCGGCGCGGCACGTCGCGGGTGCGGTCGTAGAAGGTCGGTACGATCTCCTGTTCGAGCAGGTCGTAGAGCAGTTCGCTTTCAACCTCGTTCTGGGCATCGATCGAGCTGTACACTTCCTGGCCGCCGATCGCCCAGCCGAGGCCCGGCTTGTACGCCTCGGCCCACCAGCCGTCGCGGATTGAGACGTGCAGCACACCATTGCAGGCCGCTTTCATTCCGCTGGTGCCGCTCGCTTCCTGGGGTCGCAGCGGGGTATTCAGCCAGATATCGCATCCTTGGATCAGCCGCTTGGCGACGGTCATATCGTAATTCTCGATGAAGGCGACCTTGCCGCGAATGTCATCACGCCGGAACAGGTGGATGATCTCGCGGATCAACGCCTTGGCCGGTTCGTCCTGCGGGTGGGCTTTGCCGGCGATGATGATCTGGACCGGCTGGGTCGGGTTGTTCAGAATGCGTGCCAACCGGTCGGGGTCGCGAAAGAGGAGCGTTGCTCGTTTGTACATCGCAAAGCGCCGGGCGAAGCCGATCGTGAGCGCCCGCGGGTCGAGCGACTGCGACGCTTCTTCGACGGTGGCAGGCAGCGCTCCGGTGGCGCGCAATTGCCCGACCATTCGCTCGCGGGTAAACGAGACAAGTTGCTCGCGGGCGCCCTCGTGGGTTCGCCAGAGTTCTTCATCCGGGATGCGCTGAACACCCGACCAGTTGGCGCGGTCGGCAGGGCGGTCCCACCAGCCGTTGCCGACATAGCGCGTCAGGACGGTTGCCAGGTCGGGGTTGAGCCAGGTCCGATGGTGGACGCCGTTGGTGACCGACTGGATCGGCACCTCGTTGTCCGGCACGTTTGGCCAGAGGCCGCGCCACATCCCGCGCGAGACCTTGCCATGGAGTTCGGAGACGCCGTTGACGGTGTCTGACAGCCGGATTCCCAGCACCGCCATCGAGAACAGTTCGTTGGGATCGCCGGGGTTCTGGCGGCCGAGGCCCAGAAAACGCTCGCGGTCGAGGGTGAGTTCGGGCCAGTAGCGACCGAAGTAGCGATCGAGCATCTCCGGCGGAAACATGTCGATCCCGGCTGGCACCGGCGTGTGGGTCGTGAAAACATGACTGGCGGCGGCGACTTCACGCGCTTCGTCGAAGCTGAGATTCTGCTCGCCCATCATCACCCGGATCCGCTCGAGGCCGAGAAAGGCGGAGTGACCCTCGTTCATGTGGCAGACCGGCTTGCGGATGCCGAGGGCTTCGAGGAGCCGGATACCGCCGATCCCCAGCACGATCTCTTGCTGAATGCGATGCTCGAGGTCGCCACCATAGAGCCGGTCGGTGATCCCGCGATCTTCCGGGGCGTTCTCGGGAATGTTGGTATCGAGCAGATAACACGGCACCCGGCCGACCTGGATCTTCCAGACGCGTGCGATGACGCGCCGGTCGGCCATCGCCACCTCGACGCTCAGGAGCGACCCGTCCGGCCGGCGTTCCGGGACGATCGGCAGCCGGGCGTAGTCGATGTCGGCGAACTCCTGCTGCTGCCAGCCGTCGCTGTTGAGGTACTGCTTGAAGTAGCCGCGGCTGTAGTGGAGGCCGACGCCGATCACCGGCAAACCGAGGTCGCTGGCCGACTTGAGATAATCCCCCGAGAGGATGCCGAGGCCGCCCGAGTAGATCGGCAGGCATTCGGCGATACCAAACTCGAAGCAGAAGAAGGCAATCGTTCGGTCGGCCAACTCGGCAGTCAGCGGGTGCGGCTGCCGGTTGAGGTGATCGCGCAGCCGGGAAGCAGCGCGTTCAAGCTGGTTCATGAAGCCGGGGTCGTTGGCGGCGCGCTGGAGGGTTTCCTGGCTCACTTCGGCGAGCAGCCGGACCGGGTTGAAGCCAGTGCTTTCCCAGAGTTGGGGGTCGATCCGTTGAAAGAGGGTGCGGGCGACTTCGTCCCACGACCAATGCAGGTTGTAGGCCAACTCGCGGAGCGGAGCGAGCGTGGGCGGCAGGCTCGGTACGACGCGGACAGTGTGAAAGGTTGGCACGCAGGCTCTCCTATCGCCCGGCTTCCCAGCGGCTCAGCAGATCGACGGACGCATGTGGCTCGTCGGGAAAGCGAGGGTTGGTAATGGCAATGCTGGCACGCAATAGCTCGACAAAGCGGTCGGCGGTGAGCGGAAACTGGTCGAGTGTGCCAAGCAAGTTTTCGAGGTACTGGATGTGCCAGGCGCAGACGTCGGCGCGCGGATCGCCCGCTTCGGCGAGCGTCCGCTGATGGACCGTCTCTTCTTCGAGCGTTTGGGCGACGAGGGTGGCGGGGTCCACCGCTCAGCGACCCGGGTCGGCGGCCGGCCGGGCGGATGTGCCGATCGCCCAGGCGAGGCTGGCCCAACCGGACAGAAACAGCACGCCGCCGATCGGGGTGATTGCACCGAGCCAGCGAAGCCCGGTGACGGACAGCAGATAGAGACTGCCGCTAAAGACGAGGATTCCGAGGGCAAACACCCCGCCGGCAAACCCGGCCAGTCGACTGGGACGACGTTCGATGATCCACGCGACCGCCAGCAGACCGAGAGCGTGATACATCTGGTAGCGTGCGGCGGTTTCGAAGACATCCAACCGGTCGGCGGGAATTGCCTCGCGCAAGGCGTGTGCGCCAAATGCACCGGCAGCGACGGCCAGTCCGGCGAGGACGGCGCCAAGTATGCCAAACAACCGAGCGGCCGAGCCCATTGCTGCTCCTCTGCCAGCGCGCCGCGCGAAGTATAGGAAACCGGAGGCGGGCGCGGCAGGCCGGGTCCTTCCTCACATCGACGGAAATGAGGGCGCCTCACCCGGAGGCGACAGGGTTTCGAGTCGGCGACCGGCAGCGGGCGGCTACGGTTCGGTGCTGATCCGAAAGGCGGCTTCGCGGGTGGTGCCCGGCGAAACGGCGCTGACAACCAGCACAGCGCGGCTCAACGAGGCCGGATCGACCCGCACCGAGCCGCGGTTGTTGGTGTCGAGGACGACATCCTCGACGCTGGTCTCCGTGCCGACCCGGACGATCTGAACCTGGAACTGCTGGGGCGCATCGCCGCGGAGGAGAACGAATCCGTTGGCTTGCCAGCCGTTTTCGGTCTCGGCGTCGTCGGACCAGCCGATCTCGGGGATTCGGAGATCGTCGATCGCAAAGCCTTCGTGATTGACGGCATCGTCGGTAATCACTTCGAAGCGCAGCAGGATCTTCTTGCCGGCGTAGGCGCTCAGGTCGATGCGCTCGTCGACCCACTCGGGCCGTGCGCCGCCGCTTGTGCCGGTCCAGCCGGGACCGAAGGTGAGGCCAGCCTCGGGGTTGGTCGTCGCTCCCCGGCCGGGCAGGATCTCCCAACTGCGGCCGCCATCGGTCGAGACCATGGCATAGGCGTAATCCCAGTTGCGTTCGAGGTCGTACCAGGCGGCGAACTCGAGAGTGGCGGTGCGGACCCCGGTGAGGTCGATCTCGCGGGTGAGGGTGCTGTCCATCGCGTCGGTCCGGTTGCTCCACCACAGCCCGCGGCCGCTGCGGGCGTCCGCGCCGATCAATTTGACGGCGCTATCGCCTTCGAAGCGGACAGTCGCCACGCCGGGCAACTTCAGTTCGTAATACTGGACGCCATACTGGCGGACAACGCCGGTTTCGCTCGCCTGGGGGCCGAGCGCTCCCCTGGGCGTGATTCGCAGGTTCAGGCCCTCGTGGCCGTAGATCGGATGTCCGTTGAGGTCGAGCAGATTGGCGATTGTCCAGTCCTTGAACAAGCTGTCGAAGTTTGGCCCACCCCGGCGAGTCGCCCAGGCGGTGATGCCGGCTTCGCCGCGCTCCGGCTCACGGACGAGGTCGGCGATTGTCTCCTTGCCAAACCGGCCGGCGAGATAGCGCATGAAGAGGTAGGCCGCGCCGTAGTTCGGGGCAGCGGCGGACGGACTGGCGGCCCAGGCGGTCAATTGCGTGTTGGGATTGGCGGTAAACGCGTTGACGAAGCTTGCCCCCGCGCCACAGTACTCGGCCGACAGTTCGGCGAGCCCTTCGTTCACCCAGGTCACCTCGGCGGGGTCGTTCGCCCATTGAACCATGTGCAGGAGTTCGTGGGCCATCGTGCCAAGAAACTGCTCGGAGCCGAGCCGGATCGCGCCGGCGTTTAGGTAGAACATCTCGCGCTGATTGCTGTACGGGTTGATGGCGGTTGGGTACTCGTCGGCGCTGCTGTAATAGCCGGCGACGCCGGGGATATTGCCGACGAGCACGGTCAGCCGGGGGTCGTTGTCCACGCCGGGCGTCCATTCGGAGCCAAATATCCCGCGCACGCACGGATAGATGACGTTTTCGAAGGCTTCTGCCGAGCGGCGCAGGTCGGCCTCGGAATAGTTCAGCCCGGATTGGAGATAGAGCGCCAGATGCGGCGTGGCGTAGCGGAGCGTCGCCGAGACCTGAAAGTGCTTGGCGGTGTTGACGTCGGTAACCCAGAAGGATCGCTCGTCGCCGACCTGCTCGATCGGCTGGGGGACGGTGCGCGGGATCGGCGTGCCTTTTGTTCGGAGGCGCTCGGCGATGGCGTAGAGGTCGCGGGCGGGGGGCGACGGCAGAATGATTGCGGCGCGTGGCGCATCGGTGCGGACGACCACCGGGGTCGACTCGGAGCGCCCCGGGGCAATCCGAAGCGAGAGGACGACGCCGGCAGCCAGTCCGAGGACGACGACGAGCGCGGCGAGCGCCAGGCCGATCCGCTTGCTCATGCGCCGGCCTCGGCGACGATCTTCGCCAATGCCTGAGCAAGCCGGGGAACGGCCTTCTTGCCGACTTCGACGACGTCGAGATGGTCGATAGCGCTTTGTGCGCCGTGGACGTTGGTGACGAGCGAGAGCCCGCAGACCCGTAGGCCGGCCTGGCGCGCCGCGATCGTCTCGGGCGCGGTGCTCATCCCGACGACATCCGCGCCGGCAAGCTTGAGAAACCGGATCTCGGCGGGAGTTTCGTAGGATGGGCCGCTCACCATCGCATAGACGCCCTCGCGCGCCCGGATGCCGGCGGCGGCGAGCGCCGCGAGAGCGATCCGCCGCAGGGCGGGGTCGTAGGCATCGTGCATCGATACGAAGCGATGACCGACGATTCCGGTGAGCGGGTTCTGGCCGGTCAGGCCGGGAAGGTTGAGATGGTCGGCGATCACGACGATATCGCCGATCGCGAGGTCGTCGGCGAGGCCGCCGGAGGCGTTCGTCAGGATGACGGTGCGGACGCTCGCCCTCGCGATCGCCCAGACCGGCAGGACGACCTGCTGCGGCGTGTAGCCCTCGTACAGATGGGCGCGACCAGCGAGAACGAGCACCGGCGTGCCATCAAGGACGCCAATCGCGAGGCGGCCAGCATGGCCTTCGACGCTCGGTTGAGGAAAGCCGGGGATCTCGTCGTACGAGCAGGTGACGGCATTCTCGAGATGGTCGAGGATCGAGCTATACCCGGAGCCGAGGAGGATCGCGACGGGCGGAACCGGCCTGCCGGCCGCCAGAATAGCCGCTGCCGCCCGCTCGACCTGCGCCTCGATAGGTTCCGTCGTCCCCCCCAATGGCCTCGCTATGCGTCGATTCTAGTCCCGCGCCAGGCGGGCGCGCCAAATTCGGCGGGCGGACGGCCGAGCGGCTGATAATGACCGCCGAGAGGGGGGCGTATGTGTGACGATCATCGAGGCCTGGTCCAGATCACTCGGCGGACCTGGCTGCGCCGCGCTTCGGCAGGGGTGATGGCGATTGCAACCGCGCTGACGTTGGAGCGTGGCCAGCAGGGGCTGAGTATCGCGATCGGCCGACCGACCGAGGCCGAGGAGTTGCCCCTTCAGTTCTACCGGGCGGTCGCCGAACTGAACTTCGGCGGGACCGGTGGGATCGCTGCCGGATTCGACGTTCAGTCTCACGTGCTCGTGCGGGGACGCGAGGCGACGATCGTCGACACGCTGACCGCCGGCAATGTCGGGCTGATCGGGGCGGCGCTCGCCTCGGCCGGATTGTCGTTCGCCGACGTGGTCAACGTGGTGCTCACCCACATGCACGGCGATCACACCGGCAACTTGAACGCCGTGCTCGATGCTGCGCCGCGGGCGACGGTCTTTGCCGGCGTGGAGGACTTGCCACGGATCGCCTCGAACCGGCCGATCCGGCCGGCGCGAGAGGGGGACGAGATCTTCGGGGTGCGGGTGATCGAAACTCCAGGCCATACTCCGGGACACATCTCGCTCTTTGACCCTGCTTCGGGGACGCTGATCCTCGGCGATGCTCTTTCGAATCGGGGCGGGCAGTTGAGTGTGCTGGCGCCGGCGGACAGCACGGTGCAGGCCTTTGCCTCGCTTGCGCGAGTGAGCACCTTGCCGGCCAGTCGCGCCCTGCTCGGCCATGGCTTTCCGATCGAACGCAATGTCTCGACGGTGCTGGCGGACTTCGCCTCCCAGCAGGCGATTGCCCGGGTGATGGACCGAGCCAAGAACGCCCGCTGACGCTACTTCTCGCGGCGATCTTTCCGGCGTGAGACGAGTTCGCGACCACGCTCGGACGATGTGATGCGAGAGGCCCGGCCGGCGACCTTGAGATGGCAGGCCTTGCAGCGCTTGGCGCGAGGGTCGGGCAGTTTCGTTCCACAATCGGGGCAGACAGTCGCCATCCAATGCTCCGGCAGCGGGTCCTGCCAGTATGGAGCCTCAGACACTGACCGGCCAGAGCATCGGCGTGGCGATCAGTTCGCTGGAAATCGGTGGCGCGTCGAGATCGTTGGCCTGGCGGTAGCGGATGACCTTGGCGACGTGCCAACAGGGCCGGCCGCTCTGGCCAGCCGGACAGGTGCAATCGTAGCGGTCGCCCGTGACGCGCACGAAGTAGCGACGGTCGTCGCTGGCCGAGCGGACCGAATAGCGATCGCGCCCACGCGCTCGGACGCGCCGGATGTCGCCGATGATCTCGGCTTTGCGGAAGCGGCCGGCCCAGGCCTTGATGACCCTCGGGTCGTCGAGAGCGTCCACCCTGTAGGCGACACTCATGGAATACCTCGCTTTCTGAAGTCTTTGGGCCATCGTACCGGCCGGAAACTTGCCATAAGTATAACCGGATGTACGCTATCTACGCCATGTACGACGGTCATGTTGACCCGTGACAACGGCCGACGCGGGCGGGGATCGCTCGCCGAGCCGTATGCTTGCGGCCATGGATCTGCAGCGCGTTTTCTGGACCTGGGAGCAAGCGCCGGAGCTTCTTCGGCCGTCTGCGCCAGAGGCGGCGGTGTTGCTGGGGGCGGCCTGCCGGCCGATCGCGACAGACCGGCGGCATGATGGCCAACTGATCGTGGTGATCGGTTGCTGGCTGCCGGGCTACCAGCAGTTTGTCGGCGAGGAGGCGGTTCGGGCCTACCTGACCAACGCCCTCGAAACGGCGGTCGGAGAACCGTTGATCGTCGAGGTGGTGGACTGGCCGGCGGGGATGCTTGCGCCGGAATCCGCCGAGGCGGTGCGCGTTCGCCGGGCGATCGAGAAGAATGGATCGGCGCTGCCGGCGATCCCGCCGCCCAGCCCGATCGACAGCGAAGGGCTGTCGCACGACCTGCTTGGCGAACTTGCCAAATGTGAATCGGTGCTGGACCGGCTGCTCTTTGCCCGGCTGGTGGATGCGGGGCTGCGGCCGACCTGCCAATACCGGATCGGGGCGATTCGGGTTGATTTTGCCTTTCCCAGCGCGCGGCTGGGGGTCGATGTCGAGGGTTGGACGCCCCGGCCCGGCGCGGTCCAAGAGCGGGAAGGCGAGATGCTGGGCCACGGCTGGCGCTTTCTTTCCTTCTACGGCCGCGAAATCTACGAGGATGTCGACGCCGCCGCTCGCCAGATCGAACGAACCGCCGGAGGCCGCGCCCGCCGCTGAGTGCCGTCCGCTCTTGCTGCTGGCCGGGCCGTTGGCCTGGCGCGTGAACTCGGGCGGTGGCGGACGCGCCAGCGGACCGACCTACCTGGTCGGAGCGGTGATTGGCCGAGTTGGCGATGTGGCCGATGGGATACGTTCGTCCCGTTCACCTCGAAGAACGTCTCGGGTGAGGAGACCTCACTCCTCGGCCCCGCTCTCGTTTTAGGAGAGCGGGAAGACCTTGTCCGGATGAGCGTGGTGGGTATGAAGACGCCCGCCTCGATCGAGACGGGCGTTCGGCGCAACGGCGAACTGATTAGCCGAAGCGAAGTTGGTCGTAGCGAGCTTCGCGGTCGGTTCGCTTCTCGAAGCCTTTCAGGTTCGCCTTGTGGGCGATCAAGAAGAGACCCTGGATGAGGAAGAGCGACGGCGGGTCCTCGTTCATCACCTCGGCGGCCTGCTTGAGCAGCGCGAGACGTTTGTCGATGTCCAGTTCGGTGGTGGAGGCCTGGTAAAGCCGGTCGTACTCAGGGTTCTTGTAGTGTCGCGAGCCCGGCACCTGGCCCGACCAGAACCAGACAAACGCGAAATCAGCATCCATCGCCGGCCGATTGATCACCTGGCCCGGGGCGAAGATGTCCGGCCGGGTTCGGTCGCCGTAGAAGTAGTCCCGATATATTGCGTACTCGCCGATTGTCTCAATCGCCAACTCGACGTTGATAGCCTTGAGTTGATCCTGGACGAATAGCACCATCGCCTGGTCCTCGCGGTTGGAGGCGAACTGGCCGGCGATATTCACCTTGAACCCGTTCGGGTAGCCGGCCTGAGCGAGCAGTTGCTTGGCCTTGGCCGGGTCATACGGATACGGCTTCAACCGCGGGTTGTAGCCAAAGGACTCGGGTTGGAGGATCTGCCCCTGCTCGACCTTGGTGAGACCCTTGTAGATATTCCTGGCAATGGTGTCCTTGTCGACGGCGTAGTTGAGCGCCTGGCGCACCAACTTGTTGGCGGTCGGCCCGGTGCGTGGCTGGTCGCCGAGGACCGTGTCGATCCAATAGGCCGACGAGCCACCGGCATCGATCGGCAACAGTTGGAAGCCGGCGCCCTTCAGGGTGTCCACTTGGTCGATCGGCACGCCGTCGATGATGTCCAGATCGCCGGTTTTCAACCCGGCGACGCGGGCCGACGGCTCGGAGATGCTCCGGATCGTCACTTCGCTGATGCCGGTCGCCTTGCGGAACGGATGGGTCTCGGTAGCGACGACGACAACGCGGTCGTCGGGCACGTATTCCTTCACCCGGAACGGCCCGCTGCCGATCGGCTTGGCCGAAAACTCGGTATCGCCGACCTTCTCGAGATAGGCCTTGGGCAGAACCGAAACCAGCGCTATCCGCTTGAGCAGCAATGGGTCAGGGTTCTTGGTGGTGACCCGAACGGTGGTCGGGTTGATCAATTCGGCCTTGGCGATCGTCTGGAGACGGTTGGTGATGGCGTACTTGAACTGTGGGTCGATCGCCCGGTTGATGCTGAACACGACATCGTCGACGGTCAACGCCGTGGCGTCGTGGAACTTCAGGTCGGTGCGGGTGGTGAATTCCCAGATCGTCGGGTCGACGACTTTCCAGGCGGTGGCGACCATTGGCTCGACCGATCCATCGGCCTTCTGGCCGACGACCATGTCGTAGACGTCGTAGCGCCGCTGGGTGCAGCAGATCGAGATGTACGGCATCATCGTCGGGGTGATCGACGACTGGCCGATCGTCAGCTTCTGAGGAACGGTTGGGGCATCGGGTGCGGGAGCGGCAGGACTGCCGGTTCCAGCCGGCGCACAGGCGGCGACGACCAGAACGGCCGCGGCAAGGCTGATGCCGAGCCGGGTGGGAGACCAACGCTTCATCCATTCTCCTTGATATTCGGTCGAGCCGCAGGCTCGACCGGCTTGGCCAGAGTGAACCCTTGCCGACGGGTCCGCCAAGCTGAATCTCTAGCAGAATAGAAAGATTTTGGAAATATATATTGGGGGATAATTGCCGCCGAACCAAATGTAGCGCGTCCGGGGACCGGCGGCTGGGACGGTCGGGAGACGGCTAGGCGACTCCATCTCGGATGACGCCCTCGATGTTGAGCGGCAGGAAGGTCTCCCACTGGCTCCAGCGGCCGTAGGCTGGCCCAAGACGCGCCCGGACATACTGGATCATCTCGGGGGAGTTGTCGGCGAGGCCGGCGTTGCTGGCGTCTGAGACGGCATCGATCAGGTTCAGGAAGTATTCGCGCATCGAGGTGACGTCGGCTTTTGTTCCGATCTCGCCGTGGCCCGGTACCAGAGTGTCGAAGTCCAGATAGCGCTCGATCCAGGCCAGCGAATCGATCCACTCGGTGATGTAGGAGTCGGTCAGGTCGCGGAAGGGCAGGGTGCGCACCGGAACGAAGTCGACCGCCATCACGAGACGGTCCTTGGGGATGTGGAGGATGATGCTGTTGTCCGAATGGTTGCGGCCCGGATAGAACAGTTGCATGTCCTTGCCGCCGAGGTCCACCTGCAGGTAGACGTCGAACAGGGCGGTCGGGGTGGGGGTGCGGGCATCGCCCCGCGCCGCGATCTTCGGGGCGGCCAGCCGGTGTGAGACGAACCGTGCGCCGGAAAAGACCGCGCCGCCGGTGATATGGTCGGCGTGGTCGTGGCTGTAGATGACGTGGGTGACCGGTGCGCCAGTGAGTTGGCGGATCGTCTCGAGCATGGCGGTTGGCGCGTTCGGGTTGGCGAGGCCGATCGGGTCGAACACCAGCACGCCCTCGGGCGTGACGACGAAGATGCTGTTGTAGCCGGCGGTCGAGAAGAAATAGACACCCTCGCCGATCTGGCGGACGATGACCGGCGGTCCCTGCTGAGCGCGAGCGACATTCGCGCCGAGCGCCAGGCCGCCGGCGACCGCGCCGGCAGCAGTGAGGGCCGTCCGCCGGGTGATCCGAGTATCGCGCGGTTTCATCGAGCCTCCCTCTGCCTGAATGTGCCCATACGACGAGGAGGCCGCGAGACCACGCGCGAATTATTCGGCAGGCGTCAGCGCTGCCACAGTTCGATCATCATGCCGTTTGGCTCGGCGACCGAGGTCGCCCGCGCCGGGCGCCCAACCGGGTCGAGTAATTCGACCGGCGGGCAGACGACCGCGAGCCCGAACCCGGCCAGTGCGGCGATTGAGGCGTCGAGATCGTCGACTGCAAAGCCAATCTGGAGCATCCCCGAGGCCGGCGGTCGAGCCTGGCCGGTGTAGTCTTTCGAATCGACGCCTTCGTAATGGACCAGTTCGATCCGGCCAAAGGGGGTGTCGCCCGCGAGGATGTAGATATCCAGTCCCGCGCCTGAGGGCAGGCCGATCATCCGCTCGATGTCCGGCCCGGCGAGCCGGTTGTGCATCGCCACCGGGATGCCCAGCCCTTCGGAGAACAGCCGGACCGTTTGGGCCATGTCGCCGGTGGTCAGCACCCATTGGGTAACGCCGGCAAATCCCCTTGGGGAGAACGGCAGGTTCATCCCGGATTCAGTTTCCAGCAGGACGACGTTGACCTCGTCGGGGCCGCGCATCTGGACTTCTTTGATGGTGTGGCCGTCGTGGGGATAGGCGACCGGCTCGGATCGAAATAGGTAGCCCTGTGCGGACAACTCCCGGTGGGCGCGCGCCAGGTCATCGGTTTGAATGTCGAGGTTCTTTGGCGAGTAGTCATAGGGCCGGGCGTCGCGCCGGACGGGCGGGCCGGTCCGATCGCCAAAGGTCGCCAGCCGGATCAGGCCAAGCGTCTGGTCTGGCGCACCGAGGGTGACCGCGCTGACGCCGGATAGCGCCGGGTCGAGACCCCAGAGCGCCAGTTCGGCGGCTGACACCGGCTCCGGGCCACGCCGCACGCCCAGACCGAGTTGATCGCGGTAGAGCCGGAGGGTTGCTTCGAAGTCGCTGGCGCCGACGACGACGTGCTGGACGCCGGCCGGGCTCACGAGGCGGCGCCGCTGGCGGCTGGATGGACCGCCAGCACGCCACTCTCGGCGAGGTCGTTCCAGACATCCTGCTCGACGATCAGCCCGTCGCGCAGGACGAAGCGGTCGAGATAACGCACTCCGGAGAAGGGTGCGCCATGGACATTCTCGCCAAACAGTGTCCCGAGGCTGTAGACGACGGTTGCGCCGTCCTCGCGCTCGAAGACGTCATAGCGTTCGCGCACCTTGTCGCACCAACGATAGCGCCGACCGGCGTTGGCGACGAGGTCCTGGAGCGAGCCGAAGGTGATGCCAGGCGGGAAGGTCATCCGCACGCCGGGGCCAAGGTAGGTCTGGGCTTCGGCCAGTTTGCGCTCGGCCATCAGCTTGAGAAAGGTATCTACACGGGCAATTGCATCGTCGGTCATCGTTGCCTCCGGCGGCATGATAGCGCGAGGGACTACCGGAGGGAGCGCGCCCTGTCGAAGAGGGTAGGGGGATCTGCGCGAAAGGGGGATCACGATGCCGGATGTGCTTGTTGCCGAGAGGCCCGGGTTGGGCGCGCGGCGAGCGGTTGCCCCTTCCGGGCAGGCCGTCGCCCGGGCGGTACTCTGGACGGCGGGTGTCGCATTGGTCGCCCTTGCGCTGGTCTTCTGGTTTCGCTGGCCGGCGATCGGGGTCGTCTGGCCGTTTGTCCTGACCAACGGCGCTTTTCGGGCGGCGATCTCCGTCAGCATCGCCGC
>JAXLWW010000022.1:0-21147 GCA_046328265.1 Dehalococcoidia bacterium
GGGTGGTTCAGCGGGATGTCGTTGGACGGGTCGCGCCCGACGGTGATGGTATCGCGTTGGCCGAAATCGATCTGAAGGGTTGCCGGGCTGGGCGGCGGCGGCACCGCCGCCCCCGAACGGAAGGCGATTTGGATCGCGTCGCTGACCTGAAAGGCGTCGTTGTCGACGAGCATCTTGCGCCCGACCCGCTGACCGCCCTGGATCAACCCGTAGGTGCTGCCCTGGTCGATAATCTCGTAGCCGCCGCCGGAGTGGCGGATCTCAGCATGGCGCCGGCTCACCTGGGGGTCGTCCACCACGACGGTGCTGGCAGGATCGCGCCCGATGGTCAGCCCGGCAGCGGGAATGGCGTACTCACGGGTCCGGCCACGGTCCCAGACGATCAGCCGGGGCGGCTGGTAGCCGACGCCGATGCTGGTCATCTCACGCGCCGGAGCAAGCTCGCTCGATGGCGCAGAATAGGGCGCCGGTGGAGGGCCGGTCATCCGATTGCTCGGCGGTGGCGTGAAGTCGCGCCGCGGCGGCGAAGCCGGCGGATAGGCCGGAGGTGGATACTGCGGTGAAAACGGTTCGGCCGAGCCGCCGAAAGGCGGCGCTGGCTGCGCCGGCTGGACCGGCGAGGACGGGACGCCAACCGCCGGACCGAGCCGCTCGATCACGAGCCGGAAGGAGCCGATGGTGACCTCGTCGCCTTCGCGCAGCGGAACCGGGGTGCGCGCAACAAGCGGCGCACCGTTGACGGATGTGCCGTTTGCGCTGCCGAGGTCGGTGACGCGAAAGCGGCCGTTGTCGCGCTCGATGGTGGCGTGGTGACGCGAGACGGTGGCATCGACGAGGCGGATCGCGCAATCGGGGTCGCGGCCGATGACGGTCGCGCCGTCCTGAAGCGTCCGGCGCTCCTGCTGCCCGTCCGACCCGCGGACGACGATCTGGATCGACTCGTCAGCCATCGCGTTCTCGCCAGTGAACCGTACGCCGGGTTCGCCGTGGATCTGAGTGCGCGTAGCTTACAGGATATAGCGGCTGAGGTCTTGATCCTTGATCAGGTCGGCCATCCGGCTCCGGACATAGTCGGCATCGATGTGGATCGCCTCACCGCCGCGCTCGGAGGCGGAGAACGAGATCTCCTCGAGGACGCGCTCCATGATGGTGTGCAGCCGACGTGCGCCGATGTTCTCCATCCGATCGTTCATGAGCACCGCGACCCGCGCCACCTCGGCGATCGCATCCTCGCCGAACGAGATAGTGACCTCTTCAGTGCCGAGCAGCGCGATGTATTGCCTCGTGAGGGCGTTTTCCGGCTCGATCAAGATGCGACGAAAATCCTCTTCGGTCAGGCTCTTGAGCTCGACGCGCAGCGGGAAGCGGCCCTGTAGCTCGGGGATGAGGTCGGATGGCTTGTTCTGGTAGAACGAGCCGGCCGCCACAAACAGGACATGATCGGTCTTGATCGGCCCATACCGGGAGGTGACGGTGGTGCCTTCGACAATCGGGAGCAAATCGCGCTGGACGCCTTCACCCGAGACGTCGGAGCCAAGCTCGCTGCGCGGACCGGCGACCTTGTCCAACTCGTCGACGAAGACCACCCCACCCTGTTCGGCGCGCTGGACCGCCGTCTCGATGACGTGCTCCATGTCGATCAGCTTGGACGCTTCTTCGCGGGTGAGGATACGCCTTGCTTCCTTCACCGAAACACGACGCGACCGGCGGCGGATCGCTCCACCGAGGCCGTTGTACGACTCGACGAAATCGCTGTAGGCGTCGCTCAGTTCTTCGGCGTTGGTCGAGCCAACCTCGAGCAGCGTTTCGAACCGCTCGATCTCGCCGCCGATCTCGATCTCGATGATCTGGTCCTCGAGTTCCTTGCTCTGGAGCAGGGTTCGCAACCGGTCGCGTTCGCGATGGAGGCGCGCTTTGTCGGCACGGCTGACGGCGCGCGGGCGGGGGGCCACCGGAGTTTCGGCGACGTCGGGCACCGCGGCCGCCCCGGCGGCGCTGCGCTTGACGGCGACCTTCCGGCTCGCCACCGGGAGTTGCTGAACCAAGTAGTTCAGGATCTTCTCGGTTGCTTGCGTCTCGGCGCGCGACTCGACTTCCTTCAGTTTCTCTTCATGGACAAGCTGAACGCTTGCTTCGATCAAGTCATGGACGATCGAATCGACGTCCTTGCCGACATAGCCGACTTCGGTGAACTTGGTGGCTTCGACCTTGACGAAGGGCGCATCGGCCAGCGCGGCGACGCGGCGAGCCAACTCGGTCTTGCCGACACCGGTAGGACCGATCAGCAGGAGGTTTTTCGGGGCGATTTCCTTGGCGACGTCCGGGGCGAGTTGCTGACGCCGGTAGCGGTTCCGGAGCGCGATGGCCATCGCGCGCTTCGCCTCGGCCTGCCCAACGATGAACTTATCAAGCTCGGCAACGACCGATTGCGGAGTGAGGTTCTTCATGTACCCTCCCCGAGACCCGGGGTTATCAAAGTGTAGCAAGGGTGGGATGGGCCAGCAAGAAGAACCAGCGGTCAGTACACCTCGAGGTAGCGGTCAAGCTCCCATTGCGAGACGTAGGAGCGAAAGGAGTCCCATTCGAGCCGTTTTGCTTCAAGAAAGCGCTCCAAAATGTGGTCGCCCAGCGCTTCCTGTATCACCAAATCGTCCTGAAGGGCGTCGAGGGCCTCGCCAAGCGTGCTTGGGAGGATGCCGATGTTCCTTCGACGGAGTTCGGCCTCGTCGAACTGGTAAATGTTCTCCTCGACCGGGTCCGGCAGCGTCAGGCCACGCCGTATTCCGTCCAGCCCGGCCTTGAGCATCACCGCGAAGGCGAGGTATGGATTACAGGCGGGGTCCGGACAGCGCAGTTCGAGGCGCGTCGAGTCGACCCGGCCGGGGCTCACTTTTGGAACGCGGATCAACGCCGAGCGGTTGACCCGCGCCCAGGAGATGTAGACCGGCGCTTCGTAGCCTGCGACAAGCCGTTTATAGCTGTTGACCAGGGGAGAAAGGACCGCGCACATACCGCGGGCGTGTTCGAGTTGGCCGGCGATAAACGAGCGAGCGATCTCGGATAGACCGTACTCGTCGAGTGGGTCGGCAAAGACGTTGCGCCCATCGACGTCGGAGAGGCTCTGATGGCAATGCATTCCGGAGCCGTTGATCCCGTAGATCGGCTTGGGCAAGAAGGTCGCGTAGAGGTCGTGGGCCTGGGCCACCGCCTTGAGCGCATACTTGACGGTCACCACGTTGTCGGCGGTCCGCAGGGCGTCGGCATAGGAGAGGTCGATCTCGTGCTGGCCGGCGGCGACCTCATGATGCGCCGATTCGACCTCGACGCCCATCGCTTGGAGGGCGTTGACCATCTGACGGCGGACGTGGGCGGCCTGGTCGGCCGAGTAGTCGAAATAGCTGGCACGGTCATGCGGCAGTGGACCGATCGACCCACCCTGGCGGTTGAGGAGAAAGAACTCGAGTTCCGGCCCGACCTGATACTGGAACCCCATCGCCTGCGCCTCGTCGAGCGCGCGGCGCAAGGTCGCGCGTGGGTCGCCGTCGAACCGCTCGCCATTGGGATTGTGGACCCAGCAGAGGACGCGGGCGGTCGCGTCCTCACCCTGCTCCCACGGTAGCACCGCGAAGGTGTCGAGGTCAGGCAGGAGATACATGTCGGATTCGGCGGTCCGCGCAAACCCCTCGATCGCGGACCCGTCGAACCATTTGCCGTGCTCGACAGCCTCGCCCAGCAAGCCGGCGGGTATCGTGAGACTCTTGGCGATACCGGTGATGTCGATGAACTGGAGGTTGACGAAACGGACGCCGGCATCTTGCGCCCGGGCGGTCAGTTCAGCAGCCTGACGGAGCGCATCGTTGCGGTTCATCGCCGTCTCCTCTCGTGGACCATTAAGGCGCGACTGGCGGAAGAAAGCGGCCATCCGCGGCGCGCGGCATCGGCAGGACGGCCACGATTGCGGAGCGGTTGAGCGGGCCCTGGATGTGAGGATAGATACCCCGGCGATCTTCGACGGTGACCGGCGCCACGATCTGGTCGCGGTCGAGTACCAAGACGAGGAACGCGCGCTCGTCGCCGGAGTAGTGGCGGTTGGCGGTGTTCGCCATTTCCTCGGCGCCATCGGTGCAATGGATGAAGCCCTCCTCGTCGAAGGCCGGCGGGAGGTAGTCCTCGTTCGGGTCGGTGGACGTGAAGTACTCCTCGGGCGTCAGGTGCAAGGTATAGTGCGGCATGGCCTGAGCCTACAGGGCTGGCGGCGCGCCGATCAAGCGCACCACGGTACGCAGGTTGTGAAGCAAGAGCAGCGTCTCGGCGAGCGTCTCACCGGCGCGGACCAAGTGGGCAAGGTAGCCGAGTGAGAAGCGGCAGGCGGGGCAGTCGCACCCGCTGTCGAGCGGTTCTTCGTCCCCGGCCCGGTCGTGGACAACCAACGGCCCCGAGGTGGTGAGCGCCTGGCCGGCCGCGGCGAGTTCCATCGCGAACGGTACTTCGATCTGTTGTGCCCCGCGCCGAACTGCCTCGCGAAGCGCCGAGAGGTTCGGCAGGCCGAGCGCGACGACGAGCGGTAGCCCGCCGGAAGGCTCCTCAGGTGGCGCCCCATCCGATGCGAGGCCGTCGAAGCCCAGGCTGACCGCCGCGCCGGCTAGATGGGTCCGGAAGTCCGACGAACCGACGGGCAGCAACGCCAGGAGCCGCTCGCCCAGTCCAACCGCGCCCACGGTGCAACCATTCAATCGCGAGGTCCACCGGGACGACGCGCTCCCGGCCATTGACGACAAGCCTTTCGGGCAACGTTGGCGCGATGAGCCATTCCGCACCGAGCGCACGCTGAGTGGCGATCGACGTTTCCGGCGACAGTTCACCAGTCACCCCATCCAGCCCGTTTCGATAGACAAGCGTGTCGCCGACCCGCGAGATCCGCGCCGGCGGCAACCCGAAGCCGGAAACGACCGACCGGACACCTGGTTCGGCCAGCAGCGCCAGGCCGCCGGTCAACTCCCCGAGGCCGCCGAGCCGTTCGATCCGCTCTAGGCCGGGCCGCAGCGAAAGCTCGACCACACCTGCCAACAGTCCGCCGACGCCAACCGCACGCAGTTCCGCCGGCAGCAGCCCTCGAGCCGCTCCCCACGGTGCGCTCGCCAAGAGCCTAGGAGCCGCGCTCACCGCTCGGCCTCGATGACGGCGCGCTCAAATAAGTCGAGCCCTTGGTCGAAATCAAAGCTCTCCTCGCTGACCAGCACTCGCCCACGATGAAGGCGGCGAACGACGGTGCGGCCAAACAACTCCAGTTCGTAGGAGATGTCAATCTGGCCGATGGTCAACACGACGCGGAACTCGTCGATCCGCAACGACCGGCCGCGCTGGTCGGCAAGGGCAACCAACCGGAGTAGCGCCCGGGAGAAGCGATCACGCCGCGGGAAGATCGCTTCTTCGAATCGATCCACGGGGGTAGCTTTCGGCAAGCTGAGCGAAACGGCCTTCCTCGATCGCCCGGCGAATTTCGGCCATCAGGTTCCAGAGAAAGCGCAGGTTGTGCAGAGTCGCGAGGCGCAGGCCAAGCGGCTCGCCTGCCATGAAGAGGTGGCGCAGCCAGCCGCGCGAGTAGGACTGGCAGGCCGGGCAGTCGCAGCCCTCCTCGATCGGCCGGGTGTCGTCGCCAAGGCGGCTGCTCTTGAGGGCAAGTTGGCCGAGACGGGTGAAGACCGCGCCATGGCGGGCGATTCGGGTCGGCAAGACGCAATCGAACACGTCTATACCAGCGGCAACCCCGGCGATCAGGTCACCCGGCGCGCCGACGCCCATCAGATAGCGCGGCCGTTCGATCGGCAGTTCCTCGGTGGCAGCGGCGGTCAACTCCCAGGTCAACGGTTTGGCTTCACCAAGCGATAGCCCGCCAACGGCGAACCCTTCGAAAGGAAGCGCGGCCAGAAACCGGGCCGATTCTCGACGCCACTGGACGTTTGCGCCGCCCTGGACGATCCCGAAGCGAGCCTGATCCACCAGCTTGGGCGCGGCGAGGCAGCGCACCGCCCAGCGGTGGGTGCGATCGAGCGCACCTCGTTGAGCCGCCGCGTCGGCATCGATCGGCGGCACGTCGTCCAGCACCATCGCGATGTCCGAGCCGAGCCGGTGTTGGATCGCCATCGCTCCTTCGGGAGTGAGGCGGCGGACGCCGACCGGCGAATTGAAGGTGACCCCATCGTCGTCGACCTCGCGGATGTCGGCGAGGCTGAATACTTGAAATCCGCCCGAATCGGTCAGGAGCGCCCCCGGCCAGCCCATCATCGTCTGGACACCGCCAAGGCGCTCGACGATCTGCTCCCCCGGCTGAAGGTGCAGATGATAGGTGTTGGCGAGGATGAGACGATACCCAAGATCCCAGACCTGCTCGGGGCGGAGTGTCTTGACGGTGGCGCGGGTACCGACGGGCATGAAAGCGGGGGTTTCGACGGTGGCACGGGCGGTCGTCAGACGGCCGCGGCGGGCCGATCCGTCCCGGCTGATCAACTTGAACGAGAAGGTCATGCTCCAATGGTAAACGAGGGGGCGAAGCAGGCTCCCAGGGGAGCGGCCTTTGCTATGATTGGCCCGTGAAAGCCACCCCGCACGAATCGATTGTCGTCCTCGACTTTGGCTCGCAATATAGCCAGCTTATTGCTCGGCGGATACGCGAGCTTCGTGTCTATTGTGAGTTGCTGCCCTGGGATGCGCCGTGGAGCGAGATCGCCCGGCTCAACCCGAAGGGCTTTGTGTTGTCGGGCGGACCGAACAGCGTCTACGACGAAGGCGCCCCGTCGATCCCGGCGGCAGTCCTCGACGGTGGAGCGCCGATCCTCGGGATCTGCTACGGAATGCAGGCGCTCGCCCACCAGCTTGGCGGCCGTGTCGCGGCCGGACACGCACGCGAGTATGGGCATGCCCAGTTGACGGTCGATGGCCGAGCGCCAATCTTCGCCGGCCTGCCGAAAGAAATCCAGGTCTGGATGAGCCACGGCGACCGCATCGAAGCATTGCCGCCGGGCTTCTCGGCGCTGGCGCGCACCGACAACAGCCCGCTCGCCGCGATGGGCGACGGCGCAACGCGATTCGGCCTCCAGTTTCACCCCGAGGTGATCCATACCCCGCGCGGCAAGGACATCCTCGCCAACTTCCTTTTTGCCGTCTGTGGCTGCCACGGCGACTGGACGCCGAGCAACTTCATCTCGGAATCGGTGCAGCGCATTCAAGATCAGGTCGGCGATGGCAAGGTGGTATGCGCGCTTTCCGGTGGTGTTGATTCTTCGGTGGCGGCGAGCCTCGTCCACTGGGCGATCGGCGACCGGCTGACCTGCATCTTCGTCGACAACGGCCTGCTCCGAAAGGACGAGCGCGAGCGCGTCGAGCAGGCGTTTGTCGACAACGTCCGGCTCAACCTGAAGACCGTCGATGCACGCGAGTTGTTTCTTGGCGCGTTGGCTGGCGTGGTCGACCCAGAACAGAAGCGCAAGATCATCGGCCGCGAGTTCATCCGGGTGTTCGAGGCGGAGGCGTCGGCGATCGGCGGGGTGAAATTCCTCGCCCAGGGGACGCTCTATCCCGATGTCATCGAGAGCGCCACCCCCGAACGAAAGTCGGCGGTCAAGATCAAGACCCATCACAACGTCGGCGGCATCCCGGAGGATCTCGGCCTCGAACTGGTCGAGCCGCTGCGCTACCTCTTCAAGGACGAGGTCCGCGAGGTCGGGCTGCTGCTTGGCCTGCCCGAGGATATCGTCTTTCGCCACCCGTTCCCTGGCCCGGGGTTGGCGGTGCGGATCATCGGCGACCTGACCAGCGAAAAGCTGGCGGCGGCACGCGAGGCCGACGCGATCTTCGAGCAGGAGATCCGGCGGGCCGGGCTCTATCGCGACCTTTCTCAGACGCTGGTTGTCCTGACACCGGTTCAGACCGTCGGCGTGATGGGAGATTTCCGCACCTATGGCTACGTCGCGGCGGTGCGGGCGGTGACGACCGAGGATTTCATGACCGCCGATTGGGCGCGGCTGCCGCATGAGATGCTGGCCCGAGTGAGCACCCGGATCGTCAACGAGGTGCCCTACATCACCCGGGTGGTCTACGACATTACCAGCAAGCCGCCCGGCACGATCGAATGGGAATGAACGTCCTCGTCGTCGGCAACGGCGGCCGCGAGCACGCCCTCGCCTGGGCGATCCGACACAGCGGCCGGGTCAACCGGCTAGCGGTCGCTCCCGGCAATGGCGGCACCGGCGAGATCGCCGAGAACCTCGCCATCGCGCCGACCGATGTCGCCGGGATGACACGCGCCGCACTGGAGTGGGGCGCGGACCTCGTCGTCGTCGGGCCGGACGGCGCCCTCGGCGCGGGAATGGTCGATGCGCTCCAGGCAGCGGGTCTGCTGGCGTTCGGACCGACCCGGGCAGCGGCACGTATCGAGACGAGCAAGCAGTTCGCCAAAGAGGTGATGGACGCCACCGGCGTGCCGACCGCGCGCTGGCATGCCTTCGACGATCTTGGCGAGGCAAGGCGCTATGTCGGCGACGTGGGCGCGCCGTTGGTGGTCAAGGCCGATGGCCTCGCGGCGGGCAAGGGTGTGGTGGTCTGCGAGACGGTCGAGGAGGCCGATCGGGCGTTGGTAGACAACCTCGAGCGTGGTCAGTTTGGCGAATCGAGTCGCCAGGTGGTGATCGAGGAGAAACTGACCGGCCGCGAGGTGAGCCTGTTCGCTCTGTGCGACGGGCAACACGTCGTGCCGTTGGCAGCAGCCTGCGATTACAAACGGGTCGACGACGGAGACCAGGGTCCGAATACTGGTGGGATGGGTAGCTACACGCCGCCGGAGTTCTTCGGAGCGTTTCAGTCGACGAACGCTGCCGCGACCATCATCCAGCCGGTGGTGGACGAGTTGCGGCGGAGAGGCGTTCCATTTCGCGGGACGCTCTACGCTGGGCTTATGCTGACCGACGACGGGCCGAAGGTGATCGAGTTCAACGCCCGCTTTGGCGACCCCGAAACGCAGGCGATCTTGCCGTGCCTCGACGTGGACCTGCTCGACCTGTTGGCGGCAGCCGCGACCGACGGGCTCGCTGGGGTAAAGCTACCGCCGACCTTCCGCTCGGCGGTGTCAATCGCGCTGGCCGCCGAACACTACCCGGCGACGCCGACCATTGGCGACGAGATCGATATCGGCCCACTGCCCGCCGGGGCGCTCCTGTTTCACGCCGGCACGCGACGGAAGAATGACCGTCTGCTGACCGATGGCGGGCGAGTGCTACACGTGGTTGGGACGGCCGGCAGCGTTGGCGAGGCGCGCGAGATCGCCTACCAGGGCGTCGAGGCGATCCAGTTTCGGGGAATGCATTACCGGCGCGATATCGCGCGGTGAGGGTAGAGCGATGATCGACCGGTACACGCGGCCGATATTGGGCACCATCTGGACCGAGCGCAACAAACTGGACTTGTGGCTGAAGGTGGAGATCGCCGCCAGCGAGGGCTGGGCCGCGATCGGCGTGGTGCCGGCGGAGGACCTTGCCGTCATTCAAACCGCCGCCTACGACTTCGACGACGTCGCGCGCTATTTCCGCGAAACCCATCACGACATGACCGCCTTCCTCAAGTCGGTCCAGGAGCGGCTGGGGGCGCCGGGCCGCTGGATCCATTACGGTCTGACCTCGTCGGACGTGATGGATACCGCGCTGTCGCTCCAGATGGTCGAGGCGGCAGAGGTGTTGCTGGCTGGCATCGACCGCCTCGAGTGGGCGATCACCCGGCTGGCGGTGCAACACCGCCGGACCCCGCAGATCGGCCGAACCCACGGCGTTCATGCCGAGCCAACCTCCTTCGGGCTGAAACTGGCCGTCTGGATCGACGAAGTGCGCCGTGGCAAGGCGCGGCTGCAAGCGGCGCGCGAGCGGATCGCCGTCGGCAAGTTCTCCGGCGCGGTGGGAACCCATGCTCTCGTCCCGCCGGAGGTGGAGGAGCGCGCGTGCGCGGCGCTCGGACTGCAGCCGGCGGCTGCCTCGACCCAGATCATCCAGCGCGACCGTCATGCCGAGTATGTCATGGCGATCGCCCTGATGGCCGCCTCTCTCGAGAAGTTCGCGACCGAACTCCGGGCGCTCCAGCGCACCGAGGTGCTCGAAGCCGAAGAGCCGTTCGACGAGGGACAAACCGGGTCGTCGTCGATGCCTCACAAGCGCAATCCCGAACTTGGCGAACGTATCACCGGACTGGCGCGGGTCATTCGCGGCCACGCCGTCACCGCGCTGGAGAACGTGGCGCTCTGGCACGAGCGCGACATCAGCCACTCGTCCACCGAGCGGATCATCCTGCCGGACAGCACGATTCTGCTCGATTACATGCTCGACCTGATGAGCGGCATCCTCGAACGGCTGCAGGTCTACCCGGACCGGATGTTGGAAAACATCAACCTGACGCGCGGGCTGGTCTTCTCGCAGCGAGTGCTGCTGGCGCTGGTCGAACGCGGCCTTTCGCGTCAGGCGGCCTATACGATCGTCCAGCGCCACGCGATGCGCGGCTGGCGAACCCGAGAAGACTACCGCTCGTTGCTTGCCGCCGACCCGGACGTGACGGCGGTGCTCCGGCCCGACGAGCTAACCGGGTTGTTCGACCCGAGTCACTATCTGCGCTACGCCGACGTGCCGTTCAAGCGGCTGGGAATCGTGATCGACGAGCCGGCGCGGGTGTAGCGGGGATTGGTCGGCGGGGCATGTTCCCGCGAATTGTCAGAGGCGGAATCTCACCGTTCAGCCTCTCCGGCGCGGTCGGGTAACGTCGGGTGCGCCGAGAGCGAGCAATGCGGCAACGATCCCGGCGAGGACGATCCAGAGGGTTGGCAGGATCGCCCCGGCGCTCGGGACGACGAAGCTTGGCAGGAACGGAACGAGGTTTGGGGCGCCGAGCGCCGCGAGGGTGAGCCAGAGTTGACCTTCGCCGGTCGGATGGTTGTACATCGCCGACGGCCAGAAGACGAAAAGTACGCCAACCACCAGCGACGGCAGCGCGAGGAGCGTCACCGCCACCTTCTGAGGCCAGTTCGCCGGGCGGGCGGCGGCGAGCGGCATCGCCGCCAGCGGAACGATTGGCGTCAGGTAGCGGGCCGGCGGTCCCCATTCGCCCCACCACTGGAGATAGGCAGCAATCACCAGGTAGTACGGCAGGGCGACCAGCAGTAGACCGGCCAGGGCGAGGCGTTGGCGGGCTGCGAGCGGAACGAGGCCGGCGGCAACCAGCAGGTAGAGCGGCGCATAGATCAGAAGCCCCCATTGCTGGTCGAGCAACAGGCCGGCCGCGCCAGTGACGATCTGCTCGGGGCCGCCGAACCCGGCATGGTCGCCGGTGTTTGGCAAGGGAGAACCGAAGGCCCAGAGGTTATAGAGGACGAAGCCGAGCGCCAACGGCACGATCGTGGCGGCAAGCAGCAGCAGGTCGCGGCCGCGCCGGTGCGCCCCGATCCACCACCAGAGCGCCAGAGACGCCGACAGGACGAGAAGACGTGGGTGGAGCCAGGGAAGCAGGCCGAGCGCCGCCCCGGCAAGCAACGTCCGGAACGCGCCGTTTGGCAGGCGGCCACGACGAAACAGCCAGATCACCAGCAGTGCCGCCGGAAGTTCCGGGAAGATCAGGAAGCTGTAGCTGAGCAGCGGACTGGAGAGCGCCAGCAGCAACGCAACGATGACGCTCCAACGCGTCGGTGCGCCGGTCTCGCGGGCCAGCAGAAAGGCGTTGGCCGCGACTAGTCCGCCGATCGCGCCAAGGAATAGCGCAACGGCGAACCGTCCGGCCCCATACGCACCGCCCGCCACGCGGTCGCCGACGAGATAAAACGGAGCGATCGCGACCGACAGGCCGGGATAATGCTTGGAAACATGACCGCGCGGGCTGACCGCCTCGTGGCCGAGCAGCGGCTCGGGGTAGAACTCGAAGAAGATCTCGTCGACTGAGCGCGCCCGGGTCAATTCGAGCGACCCGTAGCGGAGCAGCGAAAGCGCCATTTCGAGGTAGTACGGTTCGTCGCCGGTCGGCGCCGGGACTGGCGGTGGCAACGGACGAAGGGCATCGATGCGGTGGGGCAAGATCGCCCAATAGAGAGCGGTGACCGCCAGGAAGACAAGCACGGACGCAAACGCACGCTGCGTCGAACGTCGACCGGTGCGGTCCCGGGGCGGACTGGTCACACCTCGGGCATCCCCCGGACGCGTCCGGCGGCGCGCTGATCGGCGAATTCGGCGCGAACGCGCCCTAAGAGATTGGGGTCGGTCAGCAGATCGACGACGGTCATCGCCAGGGCGTTCGCGCCGTCGAGTGCGCCCTGGTCGCCACGGGGCGAACCGGCGGCATCCCGAAAGCGGAGCGAGTGACCGCTGACCCCCTCGTCAGCGATCGCCAGGTAGGCGTGGATGGCAGGGAGTTGCTGGGAGACATTGCCCATGTCGGTGGAGCCCATCCGTTCGTTGCCGGTTGTCGGGCTGACCCGCCGCCCGAGCGCGGTCAGGTTCTGGCCAAACGCGCGGGCAATCGCCAAATTCGGCACCATGTTCTCGTAGGAGCGGCCAACATCGATAACGACCTCAACGCCAGCGGCGGCGGCGGCTGCCTCGGCGACCCGCCGAAATCGCTCGATCAACGTTGCAGCATACTGCCGGTCGGCGGCGCGGACCGAGAAGCGAGCGCCGGCGTAGCCGGGGATCAGGGTGGGGCTCTCGCCGCCTTCGACGACGATCCCATGGAGACGCGCGGAGGGGAGCATCCCGGCCCGCATGACGTTCGCGCCGGAAAAGAGTTGGAGGATGGCATCGAGGGGGTTCGCACCGCTGCCATGCGGGGTATCGGCGTGGACCGCCTCGCCACGGTATCCGACCTCGACGCGGGTGGAATCGAGCGACCCACGATCGACGAGATTGCGCGTTGCCGGATGGATCATCATCGCGGCGTCGATCCCGCGAAAGACGCCATGGTCGAGCAGGATCAGCTTGCCGCCACCGCCTTCCTCAGCGGGAGTACCGATCACGACGACCCGTCCTGGCAACCGCGCGGCGATCGCGGCGAGGGCAACCCCCGCGCCGATAGCGGCGGTCGCGATGACGTTGTGGCCGCAGCCGTGCCCGAGTTCGGGTAGCGCGTCGTATTCGGCGCAGATCGCGATCGCCGGGTCGCCCTCGCCGATCTCGGCGCGAAAGGCGGTCGGCAGTCCGGCGACCCCGCGAGTGACCGAGAAACCAGCGCCCTCAAGCAGCCTGGTCAGCCGTTCAGCGGCGCGCACCTCCTGAAAGGCGACCTCAGGGTCGGCATGAATGGCGTGCGACAGGGAAATCAACTCGTCGGCTCGGCGCTCGACCGCGCTGGCGACCTGAGCCTTGAGGGATTCGCTTGGGGCTGTGTCCATCTGCCGATCATCGCAGATATCGCCGGACTGTGTGCGAACGAGGGTGCGATACAATGGATAGCAGAGGTCCGTGTTCGGCCGATGCGGGGGTGCGGAACGGGCCGCCAGACGGAGGGGAAGGTGAGCGATCCGAAACGGCCCGACCAGGATCCACATGGCGATCTCGGTTCGATGGACCCATCTCGCCAAGCGCCGTTGCCCGGCACTGAACCAACCTTCATGCCGGAAAACGAGATGGCAACCACGGAGCAGCCCGCCGACGAGCGGAGCGGCCCACTCTGGGAAGAATCGTCGCTCGGTGGCGAGGAACGAAGCGGCCCACTCTGGGAAAGCCCGTCGAGCGATAGCCCGGACGAGATGACGCCCGCGGCTGACGGCGGGGCCAGTCCAGAAGCCGTCGAAACCTCATCGCCCGAAGCACTGGACGTTGCTCCCGAACCGGCGGAGGGCGCCCTGGTTGAATCACCGGACCTGCTTCCCCCACCGCCGGCGGCCGAGTCGACGATAGAGCCGCCGACCGCGACGATTGAGAGCGCGGCCGCCGCTGCGGCCGCCGCGACCGTTGCCGCGTCCTCGTTCCGCCCGATGGAGACCGCACCAATGCCGCCGCCAAGCTTCGAGCCGCCGCCACCGATGCCGGAGGCGTCGATCCCGGTGGCCGATCGGCCGGTCGGCGCAGACGACGTTGCCAGCAGCATCCCCCGCTACCAGCCGCAGATCGTCGAGGAGCGCAAGGACCCCAGCACCGGCTTCTTGCTCGAACTGATCCCGGGCCTGTTCGGCTTCCTCGGGATCGGGTATCTCTACGCCGGCCGGACAAACGACGGCATCATCCGGCTAGCAGCCTTTCTGATTTACAACGTGCTGGCCTGGACGGCGATTGCGATCCTTTCGATCATCGTGGTTGGGCTGTGCCTGATCCCGGTGCAACTGGCGATCCAGATCGGCGTACCGATCTGGTCGGCGCTCCAACTCCGCAAGGAGATGGAGATGGCCGGCCCGTACGCGCCGCCGCGGTAGCGTGGCGAAGCCTCGCGCTCACAGGTGAGGAGTAGGTCAGGATCGGTCAGGTGGTGTAGACACTATTGAGCGTGACGTACTCCTCGCTCAGGTTGCAGCCCCAAGCCGTCGCGGAGTGCGCCCCGACGCCGAGGTCGATCTCGATCAGGACGTCCTTGCCTTCGAGATAGGCGACGGCGGCCGGCGCGTCGAACTCGACCGGAGCGCCGGAGCGAAAGACCGGTGTTCCACCAATGGCGATCGCCAGGGTTGAGGCGTCGATCGGGAAGCCGGCGTTGCCGATCGCACCGTAGATCCGGCCCCAATTCGGGTCGTTGCCGTGTACGGCGGTCTTGACCATCAGCGAACCCGCGGTGAAGCGAGCAACCGATCGCGCCAGGTCGGGGCTGGAGGCGCCCACCGCCCGAACCTCGATCAGCTTGGTCGAACCTTCGGCGTCGCGGACGATCTCCTTGGCCAGGTGCTCGGCAACGACGCGCAGGCCGGCCTCGACGGCGTCGCCGTCCGGACCGCCGTCGATCTCCACACCGCCAGCCACGCCGTTTGCCAGCACCAGCAACGTATCGTTGGTGCTCATGTCGCCGTCGACGTCGATCATGTTGAAGGTGAGGTCGGCAACCCGACGCAGGGCAGCAGCAAGCCAGGTCGGATCGAGCGGGGCATCGGTGGTGAGGAAGGCGAGCATCGTCGCGAGGTTCGGGTGAATCATTCCGGCGCCCTTGGCGCACCCGCCGATGCTGATGGTCCGCCCACCAGCCTGCAGCCGAACGGCGATCTCCTTGGGGCGGGTGTCGGTGGTCATGATGGCCCGAGCGAAGTCGTGGCCGCCTTCCGATGAGAGCGGTACCAGCGGGATGCCCTCGCGCAGGCGCTCCATCGGCAGTTGGACGCCGATCACGCCGGTGCTGGCAGCGAGCGTTTCATCTTCGGGGATGCCCAGGCGACCGGCAACCAACCGTGCCATCTCGCGAGCATTGGCGAGACCGAGTGCTCCGGTGGCCGCGTTGGCATTACCGCTGTTGACGACGACAGCGCGGGCGCGCCCGTCGGCCACCCGGTCACGATTAAGCAGCACCGATGGCGACGGCATCGCGTGGGCGGTGAAGACGGCCGCGGCGGCGGCCGGGGTGTCACTGAGGAGGATACCCAAGTCCGGAGCGCCGCTCGCCTTGATCCCGGCGGCAAGCCCGCCCGCTCGAAATCCGCCTGGGCTGGTCACACTTCCCTCGGGAAGGATCTCCATGGTCGTATCCTCGATTGCGGGTCTAAGCCCGTTCTTGTTCCGGCTCGGGATGAATGTCGTGGCCAAGACGCCGGGCCAACGATTCGGTGGCGCGCTGGATGCGACGGTGGTTGAGGGTGAACAGCGCCATCGTGACGCCGCCAATGGCAAAGCCGAACACCCACGCCCAGGGTCCGAGCGTCTCGGTCTCCGCGCCAAAGTAGTTGGCGAACATCATGCCAGGAAAGCGGCCGATCGTTGCGCCGACGATCAGCATCCGCAGAGAAAGGCCGGTCAGTCCGGCCGCGTAGAGCAGCGGATCGCCGATCGGAAGGGCGAAAATGACCGCCCAGATCGCCACCGAACTCACCCGATCGAACCGTTGGACCCAGGCGATCACCCGACCATCGGCGAACTTGGAGACGATCGGCTTGCCGACATAGCGACCGAGCGACAGCGCGACTATCGACCCGATGGTGCCGCCAATGAACGTGACGACGAGTCCGCCCCAGAAGCCATAGAGGTAGCCCGAGACCATCCCGATCGCCTGGGCCGGGATCGGCGCGATGACAATCTGGATGATCTGGAGCCCGAGTAGGGCGACCGGAGCGGCCGGGCCAAACGACAACACCCAGTTGCGCAGGAACGATGCGTCCGAAAGGAGCAGCCCAATCGAGTCGCGATTGACAACAAAGAGGACCAGTAGCAGAAGCGCCGCCATGCCAAGCGCGACGTTGCGCGCCATGCTCACGGGTAGACCGGGAACCCTTCGATGCCGAGGGTTTCGGGCCAGCCCATCATCAGGTTCATGTTCTGGATCGCCTGGCCGGATGCGCCCTTGACGAGGTTGTCGATCGCGCCAAAGACGAGCAGACGGCGGGCGTACGGGTCCACCTTTGGGTGGACGAGTGCCCGGTTGCTGCCATAGGTTGCCTTGGTCGACGGCGGCGTTTTGGTGACGAAGACGAACGGCTCGGCGTCGTACCAGTCGCGATACAGGTCGGTGACGTGGCGTTGCAGGAGCGCCGGATCCTCCTCAACCGTGTCTGCCAACGGCAGATAGCAACTCGCGAGAATCCCGCGGGTCATCGGCACGAGGTGGGGGATGAAGGTGACGGTGGGCGTCGCCTCGGTGACGGCGGCAAGTTCCTGGACGATCTCGGGCAGGTGCCGATGGCCGGACAGCCCATAGGGGGTGACGTTCTCGTTGACCTCGCTGTAATGATTGGTCAGCGCGAGGCTTCGTCCGCCACCTGAGATACCGGACTTGGCGTCGACGATAACGTCCGGCCGGGCAATACCGGCGGCGACGGCCGGTATGACGGCCAGCAGCGCGGCAGTCGGGTAGCAGCCGGGGTTGGCGACGAGTTTCGAGCGGGCGATCTCCTTGCGGCGGATTTCGGTCAGCCCATAGACCGCCTCGGCGAGCAGCGAGGGGCGTGGCGCTTCGACGCCGTACCAACGATGGTATTCGGCGGGATCGCGCAGGCGAAAGTCGGCGGCAATGTCGACCACCGGCACGCCACGGTCGACGAAAGGGATCAACGCTTCGGCGCTCGCCTTGTGGGGCAGGCCGGAAAAGACAAACTCGACGTCCTCGGGCAGTTCCGGCACAATCGGCAGGTCGAGCCCGCTCAGGCTCTGGAAGACATCGTCGAGCGCCTTGCCGGCTTCGCTCCGACCGGTGACGGCGTGGACAGTGACGTTGGGGTGGTGGGCAAGAAGCCGCGCAAGCTCGATGCCGGCATAGCCGGTGACGTTGAGAACGCCGACCTTCATCTCTCCTCACCCTGACGCGCCACGCCGACCTTCGGACAACGCGCTTCCAACAGGCAGTCGCGACAACGCGGCCGCCCCGCGATGCAGATCGTCCGCCCATGCTGGATCAGGTTGACGTGGAGGTCGTAGATCGCCGCGGGGTTGGTCGCCGTTTCAAGAATAGCAGCAATCGTGTCGGGGGACGACCGTACCGGCGCAAACCCAAGCCGAACTGACAGGCGTTGGACGTGGGTGTCCACCGGCATCGCCGGCATCCCGAGGGCGAACAGCAGGACGCAACTGGCGGTCTTGCCGCCCACGCCCGGTAGCCCGGCCAACCAGGCGCGGGCCTTGGGCATTGGCAGATCGGCCAGAACGCCGAGGTCGAGCGCGCCGGTGCGCTCGACGATCGCGTGCAAGGCTTGCTGAATGCGCTCGGCCTTGATATTTGCCAGTCCGCCTGAACGGATCGTCGCGGCAAGCTCTTCGGGCGGCGCAGCGAGGAGATCGCCGGGCTGTGGGTAGCGATTCTTCAGCGCGGCGAAGGCGCGACTGGAGTTCAGGTCCGAGGTGTTCTGCGAGAGAATAGTGCCGATCAACTCGTTGAGCGGGTCGCCCAGACGAAACCGACGCCGGCCATAGCGCTCAACGAGGTGCTCGGAGACGAACGCCACCCATTCGGCCAGGCCGGGCGGAGCGGCCACTTAGCTCGCACGCCGCACGGCGAAAAAGCGGGCGAGGCGGTCCAACGCCTCGTCGATCCGTTCGATCGAGTTGGCGTAGCAGAAGCGCAAGTAGCCCTCAGCGCCGGCGCCGAAATCGACCCCGGGGGAGCAGGCAACGTGCGCCTCGCGCAGGATCTCGAAGGCGAGCGCGTTGGAATCGTTGCTCCAACGGCGAGCGTCGGCGAGGACGTAGAACGCGCCGGTCGGCTCGCTCTGGATGCTAAACCCGATTTGGCGTAGCCCAGCGATCAACCTGCGGCGGCGGCGATCGTACTCCGCCCGCATCCGGGCGACGTCGTCGCCGCCCTGGCGCAGAGCAGCCACTCCGGCGGTCTGGGCGAAATCGGCGGCGGAGATGAAGAAATTCTGCGCCATCTTCTGGACCGGCCGGACCAACTGCTCGGGCAGGATCAGCCAGCCCAGCCGCCAGCCGGTCATCGCCCAGGCCTTCGAGAACCCGTTGAGCACGATCGCATCCGGCGAGAATTCGAGCATCGTCCGCTCGCGCCCTTCGTAGACCAGCCCGTGATAGATCTCATCGGAGATGATTGGGATGTCCTCGGCAGCGAGGCCGGCCATCGTTTCGGCGGTAAGCAACGTCCCGGTGGGGTTGGATGGCGAGTTCACGAGGATCGCCCTCGTGCGCGGGGTGATCAGCCGCCGAACCTCGTTGGCGTGGAACTGGTAGCCATCGGCCGGGTCGAGCCGGACGACCCGCGGTGTACCGCCGAAGAAGCGGACGAAGTTGGGATAGCAGGCATAGGACGGGTCGCCGAGGATGACCTCGTCACCCGGCTCGATCAGAGCGGCCATCGTCAGCCAGAGCGCCGGCGAGGTGCCGGCGGTGACGACCACGCGCTCCGGAGACACGGTGACGCCGTAGGTGGCGAGGTAGTGGTCGGCGATGGCTTCGCGTAGCTCGCGGCGGCCCAGGCTGTGGGTGTAATGGGTCTGTCCGGCTTGCAGGGCGGCTGTCCCGGCCTCTCGGATAACAGCCGGAGTGTCGAAATCTGGCTCGCCGATCTCGAGGTGGACGATGTCGTCGCCCTCGCGCTCGACCGCCTGGGCTGCCTCGAGGATCTCCATCACGATGAATGGTGAGATGCCGTCAGCGCGTGCGGCGACCCGGATCGTTTCGGCGTTCACGAGGGGTTCAACAGTCCGGCACGTCGTTGAGCGAATGCCCAATCCAGCAATCGGGCCGACTCGGCGGTGGGATTTGGGCTATGGAGCACAACGACGATCATCCGGTGACCGTTGCGAGTGGCCGAGGCAGCGAGGGCTCGTCCGGCGCGACGGGTGAAGCCGACCTTGATCCCATCCGCACCAGCGTAGCCGCCCAGCAGATCGTTCAAGTTGTAGACGGTATAGGGCGGGTCAGCGCGAACGGTCCAGGCGCGGGCCGAGGCGAGCTTGACGAATTGATCGTTCTGCATCGCTACTCGAGCGATTCGAGCGAGGTCTTCCGCGGTGGTGAGGTGGTCGGGGTTGTCCAGTCCGTGGGGGTTGACGAAGCGAGTACCGGTCAGGCCCATCCAGCGGACGCGCTGGTTCATCATCGTAACGAACGCGCTGTCGCTACCGGCGATGTGACGGCCGATCGCCAGGGCAGCGTCGTTGCCCGAAGGGAGCATCAAGCCGTAGAGCAGATCTTCTAGTGGAAGAACCATCCCCGGCTTGAGGCCCATCACGGTGCTGCGCATCATCGTCGCCGAATCGACGTCGACCTCGACGAGATCCTCGAGCCGGCCTTCTTCGAGCGCCACCAGGGCGGTGACCATCTTGGTGAGGCTGGCCGGATGGACGGCCTCACGTTCGTTCTTGCCATAAAGGAGTGCGCCGGTGGTGGCATCGAGGACCGCCACCTCGGTCGCGCCAACCTCGGGCGCAGTCGCCGCGGCTGCCGGAGTCGGGACACTTATCGAGAGCGAAACCAGCATGGCCAGCACGGCCAGAACGAGGCGACGCATCGATTCCTCCAGCCCCGAGAGTATACGCTGGGAACCGGACCAGCATCCGACTAGTCTGGACTCGTATGGAGAAGAAGCTTCCGCGCGGTTGGCCGATCGTGCTTGGCGCCTGCCTGGTGATCTGCTGCCTGGTGGTCGGGCTGCCCGCCCTGGCCGGCGGGGTCGGCGGGGCGATGGTCGCGATGCGTCCAGACCCGACCCCGACGCCGACCCCGCCCGGGGTTGGGTCGCTTTCGACGGAAGAGGCGGTGGCCGCGCTTGCCCGATGGAAATTCGAGCGTCGGCTACGCAGCGCACGAGTAGAAGAGTTTCCCGGTCTCGGCCGGTTCGCGGTGGTCGAGTTCAACATCGGCTATGTCTTGACGCGCGAGGATTTCATCCTGCTGGCTGGCGTTCAGTTCCTCGAGCTTGCGCCATTGATGATGGAGGTAGCCAGTCTCGACGGTTTGGAACTCCGCGTCTGGGGTCGCGATGAGAAGCGCGAAGCGCTCGAACTGGTGCTGCGCCTCAGCCGGGAAACCGCGAAAGCAACCGATTTCAGCCAGTTGACCTGGCGAGATCTCCGGGCGTTGCTCAGCGGCCCGAAGGACGTGGCGATTGTCAGTGACTATCTTACGCCCGCTTGGCAGCGTTCTCAGCGCTGAGCGTCGCAGCGCGGCCTTACGGATCCGACTGGTCTCGGCTACGGTTTGCCGGAGCTTGCGTCAACGTCGGCATCCCCTCAATTCGAGCGCGCCGATGATGCGGGACACACCAACGTTGGCGTTGCGCTAGAGTCGCGGTACCGCCG
Source organism: Dehalococcoidia bacterium (assembly GCA_046328265.1). Lineage (GTDB taxonomy): Bacteria > Chloroflexota > Dehalococcoidia > SpSt-223 > SpSt-223 > JANWZD01. The sequence continues at coordinate 20,888 of JAXLWW010000022.1, forward strand.
CCAAATCGAGGCTCCGTCTCTTGTGGAGTCGGCCCGAATGGGCTATAGTTCTCAGGTTCCACGGTACGCAGCCGGTCCGGACTGACTTGTCCCTTCTTGAGCGGCCGGTTTGAACTCCGACGCAGAAACCCTGTATAATGCTGGGTCCGCGCGTCGAGCAGGCCCGTGGAAGCACGTTGACAATCGAAGAGTGAAGTGGTGGACATTCTGCGTGGTGTTCTCGTTGAGAATACTGAGAGCGCGAAGCTCTTAGGAGGATA
>JAXLWW010000023.1:0-16360 GCA_046328265.1 Dehalococcoidia bacterium
TCGGAAACCGGCGAACCGATTGAGAAATGCCAGATCGCCCGCTCGCGCCGGGCCGGATCGATCCGAAGCTCGGTATACGGCAGGACGTCACCAATAAGGTCGCCGGCGATCTGCTCGGCGTAAATATCCGAGCGCGCTCCGGCCTCACGCAGCCAGGTCCGGATCGATACCATCTGGTCGGTGATGCCATCGCCGCGCATCGCGCCGACCGCCAGTTGATGGACCGTCCAGCCCTCAGCCCAGCAGTCCTGCATACCGTCCGACCATCACATCCCAATCGTAATTCGCCAACACGTAATGCCGCCCAGCGTCGCCCATTCTCGCAGCCTCCTCCGGATGCTCGACCAGCCAGTCGAGGCAACCGGCGAACTCAGCGAACCCGCAAAACGGCAGCCCGCCGCCGCTCTCGACGCAGTGGTGTGCCATCACGTCGCTGCCGCCGTTGACCAGCACCGGCCGGCCTTGTAGCCAGCTTTCCATGATCACGAAGGAAAAGCTCTCGTTGACCGACGGCTGTACCAACGCCAATGCCGCCGCGCAGCCATCCGCCTTCTCCTGGTCCGAGATCCGTCCCAGATCGAGGATCTTGTGACGCAGCATCTTCGGGATCTCGACCTCTCCCGAACCGGCCAGCGCCAACGCCGGCCCATCCGGGTGGCGCAGCAGATAGCGCGCGACATAATCGACGAGCAGCGGCGTATTCTTGGTCGGGTCGCGCCGCCCGACCGAAAGCAGGAACGGCCCATCGATCCCGAAGCGCCGGCGAAACCGTTCCGCATCGCCGGCCGGCGGGCGGTCCACCCCCGCTCCCCACAGGTGCAACTTCGCGTCCGGCAGGCCGTAGAGCCGTTGAGCCAGGTCACGCTCCGGCCGGGCGAGGCTGATCACCCCGCGCACCGCCGCGAACACCGGCCGGAAGCAGCGCATCCGAGCGTACCCTTCGTCGTGCAGCGCCGGGATCAGGTAGCTCCGCTCGGGCGCAATCTGCGCCCCAAAGAACGTCGTCCCGAACGGGTAGGGGATAAACAAGAACAGGGTCCGCTCGCGCTCGGCGATCGCCCGGTAGAGCGCTCTGCTGTTGACGCTCTGGCGAAAATAGTCGATCTCTTCGGGTGCGGTCAGCCGCCGGCCGGCGATCAGCCGGTCGTTGAGCGAGCCAAAGGTCGTGATCGGCGTGCGGTCGAGGGCAAAGCGATGCACCGGCACGCCGTTCTCAATAGTCGTTCCGGGGCGGTGATAGTCCTCCGACCAGCCGGTAAACAGGTCTTTGGCGGTGGTGGTCAGCACCTCGACCGGCAGGCCCGCCGCCGCCAACCGCTCGGCAGTCGTCCGGCAAACTTGCTCGGCGCCGCCAAGGATGTTGGCCCCATACCAGGGCGGAACGAAGGCGAGCCGGTCAGCGGCCGGCATCGTCGAGACGGGACTGGAGCGCGTCGATCTGCTCCTGCAAGCGTCGTTGGTCGCGCCGGATCGCCTCCTGCTGGGCGACGACGCGGGCGAGAAAGGCGATCGTCTGGCCGGTCACCACGCGTTGGCGGGCAGCCTGGATATTGTCATAAAACACGACCAGTTCGTGCGCCGCCCGCTTGAACCGCGTCAGCAGCCCGCCGACGACCGGCAACGGGCTGGGACGCACGTCGACGTGCAGGGTGAGCGCCCGGGCGTCCTCCTGGATCTGGTCGAGCATGAACGCCCATTCGGGGTCGATACGTAGCCGCTCGATCCAGCGCGCATCGCCGGTATCGTCGTGGCCAAACACCGGCAAGTCGGACCACTCCCCGGCGTCATAGCCTCGCGCCGCCAGCCCGGCCCGGACCTCCGCGAGGATCGCCGGCACGTCGATTGCCTCGTCTCGGATCTCGACGACAACGTCGGGCGAAACCTCACCGCCGCTCGCTTCGCTTGCCGCTCCTGAAAGGGAGGGGGCTATGGCGGCGTCCCCCCCGTCGCGCTCAACCTCTTCCCCCTCTCCCTTCAGAAGAGGGGGCCGGGGGGTGAGGTCTCGGGTCTCGTCTTGCTCGTTCATCGCGCCAGGAATTCTAGTCGAGCAGCCCGGCGTACTTCTGGAGGATCGCCGGCCAGGAGAAGTGGTGTTCGACGTAGGCGCGCCCACGCCGGCCGAGCGCTTTGCTCACCTCGGGATGCTCGCGCAGATAGTCGACGAGGCCGGCAAACTCGGAGAAGTTGGCAAATGGCAGCCCGCCGCCGCTCGCGAGGGCGAAATGGCTGGTCACCGCGCAGCCGGCGTTTACCAGCACCGGCGTCGCCTCGATCCAGCTTTCCATCAGCACCAGCGAAAAGCTCTCGCGCACCGATGGCTGGACCGTTGCCAGCGCCGCGGCGTAGGCATCGTGCTTGACCGCATCGTCGACCGGGCCGAGTTGGACGATCCGCTCGGCCAGCCGCACCGGCAGGCGCAGGTCGCCCGGACCGGCCAGAACCAGGGTCAGGCCGTCGTCGCGGGTCAACAGGTAACGCAGGAAGTAATCGAGCAGCAGCGGTGTGTTCTTGGTTGGCACCAACCGCCCAACGTAGAGCAGAAACGGTCCGTCGATACCAAAGCGGCGTCGAAACCGCTCGCCATCCCCGCGGGGCATTGTTTCGACGCCTGCCCCCCACAACAGCAGCTTCTCGTCCGGCAGCCGGTAGAGCGATCGAACCAGTTGCCGCTCCGGCTCGGACAGCAGGATCGCCCCGCGCACCTTCGGGAAGAGGTCGCGAATGGCCGCCATTCGGGCATACCCCTCGTCGTGCAGGCAGGGGATGATCCAGCTTCGATCCGGCGCGATCTGCGCCCCGAAATAGGTCGTGCTGAAGAAGTAGGGCAGAAAGAGAAAGCGATAGCGGTCGCGCTGCTGGCCGATGAACCGGTAGAGCGCATCGCTATTGACGAACTCCCGCAAGAAGACCTGTTCGTCCTCGGGGGAAACCGGCTCGCCGGCGATCAGAGCGCCGTTGATCTCGGCGAAGCGGTCGGGGACCTGCTTGCGCAGCGGAAAGCGCCGGACGGTCACGCCGTTCTCGATGGTGACCCCGGGCTTGTGCCAGTCCTTCCACCAGCCGCCAAACTGGTCGCGGGCGCAGGTCGTCAACACCTCCACCGGCACGCCAGCAGCCGCTAGCCGCTCAGCAGTCTCGCGAGCCAGCAACTCCGCGCCGCCGATCGCGTCGGCGCCGTACCACGGCAGGACGAAGGCAAGTGCGGTCAGACCGCACCGCCACTTTCCCCCTCTCTCTTTTGGGGGGCAAGGAGGGTGAGGTCCTGGTAAACCGCCTCGACGCGATCGGCGACGGCGTCCCAGGTATAGGATGCCAGCGCCTTCTTACGGCCCGCCGCCGCCAGCCGGCGGGCAAGCGCCCGGTCGGAGAGCAGTTCGAGGATCGCGCCTGCCAACGTTGGCACATCGCCGAAGGGGACGAGCAGGCCGGTGACCCCGTCTTCGACCACCTCCGCCGGGGCGCCTGCGGCCGCGGCGATCACCGGCATCCCCGCCGCCCAGGCCTCGAAATAGACGATCCCGAACGATTCGGTCCGTGATGGCAAGGCAAGCAGAGCGCCCGCCGTCAGCAAGTCGCGCTTTTCTTGGGCGTCGATCGGGCCAAGGACCCGAACGGCGCCGCGCTCCGCCTCCGGCAGCGCCGCGTGGGCCGCGTCGAAGGCGGCGGTGCGCCGGCCGGCCATCACGAGGGTTGCCACATCGCCGCCCTGGCGCAGCCGACGCACCGCCGCCAGCAGATCGAGTGCGCCCTTTTCGGGAAGCGCCACCCCGAGGAAGACGATGATCGGGCCTTCGATCCCGTGCCGGCGACGGAACCGTGCATCGTCGCCGCGTCTGACCTCATCCGGCTCGAAACCCGCTCCACCGCGCCGGATCGCCCGCCGTGGCACCCCGCGCGCCGCCAGTTCGTCGCCCTCGAAGGCGGTCTGGACGAAGACGGCATCGGCGCGGCGCAACAGGTCGATCTGCTGCGGCATCGTGTAGTGGCGGCGGATCTCCCAATCCTCAGGCCGGCCGAGGTGGGCAAACGGCGTAACCAGAAACGGAACACCAAGGCGTCGGGCAAGCGTTTCTCCCCAGATCATCAGCGCATCGTAGGGAAGACAACCAGCATGGATCAGGTCGAAGCGCTCGTGACTGCTGAGCGCCCGCGCGATCAGGCTGGGTAAGAACGGCGTCAGCGCCGCGATCGCCCGCAAGATCGGCAGTGCGCCCGGCAGCGGCGCGAGTGAGAGCGCCAGCCAGCGTAGCCGATGATAGAACTCGGCGCTTGGCCCGAGATGGCGCACCCGCGCTCGCCAAACCGGGATGCCATTGACGAGGTCGTCGCCCGCCAATAGCCTCGGCGTGCTCGCCGACCAGAACCGATCGATCTCCAGTGCGTCGGTGGTCCAGACGCTCACTTCGTGGCCGCGCGCCGCCAAACGCTCGGACAGCTTCTGGAAGACCAGCTCCGACCCGCCGACCGCCGGCGAATACCGCTGGACGAGGTGGAGGATCTTCACCGGCTTAGCTCGTCGTAGACCGCCGCCACCCGGTCGACGACGGCGTCCCAGGTGTAGGAAGCCAGCGCCTTCTCGCGGCCGGCAGCCGCCAGCCGGCGGGCAAGCGCCCGGTCGGAAAGCAGATCGCCGAGCGCACCGGCCAGCGCCGGCACATCGCCAAAGGAAACCAGCCGGCCGGTCATCCCGTCCTCGATCACCTCGGCCACTCCGCCGGCGCGCGCGGCGACCGGGGCGATTCCGGCGGCCCAGGCCTCGAGGAAGACGATCCCGAACGAATCGGTGCGAGACGGCATCGCAAAGACATCCGCCGCCGCAAGCAAGTCGCGCTTGGCATCGCCGATCGTCATACCCAGCAGTCGGCAGCGCCGCTGGACCTCCGCGGGCAGGGTCGCCCAATAGCGTTCGAAATCTCCGTAGGTCGGCCCTGCCAGCGCCAGCGTCGCCGTGCTCCCCGCCGCCCAGAGCCGTCGCATCGCTTCGACGAGGTGGACCGCGCCCTTGTCATGGGCGACGGTGCCGATGAAAGCGACCACTGGACCGTCGATCCGATGGTGCTGGCGAAAGCGCGTCGCATCCCCGCCGGCGAATTCGTCCGGATCGACGCCGACCCCGCCCCGCCGGATCGCCCGCCGCGGGACGCCGACACTCGCCAGAAATTCCCCTTCCAGCGCCGTCTGAACAAAGATCGCATCGCAGCGGCGCATCAGCGCCACCTGGTGAGCCATCGTGTACTGGCGGCGGACGGTGTCGTTGCCCGGCTCGCCGAGATGGGTAAACGGCGTCATCAGAAACGGCACGCCCAGCCGCCGTGCCAGCGCCTGGGACCAGGCCACGATCGCATCAAAGGGGATGTTCCCAGCATGGATCAAGTCGAAACGCTCGGCGGTGGTTGCCAGCCGCAGGGCAAGTTCCGGCAGGAACGGTGTAAACGAGGCCAGCCCGAGCGCGAGCGGCGCACCGGACGGCAGCGCACTCGCCACCTGGACGACCCGTCGAAGTCCCGGGTAGGCGACCGGCGAGAGAGGTAGATGGCGCACCGGAAACCGGGTCACCTCGACGCCATTGAGCCGCTCGCCTCCCGCCCGCAGATGCGTACGGCCCGGCTGCCAGAAATACTCGAGGTCCCAGGCATCGGTCGTCCAGACTGTCACCTGGTGGCCGCGCGCCGCGAGACGTTCGGAAAGTTCCTGGAAGTAGCGTTCGGACCCGCCGACATAGGGCCAGTAGCGCTGGATCACGTGGAGGACGTTCACCCGACGAACCGGACGATCGCCTCGACGTATGCCCGGGCAACTACCTGCGGAGCCAGTTCCGTCGCCGCCCAACGACGCCCGGCGTCTCCGCGCTGCTTGCGAAGCGGGCCGTCGAGCGCCAACCTGCCGATGGCCGCGATCAGCCCGTGAGAATCCTCCGGAGCGACCAGCGACACCGCGTCCTCGGGAAGTTCGGCGAAGGCGCCCGCCGCCGAAGCGACCAACGGCGTCCCGGCGGCGAGCGCCCGCAGCGCCGCTCCGGATGTCTCGCCAAGCGACGGCCAGCGCAGCGCGACCGCCAGATCGACCGCTGCCAGATAGCGGCCAAACTCCCGCCACTCGGTCCGCCCGGTGACGACGATACGTTCGCGGACCGGATCGCTCGCCCGATCGAGGGCCGCCTCGAGCGCGCCACCATCCTCGCCGACCACCAGCAGCCGCCACTCCGGCAACTCCGGGGCGAGCGAATTGAGCGCGTCGACAAGCGCGTCGAGGTGCTTCTCCTTGGTGATGAGGCCGAACGCGCCGAGCAGCAGCAAGTCGGGCGGCAGCCCGAGCAGCCGACGTGCTTGTGCGCGGCCAAGGCGCGCCGGTGGAGAGACGAGATGAGGGACGATCGCGATAGGCGCGTCGGGCCGGACCGTGCGCACGATCGCGGCAGCGGCCTCGCTGTGAACGATCACTCCGAGGCTCAAGTCGACGACCCGGCCGGTGAGCGGCCACTCCTCGGCGACGACGCCTTGCACCCGTTGCAGTGCCTGGCGCGCCGCTTGCCCTCCGGCGACGCCGTGGCTATAGATCATCTCGCGCACGTAGCCCGGCCCGTCGCCGCGGTGCTCGGTGATCGCCGATATGAAATGGTGCAGCACCGGGTCGTGCAGGACGGTTACCCCCGGCCAGTCGAGGGCGGCGCGGTAGGCGCTTTCGTGATAGACACTGTTGCCAAGCTGATAGAGCGCCACGTCCCAACCGTGCGCCGCCGGCGGGCCGGCGAATTCGGCGACCGGCCGCCAGCGAGCCAGCTTGCGGCCTTCCGGCGGATGGAGCGAGTAGAGGGTCAGGTCGGTCAACGCGGCGAGCGCCGGAGCAAGTTCGGCGCTGTAGTCGGCGATACCGCTCGGCTCGGGTGGCAGCGGTGTCACCATCGCGAGACGGATCATGTGTCCTCGGCTTGGTCGGCGCTCCCGTTCGGAGACGGCTCGGCACTCCGGGCGACCGCGAGGCGCGTTTGGGCGAGCGCGAGGGCGCGCCGCAGCCGAACGACGTCGCGATCGACCGCCGCGAGTGCCGCCTCGTTGTTCGCGAATCGCTCGTTCAGTTCGTCAATGGAGGAATCGGCGAGCGCCGAAACCTGGCGCCTGCGTCCGACGGTCTCACCGACCAGTGAACGTAAGGTGGTCAGGTCAGCGAGCCCCCGGCTCAGTTCCCCCTCGAGCCGTTCGTCGCGGTCGTCCAAGCTGGCGATCGCCGCTTCGAGCGAATCGATCAGGTTGATCAACCGGTTGAGCAAGTGCTCGTATTCGTCGCGCCAACGCTCGAACGTCTCGATGACCGCCCGGTTGTAATTGTCCTGCTGTTCGAGCACCGGCAAGAACGACCAGCGCACCACCAGCCAACTGGCCGTCCGCAGCAACCCGAGGGCTAGCCCGAGCGGCGTCCGCTCCGGCGGAACGACCGGCGGCCCCAGCACCATCCAACTTCGCCGCAACGTATCCATCGCCCGGTTGAAGTCGCGTGCTCGCGCCGGGTGAAAGTAGCGTCGCATCCCCGGCAGCCGTTGAGGGGTCGCCGTCGGCTCGAGGCGCAGTAGACGCCGATAGTACGGCAGCACCGCCGGCCGCTCGCGCTCGACGACACCCGACAACTCGCGGTAGACCGTGGTCAGCATCCGCTGCTCGCGGATCGACGCCAGCGTGGCATAACGCTCTGCTTCGGCGGTGGCAAAGGCGCGCCATTCCTCGTCACCGAAATGCTTGAGGACGTAGCGCAGCCGGCCGCGGTGATAGGCGGTGTAGTAGGGGTCGGAGTTGCGGCCGAGCGACGTTGATTCCCAGTGGACGGCGACCGCTTCCGGCCGGTAGCAGACCCGCCAACCCGCATCGAGCAGCCGCCGGCAGAGGTCGACCTCCTCGAAATAGCCCGGCCAGAACTGTTCGTCCAACAGCCCGACCTCGTCGAGGGCCCCGCGCCGCAATCCGATCGCTGCGCCGGTGACATACTCGACGTCGCGCGGTTCGTCATACTGACCGGTGTCCAACTCACCGTACCCGTAATGATGGCCAAGTGCCAGTGGACGTTCGAGGTAGCCGCCAGCGTGCTGTAACAGCATCCGGTCGGGAAAGAAGATCTTGCAGCCGACCGCTCCGGCGGAGGGTTCCTCCGCAAACGCGTTGACGATCCGAGCGAGGCAGTCCGGGTTGAGCACCAGGTCCTGATTGAGCAGGACGACAATCGGGGCACGGGCAGCCCGGATACCAACGTTCATCCCGCCGGCAAAGCCGAGGTTGCGCTCGTTGCGGATCAACGGGAGATCGGGGAACGCGCGCTCGACGATCGCGACGGTGTCGTCACGAGATGCGTTGTCGACGAGGATGATCTCGACCTTGGCGAGGGTCTGGGCACGGATCGAGGCGACGCACGCAGCGACGAAGGGCGCGCCGTTCCAGAGCAGAACGATCGCGCTCACGGCTGGCGGGCTGGTTCTTGGCATCCCTCGAGACGGCTGAGACAAGATGGCGGGCGGCGATTCCACCGGCCACGAGCATCCCACCACGCGCCGGAGTATAGCAGAGGAGCAGTCTCATCCCGGCTTGATCGCCCGCCAGGTGAAGCCTAGACTCCCCAACGACCGGCAAGAGGGCGCCGCCGCCAGGCTGGCGCGGCGACGGGTGGCGAGGAATTAACTCCTCACGAGCGATCTGGCTACGGCTCGTCGTCGGTAGCGCGATTGGCATCGCGTGTATCGTTCTGGCGCTACGCCTCGTTAATCTCGACGATGTCTCAGCCAGTCTGCGCACGACCGACCCCGTCTTCACCGTCGCCGCGCTCAGCGCGGTGCTGGTGACCACCTACGCGAAATCGGCCCGCTGGGCGGCGCTCGCCGGCCTCGGCCAGCGCGCCGGCTGGAGCCTGCTGCCCGCCCTGGTGATCGGCCAACTGCTCAACACTCTGATCCCGGCCCGAGTTGGCGATCTCGCCCGGGTTGTCGTCGGAGACGGCGCAACTGGACTGGGCAAGGCTTTTCTGCTCGGAACCGTCGTCCTCGAGAAGTTGGTCGATGGGCTGTGCGTCCTCGTTGTCGCCGTACTGATCCTGCCCTTTCTCCGGTTGCCGGAATGGCTGGTGGCCGGCGGGTTGGACGTTGCCGTCGGCGTGCTTGCGCTTGGAGTAGGGATCGCCGCCTTGCTGCTGGTCGGCGACCGGTTGCTCGGGTTGCTGGCGCGGTTGCTCGACCGACTTCCCGGATCCTGGAGCGCCTGGCTGACCCGGTCGATCGGCAATGCTCTTCGAGGGCTGGGAGGACTGCGAAGCTGGCCCCAGCGCGGTTGGACGGCCTGGTGGTCGTTTGTCGCCTGGACCTCGGCGATCGCCACCAACTGGCTGGTCTTTCGCGCCGTCGGGTTGGATGCCGACCTCGGCGCAGCGGTCGTGGTGCTGATCGCCACCCAGGTCGGTGGGTCGGTGCCGTCGATCCCTGGGAGGGTCGGCGTCTTTCATTCGCTGGTCGCCGCCCCGTTGCTGCTGCTGGGTATCGACGCCACGCGAGCAATCTCTGCTGCAGTTGTGCTACACCTAGTAGTCTTTGGAACGCAATTGGTGCTCGGCGTGCTGTTTCTCTGGCGCGAGAGCTTCGATCTGCGAACCTTGACCAGCCTTAGGTCGTGAGGATACCGCCAGAGTCGCCTGGCGGGGGTGATGAGGAGGATTGTCATGGTGTCACGGCTCCGCCGCGGGTTTGCGGCGTTTGGCCTCGTCTTGCTGGTAGTCGCCCTGCTCGTCGGAGCAGATCAGCCTCGAACCGATGCCCAAGGAGCGACCCGTCGCTACGTGCCGTTGTCCAGCCTGAACTACCCAAATCCACAGAGCGCGATCGCCGCCGTCTGGCATAAGCCCTTCCTCAACGATCTCGCTGCCGCCCGGGCCGAGGAAAGCGGCGCAAAGCTGGTTCGCTCATTTGTCGAATGGCGTGTCGTCGAGCCAACCCAGACCAGCCCGCCAACCTACAACTGGACCGCCCCCGATGCCGAGATGAAGGCGATCATCGACAACGGCCTGACGCCGATGCTGAACATCACCGACTCGCCGGACTGGGCGGCTTTCCCGAACTGCGGGCCGTTCAAAGATCCGAATGGTCAGGCTCGTTGGGTCGAGTTCGTCAAAGCCGTCGTCGGCCGCTACTCGGTCGCTCCGTACCACGTCCGCCTTTTCGTGCTGACCAACGAGCCCGACTTCCGGATGAAGAACCCGAACGACCCCAACGGCGGCGGCTACGGTGGCGGCTGCTGGGGCGACAATCCGACTGCCTTCGGCGCGATGCTGCGCGCCACCTATGCCGGCGTCAAGCCGCTCTTCCCGAACGTCTCACTGGTCATGGGGCCGCTCGCCTCTGACGGATCGAGCACCGATTTCAATCTGAACTTCCTCCAGCAAGTGCTCGACCCGACAATGGGCAACGCCGGCGCGTCCTTCGACATGGCTTCGTTCAACTATTTCATCTTCTACCGGCGCAATTGGGAGCGCTTCGGCACCTCGGTCATGGGCAAGGCCGAACGCTTCCGCCAACTGATGGCCGCCGCCGGTGGCGCAAAGCCAGTAATCGTCGCCGAGACCGGACTGGTCGAGGACGAGTTCGGCGCAACCGCCGAGAACCAAGCGATCCTTGTCCCGCAGGTGATGACCCAGGCCCTCGCCGACAACTCCCGATCCAGCCGCGACGGCGTTCAGGTGCTCACCTGGTTCTCGCTCCGCGATTTCGTCGCACCCAACAACGACTCCGACTGGGGGCTGATCACGCTCGCCAACGCCCCCAAGCCGTCGTTTCGCGCCTTCCGTCAGTGGGTCGACGAGTTGCACAGCGGCGTCCTCAAGGCCAATCAGAGCGAGCCGACCTTTGGCTCGACCGTGCCGGTTGGGGCGCGCCGCTGCGACCCCACCGCGACCGGCGACACCTTCCTCTGCGACACCCTTCAGCGCTATCTCTTCAGCACATCCGAGAGCCGAGACCGTCTCGTGATGTGGATCGACCCCGGCGCGAAGGCAACGACCAATCTCTATTTCGCGACCAGCGCCACCCGGGTCGTCCAGTACCCGGCGGCCGAAATATTCGGCGTGCGCGATCGCTACGGCAACGGACTTACCTTCCCGACGGTCAGCGGCCAGATGCAGATCACGGTCGGCGAAAGCCCGATTTACCTCGACGTGCTGCGCAAGTAGTACCTCGTCGTCCCGACCCTCGAAACCCCCGCCCGACGGCGGGGGTTTTGGTATCAAGCGTCTGGCGGGATTGCGAGGGCCCGGCGGATCGTCTCGCCGAGCGCGAGAGCGTCGGCGGCGATCTCGGCGCTTGCGCGGCCGTAGAGCGAGCGCTCGAGGACGGCCAGCGGGAGATCGGGCAGACCGAGAAAGTCGGCCTTCTCCTGAGCGAGTTCGACTAACCCAGCCGGCACGAGAATCACCGCTGGGACGCCGCGCTTGGCCAATTCAATTGAGTCGCGCACACTGCGCGATGTGCAGGTCGCTCAGTCGCCGACGGCGATCACCGCCGCGGCGTACCGCCCGGCGATCGCATCGGCCCATTCGTCGGTGGGGATACCGGCCAGTGGTTTGCGCCGCTCCCGAGCGAAGGCCGCGCCGGTCTCGCCAAGCGCTGTTTCTGCGCCGTCGAGGAGCGCCTGCCCCCAACCGCCGGTTGGGTTCAGCATGCTATCGACGAGGGCGACCTCCCGGCCGTTGAGCGGGCGGGGGGCTGCCGGTTGGCGCTGACGAAAGCGCCGGGCAAGCGGGCTGACCAGTTGACTAGACTCCATCCGGCTCCTCCTCGATTGGCATGATGACGCTGCGGCCGCTGCAGAAAATCAACGCGGTGTAGCCACCGACGTCGCCACCCGACACTACGATCCGAATTCCTTCAGCATTGCGCACTGGCCCGATGAGTTGATCCGGGTCAGCAACGCGCTCGGCCCGGCCAAGCAAGGTCGCTTCCTCGATCACCCCAAGGCCCGCCAGGCTGTGCACCGGCCGGCGTCCCCGCTCGAACAGCCAGGCGCGTACCTCATCTTTGCTCAAGCCGGCGCAGATCGCGGCATGCTCCGGGCTGAACACCAGCAGGATTTCGCCGCCAAAGGCGAGGTTATAGGTCCCCGCCACCGTCATCGCGTCGGCAATCGTGCCGAGGATCTGCTCTGGTTTCTCGGCGTTGAGCACGGCGAGGCAAAGCGGCGCGTCGGCCGCAAACAGCGTGACCGTGCTCGTGGTGGCGGAGAACCCGCGCTCGACCTGCTGCGATGTCCAGCCGCTTTCACCTTCGGCCAGACAATAGCTGTACTTGCCCGGATGGGCGATCGTCTTGGGGTCGAGCCCGCCCTCGCGTGCGCCGGCGACATTGCGCATCACCAAATTGAAGGCGCGGCCGATCGTGGCGTTGGGGCGCGTGCCACTGCCCAACGCGTTCGGACCCGTATTGAAGCCAAGCCGCTCGACGATCGGCCCATTCACCAGCAGCAGCGGCGACTGCGAGTGAACCGTGGTCAGGACGCCTTCCAGTCCAAAGGCGCGCTCGGCGGCCGCTCGAACCGCCGCAACCACGACCGGAAAGTAGGCTGGGAGGCAACCGGCCATCACCGCATTTGCAGCGATCAACTCGAGGGTCGCTTCCGCACCGGACGGCTCGAGGACGGCGACTACCTCGTCTGCGGAGCGTCCGGCGAGCATTGCCGACACTCGCTCGCGGGTCGGTGGCACGACCGGCAGTCCATCGGTCCAGCCCTGCTGGTAGCAGTGTTCGATCGGATCGTCGCCAGCGGTGATCGGGGTCATTCGGTCATTTTACGCCGGAGCCGGCTCGGCGCTCTCTTCTTCGACATCGGCGCGCTCGCCGTAGTCAGCCACCAGCCGTTGCATCGCTTCGACCGCCGGGTTGGTGGGGTCGTCGGCGTTTTCGGCAAGGAAGAGCATCAGCCCGACATTGCCCGACTCGTCGAGAAAATCGATCGCGCCCAATGTGCGCTTGAAGCGCGGATGCTCGCCGTAGAAGAGCGTGATTGCCTTTACTTTGTCTTTGTAGAGGTGAAATTCCTTGCCGTCGAGGTTGAAGTTCCAGGTTCGTGCCCCGAGCGACACGCCTTCGACGACGGTGTTGAACTCCATCACGACGGTCCCGTTGTTCGAGACCAGTCGCACCATTCCAAGGTCGCGTAAGCGCGGAAACAGTTCCGATAGCTTGATGGCCATGACATGCCCCCCTCGCCAGTTGGCATCAAGGCTACGGCTGATCGGTCATCGTGTCAATCCTGACATCATCCTCGCCACCCCGTTGCCCCGGGTTGCGAGGTGCGTTCACGGGCCGGACGACGGCGAACCAAACCGCCGGGCGATGGCCTACGATGGCGCAAGTCTGGTGTGAGGAAAGCGATGAACTATCCGCCCGTTCGCGTCGTCCATGCCGGCGACCTTCGCGTCGAGCCTCTGGCCGACCCGGTCGACTATCTCGTCCAGCCCTATCGGATCGGCACCGCGCTCTGGGTCGATTCGGGCGTCCCGATCGGCTCTGACGAAGCCGCCGAAGGGGCGCGCCGGTCCTTGGCGACCACCGAAGCGGTCCAGTTTGGCGTGACCGAGGTCGGTCCCGGTGGCGGCGAAACCTGGCATCACCACCTGTCGTATTACGACATCCTGATCTACGTCGCCGCCGGCCGGGGTGAGTTCTGGTGGGAAGACGGCGGCGTCGAGCATCGCGAGCCGATCGCCGTCGGCGACTTCGTCCATATCAGCCCTGGCGCGAAGAACCAGTGGCTCAACACCGGAGACGAGGTGCTCCGCTTCGTCTGGCTGGGCCACTATCACAACTATCCGCGGCCCGAAAAGGGTTAGCCGACACTCTCTCCGGTGATGAAGGCGATTGTCTCGTCGGCGTACACCTTGGGCTGCCGCCAGGGGAGTTGGCCACGCAGCCCGGGCACTTTGACGAAGCGAGCGCTCGGTTTCATCTCGAGGACACGCGGGTCGGTGAAGTTGAGGAGGTCGTTCTCCGGGTTGATCAGCAAGATGGGACAGGCCAGTGAGGCGAGGCTGGGCGCCGGATCGTGCCGAAAGGCGGCATTGTAGGCCCAGTTGTACCGTGGCCCAGCTTGCAACAGTTGGATGATCGCCACGGTGTTGAGCGCCGGGTCATCTCCGCCCCAGATCCGTTGGTACCGCTGCCAGGCCCAGTCATACAGTTCGCTGCCCGCGGAGAGCGCGATCTCGGGTGACCACGATGCCAGATAGTCAGCCCGTTCGGCGGCGGTCAGCAACGGGACCCCCGACAACACCGCGCACGAGATCCGCTCCGGCCCGGCCAACGCGGCCACCTCGATCGCGAGCGACGCGCCGGTGTGGCCGCCACCGACGGCGAAACGATCGATACCGAGCGCGTCGATGGCCTGCAGCAGCCGGCGACCATAGTCCGGGATCTCGAGCGGCGCGGGCGGTGGATCGGATTGGCCGTAGCCAGGAGTGTCTAACGCCCAGACCTGCAGTTTCTCTCCCAGCAGTGGTAAGGCGCGATGGAAGATGACCGATGAAAGCGGCGACTCGTGGAAAAGGACCAACGTTGGACCGTCGCGGCCGGCTCGTCGATAATGGATCGCGCCGTCCGGGGTCTGGACATAGCCACGACTGACCCGCGCCATCCGGCCTCCCCGCTGCCAAGATACGCCGTAGCGTAGCATAGCCACGAGGAGCACGAGGGGGGGCTTATGCAGCCGCGTTTCACCGAACTTGTCTTTCGAGTGGCCGATATCGAGGCCGAGGCCGCCTTTTACGAGGAAGCCGTCGGCCTGACCCGGCTTCGGCCCAAGCCTGGCGAGCCGATCGACCGGGTCGTCGTCTTCGATATGGGCGGTCCGCGCCTCGAACTTCATCACGGCGGACGGACGCTCGAACGACCCACCGCCCGCGACCAGGTGTCCTGCGGGCCGGTCCTGCTGGTGGACGACTGCGAAGCCGCCCTTGAGCGCGCGGTCGGGTGGGGGGCAACCCAGGTCGGGCCGATCAGTGCGCCGGTGCCGGGCAGCGCCTTTGTCTATGTCCTGTCGCCGGGCGGCCAGGCGGTCGGCTTTGTCCAGGGTGACGAGCGCCAGTACCGCGCCAGGTTGGGGATGCCGCCCCAGGCAAGCTACTGGCCGGCTGAGTAACCGCCCAGCTTTCTGTCACCAAACGGACTCCATCGACCAGTATCTGCCACGGACCCGATCATCAGCCAACCGCTCCGATACCAATCGCCCCCTCCTCCTCGGAGCGGGGCAGTGGGCGACGGCTGAACGTACCGGGGCAGGGCCGCGCGAAAACTGACCCTCGAAGGACTTTAGCTCGGGGCAGCCGTCGCGATCTCCGACGAGCCATCTCCCGGCAGCCACGCTCGTGTATGCTGCGCCGCGACCCGCCCAAGCCGGCTCAAGGCGCCGGCCGAGCGACTTGTTGGAGGTCCGATGGCACGCCGTCCCCCGCTCGATCAGGAAAGCAAGGAGCGCGTTCGCGACCAGGCGCTCGACTTCATCCGCAATCGGCGCACCGGCATCATGGCGACCTACCCGCCCGGCGAGGCGTTTCCCCGGCTTCGCGGCATGGGCTTTGTTCACGATGGCTGGGTGTTCTACATGTCTACCCGGGCCGAATGGCAAAAAGCCGCCGAAGTCGCGGCCAACCCGAATGTCAGCATCCTGTTCTACGACACGACGATCCGCAACGACCACTTCATCCAGATCGACTGCCGCGCCATTCGGGTGCGGGGAGACCAGTTCACCCATTGGCAGGAACAACGGTACCTGAAAGAAGGTGACGGCCTGCGCCGGGTAACCGTTGGGATGACCGACGACGACTGGGCCGGCTGGCGCCTCGAGCCGTTGCGCGTGCGCATCAACGGCTATATCACCAGCGGGCCCTGGCGGGAGGCCCCGGTCGTCCTTTCGAGGCGCGACCTAGGGTTGCCCGCCCTCGTCGACTGACCCGCCCACCGTCACCATTGGTAGGAACCGAACTCCGCCCCAATTGGAAAGGTCTTCAGCTTCGGAGTGCGGGAACATCGTGGCTATCCGCGTCGCCAGCCAGGGCGGGAACCAAGGCGGCAGCGGGCGTGGGGTCCGGGTCGGCCTCGGCGTCCGGGTTGCCCTCGGCGTCCGGGTCGGCGTATGCGCTGGCGTCGCCGTGCGGGTCGTTGTCGCCGACGCAGTGCTGGTCGGGGTGCCAGTGGGAGCGCTCGTCCCGGTCGCCGTCGGCGGCACCGGTGTTAGCGTCTGAGTGGCCGTCGGCACGGCGGTCGATGTTGAAGTCGGTAGTTCAGTCGGCGTGCTCGTTGGGATAGTCGTCGACGTCGCCGTCGGCGGCACCGGTGTTAGCGTCTGAGTGG
>JAXLWW010000024.1:0-9847 GCA_046328265.1 Dehalococcoidia bacterium
ACACCCGGATCGCTCTGGCCCGAGCACCTTCGTGAGTACAGCCCGGATGAACTTGAGCGACTGCTCGGCGTCGTGTTCGGTGAGGTCGAGATCTGGGGACAGTCGATCCCGCTCTACGAAGCGCACCCGGTCCGAAGGCTGGTGCGTCGACTCGCCCCCTTGGTCAAGCCGATCCTCCCGCGCTTTCTGCGGGTGCGTGCCCTGCCGGCGGTTCAGACGGCGATCCGCGCCGAGATAGCCCTCGACCACGTCGAGTTCAGCCAAAGCGATGTCGAGGATCGGCCGACCCTGGTGGCGGTCTGCCGCTAGGGGGCGGGATGGCCGGTTCGGTCCGTGCGGCAATCTCCCGGCTACGGCCCTGGCTGGGTCGAATTCAAGGGTTGCTGGCCGCGGCGATCGTGGTGGCGATGGCGATTCTGGTGGTGCGCCGCTGGGACGATATTCGCAGCCAACCGTGGCAGATTAGTCCTGGTCCGTTGGTCCTCGCGACGACGATCGTCGTCGCTGCGTTGCTGGTCTGGGCGGTTGGCTGGGCGGTGGTCGTCCGACGGCTCGGGGCGGCCGATCAGCCGGTGCGGACGGTCGCCGGTGTCTACATCTACAGCAACCTGGCGCGCTATCTCCCTGGCGCGGTCTGGAACCTCGTTGCCCGTGCCTATCTGGGCCATCAGCAGGGGTTGGGCCAGCGGCGGATCTGGACGGCAACCGTGATCGATCTCACCGTCGCGGTGGCCACCGGTCTGGTACTGTACACCGGATCGGTCGCAGCGGGCGGACCCGAGCCGATACCGTCGGTGCTCGCGGCGCTCGGAGCGGTGGCTCTGCTGGCGTTCGTCTCGCCGCCAGTGCTGCGCGCGATCGATCGGCGGCTGGGTACTCGCGCCGGCGGCCCGGTCGTGTTACGCTGGCGCGAGTTCGGCGCATATCTCGCGTTCTCCTGCGTCATCTGGGCGGGAATTGGTGGCGCTTTCTACCTCTTCGTCGCCGGGCTTTACCCGGTCGCTCCGTCGTTTCTGTCCGCGGCGGTGGGGATCTGGTCGCTCTCGGTGGTCGTCGGTTTGCTGGCGATCGGCGTTCCGCAAGGGCTTGGGATTAAGGAGGGTCTGCTCGTTCTCGGCTTGAGCGCGGCGCTGCCCGTCCCGGTGGCGGCGGCGATCGCGATCGCGTCGCGGCTCTGGATGATCTGTTGCGACTTGCTGGCCGTAGGGATATGGTGGACAGCAGGATTCATTGAAACGAGGCTGTCGGCCGAACCGTTAAGCGGGTGGCCGGCCGCCGAGGGCAATACGATAGCGCCGACTGTCGAGGTGGATCGGCCACGGAACGAGGAGGTGGAGCATCGTCCTAGGCGAACCTAATGGTCCTGGATTCCCCGCGACGAGGCTTCGCCGCACGCCGCGAACGATCAGCGGAACCGGGCACTCCACGGTTGATTCATCGGGAGGGAGTGCGTATACTGCTTGGCTGGAACTCCGGCTCCGCACCCACCGAGAGACACCGACCCAATGGGAGGGATGTAGGTGAAAAAAGTCAGATTCGCAATGGCGGCAGCGTTGGTACTCCCTGCACTTCTTGCGGTGCGCGCTGCTGAAGTTCCGTCGGCTCAGGCACAAGGATCTGGCCCGGCGCTCTGCAGCGGTATCCAGTTGCAGAACACCAACGCCGGCCAGAGTGCTGCCGTCACCATGAACTTCTTCAAAGTGAGCGGCACCGCCAGCCAGGATGGCGTCGCCGACGCTACCATCTCGGACACCCTCGGTCCGAACGGATCGAAGTCGTACTACCTGCCGAATGCCCTGCCGTCCGGTACGCCCGACGGCCAGTACTCGGTCGTCACCAACGCCGACCAGGCGCTCAACGCGCTGGTCCAGCAAGTCACCTGCCCCGGCTCGGCCCCGTCGGTCGCGGCGAGCTTTAGCGGCGTTGGCAGCGCCGACACCGGTTCGCCGGTCATCCTGCCGTTCGTGCTCTCGCGGGCCTTCCCGACCGCCGGCAACTTCTCGTCCTTCCTCGCGATCCAAAACGCCGGCACCGCGACCGCGACGAACGTCCAGATCCAGTTCTTCCCGGCCGGCTCGGGCAGTTCGGTCCAGACCTTCACCAACAACAACCTACCGGTCGGCGAGACCTGGTACCTCAACCTCCGCTCGGGCACTTTCGCCACCGATGCGCTCAACGGCTTCAACGGCTCGGCGCGTGTCACCTCCGACCAGCCGGTCGCGGCGGTCGCCAACTACTCGCCGGGCGACAATACCTCGCTGCTGAGCTACAACGGTGCCCGGACGACCGGCACCTCCCTGTTCTCGCCGCAGGCGACGAAGGGCTACTTCGGCTTCACCAGCGGCTTCACCGTCGTCAACCAGTCGGCTACCGACACCACCGTTCGCTATCGGATGGTCGGCTCGGCCAGCGGCGCTCCGGTGGATGTCTCGATTGACCGTCCGCTGGCGGCGAACTCGACCGACGTCTTCTACCTTGGCAACCCGCCGGCGGCGGCGGTGCCGAACAACTTCAACGGCACGGCCATCATCAGCATCGCTCCAGGCGCTACCTCGGTTCAGATGATTGGCATCGCCAACCTGGCCATCGCCAACCCAACCCAAGGTGCGGCCTCGGGCGCGATGAACCTGATCCCGGTCCAGCAGGGCGCACAGCGCATGTACTTCCCGCAGATGTCGAAGCAGTACTTCGGCTTCACCAGCGGCTGGCAATTGGTCGACGTCACCGGCAGCGGCGCTTCCGGCACCGCTCGCTACTTCCAGGTCAACCCGGATGGCTCGGTCACCCAGATCGCGGCTGAGGCGGTCACCGTCCCGGCCAACGGCTCGGTGACGACCTTCCTCGGCAACGTCGGCTCGATCCCGGCGAACTTCAACGGCGGCGTCATCGTCGAGATGAGCAGCGGCAGCGTTGCCGGCCAGGGCAACTACAACGGCACCGGCCTTGGTGACGTGCTGACCGTCTACAACGGCTTCCCCGGCTAACTTCGCCGTTCGCGACCTTCAACGGAGCGTCCCCCCGGGCGCTCCGTTTTCGTTTGCTCCCTTCGTCCGTCGAAAGCTGGTATCGTAATCTCAAGTTGCCACGTGAGGCTCCGCTCATCGTCATGGAGTGCGAGTGCGGGGCCGACGTGGCAGCCGCCCGGCGCATCCACGACCGGTTGAGCGTCCGCCGACGGTTCGACGCTTCCTTCCGCTGAAGATCCCCCGGCCAACTCAGCCCGCCTGCGCCTCCAGAGAAGCCACCGCCACCGCCCACCACGGCCCGCGCGGCACAGGTCCCTCGAACCGCAGCACCGGGTAGACCGGCCCTTCCGCCGAAAACGTCAGGTCGAATGGGGCGTAGTGCCAATCCCGATCGATCGCGATCGTCCGCCTTGCAATCGGGTCGCCGGTCGGGCTGCGTCGAAGCTCGACCGTCAACTCCGGTGGCCGGCCGGCGTCAAACGCGCCGTGGGCGGTCAACCGCAGCGCCACCGTTCCGGTCGCCTCAACCGGCTGATAGGTCACTTCTCCCGCCGTCCAGAACGCCCGCGTTCGATACTGGCGGAAGTGCTGCGCCCCAAATGTCGCCGGCCCGGCGATCGGGCAGAGCGTGGCCGGCGCACTGGAGGTCAGCGAGAGCGGCGCCGGAGCGGGTGACGTGTGCGGCGCGACGAAGACCGTGGGGCCAACGGGCAGACCGAACAATCTCGGCTCGAAGGTGGCGATTGCGCCAACAGGGTCATTCGACAGTCGATAGACGACGCCTGGGCCAGGCAGGAACGCCCAACACGGGTCGGCCGACGATGCGGCGATGACCTCGACCTGGACCGGCGTGCCGATGTCGATCGTCGTCGGGGTGGTTGGCAGCGGCTCGGCAATCAGCGCGACCGTCCCGGCCGGATGACGCTCGCCAAGCCAGTCGAGCGCCCGGCCGACCGCATCGACCGCCGGGACGCGCCGCGAGAGTAGCGCCACCAACCCATCGGCGTCGGCAAAGCCGGCCCGTGAGTTGCGCATCGCGACCCCACCGGCCACTCCAAAGATTGCGCCAGCCGTCGCGGCGGCGAGTGCGCCGGTCAGCCAGGCGGAGCGCCAGGTTCCTCGGTGCGGCAGAACCCGTTGGATAGCCAGCGCGGCGGCGAGCAGCAGTAGCGGCAGGAAATCCAGTTGGTAGCGCACGTGCACCGCGCGAAACAGCAGCACCGGCAACGCTGCCGCCACCCCTGCCAACCACAGTCCGGCTACGAGCGGCGGACATCGCCGACGCGCCAGCAGGACGATCGTCGCCGCTCCGCCGAGCAGGACGAGCGGCGCGCTCCAGAGAATGCCAACCGCTCCGATCGGCTCCTGAAACCAGCTTGCGAGGGTAATCGCCTCCGCCGGGCTGGCCGGGCGTGGGGCAGGATCGGCGGCGACCAACTCACGAGTGGCGGGGCGAGATACCAGCCGGACGTCACCGGCAGATTGGCGAGGGAGAACATCTGATCGAGCCAGGCACGTTGGGGAAGCGCGGTCAACTGATATTGCCAGCCCGATTCGAGCGGCGACCCGAAACGCGCGAGGTTGAACAGCCCCAGAAGCGCCAGCATCGCCAGCAGCGGCGCTCCCAGCCAGCCCAATGACGAGCGCGGCGACGGCTGGAGCAGCGCCAGCACCCCGACCAGCACCATCAGCGCCGGGAGCAAGGTCAGCCGGCTGCTGGCCGCCAGCCCGATCGCCAGACCTGCCGCGCCTAACCAGATTCCGCGTCCGCGTGCCCCCGCCGCCAGCACGATCCCAAGCAACAGAAACGCCTGACCGGCGAGGATCGCCGTTTCGTAGGTCGCCAGTCGCCCGAGGATGAACCCGAGCGGCGCGGCGAGCGCGAGCGCCAGCGTTGCCGCCAGATCGACCAGCCAGGAACCGTCCGGCGCAATCCGGCGGCGCAGCAGCGTAACCGCGATCGGGACGAGCACCAACCAGAGGAGGTCGAAGCCAAGCCCGGCGAGGCCGTCGTTCGACATCGCCTTGACGCTCGCGGCAGCCGTCAGGACGAGGGCCGGCGCCGGTCCGAAATAGAGATAGAATCGTTCGCCAAAGAGCGACACGTCGATGTCGATCGGCAGGGTCCGCCACTGGCGCGGGTCATACGGGTCTGGCAGCGCGAGCAAGGCCGCGGGCGGTGCTTCCAGCAGGGCGAATTGGCCAGCGCGGAACGCTTCGGCCTGGCGGCGGTAGAGCGTTCCGCTCGGGTTGGTTTCGAAGCTCCAGCGGCCGCCCGAGACGATCCAGAGGTGCAAAAGCGCAGCCAGGCCGACCACGACGGCCAGAACGACGGCCGGCGCTCGCCGGCTCACCGGTCGGCGACCTCGACCTCGGCGATCGACACCGCCCACCATGGCCGCCAGCGGCCATCGTCGTCGTAACGCAGCGTCACCGCCACCGGCCCGTCGTGGGCGGGAAAATCCGTCTCGAACCAGGCGTAGCGATAGTCCTGGTCGATCGTCAACCGGCGTGAAGCCAACACGTCCCCGTCGGGTGCGCGTCGGATCTCGACCGTCAACTCCGGCGCAACGCCTTTGCCGGGGATCCCGTAGGCGAGGAGCCGCACCGAAAACGGCCCCTGGGCAGTGAACGGCTGGTACTGCGCCGCACCGCTGAAACGCAGCGCCCGCGAGCGGAAACGACGGACAAAGTCCGCGCCAAAGGTGGGAGCGTTCGCCCTATCGATCTGAGTTGGGCAGAGAGCCAGGCGTTGGCCTGTGGAGAGCGCCAAGGGCGGCGGAGTGGCTGGCTCGGCGCGCGAGACGAAGGCCGCTGGCCCGATCGATGGGGTAAACACGGCGAGGGGATCGCCCACCGGCTGCGTCGCGACGATCCAGGCAACATCCGGGCCGGGCAGCATCGCCCAGCAACGGTCGCCCGCCGGGTCAGCGACGGCGACGTCTACCCGGGCTGGTGTTCCGATGTCGATGGTCGCCGGTGTCCCCGGAAGCGGCTCGACGATCAGCGCGAGGGTGCGCCCGGGCGATTGCTCGCCGATCCAGTCGAGCGCGGCGGCCAGGGCCGAAACCGGCGGAACCGCCCGCGCCGCATGTGCCACCAAACCGTCGCCCTCGGCGAAGCCGGCCCAGAAATTGCGGGCGACGATCCCGGTCGCCACGCCAAAGAGCGCCGTCCAGAGGGTGAGGGCGGCGACGCCGGCAGTTGCCAGCGCTCGCCGCCGCCCTCTCGGTAGGACGATCTGGACCGCGAGCATCGCACCGAGCAGCGCCAGGGGAAGGAAATCGACGTAGTAGCGCCAGTAGAGCGCCCGGTAGAGGACGATTGGCGCGGCGCCCGCCGCTGCTGCCAGAGCCAGCCCGCCGACGGTCAGGACCCGCCGGTCGCCCCGCCACGCTCCGACGACTGCCGCCGCCGCGCCCGCCAGCAAGAGCGGCGCAAACCAGACCAATCCGGTCATCCCCCATGGTTCGACATACCAGCCCTGCAGCGCGATCCACTCGTCGGGAGACATCCGTCCGGGAAAGACAAAGGGCGGCGCCCAACTCCAGAGCGGCGGCCGCCAGAGATACCACGGCAGCGTCGTCGGCAGGTTGCCGGCGGCGAACATTTCGCGGATCCAGGCCCGATGGGGCAGTGTGGTGATCGCGTACTGCAGCCCCGTTTCCAGCGGTGACCCGAACCGGGCGGCGTTGTACGCGGCCAGCAACGCCAGCACACCGCCAGCGGGCACTGCCAGCGCCAACGCCGCCTGTCTCCGTCGCTCCGGCTGGAGCATCACCACGAGCAGCGCGACGACGATCAGCGAGGGGAGCAGCGAGATCCGGGTTGCCGCCGCCAGCCCAAGCGCCAGCCCGGCCAGTGGAAGAAGCCGTCTTCCGGCCAATCCGAGCAGCAGCCCGAGGACCAGGAGAGCCTGGCCGCCGGCGATCGCCGTCTCGTAGACGCTCAGCCGGCCGAGCATGAACAGCAGCGGAGCGCCAAGCCCGAAGGCAATCAGCCCGAGTCGGTCGAGCAGCCACGATCCGTCCGGGACGAGACGCCGGCGCAGCACCCCGAGCGCCGCGGCAAACAGCGCGACCAGCGCAAGGTCAAACGCCAGTCCCAGTACGCCGTCGGCAACCTGCAGCCCGACGAGTGAGCCCGCCGCCAGGACAACCGCCGGAAACGGCCCGAAGTAGAGGTAGAACCGGCCGTCATAGAGCGACAGGTCTGGCGTGGTCAGCACCTGCAGCCAGGCCCGGCCGTCATAGGGGTCCGGCAGCGCGAGCAAGGCCGCGGGCGGTGCTTCCAGCAGGGCGAATTGGCCGGCGCGAAAGGCTTCGGCCTGGCGGCGGTAGAGCGTCCCGCTCGGGTTGGTTTCGAAGCTCCAACGGCCGCCCGAGACGATCCAGAGGTGGACAAAGGCAATCAGGCCGAGGAGGGCGATCAGCGATCCGAGCCGCACCGCGCCAGAACCCACCGGCCGGTGCGCCGCGGGGGTTGCCACCCCGTCACCGGCTGCCGCCGTAGGCTGGGCCACCGGCCGCCGGCTACGCTCCCGCGGCGGCCCGGTTGGGGTGGCGGACATCGCGCGGAGTATAGTCCCCGACTCGTCAGTCGCTCACTATACTCCCCGCATGCGCTCCGCCCCGCGAGAGGCTCTTCCGGCGACCGATCCTCCCGCCTGGGCTCGATCGGCGGCGGATCGTGGCTCTCTTGCGACGACCGAGCCGTCAGACCCGCTGGCAGCGCGGCCGTTCTGGGCCGGCCTGGGTGTGATCGTCCTGCTGCGTCTGGTGGCTACCAGTTGGCTGTACGTCTCGGGGTTTGCGTCGCTCAGCGGCGATGGCTACCTTCGGGTGCTGCTGGCCGCCGACTGGGCGCTGCGGCCATACCTCGCCTGGAGCGGCGTCTGGCTGCCTGGCCAAATGTATCTGCTCGGCGCGCTGCTTGCCGCCTGGCCCGACCTGCTGGTCGTGCCGCGGCTCTTTTCGGTTGCGCTCGGTCTCGCGGCGATTGGTCTGGTCGGCGCGATCGGGGCGTCATTGGCCGGCCGTCGGGCCGGCTTGTTCGCCGCGGCGCTGCTCGCCGCCGACCCCGGCCACCTCTGGGTGAGCGCCACCCCGCTGGCCGAGAACCTCCACCTCGCGCTCATCCTGGTCGCGCTGCTGGGTGTCGTCCGGTTGCTACGCGATGAGCGAACGGGTTGGCTGGCGTTGACCGGCATCGCGCTTACCCTCGCGTCAACGGTTCGCTTCGAAGCCTGGCTCTTTTCCGGGCTGTTCGGTCTGTTCGTCGTGCTCTGGCTCGTACACCGGCGCCCGCCGGGGGCGGTGGCGGCGCTTGCCTTGATGACAGCGGGCGCGCCGTGGCTCTTTCCAATCGCCTTCATCGCCGGAAACGCGCTGCTGCTTGGCGACCCGCTCTTCTGGCCGAACGCGTTTCGCGCCTACAACCTCCGCGCCTATGGGCCGGGGGCGGACCCGGCGGGGGTCTGGGAAGCGCTCTGGATGATCCAGGGACCTTTGCTGGCGGCGACCGTTGCCGGCGGATTCTGGGCGGCGGTCCGGCGCGACAGGGTGACAAGGATCTATCTGGTGGCGGTGGCGGCCCCGACGTTGGCGGTGCTGGTGGTGCTGGCGGCGGGACGTGAGCCGCTCAACAACCTCGTTCGCTATCTCGTGCCCTTTGTGGCGCTCTTTGCGCCGCTGACCGGCGGGATGGCGTCCGCCTTCTTTGACCGGCTGAGCCGCCGGTCGGCGCTGCTGGGAGCGGCAGCCGCCGGGTTGGCCGCGCTGCTTCTCGGCGTCCGGCTAACCGCCGATGCTCCCGTCGAGCCGAGCAATAGCGGACTGGCGGCCGGACGGCGGATCGCCGCTCTGCGCGCCAGTGGCCAACTTCCTCCGGGACCGCTCGTCGTCGATTCCAGCAACCTCGCCGTCTATGCGATGATGGTGGGAGCAAACGACGTTCGGACGATCCGGCTGGACCGGCCGGCCGATCGGCGAGTCGCCGCGCCGCCGGTGCTGACGCTCGAGGCGACGGACTTGCGCGCCTGCCTCGCACAGGTCGACGCGGTCGGCGTGGTGGCAAGGACGCCGGGGGTCGAGACGCTGCCGGGAGCGCGGCTCCTGGAGGTCGTCGACGGCTTCCGGATCGTCCAACTGGCCGGCGAACCGGGTGAGTGCCCGGGCCGGACGGTCGCCTGGACGGAGTTTGCCCGCAACACCACCGGCCCATTATTCGCGGCTCTGGCGTACCGAAACTGACGAAGGGGACCCCTGTGCCGAGACTGCTCGAAGGAAAGACCGTGCTGGTGCTGGGCGTGGCCAACCGATTCAGCATTGCCTGGCCGATCACCCAGGCGCTCCACCGCGAAGGCGCCCGGGTCATCGTCTCCTACCAGGGCGAACGCGTCGAACGAACCGTTCGCCAACTGACCGAGACGCTCGATGGATCGCTGACCTTGCAATGTGATGTCGGCAACGACGACGAGATCGATCAACTCTTCGCCGAGATTGATCGCCAGGCCGGTGGATTGGATGCCGTCGTCCATTCGATTGCCTACGCGCCGAGCGAGGCGCTCGACGGGACCTTCCTGTCGACCACCCGCGAGGCATTTCGCACCACTCTCGACGTGAGCGCCTATTCGCTCACCGCGGTGCTCCAGCGGGCGGTGCCACGCTTCGAGGCGCGCGGCGGCGGTAGTGTCCTGACGATGACCTACCTCGGTGGCGAGCGCGTTGTTCCGCATTACAACATCATGGGCGTCGCCAAGGCGGCGCTCGAAATGAGCGTTCGCTACCTCGCTTCGGACCTCGGTCAGTCGAACATCCGGATCAACGCGATCTCGGCCGGGCCGATCAGCACCGCCTCCGCTCGGGCGATCAAGGGCTTCC
>JAXLWW010000025.1:0-6856 GCA_046328265.1 Dehalococcoidia bacterium
ACCGCTTCGAGTTGGGTGAATGCCGCTTCGAAGCTTGGCGAGGTCGTTTCGTTTGTCATCATCGGCTCCCGGCCGCCTCGACCGATTCCACCGTCGAGTGCAGAGTTCCATCGCTCACCAAGATCCGAATAGGCTCTCCGAGCGAAACATCCCCAATTCCTCGGACGGGGGTGCCGCTCCGAGGGTTCTCGACAACCGCATAGCCGCGTATCAGTGTCCGTGCTGGACTGAGCGCCTCCAGCCGTTGCGCTAGTCCCTCGAGACGTGTCGCCTGAAGCTGAGCGGTGATGGCCGGTTTCTCTGCCACCCGTCGAGACAAATCGTCGATCCGCTGGCGCAATTGGTCGAGATCAGGTGCGCCACGGTCCAACCGGTGGCGGACGAAGCGAAGTTCGCCGCGCAAATCAGCAAGGCGGGCGGTCGCCTCACCGACCAGAAGCGATCGATATTGCCCAAGCTGCGCCAGCAAGTCGGCCACATCCGGGACACAGATCTCGGCCGCCGCTGATGGTGTCGGCGCACGGAGATCCGCAACGTAGTCGGAAACCGTCACGTCAGTCTCGTGGCCTATGGCCGAGATCACGGGAATTCGGCTACCGAAGATAGACCGTGCGACCACCTCCTCGTTGAAGCACCAAAGGTCTTCGGTCGAACCGCCTCCGCGTGCGACGATGATCAGATCGATATCGTCGCGCGCGTTCAGTTGCTCGATGGCGGCTACGACTTGGGCCGGCGCGTTCTCTCCCTGGACCTGGCAGGGCGCCAGGACCAGTTCAACCAGCGGATAGCGTCGGCCGATCACCGTTTGGATGTCGTGCAACACCGCCCCATCGGGTGAGGTGACGAGCGCTATCCGCTGCGGAAAGGGAGGGATCGGCCGTTTACGTGCTTCGTCGAACAGCCCTTCGGCCTCAAGCATCGCTTTCAACTGTTCGAAACGAAGTTGGAGCATCCCCAGCCCTGCCGGCTGGATCAGGTCGGCGATGATCTGGACCTCGCCGCGCGCTTCGTAGACCGACATCCTGCCGTGGACGATGACGTGGTCGCCGTTGTTGGCCATCCCTGCCCGCCCTCGAAAGCGAAACAGGACGCATTTGAGGCTGCTGTCGGCGTCCTTGAGCGTGAAGTAGAGGTGACCTGAGGATGAACGGTAGAGGTTCGATACCTCACCTTCGACGAAGAAGTCGGCCAAGGCCGGGTCGCGTTCGAGTGTCCTCTTGACGGATGCAACCAGTGCCGCAATGGTGAGGATCGTCACCCGATCCGCTCGCTGAGCCGGAACAGCGGCTGGCCAAATCCGACGCCATCGCCGTCGGCCGCCAAAATCTCGACGATTGTGCCAGCCCGGTCGGCCACCACGTCGTGGACCACTTGGACCGCCTCGATGACGGCGAGTTTGGCGCCTACCTCGACGCTCTGTCCGACATCGGCGAGCGGTGGTCCATCGATTAGCGCACCGCGGCGAAACCAGCCAACCACCGGCGAGGCGATCGTGAACGTCGTATCGAACTCGTCAGCCGATGTGGGAGCATCGTTGGCGGGTTGCTCCAAAGCGAGCGCGGGCACGTCGTCAAGCTGACGGCGGACGACAATCCGATAGCCGCCCTGTTCGAGTTCAAGTTCCTCGACATCGGACGCGGCGACAACTCGCAGGATCTCGGCCGCCTCACCGGCGAGGATCTGCAAGAGATCGGTGGAACGACGGCCCTTGTCCGCCACCGCGTCTAACTCGTGACCCGTTCGATATAGCTGCCGTCGCGAGTGTCGACCCGCAACTGGTCCCCCACGTTGATGAAGAAGGGCACATTGACGACTACACCCGTTTCCATCGTGGCGGGCTTGGTGCTGCCACTGGCGGTGTCACCACGGAAGCCGGGCGGGGTGTCGGCCACCTTCAAGTCAACCGTGAACGGCAGTTCTGCGCTGATTGGGATCTCTTCCTGGGTCAAGATATCGAGGTTCATCCCCTCCTTCATGAAAGGGACAGCATCGGCGAGCGCCAGTGCATTCATCTCGAATTGCTCAAAGGTCTCGCGGTCCATGAAATGGAGGGTATCTTCATCTCTGTAGAGGTATTCCACCGGCCGGCGCTCGAGTCGGACCCGGGTGAACTTCTCACCAGCCTGGAACGTCCGGTCGGTCGTGTGCCCTGCCTTGACATCCTTGAGTTTCAGCCGGATTTGAGCGCTCCCGCGCCCTACCTTGATGTGCTGATACTCGACAACCGAATACAGCTTGTTGTCGAGTTCGATGACAATCCCTCGGCGCAGATCGCCAACCCCGATCATGAGGTCCTCCTAGGCGCCGGAACTTTGGGCGCTTTGCTCAATACGCGCACGCCGTCGGCTTCCACCACCACCAGATCTTCGATTCGAACACCAAACCGACCGGGTAGATAGATACCCGGTTCGACTGAGAACACCATTCCGGGCTGGAGAACGTCCTCGCCAGTGGCACGAAGAAATGGTCCCTCGTGCGTCTCCAACCCGATCCCGTGGCCGAGCGAATGGCCGAACTGAGCGCCATATCCCGCCTCGGCAATCAGGTCCCGAGCGATTTTGTCGGCATCTCCGCCCGTCATCCCGGGCCGGATCTGAGTTTCAGCCGCAAGTTGCGCCCGCAGAACGATGTCGTAGATTTCGAGATACGCCGGTTCAGGGTCGCCGATGCAAACGGTCCGGGTGAGATCGCTTCGATAACCATCGACGATACACCCGAGATCGAGAACGATCGGCTCACCAGCGGCTATCTGCTTCTCGGTAGGGTGAGCGTGTGGCAGTGCGCCGCGCGCCCCACTTCCGACAATTACCTCGAACGCCATCCCCTCGGCGCCCGCTTCGCGCATCCGTCTCTCGATTTCCCACGCAACTCGGCTTTCGGTCATCCCCGGCTCGATCCAATGACTCACCGCCTCGACTGTCTCGTCGGCGATGCCCACCGCGCGCTCGATCGTTGCGAGTTCTTGGGCGTCCTTGACCATTCGGATCGGCTCGACCAGATCAGTCGATGGCACGAGACCCAGTCCGCAGTCCTTTGCCGCCGCCGAAAGCTGATCCCACTGGTGGTAGCTCAACGATGCCGATTCGAACCAGAGTTTGGAAAGACCGAACTCGTTCACAAACTGTTCGAGTTCCCTGGTGATGCCCTTGGTCAGCTTACGGACCTCGAATTCGGGCGCCTGCTCGGTGGCCTGCTCGGTATAGCGAAAATCCGTCAGGAGCAGTGCCCGTTCTCGGGTGATGAGGAGGAAGCCCGCTGAACCGGCGAAGCCGCTCAGGTAGCGCCGATTTTGGTCGTTGCTGACCAGCAACGCGGTGATGTCCTGCGGAACCAGGCGCGCCCGTAGCCGCTCGACCCGGTTGTTCATCCGTCCCCCTTGCGACGGTAGTCTAGCTTCGCAACGCTGCCGGCGTCTTGCTCCCGGTCTTGCGGGCGGTGGTCCGAGTTCGAGCGCTCTTGGCGGCGCCGGGCTTGGTGCTCCGCTTGGCGGTACTGCTCTTGCCGCCCTTGGCGCTCTTCGCGGCCGGGCGGCCGGTCTTCGAACGCGTGGTGCTGGCTCGGACTGGTTCGCGTTCGATTGGGTTTTCGGCGAAACTGGCGCGGGTGGTTTGGACGCGGAAGCCGCCGCAATTCGGACACGGTTCGGGCAGGGCCGGTCCCGGGCAGTAAACGGACAATTGGGATAGCGGTGCAACCGTAGAAGGTGCGGCCCTTCTTGCTCGTACGCACAATACCACCTCCGGACGGCGTGCCCCGACCTTTTCGAGCAACGGCTTGGCATTGCGACAGGTCGGGAAACGCGCTACAGGCGATAGACTTGCCGAAACGACCCATCTTCGACCAGCGGTGCGCCGCACTTCTCGCAATCTTCGCCGTACCCAGTTCGTCCTCCATCTTGACCTTCGGCATCGGTCCAGGCACGTTCGACGGCGATGAAATGGCTGGTAGAAGTCGCTTGCTGGTGTCCAGCGTCGTTCACCGGTTGCGATGTCGTCGAGGCGCTCTTCGAGTTGGGCCGTGAACCCGATGTCGACGATATCGGGGAAGTATTTCACCAGCAGGTCGTTGACGGTGAAGCCAAGGTCGGTTGGCGCCAGACGGCGCTCGATCCGTTCGACGTAGCCACGGTCGACGATGGTCGAGATCGTCGGGGCGTAGGTGCTGGGCCGACCGATCCCTTGCTCTTCGAGTGCCTTTACCAAGGTCGCCTCGGTGTAGCGCGGGGGCGGTTGGGTGAAATGCTGGTCCGGCAGCAGGTCGAGTAAGTCGAGTGCTTCGCCGGCACGCAGTTCCGGCAGAGGCCGACGGCCGTCCTCGTCAACCTCGCCGTCGTCGGTGCCTTCTCGGTAGACCTCAAGGAAACCGGGAAATTTCACGACCGAGCCATTGGCGCGCAGCAGGTACTGGGTTCCGCTCGGCGTCCTCGTCGCCTCGATGTCAATTGCGGTGGTGTCGAGGACCGCTGCTTCCATCTGGCTGGCAACGAACCGCTTCCAGATCAGGTCATACAACCGGTGCTGCTCTGGAGAGAGCGCGGCGCGGATGCGATCGGGCTCGCGCGTCGTGCTCGTCGGCCGGATCGCCTCGTGAGCCTCTTGAGCATTGCGTGCCTTCTTCGTGAAGGTCCGTGGTATAGCGGGGACAAACGCTGGGCCGAATTTCTCGGCGATATAGGCGCGCGCTTCTTGCTGCGCCGACGCCGCGACATTGGTTGAATCGGTCCGCATGTAGGTAATCAGCCCGACGGTTTCCTTCGCATCGGGCAGGTAGATACCCTCATAGAGTTGTTGGGCGACGATCATGGTCCGCTTTGCAGTAAATCGGAGCTTGCGTGCCGCCTCCTGCTGAAGGGTACTGGTCGTGAACGGAGCGGATGGCTGGCGTTGCACCTCGCGACGGCGTACGTCGGAAACCGAGAACGCCGCCGGACGCAGGTCGGCGACGAGTTCGGCGGCTCGCGCTTCGGTTGGGATCTCCAGCTTTTCGCGCTGTCCGCGGATCCCGACAAGGCCGGCACGGAGTTGGTCTTTCTTCAGCTTGGAACCCTGCCGGGTCAGTTCGGCGTCAATCGTCCAATACTCCGTCGTGACGAAGGCCTGGATCTCACGTTCGCGGTCGGCGATCAGCCGAACAGCGACCGACTGGACCCGGCCGGCCGACAAGCGCCCCTTGACGTTTCGCCAGAGCAGAGGGCTGATTTCGTAGCCGACGAGGCGGTCGAGGATGCGACGCGCCTGCTGGGCGTTCACCAATTCCATGTCGATCGAACGCGGATGCTGGAACGCCTCGGTCACGGCGTCCTTGGTGATTTCATGGAAGACGACCCGCCGCACCTTGGCCAGGTCGGCTCCGGTCGCCTCGGCGAGGTGCCAGGAGATGGCTTCACCTTCGCGGTCGGGGTCGGTTGCGAGCCAGACGGAGCGAGCCCCTTTGACCGCTTCTTTCAGTTCCTTGACCAACTCCTTCTTCTCGCGCGGGACGAGATACTTGGGCGCAAAGTCGCGCGGGACGTCGACGCCAATCTGGCTCTTGGGGAGGTCGCGGACATGCCCAAGCGATGCCCGCACGGTGTACTTTGGGCCGAGAAATCGGCTCAACGTCTTCGCCTTCGTCGGCGATTCGACGATGACCAGGTCTTTCGCCATGCTGTTTGGTTCCTTCGGAGATCGCGCCACTCGTGGCCGAGTGAGGTGGCCGTCCGACGAATGTTCCGGACGGGTTCAACTGAGTGTACCAAAGGGATCCACCCTGGGCAAAGATGGTGGCTCGACGGATTGGACGCCGAAATCACGCTACAATCGCAGGGTATCTGCGGACCGCGCGGAGGACCATGAGGATCGCGCTGGGCGCCGACGAGCGTTCAAACCTAACCAGTTTCGTCCAAGCGGAGCTTGAGCGGCGGGGACTGCTTGTCCAAACGCGCCTGCCGCCTGCCGGTGAGACGCTTGCCTGGGCAGAGGTCGGCGAATGGGTGGGGCAGCAGGTTGCCCGCGGAGAAGCCGATGCAGGCGTGCTGTTTTGTTGGACCGGAACCGGCGTCTGCATGGCGGCGAACAAGGTGCCTGGAGTGCGCGCCGCCCTCTGCTCAGACCCTGAGACTGCTCGCGGCGCCCGACGTTGGAATGATGCGAACGTGCTCGTCCTCAGCCTGAGAGCCACGGCCGAGCCGGTCGCCGGCGAGATTCTGGACGCCTGGTTGACGACCGGGCCGAGCGAAAGTCCTGACGACCAGGCGAACATTGCTCATCTTGGACGGATTGGACGCTCCATCAACTAGCGCACTCGCTATACTAGGCCCGCGATCGTCCTGGGGGTGGGAACCAGTGCCTCGTCTGAAGCACGCGATCGTGGTCGCTCGATGAGCCACCGTACCGGCGTACTGCTTGCTGTGCTCGGCCTCGTGGTGTTCTGCGTCTGCGTTGCGGTCGGCTTGGCAGCGGTCGGTCTCCTATCGACACGTACCTTCTCCCTGCCGGGCGAGGGGTTGCGACCGGTTGCCACCGTGCTTCCGGCGGGTTCGGGAACCGTGGCCGCGTCACCCTCTGCCTCGCCGACGGCAACCACCACCCCGACACCGTCTGTCACCGAGGCGCCGGTGAGCGCGACGTCGACCGTGGCGGCGGCCCAGACCCCGACGACGCGGTCGGCCACCGAGACCGCCATCCCGCCGCCCGTCGCAACCACCGCCGCTGCCGCGCCGACCCGCGCGGCGACGGTCGCCTCGTCGGTTTGTCATCCGAGCTATCCCGACTTTTGTATCCCCGCGCCGCCACCGCCACTCAACTGTACCTCTGTCCGGTTCCTGCCGGGATTTCGGGCGGGGTTCACCGTTCGCCACGACGTTGCAAACCCCGAC
>JAXLWW010000026.1:0-5446 GCA_046328265.1 Dehalococcoidia bacterium
CGACCGTCACGATCACCTCGACTGAGCGTACCGCGTCCGGCCAGTCGACCCGCCGCTTCAACGGCCGTTGGAATGTCATCTGGAGTAGCCCGGCTCGCCAATGGCTGCTCAATCAAGCCCAGATCAACGAAGTGCGCTAGAGGCCAGTCGCCAATCTGCTAGGATTCTGCAACTCCGAGGTGCATTGCTACCGCCCACGGGCGCGGACTTCGACGGGGGCTGATTGCCGACCGAGACTCTTCCGAACGCGGCTGGTGCCGACACCAGCGGGGACTATGTCGACATCGGCAAGTATCTCTCGATCCTGGTTCGGCGTTGGTACATCATCGTCGGTTGCGCCCTGCTCGGCGCAGTGGCGGTCTTCGCCTACTCCTCAGTGCGCCAGTCACTCGATCCAGTCTATACCTCGGACGGGCAACTCTTGCTGACCGGCTCGAAATACCAGATTCGTCTCGACGAGCGGATCGTCGCCACCGACCGGCTAGCGAGCCAGCAGGCGGTTGCCCAGCGGGCGCGCGAGGTGGAATACCGTGCGCTCCTGACGAGTGTGGATGTCAGCCGGCAGGTGGCCGAGCGGCTGAAATTGCCGGCTGACAGCGTCAACGGGCGGCTGGATGCCAAGATCGAGGGAAACGTCATCACCCTTTCGGCCCGAGCCTCCACACCCGGTGATGCTGAGGCTCTCGCACAGGCTTTCGGACAGGTCGCGTCGCAGCGATTGGACGAGGTGTATGGTCAGTCCGACCGCGATGTCCGGTCGGTCGAAGAGGAATTGCAACGTACCAACGCCGACCTCGCCGCCGCCGAGACGCGCTACGTAGCCTTCCTTCGTGAAGCGCGCGACGCGGAGCTTCGCCAACAACTTTCCCAGAAGCAGTTGCTACGCCAGAACCTGACCGAGCGGTCGAACGATGCGCTCGTCGCCCGGCTACGGGGCGGCTACGCTGTCTTGACCGAACTCGATCTCCTGCGAAGCGATGCCCTGACGTTACGCCAACAAATCGCAGCCGGTGGCGAGTCGTCAGCCGGCCTGCTCAGTTCATCTGCAGCGATCCTGTCGCTCGAATCACGGCTGTTCAATCTGAATCGGGTGATTGCGGTCGAAATCGCCAACGGTCGCCCCAAGCCGGCCGATCAACAGGGCGCGGCGGCCGGAAGCGCGCTCGCGCCGATTACTAGTCCTGCTGGCGTGATCCCCGAGATTCGGATCGCCGGCAGCGACCTGACTGCCCGCGCCAGTCAGACCCAGCTTCTGGCGGATGCCGAGGCGCTGATTGCTCAGCTCGAAGGACGCCGCCAGAGCACCACCCAGGACATTCGCCAGACGACCGAGGCACTCTCCGCCCAGTTGGGCAGCGGCCAGACCTCGCTGATAAGCTCAGGCGCCGACCCTCAACTCGATGACCTGACCGAGGCTGTGGTTCGCCAACTCGACCAGGACATTCGCGAGTTGAGCGGACAGGTGCAGGAATACACCGCCAAGCGCGATGAGTTGACGCGGGCGCTCGAGCTTTCTCGGAGCGCTGCCGACCTGCTGATGAAACGTGCGGTCGAGACCAGACTTGCCGCCAACGCTGCCAGCGGCCGGGCGCTGGTCATCTCTGGAGCGAGTTCGGCGCGGCCGTCTGGACCTTCATCCGCGCTGTTGGCTGCGGGGTTCGTTGGCGGGCTGCTGGCCGGACTGGTGCTGGCAGTGGTGGTCGATCGCCGGCGCGCTGCTCGAACGGCGGCTCCGGCGTGGTCGGCGCGGCCGGCGTGAGGTCTTCCCACTTCGCCCAGCCGGTCCGGGTTCTGGCAGTGCTGGGAACCCGGCCCGAGGCGATCAAACTGGCCCCGGTGTTGGTGCGTGCTCGCCAACGCTGGTCGGGCGCGGACGCTCCGCTCCGGCTCTCGCTCTGCACCACCGGCCAGCATCGCGAAATGCTCGTGCAGGTGCTCGAGTTGTTCGGCCTCGTCCCGGATGTCGACCTCGCTGTGATGACCGACAACCAGACGCCGAGCCAGGTCGCGGCGGCCGTCCTGACTGGCCTTGCACCGCTGTTGGCGCCGGAGCGCCCGGACTGGGTGATGGTTCAGGGTGACACGACCACCGTTGCCGCCGCCTCGCTTGCTGCGTATTATGCTGGGGCACGAGTTGCCCACGTCGAGGCCGGTCTGCGCACGCACGACAAGTGGCGGCCCTTTCCTGAAGAGGTAAACCGGCGGATCGCCGGGGCGATCGCCGACTTGCATTTTGCGCCGACCCGCCGGGCACAGGACAACCTGCTGCGCGAGGACGTGCCAGCGAGTCAGATCGTGCTGACCGGCAACACCGTCGTCGATGCCCTCCAGCAGGTCGTTGCGCAGCCAATCTCGCCGGAGGCCGTCACATTGCTCGATCGCGCCAGGCTGGACGATACGACGCGGCTCGTCTTCGTGACTGCCCATCGGCGAGAAAGCTTCGGTCCGCCTTTCGAGCAGATCTGCCTCGCCCTGCGAGATCTCGCCCGCCATGACCCGGGCATTCGGATCGTCTATCCGGTCCACCTGAACCCGAATGTCCAGGAGCCGGTGCGGCGGATCTTGAGCGACGAGCCCAACGTCGTGCTCGCGCCGCCAGTCGACTACCTGACGTTGATCCACCTGATCAAGCGGGCGCGGATCGTCCTGACCGACTCAGGTGGCATTCAGGAAGAAGCGCCGGGACTGGGCGTACCGGCGCTGGTTCTGCGCGAGGTGACCGAACGGCCGGAGGGCGTCGAGGCGGGCGTCGCCCGGCTGGTTGGCACCGATCGCGACACAATCGTTCGGGAAGCGCTGCGGCTGCTCTATGACGATTCAGAACACCAAAGGATGGCGCGGGCGGTCAACCCGTATGGTGATGGCCGGGCCGCCGACCGTATCCTCGACGCGTTTCTAGGAAACCCGGTGGTGCCATTTGGCATGGCCGGGGCTGGGGTATCAGGGTGATCGACGCAACGAACGCGCCCGGCGACCAACGCCTGTGCGTGATCGGGCTGGGCTATATCGGCCTGCCGACGGCAGCCATGTTCGCGACCTCGGGAACGACCGTGCTGGGCGTCGATATCAACCCGCGCGTCGTCCAAACGCTCAAGCAAGGCGACGTCCACATCGCCGAGCCAGGCCTCAACACGCTGGTCCGAGCGGCGTTGCAAAGCGGCAAACTGTCGGTTGCCGCCGCGCCCGAGCCGGCCGATGTCTTCATCATCTCGGTGCCAACGCCGACCGGGCATCCCGAGGATGGCGAGGTGCAAGCCGACCTGCGCCACGTGCGCGCTGCCGCCGAGGCGGTCGTCCCGATGCTGCGAGCCGGCAACCTCGTCATCCTCGAATCGACCGTTCCGCCGCGCACCACCGTCGACCTGCTGATCCCGGTTCTCGAGACGTCCGGCCTGCGGGTGAGCTGCGGCGACGGCGACGGTGGCGAACTTTTCGTCGTCCATTGCCCGGAGCGCGTCCTACCGGGAAAGATCCTCGACGAGTTGGTGTCCAACGATCGGATAGCCGGCGGAGCCAGTCCGGCGGCGGCGCGCCGCGCCGAGGCGCTCTATCGGCGGTTCGTCAGCGGCGAGATCTTCCTGACCGATGCGACCACCGCCGAGATGGTCAAGCTGATGGAGAACACCTTCCGCGACGTCAACATCGCCCTGGCGAATGAGTTTGCTCTGATTGCCGATCGGATCGGTGTCAACGTCTGGGAGGCAATCGGCCTTGCCAACCACCACCCGCGGGTGAATATTCTGCGCCCCGGCCCCGGTGTTGGCGGGCATTGCATCGCGGTCGATCCGTGGTTCTTGCTTCAGGCCGCGCCGCAGGATGCATCGGTGATCCGCCGCTCGCGCGAAATCAACGACGGCATGCCCGACTACGTCGTGCGCCAGGTGCGGCGGCTGACCGCCGGGATCGCCACGCCGTCGATTGCCTGCCTCGGACTGGCCTATAAGGCGAATGTCGACGACATCCGCGAGAGCCCCGCCGTCGAGGTGGTCGAACGGCTTAGCCGGGACGGCTTTCACGTCTCGGCCTTCGATCCCCATGTCGCCGAAGCGCCGCAGTTGGCCTGTCATCTCGCCCCATCGCTCGATGTTGCCGTCGCCGACGCCCACCTGATCGTGGTGCTTGTCGATCACCGCGAGTTCGCCGCGATCGACCCCACCGCCCTGATGACAAGCGCACGGACCGTGCTGGACACCCGTCAGTGCCTCGACCTTGCGGCCTGGCGGGCGGCGGGGATTGAGGGTGTGCTGCTGGGCGCCGGGATGCTGCGCGACCAATGACCGGGGATGCGAGCGGAACGTACCTCGTTACCGGCGCTGCCGGCTTCATTGGGTCGTGTGTGGTCGGCCAACTGCTTGATCTCGGCGCCAGGGTCGTCGGCGTCGACAACCTGAACGATGCCTACGACGTTCGGCTCAAACAGTGGCGGCTAGCCCGGCTTACCGGCCGCGAGCGGTTTCGCTTTGTCGAGGCAGACATCGCCGAAGAAGCCCAGCTTGCGCCGTTGTTTGACGGCCGCCGGCCGTTCGATGCGGTGATCAACCTGGCAGCGCGCGCCGGGGTGCGCCAGAGCGTCCTGACACCGCGGATCTATTTCGACACGAATGTCCTCGGTCTGCTGAATCTCCTCGAACTGATGAGAGAAAGCGGGGTGCCAAAGCTGCTGCTTGCCTCGACCTCCAGCCTCTATGGCGCATCGAACGCAGTGCCCTATCGCGAGGATGCCGGCACCGATCGGCCGCTCTCGCCCTATGCCGCGTCGAAGAAGGCGGCCGAGGCGCTCTGCGCGACCTATCATCATCTGCACGGCCTCGATGTCACGATCTTCCGCTATTTCACAGTCTATGGTCCGGCTGGCCGGCCCGATATGAGCCCCTTTCGCTTCGTCCAGTGGATCTCCGAAGGGCGCCCGGTCACCGTCTACGGAAACGGCCAACAGTCGCGTGATTTCACCTACGTCGACGACATCGCCCGTGGGACGATTGCCGGCCTCAAGCCGCTCGGGTTTGAAGTGATCAACCTCGGCTCTGACCGGCCGGTGGTGCTGATGGAGTTGATTCACCTCGTCGAGCGGCTGGTTGGCAAGCCGGCGACCCTGGTTTTCCAGCCACGCCACCCCGCCGATATGGACGCGACCTGGGCGGATATCCACCGAGCGCAAGCATTGCTGGGATGGTCGCCGACCACCTCCTACGAAGTCGGAATTGAGCGGCTGGTCGAGTGGTATCGGGCAAATCGCGACTGGGCGGCAACGATTTCCACCGCCGACTAAGTAGGTCGTCGCTGAAATCTTGGCCGGGGTGCAGGGGCGGAGCCCCGCCGGGGGTGTGGGGGTGTCCCCCACAATCCTCAAAATATCTCTGCCCAGGTACTTAGCGGAAAGGACAGCACTCTCACCATGTGTGGCATCGTCGGCATCTGGAACTATCGATCGGGCGCACCGGTTGAC
>JAXLWW010000027.1:0-3876 GCA_046328265.1 Dehalococcoidia bacterium
GTCCGGTAGCCAAGCCGGGCCAGCCATTCGCGCACGTCTTGGGCGAGATGGTTGAAGTAATGAACGATCTGGTCGGGTGTGCCGGTGAACTTGGCGCGAAGATCCTCGCGCTGGGTGGCGATGCCGGTAGGACAGGTGTTGAGGTGACACTGGCGAGCCATATCGCAGCCCATCGCGACCAGCGGCGCGGTGCCAAAGCCAAACTCCTCCGCGCCGAGCGCCGCTGCGACCACGACATCACGACCGGTTCGTAGCGCTCCATCCGTACGCAGACTGACCCGACCCCGCAGGTCATTGAGCACCAGCACCTGCTGGGTCTCAGCCAGGCCAAGTTCCCAGGGACAGCCGGCATTCTTAATCGACGAGAGCGGTGACGCGCCGGTGCCCCCCGAGTGTCCGCTGATCAGGATGTAATCGGCATAGGCTTTGGCGACCCCCGCCGCGATCGTCCCAACGCCGGCCTCCGACACCAGTTTCACCCCGACCTTCGCCGATGGATTGGCTTGCTTCAGGTCGTAGATCAACTGAGCGAGGTCTTCGATGCTGTAGATGTCGTGATGCGGCGGCGGGGAAATCAGTGGGATGCCCGCCACCGCGTGACGCACCCGAGCGATGAAATCCGACACCTTCTGGCCGGGCAACTGGCCGCCCTCGCCGGGCTTGGACCCCTGGGCCATCTTGATCTCAAGCTCGTTGGACATCGATAGGTACTGGATCGTCACGCCAAAGCGACCCGATGCTACTTGCTTGATCTTGTTGTGGGCAATGTCGCCGTTGGGCCGGGTTGCGTAGTTCTCCTCGTCCTCGCCGCCCTCGCCGGAGTTGCTTCGCGATCCGATCCGGTTCATCGCCACCGCCAGAGTGGCGTGTGCTTCCTTACCAAGCGCTCCAAGTGACATCGCGGTGCTGATGAAGCGTGGGGTGATCGCCTCGATCGGTTCCACCTCGTCGATCGCGATCGACGGGCGGTCTGAAAAGAGTTCGAGCAGGTCGCGTGGAGACACCGGCGGGTGCTCCTCGGCGATCGACCGGAACTCCTCATAGATCGCATAATCGCGCGAGTTGGCGGCGCGCTGCATCGCCCGGATGACGGGTTGCCCGTAGAGGTGATACTCGCCCT
The DNA here is from genome assembly GCA_046328265.1 of Dehalococcoidia bacterium. Taxonomy (GTDB): domain Bacteria; phylum Chloroflexota; class Dehalococcoidia; order SpSt-223; family SpSt-223; genus JANWZD01. The sequence continues at coordinate 1,121 of JAXLWW010000027.1, forward strand.
CTCGGCGGTAGCGGATGAACCCGTGGTCCTTCAACCGTTGCGGGGCTGGAAACGCTTCGGCGTGGCGAGACAGCAGATCTTCGGCGATTTCGGTGAGGCCGATCCCGCCGATTTGCGACGGCGTCCCAAAGAAGCAGCGGTCGATCAGATCCTGACCCAGGCCGATCGCCTCGAAGATCTGTCCACCGCGATAGCTGGTGACGGTGCTGATACCCATCTTCGAGCAGATCTTCAGCAACGCCTTTTCACAGGCATGGCGGAAGTTCTGCTCAGCTTGTCCAGAAGCCTCGGCGGCCTCCTCGGGCGTGGCGTTACGCGGTATCGCCACCACCCGAGCGGTGGCGAGCGCGAGATACGGATTGACCGCGCTCGCTCCATAGCCGATTAAGGTCGCAACGTGATGGACCTCGAAACAGTCGCCGCTCTCGATAATGAGATCCGCGCGGGTACGCTTGCCGCTGCGGATCAAATGGTGATGCACCGCGCCGACGGCCAGCAGGCTCGGGATCGGCGCAAGATCGGCGTTGACCGCCCGGTCCGAGAGCACGAGGAGTGTCGCACCGTCGGCGATAGCCGCCTCGGCCTGCTGGCAAAGTCGTTCGAGCGCCGCCTCGAGGCCTGCCGGCCCGTCGACGGCCGGAAAGACGATGTCGAGGGTGGCGGCACGAAAGGCTGGGTCGGCGAGGTGACGAAGCGTCGCCAGTTCCGAATCGAGCAGCACTGGCGTGTTGAGGAACAGCAGTTGGGCGTGATCGGGCGTCTCGACGAGGAAGCTGTCCTTCGCGCCTAGATAGCCGTTGAGCGCCATCACGATATGCTCGCGCAGCGGGTCAATCGGTGGATTGGTGACCTGGGCGAAGCGCTGACGGAAATAGTTGTAGAGCAAGCGCGGCTTCTGGGAGAGCACCGCCAGCGGCGTATCGTCGCCCATCGACCAGGTCGGGTCGGCGGCCTCCTCGGCCATCGAAAGGACGATCTGACGAACCTCTTCCGAGGTATAGCCAAAGGCGGACTGTAGCTGAGTGAGCGATTCGGTTCCCGCAACCGCCCCCGCGTGGTGGCCGTTGGTCGAGACGGCAAAGTCGATCCGGTGGAGGCGTCGCTCCACCCACTCACCGTACGGCTGTTGGTTGGCCAGCAGGTCCTTGATCTCGTCGTTCTGGAGCAGCACTTGGCGCTCGACATCGACCGCGATCATCTGGCCTGGGCCAAGCCGGCCTTTCTCGACGACCGTCGCCGGGTCGATGTCGACGATACCAACTTCCGAGCCGAGCACGACCAGTCCATCCTCGGTTACGGTATAGCGCGCTGGGCGCAACCCGTTGCGATCGAGCACCGCGCCGACAAAGCGGCCGTCGGTGAAGGCGAGCGCCGCGGGACCGTCCCAGGGCTCCTGTAGGCAGGCGTGATACTCGTAAAACGCCCGCCATTCCGGCTTGAGGTTCGGCATGTTTTCCCAAGGCTCGGGAACCAGCATCGCCATTGCATGCAAGACCGTCCGCCCGGATTGCTCAATCGTCTCCAGCACGTTGTCGAGATTCGCCGAGTCCGAACCGCCTGGCTGGATGATTGGGCACAGTTCTTGAACACGGTCGTTCCAGACCGGTGACGCCAGGGACCCTTCGCGGGCGCGGATCCAGTTCTGGTTGCCCTGGAGCGTGTTGATCTCGCCATTGTGCGCCAGCATCCGGAAAGGCTGGGCGAGAAACCAGTTTGGGAAGGTATTGGTGCTGTAGCGCTGGTGAAAAACCGCCAGAGACGACTGGTAGTCCGGGTCGACGAGGTCGCGATAAAACTCCGGAAGCTGTGGAGCGACAAAGAGCCCCTTGTAGACGATGGTCCGGGAGGAGAACGACGGAACGTATAGTCCATCGATGCCGGCCTCGCTGGCGGCGCGCTCGATTGCCTTGCGTGCCAGAAACACCTTGCGCTCGAAGTCGGTTGCGCTCAGCCCGGCCGGCCGGGCTACCAACGCCTGCTGAATATCCGGCCGTGTCCGATACGCCTTCTCGCCCAGCACCTCGGCATCGACCGGCACCACGCGCCAGCCGAGGAGGGTCAGCCCCTCGCGGGCGACCGCGTCGCCGACCAGTCCCTTGACCCGCTCGCCGCCTTCCTGCGGAAGGAAGAACATCCCGACCGCGAGGTCGCGAATATCATCCAGGCGGGCGCCCAACCTGGCGGCTTCGCGAAGGAGCAGTTTCGCCGGGAGCGCCGTCAGGATCCCCGCGCCGTCGCCACTCTTGGCGTCCGCGCCGACCGCCCCGCGATGCGTCACATTGATGACGCCCTCGATGGCCTTGGCCACGATGTCGTGGCTTGGCTTGCCGGTCGTCGTCGCGACAAAGCCGACGCCGCAGGCGTCACGCTCAAAACGCTCGTCGTACAGCGTCGGGCCGGATAGGATAGGTCGTCCCGTCATCGTTTCATTCCTCACCCGACCTCGCGTCGGGCGCTCTCGAGATGCGAGCCGGCTCGTCGGTCAAGCGGCTGGGATACTCCGCGGACTGTGTGCGACATACCGAAACATCCCAAATGCAAAAAGGCGGAGACTTCCCCCTTGAGGAGAAATCCCCGCACTTCTCTGTCACGGAGACGACGGCGCTTCGTTGCGGTTCCGCTGCAACAGTATACCGATTCACCATTCCCACGTCAATGGACTGGACAAACCGGGGTGTGACCGACTTGCGTCCGGGCTAACTTGCCCGGAGTGGCCCGGTAGGGTTCCCGAATCACGAGAATGGGCGGCCGCGTGA
>JAXLWW010000028.1:0-2676 GCA_046328265.1 Dehalococcoidia bacterium
TTGGCCGGTTGCCGGGTCGTAGAGGCCGGCCAGCAGCCGGTAGTCTCCCGGCGGGAGCGTCGCTTCGATCCGGTGGCGGTCGGCGACGATTTCGTCGGCCAGCCAGCTACGCAGAGGGCGGCGTCCTTCGTCGGCGATGCCGTCGCTCTGGGCGACGGGGCGTCCATCCGGCCCGGCAATGTGGAGGAACACCTGCAGGTTCTCATCAAGCGGGCGCACCGCCCGCCAGTAGAGGGTGAGATCGAGCGAGCAGGGCGACGCGCAGGCGGGCGCAGCCGGCAGCACTCCTTCCAGCCGCACGCCGTCGGCCAGCATCGCGCCGAGCGGTCTTGCGCCGGCGGGCAGGGAGGTCAGCCGCGTCGGAGTGGCATCCGAGGCGCTCCGGCCGTCCGAGTGGAAGGTCGCGAGGGTCAGCACATTGTCACGAGAAGTCGCGAGGGTCGGGCCCCCCTCGATGGTGATCGGCAGACGATCGGCGGTCGAGGACGGGCTCGCAGTCGTCGCGATCAGCCCGATCCGCAGGGTGCCTGGGCCATCGCGTAGTCCCCAGCGTTTTGTCTCGACTAGATAGGTTTCGCTGGGCGTCCAGCGGCTGGTTGGCAGCCAGATCGGCGCGACAAGCTCGGCCTCGGTTCCCGGCAACGGTTGGCCCTCATTGTCGAGCAGGACGGTGAAGAGCCGGACATCGCCGCTCGGCCGCTCAATGCGCAGGGCGAGAGTGGCAAAGACGGTCGTACGCGCCTCGAATCCAGGGGTGTAGCCGATCAGCGAAATTGGGCCGAGACGGGCGGCAAGCGGTGTGCGCGGCCCAAAGCCGGCCGGTGCGACCCGGCGAAAAGCCGTTTCGGCGGAGGTCTGATCCGGCTGGCCTCGGCCGAGGAGAAGAAAGCCGTCCTCGGCCGCCACCACCCCGAAGCCGTCCCGGCGCAGCCGATCGATGTCCTCGTAGCGGTCGCGGTTGATGACGGGGGCGATCGACGGCGCGAAGTCGACGAACACCCAATTGGCGTCGGCGATGATCGGGTAGACGTAGAGCGACTTGCGACCGGCGAGGTGAGCGTTGAGCCCACCGGTGGCCGAGAGGGCAGCATCGGCCGGCACCCGGGCGACCAGCCGGTCGGCAAGTTCGTGGCGAGCGGTGCGCTCTTTCAAGCCGAACTCGCCGTTGAGTGGCGTCGCGCCGCGGTCGTAGTGGTAGACCAGGGTAAACGCCAGCACGATCAACGAAAGCGCCGCCGCCCAGTTCGCCTCCGGCCAACCGGTTCTGCGGGAAAGCAGGCGCGCGAGAGCAGCGGCACCGTAGATCGCGCTGACCACGACGACCGGCACCAACGGCGCGGGGTAATGTTCTAATTCAAGGGTGTTTTGCAGTTTGCTGCCCGACAGGAGGATCAGCAAGAGCGTCGGCGAGAGCACCAGCAAGGTGAGCGGAGCAAAGAGCGAGAGGAAGGCGACCGGGGTGAGCAGGTCGCGGACATAGGCGAGCTTCGAGGGCTGGGTGATGTAGCTGGCCCAATAGAGCGGATTGAGCAGCAGAGTGGCAGCGATCTCGCGGATGTTCGTTCCAAGATGACCGTAGCGGGTATCGAGATAGGGTGACTGCTTGTCCGGGTTGAAGTGGGGAATGACGATCTGGACGGCAACGAAGAACCAGACGAGCGCCAGCGCCGAGGTCGCCAACCCGGTTCGCCGCCAGCCCAGGCCGACTGCCACCCACAACCCGAGGACGAAAACGAGCAGCGGCACGTCTTCCTTGGATCCGAGCGCCAGGAGCACCGAGATCCAGTAGCCGGCGGCGTTGCGCGTCTGAGCAAACCAAAACGCAAAGGCGAGGAACGCGGCGGTGAGGGTCAGGGCGTGGAAGTCGTACAGGTTGGCGGCTTCGAGCGCTGGGAAGAGCAGATAAACCAGCGGGAAGACGAGCGCGGCGACCCGCGAATTGAGCCGATCGCGCGCCAACCAACTGATTGGCAGTGCGCCAAGCGCGATCACCACGCTCTGGAGGATCAAGATCGTCTCGGGGCGCGGCGCAAGCGCGTAGATCGGGGCGATCAGCAGCAAGACCGGTTCGACGTGTGCGCCGAGCCGGTTGGTCAGCCCTTCGTAGTTGGTGAAGTCGAGGGGACGGCCCTGGGTGGTGTTCCAGAGCGCCTGCTCCATATTTGCGAGGTCGAAGGCATCGGTCTCATAGACGCTATGACGGTGGAGGGCGAGAAAGGAGAACAGGACCGCATAGGCGACGACGAACAGGACGACGGCGGCGGTGACGAGGCGATCGGCGAGCGCCGGGCTGAGGCCGTCGATTGTCGGCCGCGCACTGGCGGGCTGGGCGCGTAGCTGCAAGGAGTTCTGCCCTCCGGTCGGCGCGAACGCCGTTGCCGGATTATAGCGAGGCCGCGCTCGGCTCTCCAGGAATCTGCCGCGTTAGCCGGTGGTAAACACTCGCTCGTAATAGTCGTGGCTGTGGAGCGGGTTCAGATGGCCGATCAGTTCGCGCGACCAGACAGCGAACTCGGGCGACTGACGGAAGTCAGTGCGCGCCTTGACGCTCTCCCACTCCTCGATGTTGATGACGTGGATACCCGGCGACGGAGCGTCTTCGCTGTGGCCGCCGGTGGCCGGTGGGGCATAGTTGGGCAAAGCCCGGTAGACGGTCTGGCGGACGAAGCCGTCGGC
>JAXLWW010000029.1:0-2546 GCA_046328265.1 Dehalococcoidia bacterium
ATCGGTTTACCCAGCCGTTCTCGTTACCGCCCGGCGGGATGCGTTGGTACACTCGTCCGCTGTTTTCGCCACGCTACGACGCCGACCAGACCGTCTACTTCGGGCTGTCTTCGTCCTCGGGCAGTCCGGCATCCGGCCATTGCGACTACTTCCGCGTCGTTGCGGGCGGCCCGGCGGTTCGGTTCGCTGCGAGCGGCGCGTACGACAGCTGCTTCGATTTGGCGGCATCTCCGCCAGGACCGCTCGGCTTCTGGTGGCTGCTCTGGCGCACCGGCCAGACCCCGGTCCTTTCGCGCTCCTACGACGGCAGCACGAGCGCGATGCCGCTCGGCGTGCAGCTCGGGCCTCTTGTCCGCGCCAAAGACGGGATCGTCTATCCGACCAGCTTTGCGACGGATGGGCTGGCCTTTGCCGCGACGAATGACGGCGTCTGGACGACGCGCTTTTCCGGGCTTGGACCGATCGGGTTGCTGCCCAGTCTGCGTTAGCTGACGCTGCCGGCGAGGCGAGGCGACTCACCTTCTCGGAGCGGCACGCCGCCGATCTGCACCGAGGAGATCTGATCCTGGCCGATCCACGGTCCGACGAAGCCCTCGGGACGGATGGAAAGGTCATCGATCACAACGTCGTGTCCGGTCACTTCCAACGTCACGCCGCGATAGCCGGCGTGCTCGAAGAAGCGCACCTGGATCGACTGGCCCGGGCGCGACACAAGCCGCAACGAAGAGACCGAATCGTTCCGATTGGCCAGCTGGCGGCGTCGCGTGGCGTGGCCTCGGGGGTGGTCAGGTCAATCCGGAAGCAGTCACCGCTCAGGCCCGGCTGGGTATAAAGAAAGACGGCGCTGATCGTCACGTCGGGCCGGCAAGCGGAATGATGACCGTCCGGGTCGCTCAAATCGTCGCGCTGGTCGCCGCCGCGCACCGGCAGGCCGACCCCCGGCGGCGGCTGATCGGGCTGGCTAAAGCGCACCATCAACGACGAGGCTTGCTTGCCGCTGACGCAGCCGGTCCGGTCGCAGGGATAGGAATCAAGGTTCGGGATCTCGACCGGACCGGTCAGGAGCGTGCCGCCGCCGGAGAACCAGACATCCTTCCAGAGAATGGCGGTGAGGTTCGGACCGACGATTCGCACTGATTGGGCCTGATCGTTGCCGATGTGCCACTCGTTGGCCGAAGCCAGATCGATCTGGAAATAGGCGCATTTGCCGCCAAAGGACTGCTCGCTGTAGAGGTAGACACCTGCCGCTTGCTGATCCGGTCCGCAAGGCGTGCCGGCTGCCTGGGCGAGCGACACGGATGGCGGGTTGGTGGGTGGAAGTTCGGTGGCAAACGCCGTGGGAGCGATGAGCGCGAGCGCCAGCCCTGCCGGCGTCAGCGTCCGAAGAACCGATCGAACCATGTGGCACCTCGGTTGCGTGGAAAGGCCGCGAGGCCGCTGACCTGGGTTAGGGCGGGCGGGAGGGAGGTGGGGTCCCTTATCCACATCTATACTGAGCTGATGATGGCCTGCCTGGACGCCCATGACGCGAGATGAACTAGAGCGCTTCCTCGAATACATCCGCGAAACGGAGGATGTTGAGTTGAAGGCGCCGGGTCGCCTCGAAGGGAGAACTGACCCACTTGTTGGGCAAGTCATCCGGGCGATGCTGGCGATGGCGAACCATCGCGGCGGCGGCGACATCATCATTGGGATCGAGGAGCGCGCCGGTCGATTCGAGGCGACCGGCCTCGATCGAGGGGATGCGGAGACGTGGCGCCTTGATCGGCTCTCCGACCGGGTTGCGAGGCATGCCGATCCGAGCATCGACTTCGACATCCGACAGCACGAGATCGCCGGCCGCTTGTACGTCAATATTGCCGTCTCCGAATTCCGCGATGTACCGGTCTTGGCACGTGAGGAGTTTCGAGATAGCGCTCAGCGTCTGCTTATTCGCCGGGGTGCAACGTACCTCCGTCCCCGGCGCAAGCCCGAGTCGATCGAGCCTCAAACCTCTGCCGATCTGCGCGACCTGCTCGACCTTGCGGTCGCAAAGGCTGTTGCGCGAGAGTTGGATCGATTGCGTGACTACGGGTTCTTGCTGCGGCCTTCATCGGCGCCGGACGCCGAGCAGTTTCGCCGCCAACGAGGTGACCTATGACTGCTGGAGAAGAGATCGCAAAGCGACTCAAGAACGACCCGCATTGGCGAGTTGTAATCCATCCCACGACGTTCGACGCGGAGCGCATCCCGTCGCTTGGCGACTGCCGGAACATCGTGGCCGAGAGCCAGGTCACGCTCCGAGGGTGGGGCTATCCTCACCTCGACGAGAGCCACCGGGAGACCGGGTCGGATTGGGTTGCCGGCTGGTCTGAAGTCGAGGGACGGGTCGAATACTGGCGATTCTTCCAGAGCGGCCAGTTCGTCCATCTTCTCAGCTTTCATGAGGATGGGTACCTGCAGCGCAATCCATCCCGGTACGCTTGTGCTTTGGGAGACGCGCCGAGTGGGTTTGAGCCGAACGGCTTTCTGGAAGTGAGCAGGGTGCTCTTGCAGACCACCGAGAT
>JAXLWW010000003.1:0-494101 GCA_046328265.1 Dehalococcoidia bacterium
CCGGTGATCTCCGGCGCAATCGGACGGCCAAGCGCCCCGGCAAGGGTTTCGGCAACCTGACGGATCGCAATCGGCCGCCCGGTGCCGACGTTGAGCACCATCCCGTCGGCGCCGGAACGTTCGAGGGCAAGCAAATTCGCCTGAACGATGTCCGAGACATGGATAAAGTCACGCGTCTGCTCGCCATCTTCGTAGACCACCGGCGGCCGGCCGGCGATCAGCCGTGACGAGAAGATCGCCGCCACCCCGGTGTAGGGGTTCGAGAGCGCTTGGCGCGGCCCGTAGACGTTGAAGAAGCGTAGCGCGACGGTCGGGATGTCGTAGGCCTGGCCGACCGAGAGAAACAGTTCCTCCTGGTCGCGTTTTGACACGGCATAGACCGAGGTCGGCTGAGGGAGTTTCCCTTCATCGGTGGGAACCGGGGTCGCCGGTTGTCCATCCGGGCCATAGACCGACCAATCGTGGCGACGAAGTTGCTCGTCCGGGCGGGGAGACGGCGCAATCGGGTTGCCGGCCGCGTCGTGATAGCGGCCTTCGCCATAGAGCGACATCGACGAGGCGACGACGAGCTTTCGCAATCGGTCGCGGGCGGCGACGGCGGCTTCAAGGACGACCGCTGTCCCGACATTGTTCGCTTCGACGTAGCGCCGAATCTCGTACATCGACTGGCCAACGCCAACGAGCGCGGCAAAATGGTAGACCGCATCTACTCCCGCAATCGCCGCCCTCACCGCCGACTCATCGCGGACATCGCCATGAATGCGTTCGGCTTCGCGGTTCAGGTAAGCCGGCCAGTCGCCGGAGGGATGAACTTGGGGGTCCAGCGAATCGAGCACGACGACCTGGTGACTTGCGCCGAGCAGGGCATCGACGAGGTGTGATCCGATGAACCCGGCGCCACCGGTGACGAGTATCTTCATGGTCTCCTTCCGCGCCGGCAGAATTGTATCGAACGACATCGACGTCGCCACGCTTGGCTATACTTGCCGTGGCGTATTTCGAGGCTACCGGTGCAGAGCGATCCGACCCCTGCTTATCTGGTCGAGCCAGCCGACCCCTTCTTCCTCGAAGCTACGGTCGTCGGCCAGTTTCGCCGCCAGCCGTTCTTCTGCGTTCGCTGCAGCCGCCGTGAGGGGCCAGCGCTCCATCGCGACGGCGCACTGTTGTTGGTCGGCGGGCGCTACTTCGCGGTTGATTTTGGCTGCTTGGCCAAGCTCGAACTGATCTCTCACGGCGAGGTGCTGACCGAAGGGAGGGCACGGCGGGTGCTCCCCTTCGTCCGGTTTCGGATGGGTCCCGCAATGGAGCCCGCCGCACCATCAAACGAACCTACCAGTGCTCCTTAAGATACCCGTCGACCGAGAGAGCGGCGATCGAGCCATCGGCGACCGCCGTGGTGATCTGACGAAGCACCTTCTGGCGGACGTCGCCGGCAGCAAAGACGCCCGGCAAGTTGGTCCTCATCGCCTCGTCGGTGACGATATAGTCGTTTGAATCGAGGCTCACCTGGCCGCCGAGGAACCCGGTATTAGGGCGGTAGCCGACGAAGATGAAGACGCCGCCAACCTGAAGCGAAGAGGGCTCGCCGGTGCGGATATTGCGCAACGCCAGCCCTTTGACGGCCTGGTCGCCCTCGATCCGGTCGACGACGGTATCCCAAACGAAGGAGAGCTTCGGGTTGGCAAAGGCACGTTCTTGCAGCACTCTGGCGGCGCGTAGCTCATCGCGCCGGTGAATAATGGTGACATGCGACCCATAGCGCGTCAGAAACTCGCCTTCCTCGACCGCCGAATCGCCGCCACCGACGACGGCGAGCGGTTGGTTCTGGAAGAACGCGCCGTCGCACACTGCGCAATAGGAAACGCCACGCCCCTGGAGTTCGGTCTCGCCCGGAACGTTGAGCCGGGCCGGTTGGCCGCCGGTCGCCAAGATGACTGTCTTGGCGTAGTAGACCCGTTCGCCGCCGGTGATCACCTTGACCTTGTCGTCGAGCGCAACCGAGAGGACTTCGTCGTAGGTGATCTCCAGTCCGAAACGCTTGGTCTGGTTCTCCATCGCGATCGTCAAGTCGGCGGCGGAAATTCCCTCGGGAAAGCCAGGGTAGTCGTCGATCCATTCGGTAAGGCCAAGTTGACCCCCGACACCCAGTCGCTCGAGCAGGACGCTCTTGAGCCGGCTGCGTGCAGCATAGAGCCCGGCCGCCAGCCCAGCAGCGCCGGCGCCAATGATGACGACGTCTGCCAGGTCTTCAGGAAGGGACGACGGGACGGTCATGCGATCGTGGCCTTTCGCGCGGGGCGGCGGTGCGAAGCCAACCTAGCCCGCGTAGAGAATGCGTCCGCAGTTACTGCACAGGACGATTGACGCGCTGGTACGCGCCTTTTGGATTTCTCTCTCGGGCAGGCTGACCCGGCAGGCGTTGCAAACCCCGCGCTCGATCCGTGCAACCGCCCGGCCGGACAACTTCTTGCGCAATGCGTCGTAAGCTGGCAGGTCGGTCGGGTCAACCAGACGCAGCCGTTGATCACGAAGGGCGGTCGCTTGGGCTCGTTGGGCGACGAGTTCGTCGCGCCGCCTGGCGAGGGCATCCTGGTTATCTCGCCAGGTCGCCTCGATCTCCTGAGTGGACCGGCGAGCCTCGTTGCAGGCGGCTTCGGCCTCTTCGAGTTCGGCCATGATGGCGAGTTCGCGGTCCTCAAGTTCGAGCGTGCGCCGACGGAGCGCCTCGACCTCATGCTGGAGGTTTTGGATCTCCTTCGGGCTGACAACCGAACCGGAGTAGAGCTTCTTCTCCTCACGTTCGCGCTTCGCTCGGGTATCTTGCACTTTGAGGTCGGCTTCCTTGCGGCGACCCTCGAGCGCCTCGACGACGGCTTCGATGCGCTGAAAGGATTCCCGAGCGGCGACGAGTGCGGTCGCGTCGCCGATCTGGGCCGCTATGTCGACCAACTGTACGTCGATTCGATCGAGGGTGAGGTCCTGGTCCTGAAGGTCGAGAAGCCGTCCGGCTCGCAACATGATCAGCCTTTCCGGGGTGATTGTAGCAAGCTGCCGAAACCGGTGCGAGCGTGAGCCACCCGGTTGCGGCCCGCTTCGAGCAGGCCGTACAATCCGCGCGCTCTGAGCGTCGCGACAGGAGTTTCTTGATGACCGCCCCGATCCAGCCTGATGAAAAGGCGCGTTTTCGTCGCCTGCGTAGCGAGCAGGCGATCCAGTTGGCAATGCAGAATAAGTGGGAAGAGGCGATCGCGATCAACCAGCAGATTCTGGACGTCTTCGCCGCCGACGTCGATGCGTTCAACCGCCTCGGCAAGGCGTTTATGGAGATCGGACGCATCGGCGAGGCCCGTACCGCCTATGGCAAGGCGGTTGAGGTCGATCCGAACAATGCCATCGCACGCCGCAACTTGACGCGACTTCAGGCGATGAAGGACGACGCGGTTGGCGCCGCCGTCCAGCCTCAGGTCGACGCAAACCTCTTTATCGAAGAGACCGGCAAGACCGGCGTCACCACCCTGGTCAACACCGCCCCGCGCGAGCAACTGGCAAAGCTGACCGCCGGTGAGCCGGTGCAGTTGCAGGTCGACGGCAAGAATCTCCGGGTTCTGAGTGCCCGAACCGAGTTTCTCGGCGAAGTCGAGCCGCGTCTCGCGCTCCGCTTGATCGGCCTGACCCGGGGCGGCAATCAATATGCCGCAGCGGTCACCAGTCTCACCGACCGGTCGATCGAGATCATCATCCGTGAGACCCTCCAGCATCCGACCCAGGTCGGCAAAGTCTCGTTCCCGACGCGTGGCGGCGCCACTGCCGGCGAGCGACCGTATATCCGCGATAGCCTGCTCCGCTACGAACCCGAGGAAGAGGACGAGGCGGCTGAGGATGCCGATTTCGGGGCCGATTGGGAAGAGGAGCCCGATACCGTCAACGTGGACGAGGTCAGCCTCGAATTCGAAGAAGGGGCAGCCGACAAAGACGACGACGAGTACGACAACGAATAGACGGCGATGAACTCGGCGGTGGCCGGGCGCTGCGAGGTAGAGGATGGCGATCGATCCGACCCAATTCCGACAGGTTCTTGCGCGGTTTGCCTCGGGCGTCACCGTCATCACGGCCTTCGACGAGGGCCGACTGCACGGCGCGACGGCGTCGGCATTTTGCTCGCTCTCGCTTGACCCCGCGTTGGTGTTGGTCTGCCTGGACCTGAAGTCGAATACCAAGAATTTGATCGACCGCTCCGGACTGTTCGGCGTCAACATTCTGGCCGACGTCCAGCGTTGGCACTCCGACCTGTTCGCCAAGAAAAGCGTCTCGGACGCCGACCTGGCGCGGGTAACCCACCGTCACAGCGAACATGGGATGCCAATCCTTGACGATACGATCGCCTATCTCGAGTGTCGGGTAGAGCGCAAGTATCCGGGCGGCGACCATGAGATCTACATTGGCGAGGTGCTCGACGGTGGTCTGCGCGCTGGGCGGCCGTTGATCTACTTCGAAGGCAAGTATCGGAGGCTCGGCGGCGAAATGTAGGTTGCTGGCCAGGACAACGCCCCCTTCGATGGAAGGGGGCGTTCCGTTGTGCGGACTAGACCCGGATGCAAGCGGCGTAATGGTCCGGCGTCTTCTCCTCGAGCGCGGGGATGATTTCCTTGCACTCGGGAATGGCGATCGGACACCGTGGGTGGAAGTTACAGCCGCTCGGCGGCTTGACTGGGCTGGGCACATCGCCGGTCAGGATGATCCGTTCGCGCTTGGCCTCGACGACCGGGTCGGGGATCGGCACCGCCGAGAGGAGCGCCTTGGTATAGGGGTGAAGCGGGTTCTCGTAGAGTTCGTTGCGATCGGCGATCTCGACGATCCGGCCGAGGTACATCACCGCCACACGGTCCGAGATGTGACGGACAACCGACAGGTCGTGGGCGATGAACAGGTAGGTCAGGCCGAACTGATCCTGCAACTCTTCGAGTAGGTTGACGATCTGGGCCTGGATCGAAACGTCCAGAGCCGAAACCGGCTCGTCGCAGGCGATAAACGCCGGCTCGACCGCGAGCGCCCGGGCGACGCCGATGCGCTGGCGTTGGCCGCCCGAGAATTCGTGCGGATAGCGGTTGATGAAGTAGGGGTTCAACCCAACGATACGGAGCAACTCTTGGACGCGCTCCTGGCGCTCCTTCTTGCCCTTGGCGATCCCATGGATCAGCAGCGGCTCACCGATGATGCTGCCGACCGACATGCGCGGATTGAGCGACGCATAGGGGTCCTGGAAGATCATCTGCATCCGACGGCGCATCCGACGCAGTTTGTCTCCGCCGACCTTGGTCAGGTCGGTTCCTTCAAAATCGACCGACCCGGCGGTCGGACGATAGAGTTGGAGGATAGCGCGAGCGGTGGTGGACTTACCGCAGCCGGACTCGCCGACGAGGCCGAGGGTCTCGCCTTGACGAACGGCAAAGCTAACGCCGTCGACGGCCTTGACGTCGGCGACCTTGCGCTGGAAGAGGACCCCCGCGGTGATCGGGAAGTACATCTTCAGGTCTTTGACATCGAGAAGCGTCTGGGGCTTCGTGCCATTGGTCGGGGTGGCGCTGCCGGCAGTCGCCGGCGGAACCAGGTTATTCGTTTCCGTCATTCGACTCACTCCTCGCCGGTGCTTCTCGGATGTCGACCCAGCACGCGATCTCATGTTCGGGAGAGATCTGCCGGAGTTCTGGTCGCTCCTTCCAGCAGATGTCCTGGACGAACACACAGCGTGGCGCGAAGTCGCATTGGTTGGGTGGGTTGACCAGGTCGGGCGGCAAGCCCTGGATCGGCGTCAGTTTCGCCTTTTGCCCTTCATCGAGGCGCGGGATCGAGCGCAGCAGACCGAGCGTGTAAGGGTGGCGCGGGTCGGCATATAGCTCGCGGGTGCTGGCCTTCTCGACAATATGGCCGGCATACATCACGTGAACGCGTTGGGTCATCCCCGCCACCACCCCTAGGTCGTGGGTGATCAGGATAACCGCGGTGCCACGGTCGAGGCAGAGCCGCTTGATGATATCGAGGATCTGGGCCTGGATCGTCACGTCGAGCGCGGTTGTTGGCTCGTCGGCCAACAGGATCTGCGGGTTGCAGGCGAGGGCCATCGCGATCATGACGCGTTGACGCATTCCGCCGGAGAACTGGTGGGGATAGTTGTCCAGCCGTTGCTCGGCTCCGGGAATACCGACCAGCTTGAGCAATTCGAGCGAGCGCTTGCGCGCTTCGGACTTGCTCATCCCCATGTGCAATTCGAGGCTCTCGGAAATCTGGCGGTTGATCGTCAGGACTGGGTTGAGCGACGTCATGGGGTCCTGGAAGATCATCGCGATCTTGTTGCCCCGGATGTCGCGCATCTCGCCTTCGGTCAGCTTGAGGACATCCTCGCCGTCGAAGAGGATTTGCCCGCCGACGATCCGCCCCGGCGGGTTCGGGATCAGCCGCATGATCGACATGGCGGTGATGCTCTTCCCGCAGCCGGACTCGCCCACGATGCCGAGGGTCTCACCCGTGTTGACGTCGAAGGATACGCCGTCGACCGCCTTGACCACGCCGTCCTGAGTGAAGAACTGCGTGCGGAGGTCTTTGACTTGCAGCAAGGGCGGCATCCGTTTCCTCCCAATGCCCTCGAATTTGGCGCGAGCCGAATAGTTGTGGAGCAGTAGTCTAACGTGTTTGCGGATTCAATGCGTCGCTCAGTCCGTCGCCGAGATGGATAAAGGGTAGAGCAAAATCACCACCACCAAGAGCGGCTCGAACAGAAGCCACCACGATGGTGTTCGGAGCTTACCATAATTGTCGGCAATCATCGACCCCCAACTCGGGTACGGTGGCACGATGCCGATCCCCAGGAAGGAGATGGTCGATTCCGCCGCGATCGCTCCGGCCATCGCTCCCGAGGCAATCACGACCATCAAGCCCAGGATCTGTGGCAGCATATGGACGAAGATGATTCGCCGGTCGCTCGCGCCCATCGCCCGCGCCGCTTCGACATACTCGCGGGTCCGCAACGAGAGGGCCTGGCCACGGACGATTCGCGCCAACCCAGGCCAGCCGAGCAGTGCCAGGATCAGCAGCACCGCCATATAGTCGACGATGCCGGTGCGCCACAGCCCCGGGGCGCCGATGTACGGGCCGATCTCGCGAACCCAACTGACGATCACGGGCTTGAAGGTCGCCGCCAGAAAGATCATCAACAGCATCCCGGGAAAGGCCATCAAGTACTCGGAGAAGCGTTGCAAGATGGTGTCGAACCAACCGCCATACCAGGCCGCCGCCAGACCAAACGAAACCGCCAGGGACATGGACAGGATCATCGGGACGGTGGCGACGATGAAGGCGGTTTGGGCGCCCCAGATCAACCGGCTGAGTTGATCGCGTCCGAGGTCATCGGTGCCGAGTGGATGCGCCAAGGATGGCGTTTGGCGGGCCGCGCTCAGGTCTTGAGCACTAAAACTCTGGATCGGCAACACCGGGGCAAGTAGGCCAAGCGACATGATCAGGATGATGATCGACATTCCGATCATTGCCAGTCGCTTCTTGCGCAAGCGCCGCCAGGCCTCACCGGCCGGGCTCCGGCCTTTGATCGCGGGCGCAGCGACACCAGCGTGATCGCCGAGGGTTGAAATGCTGCCTGTTTGTGCCACGCTAGCCGCCCCGTTGCCGGGATCCCGTATACCCGGCGGTAGTATAGAACCCAGAGTCAAGCAGGCATGTCGGCGTCAATACCGGATCCGTGGGTCGATCAGCGGGTAGCCGAGATCGACGACCAGGTTCCCGACGACGAACAACGTCGCCCCAAGCAAGGTGATCGCCATGATCACCGGGTAATCACGAGCGAAGATGGCATCCCAGGCAAGTTGGCCGACGCCGGGGATGCCAAGCAACCCCTCGGCGATCAGGAAGCCGGACGGCAGGTCGGCGATGATGAACGCGACGCCGGTCCAGATCGGTAGTAGCGCGTTCCGGAGCACATGACGGAACATGACGGTTCCGCCAGCAACCCCCTTTGACCGGGCGGTTCGGACGTAGTCCTGGTGGATCGTTTCGAGCACCATCGTCCGAGTCTCTCTCAGCACACCAGCCACTCCGCCAAGCGACAGGACGAAGAGCGGAATGATGGCGGAAATGCTAAAGAGACCGTCCCAGCCCGAGGACGGAAACCAGCGCAACTGACGGACGAAGATGAAGTAGACGATCGGGATCAGCACGAAAATCGGCACAGCGCGTGGGATGAGCGCCAGCGAAATCACCAGCCGCTCCTGCCAGTTGCCCTGGAGGCGGGCGGTCATCACCCCAAGTGGGATGCCGAGGCTATAGACGAAGAAGGTGGTCGCCAGTCCAAGTTGGAGCGAGATCCAGATCCGCGAAGCAAGCAGGTCGGTCACCGCGGTGCCGGGGTATTTGTAGGACTCACCGAAATCGCCGTTGAGGACGTTACCGAGGTATCCAAGGTACTGCTCGTACAGTGGGCGGTTCAGGCCCATCTCCTCGCGCATCCGCGCGACCGCTTCGGGATTTGCCTTGTTGCCCAGGCGCACCATCACTGGGTCTCCCGGTCCGTAGGTGCCAAAGAGGAAGACGGTCGCCGAAATCAAGACCAGCAAGACAGGGAGCCACAGTAGCCGCCGAACGATAATTCGCGCCATCAGACCCCCCGTTGCTGGTATAAGGCAAGCCTCCCTGCACCAAGCGGGGAGGCCGGTGGTTATTTCTGGATGCTGATGTACTGGAGGGTTGGTATCACCATCGGTGGGGCAACGAAGCCCTTGACGTGCGGCTTCACCAGCCAGAACTGCTTCTGATGGAAGATCGGGATCCAGACGGCATCGTCGATCACCATCTGCTCGACCTGCTGATAGAGACGGATTCGGGCATTGGTGTCGCGTTCGGTGCGCGCCCGCTGCAGCAGTTGGTCAACCTGCGGATTAGCGTAGCTGGTGTGGTTCTGCTGGCTCTTGCTAAAGAACAGGACGTCGAGGAAGTTCTGCGGATCGGGATAGTCGGCGATCCAGCCTGGGCCCTCGAAGAACGTGTACTTCTTGGCAAACTGGTCGTCGAGGAAGGTCGCCCATTCGACTTGCTCGATCTTGGCGTCGAGCCCGATGTTGGTCTTCCACTGCTCGGTGAGCGCCTGGATGTAGCGAGCCGGGTTCGCGCCGGCGCCGACGGTCGACAGCGTGATGTCCAGCTTCGATAGGTCAGGGTAGCGAGATTCGGCGACTAGTTGCTTGGCCTTCGCCGGGTCGTACTTGTAGGCGCGAAGCTGCGGATTGAAGCCGGGCATCCCGGGCGGCAACACGCCATCGGCGCGGGTGTCCATGTTCCGCAGCACGACGTCGATGATCTTGTCCTTGTCGATGGCGTAGTTCATCGCCTGGCGGATCTTCGGATCGTCAAACGGCGCCTTGGTGACGTTGAACGCGAGGTAGAAGGTCGACAGTTCGGAAACGCCTGGCGTGCCGTCTTTGTCGCGGACGACCTCTTTGAGAAGCTGGTTGCTCGGGCTGGGGTCGAGAATGCGCTCAGCGTCGAGGATGCCGAAGACCGTTGCATCGATTTCGTCGTTCTCGTACATCGTCATCGGCGATCCGCCGCTGAGGATGTAGTTGACCTGGGCGAGTGCCGGGGCGCCCTTGAACCAACTCTCATTGCGTTCGAGGACGATATTCTGGCCCTTGCGCCACTCACGCATCTTGAAGGGGCCGGTCCCGTTCGGCCGATCGGTCCAGGTGCGGCCGCCTTTTTCGATATTCTCGCGGTCGACCACGAAGGAGGTCGGATAGCTCATCTTGGCGAGGAAGAACGCTTTTGGCTCGTCGATGGTGACTTGAAGGGTGGAGTCGTCGACCACCTTGACGCCGCTGATGTTCTGTGCCTTTCCGCTGAGCATCTCGGTGACGCCGACGATGTCGCCCAAGTAGGTGTCCGCGGTTGGCGAGAGAGTGCGCGGGTTGGCGGCACGCTCCCAGGCATACTTGAAGTCGCCCGCCTTGACCTGCTTGCCATCATGGAACTTAGCATCCTTGCGCAGGGAGAACGTGTAGGTCTTGCCGTCGGCGGCGATCTCCCATCGCTCGGCCAGATCCGGGACAACCTTGAGCTCCCGGTCGAGGGTGAGCAGTCCGCTGAAGACCTCGATGATGTAGGCCGCCGAGGTCGCATCACCCGAGGTGGCGGGATCAAGCGTGGGCGGATCGCCGCCGAGCATGGTGAGCGTACCTTCGCGGCTGACCCGCGGCCCGGGGCCGGGCTGGTTGGGGTTCGAGCCGCCGGGGTTCTGCACCCCCTGCACCAGCCGGCAGGCCGGGTTCGAAGCCAAGACAAAAAGTCCAACGGCTGCTACGGCGAGCAGCTTCCGGGTGGTCCACATCGGGAGACCTCCTCACAGGCGTCGATCGATCCGGCATACCGGTCGCGCGCTCATCAGCAGTACGTGCGGCAGCGTACCTCTGGATTTATCGCCCGTGGCGTCAGGCTGGAGCTACGCGACCGTAGTAACTATAGCAAACTCGTTTTGTTTCTCAGGGGTTTTCCCCCGCCGAAAAAAGCCAGTTGCAACCGGCCGATCGACGGCCGCCCTAGTCGGCGTAGTAGTTGTGAAGCGAGGTGTCGTACTTGACGTTATTGAGGACGACGCCGATAACGTTTGCGCCGACTTTCTCGAGGGCGGCCTTGGCCTTCTGGGCAAGCTCACGCTTGGTTTTGTTTGCCATCACGACGATCAGCACGCCGTCGACCCGGGTCGAGAGCACCGCAGCGTCGGTGACGGCGGCGACCGGCGGGGTGTCGAACAGCACGTAGTCGGCCTCGGTGCCCAGTCGCTCGATGATCTCAGCCATTCGGCGCGACCCGAGTAACTCGGACGGGTTCGGTGGGATCGGCCCGGTCGGCAGGACCAGCAGGTTCGGGACCTCGGTCTCCTGGGTGTGGAGGTCGTCGAGGGTAGGGGCGACCATCAAGCTGGTCAGTCCAGCGGCGTTCTTGACGCCAAAGAGTTGGTGAAGCGTCGGGCGGCGCAGGTCGCAATCGACGGCGATTACCCGGCTGCCGGTCTGGGCGATCGCGATTGCCAGATTGGCCAGCGTCGTGCTCTTGCCTTCTTGCGGCCCGGCGCTGGTGAATAGGATCGTCTTGAGCGGCTTGTCGAGGCTGGCAAACTGGATATTCGTCCGAAGTTGGCGATACGCCTCGGCGACCGGCGACTTCGGATTGCGATGGTTGATCAGGCGGCCAACTCCGCCGGTCGATGGCATCACGGCTGCTCCTCCGGAAGACCCGCGGGCAAACAATCGTCCCGCGGCCGCCGATGTCCCCGGGCCGGCGATCCGCGGGATAGTGCCGACAGTCGGCAGCTTGACGAAGCGATCGACGCTCTCCTGCCCTTTGAGGGTGTCGTCCAAGTATTCGAGGAAGAACACCGTCACGATACCGATCAACAGCCCGAGCACGCCACCGGCGATGGTGTTGGTCGAGGTGCGCGGCCGGCTGAGCGCTCCGGGCTGCGGGTCGTCGAAGATGTCGATCTCGATTTTGTCACGCGGCTCGACCGCCAGCATCCGCCGTTGGTGCTCCTCGACGAACTTCTGGGCAAGCGCCCGGGCGACCCGCTGAGATACCAACGGGTTTGGGTCGTCGAAGTCGATCTGGATCGCGAGATTGTCGGCGGTGCCAACGACATTGGTGCGGCCGCGTAACGCCCCGGCGGGCAGGTCCAGCCTGAGCTCGTCGTTGATCTGATTGAGGAAGCGTTCGCTCGTGATCTGCTGGCCGTAGGAGCGGATCAGGTTTTGGATGACGAGGGTGAGGCCGTAGTCGGGCCGAACCGGTGAGACGTACAGCTTCGCCGAGGAGCGGTACATCGGGGTTTCAAGCTTGCTGACGCCGTAGGCGGTCGCTGCGCCTGCCAGCGCGAAAAGGAGGATGATCCACCACCGTCTGGCGATCACCCGCCCGTAGTCGCGAAGCTGCATGAATCCTCCGGCGGATCGGCGGGAACTCTATCAGACCGTCCAGGGCCGAACAACCGGCCCGCGTTATTCCCGTTCGATGTTTAGCGCGTGCCGAACTGGCGGTCGCCGGCATCTCCAAGACCGGGAACGATGAACCCATGGTCGTTCAGCCGCTCGTCCAACGCCGCGACCTGGATCGCGACGTCGGGAAAGGCATTCTCGACGGCGACGCCTTCTGGCGCCGCGATAATGCTGATCAACCCCACTCGCGGCGTACCGAACGAACGAATCAGCGCGATCGCCGCTGCGGCCGATCCTCCGGTCGCCAGCATCGGATCCAGCACCAAGCAGCGGTCACATGGGACAAAGCGGGACAGTCGATTGTAATACTCGACCGGGCGAAGGCTCTGTTCGTCGCGGTAGAGCCCGAGGTGCCAGATCGGCGCATCCGGGAACAGTTGCTCGGCGGCTGGGACCATCCCGAGGCCGGCGCGCAAGATCGGGACGAAGGCGACCGTTTCGCCAAGGCGCTCGCCGCGGGTCGCCCCGAGCGGGGTCTCGAGGGCGTACGGCGCAAGCGGCAGATCGGTGGTCGCCTCGACGATGAGCAGCAGCGCCAGATCGTGAACGAGGGTACGAAACTCGCGCGGCGGGGTATTCACGTCGCGCAGTCGGCCCAGCCATTGGCGGACCAGGGGATGGCGCGAAACGCTCAGCACTAGGAGCGTGCGCCAGCCGGCGTAGTTTCCAGACCTGGGACCGGAAAGCGCGAACAGAGTTGCGCCACCTCGTCGCGGATGCGACGGCGCTGTGCCTCGTCGTCGGGGTTCTGGACGACCTGGGCGATCCAACTGGCGATCTTTGGCATCTCCTCCAGTCCGAACCCCCGCGAGGTGACCGCGGCGGTACCGAGACGGATACCGCTGGTCGCCAACGGCGGCCGGCTATCGTAGGGGATCGAGTTGCGATTGACGGTGATCGCCGCTTCGTCCAGCAGCACCTCGGCCTTGCGCCCGCTCACCGTGGTCGACGACAAGTCGACCAGCATCAAGTGGTTGTCGGTGCCACCCGAGACGATCCGCAGCCCTTGAGCCTGGATCGCGGCAGCGAGCGCCTGGGCGTTGGCGACGATCTGGCTGGCATAGTCTCTGAAGGCCGGCTGCATCGCCTCGTGGAAGCAGACCGCCTTGGCGGCGATCGTATGCATCAACGGTCCGCCCTGCATCCAGGGAAAGACGGTCTTGTCGATTGCGCTGCCGTACTCCTCGGTCGAGATGACCATCCCGCCCCGTGGGCCACGGAGGGTTTTGTGGGTGGTGGTCGAGACGATTTGGGCGTGTGGCACCGGGCTTGGATGGACGCCAGCGGCGATCAGCCCGGCCGGGTGCGCCATGTCGACCATGTAGATCGCGCCAACTTCGTCGGCGATCTCCCGCATCCGCGCGTAGTCGATAAACCGTGAATAGGCGGTTGCACCGCCGATAATCAATTTGGGACGGTGGTCGCGGGCGGTGCGAGCGAGGGCGTCATAGTCGATTCGTTCCTGCTCGCGATCGACGCCGTAGGAGAAGAAACGGAACAACTTGCCAGAGAAGTTGACCGGAGATCCGTGGGTCAGGTGGCCACCCTGAGCGAGATCCATACCGAGGATGGCGTCGCCCGGTTGGAGCAAGGAAAAATAGACCGCCATGTTGGCCTGGGCGCCGCTGTGCGGCTGGACGTTGGCGTGTGCGCCGCCAAAGAGCGCAAGCGCCCGGTCGCGCGCGAGGTTCTCCGCCTCGTCGGCGAACTCGTTGCCGCCGTAATAGCGCTTGCCGGGATAGCCCTCGGCGTATTTGTTGGTCAGCACCGACCCCTGGGCTTCGCGGACTGCCTGGCTGACGTAGTTCTCCGACGCGATAAGCTCGATCCCGGTGCGCTGGCGTTCCTCTTCGCGGGCGATAACCGCAGCAATCTCCGGATCAACTCGTGATAGGTCTCCCATTCTGGCTCCTCGAACGGCGTTGACGGAATTGTCGGGGATCGCCGGCCGGGTTGCACCGATCTCGGGCACTGAAGCGGCCGAACACGTTGGGCGAAGGTTGATCGCCCGGCGGAGGCATCGCAGCGAATGGCCCGCCGGTG
Source organism: Dehalococcoidia bacterium (assembly GCA_046328265.1). GTDB lineage: Bacteria > Chloroflexota > Dehalococcoidia > SpSt-223 > SpSt-223 > JANWZD01. Next base: position 14,088 of record JAXLWW010000003.1, read on the forward strand.
AGTTTGCCAACGATGGCGAGGACGGCGCCAACCGACAGATCGGCGAAGCGAGAACCTTGGCCGACCTGGTCGAGCACGCCTCTCCGAGACCAGCCGAGAATGACACCGCGCCATCGAGGGGAGACGCCGCCGAGGGCCGGCGATCAGACCGTCACGCCACCCATCACCGCCAACGGCTCATCGTCGGTCGGCAGGCTGCGCCGCAGAATATCGAGGTGTTCGAGCGCGAGACCCGCGCCAATCGCGACGCATTTCTCCGGCTCGTGGGCAACATGGCACGGCACGCCGGCCTCCTGGGCGAGCATCCGGTCGATGTTGCGAAGGAGCGCCCCGCCACCGGTCAGAACCATTCCGCGGTCGATCACGTCGCTGGCCAGTTCCGGCGGGGTTGCCTCGAGGACCGTCCGGACTGCCGCGACGATCTGCGAGAGTGGTTCGGCGAGCGCCTGGGTGATCTCCCAGGAGTTGACGACGATCGTCTTGGGTAACCCGGTCACCTGGTCGCGGCCGCGCACATCCATCGCCGGGTTGTCATGGAGCGGCAAGGCTGAGCCAATCGCGATCTTGACGTCCTCGGCGGTGCGCGACCCGATCACGAGATTGTGCTTGCGCTTGATATAGGCGGCGATCGCGTCGTCGAGTTTGTTGCCGGCGACCCGAACCGATTGGGCGACAACGATACCGTACATCGAGATGACAGCGGCCTCGGTGGTGCCACCGCCGATATCGACCACCATATTGCCGGCGGGCGTGGCAATCGGGATCCGAGCGCCGATCGCCGCGGCGAGCGGCTCGGGGATCAGGTGAGCCGGCCTGCGTGCGCCGGCCTGCTCAGCCGCGTCACGCACCGCCCATTGCTCGACGCTCGTCACTCCGGCCGGCACACAGATCATCACCTGTGGCTTTGAGAGCCGGAAGCCACCGGTCACCTTCTGCATAAAATAGCGGAGCATCGCCTCGGTGATCATGTAGTCGGCAATCACCCCGTCACGCATTGGGCGAACGACCTGGATCGTACCGGGCGTCCGACCGAGCATATTGCGGGCGTTGTTCCCGATAGCGACGATCCGGTTGTCGTTGACCGACAGGGCGACGACCGACGGCTCGTGGAGGACAATCCCCTTGCCTCGGACGTAGACGAGGCAATTGGCCGTGCCAAGATCGATTCCAATCCACTTGGTGAACACGATGCTCCCGCCGCGCCTGTGTCAGGATTGTACGGGACGCCGTCGTTCGGTGACAGTCCAACCGTGAAAAAAGCATTGAACCCGCCTTCCGTGACCGAGTGGCGGGTTCAATGCTGCAAGTGGGGGTGCGTCTATTGATTTGTCTGTCTGGATTGATGTGGCCCCTTGACCGTTGCCTGTCGTCATTCCCGACATCACAACGATAGCGTGGCCATCGTGAGGACAATGTGAATGGACCGCCGGGCGGCATGTGGGTGTTGTGAGGGTTTCACCCTACAATGCCGGCCGGGCATCAGCCTCGAAGGACGGACCCTATACCCCGATTCCTGCTGTTGCCGGTAATCTTCGTGATCGTCTTCGCGGTCTACGCCACCAGCGAAATTCGCTCGGGCGCCGATTCGCGCTGGACGGTTTTTCTCGCTCAGAGCCTGCTGCGCGAAGGTGATTTCGATCTCGACGAGTATCGTGACATCATCGCCGCACAGGACTTCTACTTCGTCGAGAGCGCCGACGGCCGGCTGGTTTCCGCCTATCCCGTGGCAATCTCGCTGTTGGCGGCGCCGTTTGTCGCGCTGGTCGATCCGCTCGTTGGCACGGTAATACCGGTCTCCGACCGGCTGCTGGTGCGTGGCGACCAGCTCGTCGCCCGCTACTGGACGATCGAGGCGTTGATCGCCTCGGCCTGGGTCGCCCTGGCGGCGGTGTTCGTCTATCTCGCAGCGCGTGAGCGCACCACGACAACCCTGGCGATGACCACCACCACCGCCTTCGCCTTTGGGACGTCAGCGTGGTCGAGCGCCAGCCGTGGGCTGTGGGGTCATGCGCCATCGCTCCTGTTCATCTCGCTGGCAATCTGGCTACTGCTGATCGCGCCGCGTCGCCCGGCGTTGGCGGGTTGGGCCGGGTTGCCGCTCGGCATGGCGGTTGCTACCCGGCCCCAGGACTGGATCGCGGCGCTGGTGCTGGCGCTTTATGTCGCGCTGCGGTACCGGCGATCCTTGCCCGGCTACCTGCTCAGCCTGGCGATCGGGGTCGCTCCGGCAATCGCCTATACGTTCTGGCTCTACGGCCGACCGTACGCTCCCTATAGCTCGCCGCTCCAACTCTTCACCGCCGGAAATGCGCTGGTGGCGGTCGCCGGAGTACTGATCAGTCCGTCGCGGGGGCTGTTCGTCTATTCGCCTATCCTGGTCCTGTCAATCGTTGGCTTGGTCTGGCGGGTCCGCGGTCGAACGGCCACCTTGCTGGATGGCGCCTTCGCCATGATCGTCCTGCTGCACGGGCTGATGATCGTCTCGTTCGTCAACTGGTGGGGTGGCCACAGCTTTGGGCCGCGACTGTTTACGGACATCTTGCCCTTCTTGATGGTGTTCCTCGCCGATGGTTTGGAGGCGTTACGCCGGTTACCAGCCGCCCCGCGGGTTACCGCAAGCGCTGGCGTCGGCCTACTGCTGGCGACGAGCATCTTCGTCCACTATCTGGGGGCAAACAATTACGCGGTCAACTTCTGGAGCGGCGAGCCAGTGAGCGTCGATGTCGATCGCTCACGGCTTTGGAGCATACGCGACTCTCAACTATTGCGCTGGCGTCCCTGGATCCCCTGACGGGTTAGGCGGCGCTCCGGCGCTCGATCCGTGCTCCGAGATGGCGCAGCTTGATGTCGAGGCGATCGTAACCGCGGTCGAGATGGCCGATGTCGAGCACCTCGGTGCGTCCGTAGGCAGCCAGACCGGCGAGGATCAACGACGCGCCGGAGCGGATATCGAGGGCGCGTACCGTCGTTCCGGCGAGGGCGACCGGCCCGCGAATGACGGCGGTCTGGCCGCTTACCTCGATTTCAGCGCCGAGTCGGCGCAGTTCGGCGACGTGCAAGAGCCGGTTGTCGTAGACGCGCTCGTGGATGACGCTCAGCCCTTCGGCCTGGGTAAGCACCGCGCCGATCGTCGCTTGCAGGTCGGTCGGGTAGCCCGGGTAAGGCAGGCACTGGACATTGGTCGAGCGCAGCCGGCCGCGACGAGCATCGACGTGAAGCATCGTCCCCTGCTCGGAGACGTCGACGCCAATCTCGCCCAGCTTCCAGATCAGCGAATCGAGGTGACGCGGCCGCACCCCTTCGATAAAGACATCGCCGGCGGTGGCGGCGGTCGCCAGGGCGTAGGTGCCGGCCTCGATCCGATCGGGGATGACGCGATGGCGTACCCCGCCCAGCCGCTCGACGCCCTCGACGGTGATGGTCGAGGTGCCGGCGCCGGCGATCTTTGCGCCCATCGAGATCAGCATCTCGGCGAGGTCGACGACTTCCGGTTCGGCCGAGGCGTTGCGGATGGTGGTCACCCCGTCGGCCAACGTGGCGGCCATCAGCAGGTTTTCGGTACCGATATGGCTGGGATAGTCCATGAAGATGGTGCGCCCACGCAACTTGGAGGCGTGGGTCCAGTAGACCTCGCCATCGTGGCGAACCTCAGCCCCGAGCGCCATAAAGCCGACCAGATGGACATCGATCGGCCGTTGGCCGATGACATCGCCGCCGGGTGGGCATGAGGCGGCTTCGCCAAACCGGGCGAGCAGCGGCCCAAGGACTAGGAAACTGGCACGCATCTGCTTGACGAGGTGGCTGGGCGCCAGGAACGAATGGATCTGCGCTGCTCGGATCTCGAGGGTGTCGGCGTCGAGCCATTCGACCTGAGCGCCGAGAGTGGTCAGCACCTCCGACAAGATCAGGACATCTTCGATAAACGGGACGCCTTCGATGATCACCGGCTCGGCGGTGAGCAGTGCGGCGGCCATCGCCGGTAAAACGGCGTTCTTTGCGCCGGAGATCGCGACACGACCGTGAAGGGGAAGCCGGCCCTGGATGATGAATCGTTCCGCCGTCGACGGGGGTACTCCGAGTGTCCGGCCGGGAGTTGCCCGATGTGGTGCGATGCCGGGCTGGGGGAACCGATCCATTCTACCCCTGCGGGAGGCCCCGCCTCCGTCGTTTTTCGATGATCCGGATCCGGACGATCGAGCGGCGCAAGGCCAACTCGGCGCGGGCGACATCCAGTTCACGTGGCCGCTCTCGCAGCCGTTCGGCGGCCCGCCGGCGTGCTTCTTCCGCCCGCTGCGTGTCGATCTCCTCGACCCGTTCGGCGGTGTCGGCCAGCACAACGACTTTGTCCGGGCGCACTTCGAGGAAACCGCCGCCAACAAACAGGCTGACCTCTTGGCTGCCACGCCGGACGGTCAACTCGCCGGGGACGAGCCGAGTGACCAGCGGGGCGTGATGGGGCAGGATGCCCAACTCGCCCTCGCTGCCCGGCGCGATCACGATGTCCACCTCGTCGGCATAGACTTGCCGTTCGGCGGTGACGATCTCGAATTGCAGCGGCATCGCGTTGTCCCCGGCGGGCCGGCCCGCCTCCATCAATTGTCTCGCCCGAGAAACCCGATTACAAGGCGTTTAGCGCATCTGCTCGGCGGCCTCGCGCGCCTCTTCGATCGCCCCAACCATGAAGAAGGCTTGCTCGGGCAGATCGTCGTGCTTGCCGTCGAGGATCTCCTTGAAGCCACGCACCGTCTCGCGGATCGGCACGTACTTGCCGGGCCGACCGGTGAACTGCTCGCCGACGAAGAACGGCTGCGACAGGAAGCGTTGAATCTTCCGCGCCCGCGCCACCGTGAGCCGGTCTTCTTCCGACAACTCTTCGACACCGAGGATGGCGATGATGTCCTGAAGGTCCTTGTAGCGCTGGAGCACCCGCTGAACGCCGCGGGCGACGTCGTAATGCTCCTCGCCGACCACATGGGGGTCCATCACCCGCGAGGACGACGCCAGCGGGTCGACCGCCGGGTAGAGGCCCTGGGCGGCAATCGCCCGATCGAGCGAGATAACCGCGTCGAGGTGACCGAAGGTGGTCGCCACGCCGGGGTCGGTGTAATCGTCCGCCGGGACGTAGATCGCCTGGAACGAGGTGATCGACCCCTTCTTAGTCGAGGTGATCCGCTCCTGGAGATCGCCCATCTCGGTGGCAAGGGTCGGCTGGTAGCCCACCGCCGACGGCATCCGGCCGAGCAGCGCCGACACTTCCATACCGGCGAGGGTGTAGCGGTAGATATTGTCGACGAAGAGCAGTACGTCGCGCCCTTCGGCGTCGCGGAAGTACTCAGCCATCGTCAGACCAGTCAGCGCGACGCGCAGCCGGACCCCAGGCGGTTCGTTCATCTGGCCGAAGACGAGAACGGTCTTGTTGAGCACCCCGCTCTCTTCCATTTCATGCCAGAGGTCGTTTCCTTCGCGGGAGCGCTCGCCGACACCGGTGAACACCGAATAGCCGCCGTGTTCCTGGGCGATATTCCGGATCAACTCCTGGATGACGACGGTCTTGCCGACGCCGGCGCCGCCATACGCCCCGACCTTGCCACCGCGGGCGAAAGGGGCGATCAGGTCGATAACCTTGATGCCGGTTTCGAGGACCTGAGCGCTCGTCTCCTGCTCTTCGAAGGACGGCGGCGTGCGGTGGATCGGCCAGCGCTCGTCGGCGGCGACGGCGCCGAGGGTATCGAGCGGCTCGCCAAGCACGTTGAAGAGCCGGCCAAGGGTGGGCGCTCCGACCGGCACGGCGATTGGCTTGCCAGTGTCGACGGCCGCTGCGCCGCGGCGCAGTCCGTCGGTCGAGTCCATTGTCAGGGCGCGAACCCAGTTATTGCCAAGGTGCTGTTGGACCTCGGCGATAATCGGCTTGTTGCCGTCCATCGCCAACTCGACGGCGTTGAACAGTTCGGGCAGTTGGTCCGGCGGGAACTCGAGGTCCACGACCGTCCCGATGACCTGGACGACTTTTCCGGTTGCCGGCATCCTTCCTCCGTTTGCCCGCGTCGCCGAGGGCGCACCACGTTCGTTCTATCGCGCTTGGTTGTCCGACGGCGAGGCCCGCCGGGGGTTCTATCTCAGTGTTTGAAGTCGTATCGAGGTCGGTGGGAGACACCCACTCGACCCCCGGCTGGTCTCCGTTCTCACACCCCGCTTAGCCACTCAACGCGGCGACACCGCCGACAATCTCGAGGAGTTCTTTGGTGATCACTTCCTGGCGAACCTTATTGGCCGTCAGGGTGAGGTCCGCTACCACTTCGTTGGCGTTCTCGGTCGCGTTGCGCATCGCCACCATCCGGGCCGACTGCTCGCTGGCGAGGGACTCGAGGATGGCATGATAGACCTGCATTTCGACGTAGCGCGTCACGAGGTCGTCGAGCACCGCCTCGGGCGATGGTTCGTAAATAAACTCGGTCTTGTCGAGATCGGGCGGCGGCTCGATCGGCAGAAGCTTTTCGACCACCGGCCGTTGGACGATGGTATTGACGAACTTCGAGTAGCCGATGAAGACCTCATCGACATAGCCGGCTCGAAAATCGTCCATCACCACCCGGCTAATCGCAACGGTATCGAGCAGGGTCGGGTAGTCGCCGATGTTGCTGTAGTCGGCGCGCAACTCGCGCCCGAGGCGGATGATGAAATCGCGCCCCTTGCGACCAACGGTAATCGCCGAAACCGGGACGGGCGAGTCGACCATGAACTGAGCCGCGCGGCGGGTCATGTTGGCGTTGAAGCCACCGGCGAGGCCGCGATCCGAGGTGACGAGGACCAGCCCAACCCGCCGAACCGGCCGGATCGCCAAGAGCGGGTTGATCGGCCCTTCGTCCGACACGGGGATGGTCGCCGCGACATCGGCCAGCACCTCGCGGATCGTCTCGGCATAGGGCCGGCCGGCGAGCACACGCTGCTGCGCCCGCCGCATCTTGGAGGCGGAAACCATCTCCATAGCCTTGGTGATCCGGGCGGTGCTCTTAATCGAACGGATTCGCCGACGGATCTCGCGCAGGTTCGGCATCGTTGGGTCCTTTCCCGCCCAGGGCGGGACGCGCCCGTCTAACGGGGCGCGGTCGCGCTGTACTCCTGGATCGCGTTGGAAAGCGCCTGGGCGGTCGCATCGTCGAGCGCCTTGCTGTCGGCGATCGCCTTGCCGATGTTCGGGTAGTTGGCATCCATAAACTGGTAGAAGGCGCTCTCCCAGTCGCGCACTTTGTCAACCGGCACTTCGTCGAGGAAGCCGTTGCCGAGCGCATACAACGCCATCACCTGCCGTTCCATCGTCAGGGGCTGGAACTGCGGCTGCTTCAGGATCTCGGTGGCGCGCTGGCCACGCTCAAGCTGGTTGCGGGTGGCGCGGTCCATATCGGCGGTGCCAAACGAGGCAAACGCCGCCAGGTTCTGGTACTGGGCGAGGTCGATCCGCAGCCGGCCGGCGACCGCCTTCATCGCCTTGGTCTGGGCGGAACTACCGACGCGCGACACGCTGATGCCGACGTTGAGCGCCGGGCGGATGCCGGCGAAGAACAGATCGGATTCCAGATAGATCTGGCCGTCGGTGATCGAGATGACGTTCGTCGGAATGTAGGCCGACACGTCGTTGGCCTGGGTCTCGATGATCGGCAGCGCGGTCAACGACCCGCCGCCGTACTCCTGCTCAAGCCGCGCCGAGCGCTCAAGGAGCCGGCTGTGAAGATAGAAGACGTCGCCGGGATAGGCCTCGCGGCCGGGCGGTCGGCGGAGCAACAGCGACATCTGGCGGTAGGCCCAGGCGTGCTTGGTCAGGTCGTCGTAGATGATCAGGGCGTCACGGCCCTGCTCCATGAACTCTTCGCCCATCGCGGTGCCGGCAAACGGCGCAAGGAACTGAAGCGCCGCCGACTCGGACGCGTTGGCGGCGACGACGATCGTCCGGTCCATCGCGCCATACTGCTCGAGGACGCCGACAACCTGGGCAACCTTGGATGCCTTCTGGCCGATGGCGACGTAGATGCAGATCAGGTCGCCGGCACTCTGGTTGAGGATGGTATCGAGACAGACGGCGGTCTTGCCGGTGCCTCGGTCGCCGATCACCAGTTCACGCTGACCTCGGCCGATCGGGATCATCGAGTCGATCGCCTTGATCCCGGTCTGAACCGGCTGGTTGACCGACTTGCGGGTGACCACGTTGGGCGCGATCCGCTCGACCGGGCGGAACTTGGTGGTGGCGATCGGCCCCTTGCCGTCGATCGGCTGGCCGAGCGCATCGACCACCCGGCCGATCAGCGCGTCACCGACCGGCACCTGGATAATCCGGCCGGTGGTTCGCACCTCGTCGCCTTCGACGATCTTGCTGTAGTCGCCGAGGATGACGGCGCCGACGGCATCCTCTTCGAGGTTGAGGGCGAGACCGTAAATGTCGTTCGGGAAGGCGAGTAGCTCGCTGGCCATCGCGCCCTGCAGCCCGTGGATGCGGGCGATGCCGTCACCGAGCTCGACGATCGTTCCGACGTCGACCGAGGTGACGTCGCTCCCGAAGTGCTCGATCTGTTGGCGGATAATGGAGGTAATTTCTTCGGAACGAACCGCCATCTGTTTCTCCTCTACCCGGCAGCGAGCCGCTGCCGCAGCGCTATCAAGCGCGTTCGGGTGCTGCCATCGATCAGCTTGTCGCCGAAGCGGGCAACCAGCCCGCCCATGATGCTGGGATCGACGGCGGTTTCCAGCCGGATCTGCTTCCCAGTGAGGCCGGCAAGGCGATCCGCCACCTGCTGACGCTCGCCGTCGTCGAGGGCGACGGCGGTGGTCACGGTTGCCCGGGCGATCCCGCGTTGCTCGTTGACCAGTTCGCCATACCGACTGACGATGTCGTCGATCAAGTGCAGCCTGCCGCGTTGGATCAACAGCAACAGGAGGTTGCGGGCCAACGGGTCGATCTGGCCGGAAAAGACCTGATCGACGATCGCCTGCTTAGCGGCAAACGGCGCTTTGACGCTCTCGAGCGCACCGCGAAGGTCGGGCTGCGCCAACGCCGTGGCGATTGTTCCAAGATCGTCGGTCCAGCCGTCCAACCGGCCCTGGTCGGTCGCCAGGCCGAAGACGGCCTGGGCATAGCGTCGGGCGGCGGTTGCATCAGCCATTCGAAGCGCTCTTGAGGCTCCCCGACTCGGCGAGCACTTCCTCGATGAGCGTCAGATGGCGTTGCTTGTCGAGCGACTGGTTGATCACCCGCTCGGCGGCGAGGATAGCGACATCGGCGAACTCGCGGCGCAGATCGGCGATAGCCCGGTCGCGCTCCATCTGGATCTCGGCGCGGGCACGTTCGACGATTGTCTCGGCCTGCTTGCGGGCGTCACCCTCGGCGTCGGCCTTGAGCCGATCGGCGGTCTGAAGCGCCCGAGCGACGATCTCCTGCGACTCCTGACGGGCTTGCTGGATCTGCGCTTCGAATTCGTGCTGGGCCTGGGTGGCCTGTTGTTGCAGTTCGGTCGCCCGGTCCATGCTTTCCCGGATACGCCGCGTCCGCTCGTCGAGCATCCCGATGATACGCGGCCAGAGGAAGGCGCGCAGGATCAGGAACAACAGGGTGAAGTTGATAAGCTGCGCGATGAGGCCGGGAAGATTGATCCCTAGCTGGTCCACGCCGCCTCCTCCGTGATCTGAAGCGCCGCCGCCGTTATGGCGGCGGACGGCCGGCGCGCCGAGGCTGGCCGTGCCAGCCACCGGGGCGTTAGACGAACTTGATGATGAGTGCGACGACGAAGGCGTAGATGGCGACGGCTTCGGCAAACGCGATCGCCAGGATCATGTTCGGGCGAATCACATCTACCGCCTCGGGGTTACGCCCGAGCGCTTCCATCGCCTTGGCGGCCAGCATACCGATGCCGAGCGCCGGCCCAATCGCTCCAACGCCAATGGCCAGAGCCGCCGCAAACTGCCGGGCAGTCGCGAGATCCATGGTCTGCTACTCCTCTTCGTTGCTTGCCGGCAGCCGCGTACGCGCCGCCGCCGATACCGTACCGATTGGCGCCTAGTGGTGCGCTGCGGCGACCTGCGATGTCGCATGCTCGCCATGCGACGCCTCGCCGTGCGAGTCGTCGCTATGCCCGTGCTCGGCGACCGCGGTCGACCCGAACACGAGCACCAGCATCGCAAAGACCGCCGCCTGAATAAAGCCCACGAAGAACTCCAGGCCCATGAACGGCAGCACCGCGATCCAGGGAATAAGGAAGACGATCACACCGAGCAGCACCTCACCGGCAAACAGGTTGCCGAAGAGACGGAAGCCAAAACTGACGATACGGGCAAACTCGGTGATCAGTTCGATGATCCCGAGGAAGAAGCCGATCGGCCCTTCCTTGAAGTTGATGAACTTGCTCGAGTAGCTCACCAGCCCGAGCGACGTGATACCCCAGTACTCGATGAACAAGAAGGCCAGCAACCCCAGGCCAATTGTCATGTTCAGGTCGGTGTTCGCCCCGCGCAGGAAGGGGATGAATTCGCGCTTGACCGGCGTCCCCGGCGCAACCGATTCCGCCGCGAGTTCGACATGCTTCTCAGCGCTTTCGGGGTTCACCGCGTGGCTATCGTCGACCGGGTCGGCAAGTCGGCCGCCGATCGGCACGATCCACGGACCCCCAGCGACGGGCTGGATCATCGTGATGTATGGCAGATCGCCGTGATGCTCGATCGCCTCGCCAACGGTCAGGAAGCCGGGAACCAGGCTCATCCAGTTGGCGGTGATGATGAACAGGAAGATCGTCGCGGCAAACGGGAAGAAACGACGCCCGTCCTTCTTGCCGGCAACCTCTTCGGACGAGTTGACCAGAAACTCGACGATCATCTCGACGAGGTTTTGCAGGCCGGTCGGGATCAACCGCATGTTCCGGGTCGCCAGCAGCGAGAGCGTCAGCCAGAACAGCGTCACCAGAACCGCGGCAATGAAGGTATTGAAGATCGGAAAGCCGGCGATCGCGAATACTCGCTCGGCGGGAAGCACGACCGGCGCCTTGGGGGCGGGAATGAAGAAGGCGCCGACAAACATGACCGCCAGGACGGCGACGACAATGGCGATGGTTCTGCCCACCTACGTCCCCCTAGGTCTCATCATCCGGCGAACCATCGCCGGGCGCGGTCGCCCGAATCATCATCCGAAAAGCGCCGACCAGCGCGACCGTCACCCCGAGCAGGATACCCAGGAGGGTGAAGAGCGGCGAGACACCAGCGACGCCATCAAGCCAGATACCACCACCCAGCCCAAGACCAACGGCCACCACGATGTACCAGCCGATGCCGAGAAGCTGGAGTGGCGCGTAGCGCTTGTCCACCGGGCGATTGTACCAAAGGCACCGCCGTCCCTGACGTTGTGAAAAATAGCACAATCGCCAGGCCGTGTCAATCGGCGCGTGGCCCTCCGCAGCCCATTCGGTTTGGTCGGCAGACCGGGCTACGTCTGGGTGAGCGAGATGAAGACGTCCTCAAGGCTCGGCACGATCGGCCGGCTGGATCGCACCGCGATCCCAGCGCTCTCGAGGGCAGCCACGAGGTCCGTCAGTTCCAACTCGGGCGTGAGCAGTACGTGGAGTGTGACACCGTACAACACCGCTTCGACGACGCCTGGCTGGGCGTTTAGCAGCGCGAGGGCGTCCATTGGAGCGCCGGTCTCCAGTTCGATCAGCCGTCCCCGCAGCCCACGCTCCTTGAGCGCCGCCGGCGTGTCGAGAGCGATCAGCCGTCCGGTTTGCATCATCGCCACCCGGTGAGCATGCTCGGCCTCGTCGAGATAGTGGGTGGTCAGGAAGATGGTGACACCCTGGCGTGCCAGCCCGTAGATCAGGTTCCAGAACTGGCGGCGCGACACCGGATCGACCCCGGCGGTTGGCTCGTCCAGAAAGAGGAGCGGCGGCTGGTGGACGATCGCGCAGCCGAGCGCCAGCCGCTGCTTCCAGCCACCGGAGAGCGTCCCGGCCAGTTGACGCTCACGGCCAGTCAGACCGGCCATCGCGATCAACTCCGCCAGCCGCTCGGCCAGACCCCGACGCACCTCGTAGATCTCGCCGTAGAACTCGAGGTTCTCACGAACCGTCAGATCCTCGTAGAGGGCGAAGCGTTGGCTCATATACCCGATCCGCTCTTTGATCCGCTCCCCATCGCGGGCGATGTCCAACCCCAGCACCGTCCCCCGGCCGGCGCTTGGTCGCAGGATACCGCAGAGCATTCGGATGGTGGTCGTCTTGCCGGAGCCGTTGGGACCGAGGAACGCAAACACCTCGCCCGGCTCCACCGAGAAGCTGACGCTGTCGACGGCGGTGAATGCGCCGAATCGGCGGGTCAACCCGTCGGCGACGATCGCACTCACAGCAGCGTCTTCCGAAAGCGGCTGACCGCCAACGTGAAGACGGCGACGCCAAGCACCGCCAACGGGATCACCTCGCCCCAGAGCATCGTCAGATCCGCGCCCTTCAGGTAAATCCCGCGGACGATCCGGGTGAAATAGGTCAACGGAATGAGGTAGCCGAGGGCATGCAATGGAGCCGGCATCGTCTCGCGCGGAAAGAGCACCCCTGATAGCAAGATGCTTGGCAGCATGATGAAAAGCGCCAACTGAACAGCCTGGACCTGGGTTTGCGAGACGGTCGAGAGCAACAGCCCGATCCCCAGGCTGCTGACGACGAAGACGACCGCGAGGGCCATCAGCAGCCAGAAACTGCCGACCAATTCGACCTTGAACCAGAAGACCCCCACCAGGATGACCATCGTCACGTTGAACAAGGAAATCACGGTGTAGGGCAGCAACTTGCCGAGCAGTAACTCGATCGGCTTGACCGGGGTAACGATCAGTTGCTCGAGCGTGCCGCGCTCGCGCTCGCGAACGATGGCGAACGCGGTCAAGACCAGGGTCTGGAACTGGATGATCATCCCGATCAGTCCGGGAACCATCGTGTTGACGCTGAGCATCGAAGGGTTGTAGAGCACCTGCGGTCGGAGGTCGATCGGTGGAGCAAAGGATCGGCCGCGCCCGGCGATTTCCAGCGACTGAGCTTGGGCGATGCTGCCCGAGACGAAGAGAGCGGTCTGGGCGACGTTCGGGTCCGACCCGTCGATCAGGAGCGCGGCCTGACCGGGCTCGCCGCCAGCCAGCGACCGCGCAAATCCCGGCGGAATGTGCAGCCCGGCCTGGGCCTCGCCACGGTCAATCGCCGCTCGCAACGCCAGCGGGTCGTCCACGACGCCAACCAGGTCAAAATAGCCGGTGTTGACGAAGGTCTGGATGAAGTCGCGGCTGAGCCGGTCGCGGGCCTCGTCGAGCACAACCAGCGGAATATGCTCGACGACGGTGTTGATGGCATAGCCAAACATCACCAGTTGGATGATTGGCAACAAGATGATGATCGCAAGAGTGCGCGGGTCGCGGCGGATCTGGATGAATTCTTTGGTGATGACCGAGACCAGCCGGCGCGGCCGCACCTCAGCCGTCCAGCTTGGCGTCGGCCGGCATTCCGGCCTTGAGCCGGCCATCGGAGGCGACCGCAACCCGCACCGCAAAGACAAGCGAAAGCCGGTCGCGCTGGGTCTGGACGTTGCGCGGCGTGAACTCGGCCCGACTGGCGACCGATGTCACGACGCCGCCAAAGGTCTCTCCCGGCAGCGAGTCGGTGGTGATCTCGACCGGCATGCCGACCAACACCCGGCCGATGTCGCGCTGGAGGATGAACAGCGTGAGATCGAGGTTGGCAACGTCGGCGACGATCAGCAGCGGGGCGCCTGCCGCGGCGACCTCGCCCGGTTCGACCGTCCGGTGGATCACCTCGCCGTCGATCGGCGAGCGCAGGGTGAGCCGGTCGATCTGCTCGCGCAGGATCTGTTGCGTTTCGGGCGGGGACTGACGGAATTGGATCTGAAGGAGGGTGTCGTCCAATCGCACCAACTCCTGGCCGGTCCGCACCGCCTCACCCTCCCGCACCAACACCTCGCGCACCCGGCCGGCGCTCTCGGCGGCGATCGTCACCTCGGTCGCCTCGATCGTTCCGGAGGCGGTCAACGGCGTTGGCCCGGCGGGGATGCTCCAAGTGCGGTAGGCGACCACGACGGCAGCGGCGACGGCGAGCGCCGCCACGATACCGAGCGCACGCGGCGGGCCGTGCCGCGGAGCGGCGGCGGGGGACGACACGGCGCTCATCGCGGACCGCCACCGGTCGACTGCGCCAGAGCACCAGACGCACCTCCGAGGAACATTGCCACGATGAACCGCGCCCGGGTTTCGTTGTCCGGCGGGGGTGGCAGCCCGAGGAGTTTGGGAACGAGGGCCTGGCCGAGCAGCATCCCAGCAAACAACTGCGCGGCGAGCGCAGCGTCGCCTGGCGGGAGACGTCCCTCGGCCTGGGCAGACTGGATCGCGCTGACGACCAGCCGAAAGGCGCGGCCGGGCCCGACCTCGGCAAGGATCTGGCTGAACTCGCCGCTGCGGATCACGTCGGCGAGCAGCAGCCAGGACGGCCCAGCGAGTCGCTCGGCGGCGGTCAATGCCCCGTTTGCCAATGCCGTCAGTTGCGCCTCGAGCGACCCGCCCGTAGGAGCATCCCCAGCGGGCGCGAGCACATCGTCGGCGACCAACTGGACTGCCGCCCGGAAAAGCTCGCGCTTGTCCTTGAAGTACCAGTAGACCAGGCCAGGCGAAACCCCGGCGCTTGCGGCGATCTGCTTGATGGTCGCGCCATGAAAGCCGTGCTGGCTGAAGGCGGTGAGCGCCGCTCGAGCGATCGCCTCACGGTTTGGCCCATCGACAGCCGGTTCGGATCTTGAATGGACGTTCATTCAAATCCAGCCTACCACGGCGCTGCGGCCGGTGCAACCGCCTCCGGGCGAGACGCTGCTAGACTGCGCCGTGAGAGGTGAGCGATGCGTATCTGGTATCAGTATCCCGGCCCGGTCAGCCCGTTTCGCGAAGGCGTCGTCTTCGGCAGCGTCCAGGCGGTCCTCGACCGCGTCCGGCGGCCAGACACCGACGTGACAATCGTCCCGACCGCTCGCGGTATCACCAGTTGGGGCGACTGGTGGACTGACTACGTCCGCAAACTGTCCGACCAGGAGATCGTCGAGACCGTCGCTGGCGCGGCTGAAGGCGGGTATGACGGCGCGATCATCGGAATGAGCAGCGACCCCGGCCTGCACGAAGCAAAGGAACTGCTCGACATTCCGGTCGTCGGCCTGATGGAATCGGCTACCCATTTCGCGACGATCTGGGGCGAGCGCTTTGGCGTCGTCACCAACGCCTTCGACGAAGGCGCACCGATGGGCAAACGCTACCGCCACCGCAAAGCGCTCCTCGAAGGCTACGGCGTCCTCGACCGCTGTGTGGGGATGGCCCCGATCGATATGCCGCAGAAGCAGTATCTGGACGATCTGGCCGAACGCCGTCACGACGAGATCTTGACCCGCTTCGAGCGACTTGCCCGCGGGCTCATCGACGAGGGCGCCGAGGTGATCATCGCCGGGGACACCGTGCTGTCGATGGCGGTGACCGGCGCAAACATCTTCGAGATCCCCGGCACCGGTGCTCCGGTGGTCGATTTGATGACCAGTGCGATCAAACTGGTCGAAGCACTGGTAGACATTCATCAGTCGTTCGGGATCGTCCGCAGCCGGGCCGGAGCCTACGCCGGTCCGAGTCGGGAAACGGTCGCAAAGGTGCGCGAGACGTTCGGGTTGCGGCGCGGCGAGCCAGCGCATTCCTGAAGGCCAACGGTCAACATAGCTGCTTGACCGTTGGCCCGACGGCGTGGTACAGTCTCGTCGAAGGAAAGGAGGTGGTGCACATGCGAGATGACCAGCGTACGAGTCCGGTGGGGTCGAGCAGGCGCACTCCTTCGGAGGCGGCTGTTCTCTGAGCCCCGCTGGGCTCGGTACGGAAGGGTCGGCAATGCCGGCCCTTTTTATTGCCTCGTTTCCGGGGCCGAACTCGGCCTCGGCTGCCGGGTGCGGCGGGCCAGCACCCCGCCCAGCACGAAGGCCAGCAGCGGGATGGCGATCCCATTCGACAGATACCAGCCGGCGTCACCCAAGACGATCAGGCCGACCATATCGCGCAGAAGCAGCGCTCCGCCGACCGCGATCGGCGGTATCCACAACGATGGGCCGACGGCTCGCCAGAACCCGAGCAGCAGCAACCCGCCGACCGCACCGAGCAGCGCTCCGATCGCGATCTCGGCTGGGCCAACCCCATTTGCCGCCAGGTACAGTGCTCCGGCAAGCGCCGCCAACACCAGCCGTGGCGTTGGGCGCAGTCTATCGAGCAAGAGCAGCAGCACCGCTACGCCGAGGCCGACCCCCAACGCCGATTGGATCGCCGCCCCCAGCGTGAAGAGCGCCGGCGGCAGCATCTCGAACGGCGGGAGCCCTCCCGGGGGGCGCAGGGTCGCCGGCGCGACGAATGCTTGGATGGTCCACACGGCGTAGGAGCCTACAGCCAACCCGAGCGCCCCCAGCGCGCCGAGGATGATCTCACGTCCGGATGCCGGCCGGATGCGGCGACCGGCGCGTCCCAGGAGCGCCGGGGCGAGCGCACCAACCGCCACGACACCGGCCACGAGGAACAGCCCTTCGCGCAGCCGACCGGTGATCGTCCAGACGGCAAAGGTCGGCAGATCGAGCGTCGTAATAAAGCCGGCCAGCACCGCCGGGACACTCGTCGCCAGCACCAGCAACCCCGCTAGCGCCGCGGCCAGCGCCAACGCTCCGCCAAACGCCAGATTCGCCTCCCACCCGCGAAAGGCGCGGAGGAAGACAACCCCCAGCACCGCCGCTCCAGCCACCAGACCGAGGTCGCGTAGCGCCCGTACCAACCCTTCGAGGCCGGTGTCCTGGCGAAGCTGACGAACGAAGGTTTCCGGAACCTTCAGGAATGGCTGATAGGCTCCGAGCGCATCGCCGTACAGCAAGACCTGGGTTCGGAGTGTCGCCTCGCCAGCCTTCCAGCCGGGGCGCTGCCAAACGAAGCTGCTATCCAGCCGGCGCTCTCGCCGGGTCTGCGATTGAGAAACGAGCATCCAGTCCCTTCGCCCCGAAAGCTCTCCCAGCCAGCGCTCGGCGATCGCCCGGGCTTCTTCGATCGACGGGGATTCACCGGGAGCGGCCTCCTCGACCTGGCGAACGATACCGACCAGTTCGCCAACGGGGTCGAGTTGGATCGCCACCTCGTCTTTCTGGAGTGGGCGCAAGAACCGTACTTGCCAGATCGCCGGTGGCAACTCGGACTGATAGAACCGGGCGGTTTCCGACGGACCAACCGTCCGCAGCAAATAGGTCGCCTCAAGTCCAGCGGAGGTATCGATCACGTCGGCAACGACCAGCGGCCAGCCGTCGGGCGCACCGGCCTGGGCGGCACGGCTGCTCGCGAGGGCGATTGCGCCTTCACGCGTCAACGCCATCCGCAGGCCATCCGTCGGCCGGGGCGGGGCGAACGCGGCCACCACGCCGAGCGCCCCGACCACCAACAGCGCCGGCCACCAGGCGCCGGCCGGACGCTCGACGACGGTCCTCGGCGGCGCGGGCGCGGGCTGCCGGGTCACGATCACCGGCTGAAGGGGCAGGTCGGCCAGTGGTCGGCCGCGGACCACGGATATCGCCGCCGGCGCGAGCAAGAGCAACGGCAGCGCAATGATCAGCAAGGCCGCCCCCTGTAGCACGGCATTTCCCGACAGGAAGAAGAGTGCCCCGACGATGCTGGTATTGCCGACGTAGTGGGTGAGCATCGTGGCGACCAACCCCCAACGCAGTAACACCAGCCCGGCGAAGATGCCGATGATCGTCACTTCGAGCGCTCGGACGAAAAAGGGCAATTGTGGATAGGTTGAATGGAGGCTGCCCCAGACAGCGGCGACGACGACGATCACCACACCCAGCAGCGCCGTCCGCGCCCGAGACCCGGGCGGCCGTCCGCGCTGGCGTTGCCAGATCCAAGTCAGTGCGAGCACCCCGGCGGGGATCGCAAACAGGCGAAAGACGACCTCCTCGGCAATCGCCGCCCCGGCGCCAACGAACAGGGGAAAGGCGGGGGGGAACGCCCCGCTCATCACATCGCGGAAAGGGAGTTCGACCGGCGACCAAACGCCGAAGAAGGTCGTGCCGATCCAGTAATAGAGGGTGAAATAGCCGAGCCAGGCTCCGGCAGCGAGGTAGCTGAAGATAACCGCGGTGACGAACCGGCGAGAGGTGAGCGCCGCGGGCGAGAAGTCGGCGAGCGGATTTGGCAGGGCCGGGAATGCGCGCGGCCAGATCGCAAACCCTGCCGCGCCGGCGACGGCCACCGCCAGCAATGATGGGCCGAGTTGGCCAATCTGGTCGCGAGCCTGGCCGAATAGGTAGGCGGCGACGGTTGCGGTCGTCGGGGCGCTCGCCACCCAGAGCGGAAGCTGGTTGAGCAGCGCCGCCAGACCAACTGCCGCAAAGCCGCCCGCCAGCGCCAGATGGCACTCCACGGCGCGTTCGGCCGGCACGCCATTCGACAAGAAAGACAATCGCCGCCGCCAGACCGAGAGCGTAGGTGAGCAGCCAGCCGGCGTTCGCCAGGACGATACCGCGGTTGGTCTCGATCCGCAGGGCGCGCACCCAGGCCTCGGGGGTCTTGAGGAAGTCAAACCAGCCGCCGACCCGATCGCCCTGGACCACCACCGTCTGGCGGATCGTCGCATCGCCGACCTTCCAGCCGTCGCGCTCCCAGGTGAACCGGTAGTCGAGGCGGTTGGGTCGGGCCTCGCGCGCCACCCCGGCGCTGGTCCAGCCATCGAGGGTCCGCCCGGCGTTCCGAAGCGCCGTCTCGGCCAAGATCCGCGCCGCCGGTTCGTCGAGGGTTGCGCCGGGAGCAGCCTCGGCCAGGGTGCGCGACCAGCCGACGACCTGGCCATCCGGCCGGACCGAGACGGCATACTCGAGGGGATCAAGCTCGCGAAAGAACCGGACCCGCCAACGCCAGATCGTCACCTCGCCGGCGGCGATGCGATCCAGTTCGCGCGGGCCAGCGGTTCGTTCGAGGTAGCCCTGGGCGTCGCGGTCGGTCTCGAATGAAACCGCCGAGCCAAAGCCGGTCAGGTCGATGCCGTCGGCTTCGAGAAAGCGGCGCGCCGCGTCCTCGGCGCCAGGCTGGAGCACCCGAAAGTCGATTGCAGCGATCGGAACACCGCGATCGTGAAAGAGCAGGACGGTCGCCAGTCCGGCCGCGCCAACGAGGGCGATCAGCAGCAGCCAGCGATCGAGCAGAACCGGCAGCCGCCGACGTGGGGTCTTCACCAGACGAGAGCGTACTCGAGTGAGCGGTGCGCCGGCCAGAGCACCGAGACCACATCCATTCGCGGACGCTGTGCCGCGGTCGGGGTGGCCCGCAAAGGCGATCTCACGATCGTCGGTTCGAGGATGGCGAGGGTGTCTCCAGATCGTGATTGGCAGAGGCGCGTCGCCGGTCTGACCTAGCCGACCGAAAAGAGGCGTGGTTGGTCGGTGCGGCCGAGCGGTGTCCGCCGGCCTGAGGCGGTGCGGATGACGTAGCCCTCCTTCAGGAGAAACGGCTCGACGATATCTTCGAGGGTGTCAGTCTCCTCGTTGAGCGTCGCGGCGAGCGCCTCGATCCCAACCGGGCCGCCGGCATAGAACTCGTCGATCGTCGCCAGGTAGCGCCGGTCGAGCGCATCCAGTCCGCGCTCGTCGATCCCTTCGCGCTCGAGCGCCAGCCGGGCGATCTCGCGGGTGATCTCACCGCTGCCATGAACCTGGGCGTAGTCGCGCACCCGCCGGAGCAGCCGGTTGGCGATCCGGGGCGTGCCGCGCGAACGGCGGGCGATCTCGCTCGCGCCTTCTTGGGTGATCGGCACGCCAATGATGTCTGACGAGCGAGTGACAACCTCGGTCAGTTCCTCGGGCGTGTAGAAGTCGAGATGGAGCAGGATGCCGAAGCGGTCGCGCAGCGGAGCGGTCAGCAGACCGGCGCGGGTGGTCGCGCCGACGAGAGTGAAATGCTTGAGTGGGATCTTGATCGTTTTGGCAAATGCGCCGCGGTCGAGGACGAAATCGACCTGGAAATCCTCCATCGCCGAGTAGAGGAACTCCTCGACAGTGTGCGGCATCCGGTGGATCTCATCGACGAACAGCACCTGCCCCGCTTCGAGATTGGTCAGAATGCCCATCAGGTCCTTTGGCTTTTCGAGCATCGGGCCCGAGGTGGCGACCATCGTCGATTCCATCTCGGTGGCGACGATGTGGGAGAGGGTCGTCTTGCCCAGACCCGGCGGGCCATGCAACAGGACGTGATCGAGCGGCTCCTGGCGCTGACGGGCGGCGCGCAGCGCGACGCCGAGGTTGTCGACGACTTTTGTCTGGCCGATGTATTCGGCGAGCCTCCGTGGCCGGAGCGACTTGACGATTTGATCGTCGGTCGCCGGCAGTGGCGCCTGGTCTCCATCGTCCTCGGGGACCGTTCGTTTGACGACTCTGTCGCGTGGCATCGTGGCTCCTTTAGCGGCTCGGCCGCTGAGGCTAGCGCGGCTGCACCCGCAGCGCCGCCTGGACCAGATCCTCAGCCGATTCGATCACGCCGCCGCGCTTGCGAGCAGCCTGGATGGCGGCCTTTGCTTCGACCTGGCTGAAGCCGAGCCGGCGCAGCACCTCGATCGCTTCCTTGTCGATTTCCTGGTCCATCGATGGCAGGTCGGCGAATCCCTCGTCAGCCAGCAGGGCTTCCTTCAACACCTTGCCGCGTAGCTCGGCGATCACCTTTTCGGCGGTTCGCCGGCCAAAGCCCGGCAGCCGCGCCAACTGGTCGACGTCGTTTTCCTCGATGTACTTGGCGACGGTCGACACCGAATAGACGAGCGCCTTGGCCGCCTTCGATGCGCCGACGCCTGAGACGGTCAGCAGTTTCTCGAAGAAGATCCGCTCGTCGACCGTTTCGAACCCAATCAATTCCGGCTTGGGGTTCTGGGCAGACACCCGGTAGAGGGTGACGACCTTGACCTTCGGCGGCTTGCCGTTACCCTTGGCGAGTTTCTCGTCGAAGCTGCGCTTGACGAAATAGGGCACCAGGATCTCGTAGCCGACCCCGCCAACGTCGACCACGATCCGGTCGGCGTGCACCTCGGCCAGCAGTCCTTCGACATAGGCAATCATCCGCGCCTCGCATTCGCGCAAGTCAACGCTATTGCAAGCGCATCGGCGACGTCCGCCGGCTCGGGGAGTTTGCGCAGACCGAGCACCTCGGCGACGGCGCGCTGGACCTGGGCTTTGCTGGCATGGCCTTCGCCCGTAAGCGCTCGCTTGACCTGCGACGCGGTAAAGGTTTGGACCGGGATCCCGGCCTGGCCGGCCGCCAGAGCGATGACGCCACGGGCATGGCCCATCAGGATGGCCGTACGCGGCCGTTCATAGCGGGTGTAGAGATCTTCGATCGCGACCACTTCCGGCTTCACCTCGCGTAGCAAGTCGGCCACATCGCCGAAGATCGCTGCCAAGCGCTGTTCGAGCGGCGCTCGCCGGTCGAGCGGCCGGATTGTTCCTCCCTCGACCAACTCGATTGACGAACCGCGAACGGTGACAACGCCATACCCGGTGGTGGCCAACCCCGGGTCGATCCCGACGATACGCCGATCGGTCAGCGTCCCACCTCGGCCGGGTCCGTTCCTGTCCGCGTGGTTGGAACGTTCGTTCTAGTCAATCGTACCGGAGTACGGCGGGAACTGCAATCAGTTCGGACGCTCAGCCTCCGGCGACCTCGACGGTTCGCCGCTCGGTCGACGCAGCGGCGGTGGCGTAGTGCGGGTTGGCGAGGAAGGTGACCAGCACGGCGGCGGCAAGCGTCACGCCGAGCACGGCAACGGTCGGTACTGTGCCAAAGGCATCGGCGGCCGCCGAGACCGGTAGGGTCGTCAGCGGGGTGAACGCCATCGTCATCATGTAAATGCCCATGACTCGACCCAGCACCGCCCGGTCAGAGTGGAGCATCACCAGAGTATTGTTGAGCGCCATGAAGATCTGCGATAGCACCCCGGCCACCAGCAGGATGACCAGTCCAATGCCGAAGCTGTGGATCAGCGCGAAGGCGGTAATGCACAGCCCGAATCCGACCGCTGCGGCGGCCTGGATACGCCCCTTCTGGCGGCTGTCAGCCAGCCACGCAACGGTGAGCGACCCGCCGAGCGCCCCCAGTCCCATCATCATATTCATCAGACCGAGGCCGGTCGGGCCGACGTCAAGCACCTTGACGGCAAAGACCGGCAGCAGCATCTGAAACGGCATCCCGATCAGCGGCATCAGCGCGCCGAGCACCATCAGCACCCGTAGCACCGGGTTGTGGACGATGTACGACACCGCTTCGCGGATGTCACCGGCAACCGATCCGCGCTTGCTCGGCCGGCTCTTCGGGATGATCGGCAGCTTGAACAGAAACAACACCGCGACGAAATAGGAGACGCCCATCAGGACGTAGACACCGCCGATCCCGATGAAGGGCAGCGCAATCAGGCCACCGGCCAGCGCCGGACCGGCAATTCGGGTGAGGCTGAACGACGCGTTGTTGAGTGCAACGCCGTTGGTCAAGCGATCGTCGTCGAGCAAATCGGGCGCCATTCCCTGACGGGCGGGCATGTTGAAGGCAAAGGCCGTGCCATGGACAAGCGAGACAAGCACCATCATCCAGATCTGGATGACACCGCCAAAGATCAGCGCCGACATGATGAGGGTCATCACCGCCGCGACCGATTGGGTGATCATCAAGATCCGGCGACGCTCGAACCGGTCTGCGGCGACACCGGCAAAGAGCACCAGCGCCATCTGGGGCAGACCCCAGGCGAGCGATACCAACCCGAGCGAAGCGGCATAGCCGGTCAACTCAAAGGCGAGATAGCCCTGGGTCATCATCAGCATCGTCATCGGCAGGGACGAGAACATCATCCCGACGATGTACATGCGAAAGACCGGCACTTCGAGCGAGCGGAACATTTTGGGCAGGGCTCGCGGGGCGGTTGTAGCGGCTGTCGCCACGGGGTGTGTCGTCATGTCGCTCATGGTATTCGCTGGCGCGAGAAAAGGCAAAGAGACTGAACTATTCAGTTTCCGACGAAACTGGACGAGAACCCGACTTCACGGCACTCGCAGCCCCCGCTCATGGTGACCGCGGGGGCTTGGTCGCCTTCAACCCTCGAGCATGTCGGCGAGGGAGGGTGGGCGGTGGAGCTTAGCTAGCCGGCGCCTCTTTCGGCGCGAGCTTGAGCAGACGGGCGGCGTTCTCACCGAGCATCAGGTCGACGTCTTCCTGGGTAAAGGTGTAGCCGAACCAGCGGCCGATCGTCGGCAGGTTGCGCCAGATGAACATCCATTCGCCGTCGCCGGAGTCTCCACCGTCGCGGCCAAGCGGGTTGTCGGTGCCATTGACGACCTTCTCGGCGCCGACGTTCGTCTTCATTACGTTGATCCGGCGCAGCAGTTCGGGAACGTCCTTGAGTGCGCCCCAGAGGTACCACTCGGTCGGGTCGAGGTAGACGTGCTCGTGGCGGGCGGCGACGATTACGGCCTGCTCCCAGCCGTAGGTCGAGAAGAAGGGCGACTCGACACCGGCATGGCCGAGAATCACTTTCAGATCTGGGTAGTCGCGGCAGACCTGCCCCCAGTGGATCGGCTCACACCAACTTACCCCGGCCTGGGTGTGCGACAGGATCGGGACATCCAGTTCGATCGCCGCTTCGATGATCGGCTTGACGCAGTCATCCCAGGGGTAGTAGCCCATCGGCGGGTAGAGCTTGAAGCCCTTGGCGCCGTCTTCGCGCACCCACTTGCGGAACTTGTCGGCCGCGCCGGGACGGCGAGGGTCAATTCCGCAAAACCAATCGAGGCGATCCGGGTAGTTGCGAATAGCCTGGGCGGTGCCTTCATTAATCTCGTCGATCGTGTTGTCAGCCTCGACACCGTAGCCGATCGACCAGTCAACGACCTGAATGACGCCCCGATCCATTCCAAGCCGGTCGAGCACCTTGACATTCAAAGCGCCGGATGGGTCCATAAACCCACGCCCGACCCGCGGGCGGATTGTCATCGGATCGACCGGTGGCTTGCGTCGCTTGGCCGCCCGCACCGCCATGTTCATTTTGTGTGGTTCTGGCAGCCAGCCGTAGTCCCACATATGCGTGTGAATATCGATAACCCAGGCCATGTCATCCTCCTAACCGGCGCTCAGGATATCCCGTTCCGCCATCTTCGGCAACCGGAGTGAAACCACCATCCGCCCGGCCGCGTGAACGAGGCGGAGGAGACATGCCCATTCGCACCGCCTTCGTCGCTCTGACCCTGCTCGGCCTCGTGATCTTTCCGGGCGGGGCCGCCGCCGCACCCGCCGCCCAACAACCGACGTACCGGGTTCGAGTGACCCGTGATCTGGTCTATGGCTCGGGCGACACCGTCGGCGGACCAATGGCGTTGCAGGCCGACCTCTATGTGCCGGTCGACGCCTCGGGGCCGCTACCGGCCTTCGTCGCCATCCACGGTGGCGGCTTCACCCAGGGTGACAAGCGCCAGGCCAACTGGGTGCAGTTGTGTCGGGCGCTTGCCGCACAGGGGACGGTCTGCCTATCGATCAACTATCGACTTGAAGGCGACGACCCGATCTCGCCTGGCCCAACCCGGCGCGCCCGGGCGGTCACCGCGGCGGTGGAAGATGCAACGTCCGCGCTGCGCTACCTGCACGCCCAAGCGTCCCAACTGGGGGTCGACCGTACGCGGATCGCGATCGGCGGCGGTTCGGCCGGGGCGGCTTCCGCCCTGTTTGCCGCCTACTTGGATGGTCCGGACCGGCCCGCCGTCGCGGCGGTCGTCGATCTCTGGGGCAGCCTTGGCGACCGGGTGGATCTGATCGGGCCGGGAGATCCTCCGGTGCTGGTGGTCCACGGAACCGAGGACCCGCTCGTACCATTTGGCGACGGCGAGGCGATCGTCGCCCGGGCCAAGCAAGTTGGAGTGCCGGTCACCTTCATTCCGGTCGAAGGCGCGGGTCACGGCGTGCGACTGAACCAGCCGGTCGGCGACAAGACCCTCATGGAGGCCATCCTCGGCTTCCTGGGGGCCGGCAGATAGGAGCGCCTGAACCTGGCGAGACTATTTGCCGTAGGTCAGGTACGCGGGACGGCGCGCCTCATAGGCGGTGATGGCGTCCTCATGCTGGAGGGTCAGGCCGATATCGTCGAGGCCGTTGAGTAGCCGGAAGCGCTTGAATTCGTCGACCTCGAAGCCGATCTGGACGCCGTCTCCTCGGATCTCCTTCGTCTCGAGGTCGACGGTCAATTTCATACCCGGCTGGTCCTGGGCCAGGCGAATGAGATCGGCGACGGTGTCGTCGGGAAGGGTGACGGTCAGGATCCCGTTCTGAAGGCAGTTGTTGTTGAAGATGTCGGCGAAACTCGGCGCGATGATGACGCGAAAGCCATACTCGCCAAGTGCCCAAGGGGCGTGCTCGCGCGAAGAGCCGCAGCCGAAGTTCTTGCCGGCGACGAGGATGCTTGCGTTCCGGTAAGCCGGCTGGTTCAGTTCGAAGTCGGGGTTGTCGGAGCCATCCTCGCGGTAGCGCCAGTCGAAGAACGCCGCCGGGCCATAGCCGGTGCGCTCGATCCGCTTGAGGAACTGCTTGGGGACGATCTGGTCGGTGTCGACGTTTGGCCGGTCGAGTGGGGCGACGACCCCGTTGACGACGCGTAGCGGCTCCATCTAGCGCTCCTTGCTGAATTCACGGATGTCGACGAAATGGCCGGCGATCGCGGCGGCGGCGGCCATCTCCGGCGATACCAGGTGGGTCCGGCCGCCTTTGCCCTGGCGTCCCTCGAAATTGCGGTTGGAGGTCGAGGCGCAGCGCTCGCCAGGCTGAAGGATGTCCGGGTTCATCCCGAGGCACATCGAACAGCCGGCCTCGCGCCACTCGAAGCCGGCATCGAGGAAGATCTTGTCGAGCCCTTCGGCCTCGGCCTGGACCTTCACCGCCGCCGACCCCGGCACGACCATCGCGTTCACCGTCGGGCTGACCTGCTTGCCGCGCACGACCGCGGCCGCCGCCCGCAGATCCTCCATCCGCGAGTTCGTGCAAGACCCAATGAAGACGCGGTCGATTGCGATCTCGGTGATCGGCTGGCCCGGCAGGACGTCCATATACTGCATCGCCCGCTCGGCCGAGACGCGGTCGGCGCCTTCGGCGAACTCGTCGAGGTGCGGCACCGCCCCGGTGATCGGCGCGACCATCCCGGGATTGGTCCCCCAGGTGACGAAGGGCACGAGTTCCTCGGCGCGGAGGACGACCGTGTTGTCGTAGACCGCTCCTTCGTCGCTCGCAAGTTGGCGCCAGGCCTCGACGGCGCGGTCGAACTCCTCGCCCTGCGGAGCATGTGGACGACCACGAAGGTACTCGAAGGTCTTCTGGTCGGGGGCGATCATTCCGGCGCGCGCCCCGGCTTCGATCGACATGTTGCAGACGGTCATCCGTCCTTCCATCGAGAGCGAACGGATCGCCGAACCGGTGTACTCGATGGCGTAGCCGGTGCCGCCGGCGGTGCCGATCCGGCCGATGATGGCGAGGATGACATCCTTGGCGGTAACGCCCGGCGGGAGCGTCCCTTCGACCCGGATCTCCATCGTCTTTGGCTTGGTCAGGCTGAGCGTCTGGGTGGCCAGCACGTGCTCGACTTCGCTGGTCCCGATCCCCATCGCGAACGCGCCAAACGCGCCGTGGGTCGACGTGTGGCTGTCGCCACAGACGATCACCTTACCCGGCTGGGTGTAGCCCAACTGCGGCCCGATGACGTGGACGATCCCCTGGTTTGGCGAGCGGATGTCGTAAAAGGGAATGCCGAACTCGCGGGCGTTCTCCGCCATCGTGGCGAGTTGCTTGGCGGCGATCTCGTCGGTGATCGGCAGATCGCGCGACCAGGTCGGAATGGCATGGTCGACGGTGGCGATGGTGAGGTCGGGCCGACGGACCCGTCGCCCGGTCAGGCGCAAGCCCTCGAAGGCCTGCGGCGAGGTCACCTCGTGGGTAAGGTGAAGGTCGACATAGATGATGGCCGGTTTGCCCGGCTCTTCGTAGACGACGTGGGCGTCCCAGATCTTTTCGAACATCGTTTTCGGCGCCACGCTCACCCTCCTGCAGCCGTGCTGTCGTGACTGTATCCAAACGGCGCGAGGCAGTGCAAGGTTGCCCCGGGCGCTTGTTACAACTTTCACTTGCTGGCGCTTCCGGCGCTATGCGATAATCGGCCCCGGCTGGCAGAACCAGGCACGCGGCGCCAGCCGAGGGCGCCCTTCGGAGGACCGGTTCTTGGGCGACTACCTGTACCTGCTGTTCTTCCTTTTTTTTGGCATCCTTTTTCCGGTCGGCGGCATCGTCACCGAGCGATTCTTGGCGCCCAAGAAGCCCGACCCGATCAAAGAAACCGCCTACGAGTGCGGCATCGAGACCGAAGGCGCGACCTGGGTCCAGTTCCACACCCGCTATTACCTGTATGCGCTGGTCTTTCTTATCTTCGACGTCGAGGCGATCTTCCTCTTTCCGTGGGCGGTTTACTACCGTCAGCTTGCGCTGTTCGGCTTCATCGAGATGGTCATCTTCATCGCGATTCTTCTGGTCGGTTTCGCCTACGCCTGGAAGAAGCGCGCGCTCGAGTGGAGGTAGCCGATGACCAACGAGCGGTGGGATGGCCTGATTCAGCCGCCGCCTGGCGTCGTCCTGCACGATTCCGGCACGACCGAGGTGCCGATCCTCTATAGCGCGCCGCGCGTTCCTTATCCCGACGAGATCCCACTCGAGGACCTGCTCGGCCGGAACGTCCTGCTCACGAGGGTCGATCTCGTCCTCAACTGGGCGCGCAAGTCGGCGACCTGGCCGTTGATGTTTGGCCTGGCGTGCTGCGCGATGGAGATGATCGCGGCGACCAACGCCCGCTTCGACATCTCGCGCTTTGGGATGGAGGCATTTCGGCCATCCGCCCGCCAGGCTGACCTGATCATCGTCTCCGGGACGGTAACCTGGAAGATGGCTGCGCCGATCCGCCGGATCTACGACCAGATCCCCGAACCGAAATGGGTGATCTCGATGGGCTCGTGCGCAAACGCCGGCGGGCCGTATTTCAATAGCTATAGCGTGGTGCCGGGGGTCAACATGATCATCCCGGTCGACGTCTATGTGCCGGGTTGCCCGCCGCGGCCGGATGCGCTGCTCTACGGGATCATGCTGCTGCACAAGAAAATGGAAAAGCAGGGGATCGTTCGCCGCCAACGTATCGATTCGGGCGCGGCGTACCAGGTCCAGGATTGGACCGCTGGCCAGGAGACGCGGGCGTGACGACCACGCTGGCTCCCCAGGCCGCCGCCGCCCTCGCTCAACCCGCCGACGCAGTCGTCGAAGCAACGCCGCACGGACTGCGCGTGCGTCCAGACCGGTTGGTCGACCTGTGCCGCTTCTTGCGTGACGAACCGGCGCTCGCCTTCGACTATCTGGTGATGCTCACCGCCGTCGACTACATCGAGGACGATTACTTCGAAGTCGTCTATCTGCTTCGCTCGCTTGGGCACAACCATGAACTGACATTGAAGGTTCGGACCGACAACCGGGACGACCCGGTCGTGCCATCGGTCATCGATGTTTGGCAGACCGCCGAATTCCAAGAGCGCGAGGTGTACGACCTGTTGGGCGTGCGTTTTGCCGGGCACCCCGACCTTCGCCGCCTGTTTATGTGGGACGAGTTTCGCGGGTATCCACTGCGGAAGGACTTCCTTCCGCTGTCGCAATAGAGAGCAGTATGGCAGTCACGACTCAGCCGTTCACCGTCAATATCGGGCCGCAACATCCCAGCACGCACGGTGTGTTCCGGGTCCAGGTGTCGGTCGACGGCGAGATCATCGTCGACCTGAAACCGGTGATGGGCTATCTCCATCGCGGCACCGAAAAGCTCGCCGAAGAGAAGACCTATACCCAGTGCATTCCGTACACCGACCGGATGGACTACATCGCGGCGATGAGCAACGAGCTCGGTTATGTCATGGCGGTCGAAAAGCTCGCCGGGATCGTGACGCCGCCGCGGGCGGTCTGGATCCGGATGATCATGGCCGAACTGCAGCGGATCTCCAGCCACCTGTTTGCCGCCGCCACTTTCTTTCAGGACATCGGCGGTTGGGGCACCGCGATCATGTACATGCTCGGCCGCGACCGTGAGGAGATCCTCGACATCTTCGAGATGACCTGCGGCCAGCGGTTGACCACCAACTACATGCGGATCGGCGGGGTTGCCCAGGATTTGCCGGATGGCTTCGGCGAACGGGTGCGCGCCTTCTTGGCGGTGATGCCGGGGCGGATCGACGAGTATTACGACCTTCTGGCGAACTCGGAACTGCTGATCACTCGAACTAAGGGCGTCGGCATCCTGCCGCGCGAATTGGCGATCTCTTCCGCCTGCGCCGGGCCGATGCTGCGTGGATCAGGCGTCGCCTGGGACCTCCGAAAGAGCGACCCATATCTCTATTACGACCAGGTCGACTTTGACGTGATCGTCGGTCAGAACGGCGACTCCTACGACCGCTTCATGGTGCGCTTCTGGGAGATCGGCCAGAGCCTGCGGATCATCGAGCAGTGTCTGGACAAGTTGCCGGATGGGGATGTCCGTCACCCGTTCTCGCCGGATTTCGTCTCGGGCACCTTCCGCCCGCCCAAAGGCGAAGCCTACGCTGCCATCGAAGGGCCAAAAGGCGAGCTTGGCTACTATCTGGTGTCCGACGGCACGACCGCGCCGTATCGCTGGCATGTCCGCGCCCCTTCGCTGATCAACCTGACGCCGTTTCGCGAGATGTGTATCGGCTGGAAGGTCGCCGACATGATCGTCATCCTCGGCAGCGTCGACATCGTCGTGGGCGAGGTTGATCGCTGATGACCTACCAAATGATCCTCGACCTCGGCCTGCTCTGGAGCAGTATCCTCACCTGGCTGCAGAGCCAGACCGGGCTGCCCGAGTGGGCGATCTATCTCCTGTTTGGCTTCGGCGGGGCGCTCGCCTCCTTCCTCTGGGTGGCGATCAGCAATATCGTGCTGGTCTTTGGCGAGCGGCGCATTCTCGGCCGTTTTCAGATCCGGATGGGGCCAAACCGCGTCGGCCCGAACGGCACGCTTCAACTGATCGCCGATGCGCTCAAGAGCGTCGGCAAAGAGTTGGTGCTGCCAGCCGGCGCCGACAAACCGATCTACGTCCTTGGACCGATCGTTGCCTTCATCCCGGCATTCATGGGCTATGCCATCTTCACCTATGGCCCGACGATGACACCGGTCACGATGGACATTGGCGTGCTCTACTTCCAGGCGATTACCTCGCTATCGGCCTTTGCTGCCTTTATGGCCGGTTGGTCGTCGAACAACAAATTCGCGCTCTTTGGCGCGATGCGGGCGGTTGCCCAGTTTGTCTCCTATGAAGTGCCGTTGGTGCTGGCGGTGATCAGCGTGGTGCTGCTGGCCGGCACGATGAACACCCTGACGATCGCCAACCAACAGACGATCGTCTATGCGCTGATCCTGCCGCTTGCGTTAGTCGTCTTCAGCATCGCCTCAATCGCCGAGGCAAACCGGACGCCGATGGACATCGTCGAGGCGGAAAGAGAGATCGTCGCCGGCTATCACACTGAGTACGGCGGAATGGCCTTCATCATGTTCTATGCCGCCGAATATACGCACGCTCTGGCCTTCGGGGCGATGCTCAACGTCCTGTTTTTCGGCGGCTGGAAGCTGTTCTGGCTCGACCAGTTCGTGCCGCCCTGGATGCTCTTCATCTTCAAGAGCTACTTCATCTTCTTCATCTTGATCTGGATGCGGGCGACCTTCCCGCGGCTCCGAATCGATCAGCTCATGGGATTTGGCTGGAAGATCCTGGTGCCAGTCGCGCTGGTCAGCCTGCTCCTGACGGCGGGTGGACTGCTCGTTCCCGGTATTCCGCTGCTGGCGGTAGCGGCGCTTCAGTGGGTGGCGGTGGCGGCGTTGGTGGCGTTCGGCCTTGCCCGCATCCCACGGCCGGCCAACACCGAGGCGGACATGCGGGCGAGGCGCTTGGCGGCGCAGGCGGCGATGACCGCCCCCGCGGGCTCCTAGGCGGTGCGCGGATGAACGGACTTGGCATCTTCAAGGCAATGGCCGTCACGATGCGGCATTTCTTTCGAAAGCCGGTTACCGTCCAATACCCCGAGGAGCGGCTGCCGATCCCGCCACGTATTCGCGGGACGTCCTTCGTCTGGTATGAGGATCGCTGCGTCGGTTGCTCGATGTGCGCCAAGGCCTGCCCTCACGGCGTGATCGTCATCGAGACGCATCCGCATGCCATCGATCCCTCGCGCCGGGTGGTTGACCGCTACGACTTCCACGGCGAGCGTTGTATGTATTGCGGGCTCTGTGTCGAGGCTTGCCCGTTTGCCGCGGTGTTCATGGGCAGCCGCTATGAGCTTGCGACCTACGACCGGCGGACGATGTACATCACCAAACAGCAGCTCATCGACGGGCCGAACGACCCGAGCGAGTTTGCCGTCCCCGACTATCACACCGATCTCCCCGACCGGATCAACCTCCCGATCGTCGCGCCCTCTCCTCGCGCCGAAGACGAGGCCGCGTTGCTCGCGGCATTGCCTCGCCTCGCGGATCTGCTGCCGGTCGGCCAGGCCGCGGAGGAAAACGAGTGACCGAGGTCGGACCCGTCGTCGCATTCTGGATCCTGGCGGTGATCGCCATCGTCGCGGCTCAGGGCGTCGTCGTCTCGCGCAACCTGTTCCACTCGGCGATCTTCTTGGTCGTGGTCTTTCTCGCCGTCTCGGGGCTGTATCTCGTGCTGGCGTCGGACTTCCTCTTTGGTGTCCAGATCATGGTCTATGCCGGGGCGATAGCGGTCTTGATCGTCTTTGCGGTGATGCTCACCCAGCAACTTCAGTCTGGCAATCAGGAAGGCCGCCAGTGGATCGCGGCGCTCTTTCTGGCGCTCTTGTTGTTCGGGGCGATGGCCGTGGTGCTGGCTGGCGGCGCCTTCCCGGGGACCCAGACGCCCGCCGAGTTGCCCGACACCAATACGAACCTGATTGCTCAGGCGCTCTTTAGCCCCTACGTTCTACCGTTCGAGGTCGCCTCGATCGTCCTGCTGGCGGCGATGGTCGGGGCGATCGTGATCGCGCGGGAGGACCGCGGATGATGCCGGTTACGCTCAATCATTTCCTCGTGCTGAGCGCGGCGCTGTTCTGCATCGGACTGTACGGGGCGCTCGCCAAGCGCAACGCGGTGGCGATCTTGATGGGCATCGAGTTGATGTTCAACGCCGTCAATCTGTCGTTGGTCGCCTTTTCTCGCTTCGGCCCGGCCTCGACCGTTGCTGGTTCTCCGGTGCTCTTGACCGGCCAGGTGTTTGCGATCTTCATCCTGACGGTCGCTGCCGCCGAGGCCGCCCTGGGACTGGCGATTATCTTCGCGATCTACCGGCGGCGCGACACGATCGACGCCGACCGGCTCAACTTGCTGAAATGGTGACGCTGTGTTCATCGTCGCTCGCCTGACTCCAACCAAGAAGACCGCCCAGATGTGGCGCGAACTGTTCGAGGCCGGTGGCGTGCCGGCGATGGCCTGGCCCGACCCTCGTGACCGCGCCCTCGGCGAGGCTGCGCGTTATGTCGTCCTCGTCCCACTCGGCAAGGACCACGTCGCCGAAGAAGCGCTGAGGAACACCTAGATGTCGACCGTCTCCAGTTGCGCCACGCCTGCCGCCGGGAGCCGGGGGGCATGACCGCCGATCTCGCCTGGCTGATCCTCTTTCTGCCGCTGCTCGCATTCCTGCTGAACGCCCTCGTCCTGCGCGGCCGGGCGATCTCCGCCTGGGTTTCGATCCTGGCGATCGGCGCGGCGTTTGTCCTCTCCTTGCCCTTCTTCTTCGCCATGTTTACCCGGAGCGAGCCGTTCCGGGCGACCGCGCCGTTCATCCAGGTCGGACAGTTCAACTTCCCGTTCACCATCCAGATCGACGCGCTTACCGCGGTGATGCTGGTGGTGGTGACGGGTGTCAGTCTGCTGGTCCACATCTTTTCGGTCGGCTACATGGCCGGCGATCCGGGCTACTCGCGATACTTCAGCTACCTGTCGCTCTTCTCGATGTCGATGCTCGGTCTGGTGCTGGCGCAAGACCTGGTTCTCGTCTATGCCGGCTGGGAACTGGTCGGGCTCTCTTCGTTCCTGCTGGTCGGCTTTTGGTATGCCAAGCCTTCGGCGGCTGATGCGGCCAAGAAGGCGTTTATCACGACCCGGATCGGCGATTTCGGCTTCGCGATCGCGCTGATGGCGCTGTTTGTCGCCGCCGGAACGCTCGATATCCCGCGGCTGATCGCCGCCGCCGAAGCCCATCAGATCGCCGCCGGGGCGCTATTGGTAGGAGCGCTCGGGCTCTTTGCCGGCGCCGTCGGCAAGTCGGCCCAGTTCCCCTTGCACACCTGGCTCCCCGATGCGATGGAAGGCCCGACCCCGGTCTCGGCGTTGATCCATGCTGCCACGATGGTCGCCGCCGGCGTCTATCTGGTTGCCCGGACCTTCCCGATCTTCGAGGATGCCGTCGGCGTCGCTGGCTTTCCGGCGGCGCTTACCGTGGTCGCCTGGATCGGCGCGTTTACCGCCCTCTTTGCCGCGACGATCGCCCTCGTCCAGACCGACATCAAGAAGGTGCTCGCCTACTCGACGATCTCCCAGCTTGGCTACATGATGCTCGGCCTCGGCGTCGGATCGCTGGTCGCCGGCATCTTCCACCTGTTCACCCACGCCTTCTTCAAGGCGTTGCTCTTTCTTTCGTCCGGGTCGGTAATTCACGGATCCGGGACCCAGGATATGCGCGAGATGGGCGGGCTACGCCGATTCATGCCGATCACCTTTGCCGCTTTTGGTATCGGCTCATTGGCGCTGGCCGGCATCGTTCCGTTTGCCGGTTTTTGGAGCAAAGACGAGATCATCGCCGAGTCGCTCACCCACGGAAACGTGGTGCTGTTTGTCATCGGCGAGCTCACCGCCTTCCTGACGGCGTTCTACATCACCCGGCTGATGATGCTGACGTTCTTCGGCGAACATCGCGGTGTCGGCCACCACGGCGGCCACGACACCAACGTTCAGCAGGTTGCCCACGCCGCCGAGCACGCCGATCACGGTGCGCTCGTCCCGGGGATGCCCGCCCCGGAACATCATGTCGCGACGCCGCACGAATCGCCGTGGACGATGACCCTACCGCTGCTCGTTTTGATGGTTCCGGCGACGCTCGCCGGCTTCTGGGCGCTCAACGGCGGATTTCACACCTACCTTCATAACGTGCCTGGCGTCCACGGCGAAGCGCCGCCCTTCAATCTCTCGGTAGCGGCGATCTCGACGGTGGTAGCGCTGGCCGGCCTCGCGACCGGCTGGCTGCTCTATGCCGTCCCCGGCCGCGCCGCGGCGATCGCCCGCGCCGCCGGCCCGATCACCACGCTACTCGAACGCAAGTACTACCTCGACGATCTCTACGACGGCGCGATGAACCTCGTGTTCATGCAGGGGTCGGTGGCGCTCGGCTGGTTTGATGCGAATGTCGTCGACGGGGTGGTGAACGGGATCGCGGCGCTGTTCGGCGGGCTGAGCGACCTGCTGCGGCGCTGGCAGACCGGGCGCGTCCAGTATTACGGCGTCTTCCTCGCGCTCGGCGCAGTGTTGCTGTTCGTCGTGTCCCTCGTCTGGACCGGCGGACTGGTCGGGAGGTAGCGTGGGGCTACTGACGCTCACCCTGTTCTTGCCGGTCGTTGGCGCGATCGCGTTGCTCTTCGTCCCGCGCAACAACGACCGGATGATTCGGATTGTGGCGGCGTTGGTCACTGGCATCGACCTCGTGCTGGCCGGGTTTATTTTCTTTGCCTACAACGCGGCGGCGGGCGGCATTCAGTTTGCCGAGCGGCTTCCCTGGGTGCGCATCCCGACAACGCCACAGTTCAACGTCGACTACTACCTCGGCGTCGACGGCTTGTCCACCCCGTTGGTGCTGTTGACAAGCCTGCTCACCTTCTTGGCGGTGTTCATCTCCTGGAACGCCATCGACACGCGGGTGCGCGAGTATCACATTCTGCTGCTCTTGCTCCAGACGGGAGTGCTGGGCGTCTTCATGGCGCTCGATTTCTTCCTCTTCTTCCTGTTCTGGGAAGTCGAGTTGATCCCGATGTACCTGCTGATCGGCATCTGGGGCAGCGGCCGGCGGATGTACGCGGCGACGAAGTTTCTGCTCTACACCCTGACCGGTTCGGCGTTCATGCTGGTCGGGATCATCCTGCTCTACTTCAACTCGACTCAGGCCACCTTCGACATGTTCGCACTGGCCGACCAGGCCAGCGCCTTCGCCCCGGCGCTCCAAACGCTGATCTTCTTCTTCATCCTGCTCGCCTTTTCGGTGAAACTGCCGGTCTGGCCGCTCCACACCTGGCTGCCCGATGCCCACGGCGATGCGCCGACCGCCGTCTCGGTGCTGCTGGCGGGCGTGCTGCTGAAGATGGGGGCCTACGGCATCTTCCGGATTGTCCTGACGATGTTCCCGGAGACGACCCGCACCTTTGCGCCGTTGCTGGTCGCCTTCGCGGTGATCAGCATCATCTACGGCGCGATCGTCACGATCATGCAGCCGGACATGAAGCGGTTGGTCGCCTACTCGTCGGTGTCGCATATGGGGTACATCCTGCTGGGGGTAGCGGGCGGCGTCTCGGGTTTGAGTATCGTCGGGTTGAACGGCGCGGCGCTCCAGATGTTCACTCACGGGACGATCACCGGACTGCTCTTTGCGGCGGTTGGCGTCATCTACCACAAGGCGCACACCCGCCAGATCGACGACTTTGGCGGGATCGCGGCGCGGATGCCGGTGTTGGCGACGGTGTTTATGATCGCCGGATTGGGTTCGCTCGGCCTGCCGGCGCTGTCGGGCTTTGTGGCCGAGTTGTTGATCTTCTTCGGCTCCTACCAGGCCTTCCCCTGGGCGGCGGTGGCCGGAGCGTTTGGCGTGCTGCTGGCGACCGGTTACATCATGTTCATGTACCGGCGGATCTTCTTTGGCCCGCTCAATCCGCGCTGGGCACACCTGGCTGATGCCGACCCGGTCGATATGGTGCCGTTGTTTGCCTTGGTAGCGACGATCGTCGTGGTTGGCGTCTATCCGACGATCCTGACACGCGTCTTCGAATCCGGATTGCTGCCGATTATGGCCCGGCTGGGCGGATGACGGTATGAATTTCCTCTACATCGCGCCCGAAATATCGTTGGTCGTCCTCGCGTTGGCGATCATCCTGCTCGATCTGGTGATCACCAACAAGGTGACGCTCGCCGGTATCGCGCTCGCCGGTTTGCTGATCCCGGCCGGCTTCACGCTCTCGCTCTGGGCGCGGCAAGGCACCTTTCTGGATGCGATCGCGCTCGACCCGTTCAGCCTCTTCTTCAAGTTCTTCTTCCTCGGGATTGCCGCGCTCGTCCTGCTGACGGCGATCGAGTATTCGGATCGGTTTCCTCGCCACCGCGGCGAGTTCTTCGCGCTGATCCTGACCGCGACGGCCGGCATGATGCTGCTGTCGAGCGCCACCGAGTTGATGACTGTCTATATCTCGATCGAACTGATGAGCATTTCGTTTTACGGCCTGGCCGGCTTTCTGAAGGACCAGAAGTCGACTGAGGCGAGCCTGAAATATCTGTTGCTTGGGGCGCTTTCGTCGGCGATCTTGCTCTACGGGATGGCGCTCTTCTACGGCCTGACCGGCCAGACGACCTATGCGGCGATGGCTCAGCAGCTTGGCGCACTCCAATCGCCCGACCGGGCGGTGCTGCTGTTGGCGCTCTCGCTGGTGATCGCCGGCTTCGGCTTCAAGGTGTCGGCGGTGCCCTTCCAGATGTGGACGCCCGACGTCTACGAAGGAGCGCCGACGCCGATCACCGCCCTGCTGTCGGTCGGCAGCAAGGCCGCCGCCTTTGCCGCCATCTTGCGCTTCTTCTGGATCGCCCTGCCGCCCGACTTCCCGATCGACTGGGCGGTGCTCTGGGTGGCGCTCTCGATCCTGACGATGACTTTCGGCAACATCGCCGCCCTCGTCCAGACGAACATCAAGCGGATGCTGGCCTATAGCTCGGTGGCCCAGGCCGGCTATGTCCTGCTGGGGCTGGCGATCCAGACCGAGTTTGGCCGCTCGGCGGTGATCTTCTATCTGCTTTCGTATGCGGTGACGAACCTCGGCGCATTCGCCGCGGTGATCGCGATCTCGAACCGGATCGACAGCGACGAGATCGCCGCCTACAACGGGATGGCCAAACGAGCGCCGTTGCTGGCCGCGGCGCTGACGCTCTGTCTGATCTCGTTGACCGGGTTGCCTCCGGCGGCTGGCTTCTTCGCCAAGTTCTATTTGTTCAGCGCGGCGGTGCAGGCTGGCTGGGCCTGGGTGGTGCTGATCGCGGTGATCAACAGCGCGGTGTCGGCCTACTATTACCTCCGGGTCGTCCGGGCGATGTATCTGCTGCCCGCCGAGCAGGAGAGCGCGGTCTGGGCGACCGCTCCGACGATCGCCGCGGTGGCGCTCGCCTCAATCGGCGTGGTGGTGGTTTTCTTGCTGGCCAACCCGCTGATCGCACTATCGGACCTCGCCTCGCGAACGCTCGGTCCCTAGCGGGGCGATCGGAACGATGGAGCCAGTCACCCTCGTCGGCCGCGTTGTCCGGTTGGAGCCGTTGCGGATTGATCACGCGGTTGGCCTGCTAGCTGTCGCCGACGCCGAGATTTATCGCTTCAACGGCACCCGGCCGCTGGAGATCAGCGAGGCCGGGGTCCGCGAGTATGTCGAGCGTGTCATCGAGCGCATCCCGCTTCCGTTCGCGGTGATCCGAGACGAGCAGCCGATTGGCGTAACCTGCTTTTTCTCGGTGTCCGAGCGCGACCGCCGGATTGAGATCGGCGGCACCTGGTACGGCCTGGCGCACTGGGGAAGCGTGGTCAATCCGGAGTGCAAATATCTATTGATGGGCTACGCCTTCGAGGAGTGGGGCGCAAACCGGGTCGAGTATCACGCCGACCTGCGCAACACCCGCAGCCGGCGAGCGATCGAGAAGCTGGGAGCGGTTCAGGAAGGCGTGCTTCGCCACTACAACGTGATGCCCGATGGCTTTGTACGCGATGTCGTCGTCTTTGGCATCGTCAAGGCGGAATGGCCGGTCATAAAGGCTGGCCTTGAGGCGCGGTTGGCCTCGTTCATCTCACCTGCTGGGGCGACGGACGACGCCACGAGCGCGAGCGAATAGACTTCCGGAGTGGATTTCGGGCTGCTCTCGGTCGTCTACCTGCTGGCGGCAATCTATACCCTCTACCAATTGGCGCGCGGCTGGCGTGGGCTGCTGGCCGAGAACCCGACGCCGGCGGCGCGCAATCTCGCGAGCTTGACCGCGTTGTTGATTCTGACACCGCCGGCGGTCTACCTGCACGAGCTTGGCCATGCCGCGGCGGTGCTGGCGACCGAGAACCAGCTGCGCGGGATCGGCTTCTTCCTCTATTGGGGCTACACCTCCTACACCGGCCGGCCGAGCGCTATCGAAACCTGGATCATCGCGGCGGCCGGCCCAACGGTCACCCTGCTGCTGGGCTGGGCAGCGATCGCCATCGGACTGACCTGGCGGACCCGCCCGGCGATCAACCAGATGATCATCCTGTTTGGCATCCTCCAGTTGCTGCAGATCCTCGTGTTCTACCCGCTGCTTACCCTCGCCAACCTCGGCGACCTCGCCGGAAGCGATTTTGCCGTGCTGTACTCCCAGGCGACGCCGCTGCTGGCGGTGCT
This sequence comes from Dehalococcoidia bacterium, assembly GCA_046328265.1. Classification (GTDB taxonomy): domain Bacteria; phylum Chloroflexota; class Dehalococcoidia; order SpSt-223; family SpSt-223; genus JANWZD01. Next base: position 52,965 of record JAXLWW010000003.1, read on the forward strand.
GACCGGGGTGGTGCAGGGGATATCACTCATCTTGCTCTTCTTCGGGTCGCGGTGGCCGACAGTGCGGCGACGCTATGCCCGGATGACCGGTGGCACAGGTGCGCCACTGCCGGAGGCTGTGCCCGGTTCGATCGCCGCCGAGGTTGCCGCCGGCCATCTGGTCGCCTTACCCGATCTCGACGGGCCACCCGCCGACCTCACCGCGATCGTCGCTGCTGCCCGCGCACTGATCGACGACGCCAGCCCGGCTGCCGCCGAACGCGCCGATGCCGCTTTTGGCGCCGACCCGCGCGGCGTCTATCTGCGCCAGACCCTCGAAGCGATCTTGAACCAAGGGCGCGGCAAGAGCGCCACAACGCTCTACCAGCAGGCGCGAACGCTGCTGTTCTCCACCCATCGGCTCGGCAGCGCGAAGTATGCTCTGGCGATCCTCAGTCTCTTCAACCAGCCGGGTGATCTGGCGATCTTCGAGCGGTTCGTCCGCGACCCGGCCTTTACCCGGGTCGCGATCGGCGGTCTCGCGACTGCCGCGGGCAGCGTCGAGGCGGCCGGCCGCCAACTCCTCGGCGAACTGGATGGCCTGGCGAAGGTGGAACTGGTCGATCTGCTGCTGGTCAATCCGTCGCCGGAGCTAGCGCGGCGGCTGGTGGTGGGGGGGCTAGCGCCGGGCTACGAGGGGATGAGCGCGTTGGCGATCGCCCGTGGAGCCCATCTTACCAAGCTCCTGGAGGCACGGCCCGACCCGGCGGTCGTCGACGGCGCGGGGGCAATCCTCGCCTCATTGGCTCACGACGCGGTGCATGGCGGCCCGGATGGCACGCTCGACGAGTATGAGGACGCCGTTACGGCGATCGAGCGCTACCTCGCCAACACCGGCGATCGCGGCGACCTGCCCCAACTGCTGCGCCTCGAACGCTTCCGCGAGTACCTCGCCGAGCGGCCGACGTTCGGGGCCGAGCAGCAGCTTGTCCTGCTGGACGAGGTGCTTGGCCGGCTCGGGTCACCGGACTGGGCGGCGGTGGTCGATCGGGCGCTCGATGGAGCGACAACGCCGGCGCAGCGCGCCGATGCGTTGCTGGCGGCCCGGGCGATCGGTCGACGAACGCCGGGAGAGTTGTTCGACTGGCTCGAGACGGCGGAGCCGGGCGAGGTCGCCGATCTGTTGGGGGCGCTCGGCGAGCAGATCGGCGAGCAGGATGCTGGTCGCTACGTTGCGCTCACCGTCCGCCTGGTTGGGGACCGCGAGGTGTCCTGGCAGCGAGCGCACGCCCTCAACGTTGCTCTGGAGGCGGCCGGCCGGTTTCCCTCTGCCGCAGTCCCGCTGGTCGAGCAAGCCCTCGCCGGCGACGTCCAGGCCCGGACCAAGGCGCTTGCCGTGCTGGCGCTCTGGCCGGCCGATCAACGCCGGCCCCTGCTCGACCGGCTTGCGGCGGTCGCCGAAAGCGATCCCGAGCCGAGCGTGCGTGCCCGCGCCCGGGACCTAGTAGCCGGTTGAGTCGGCGGGAGCGCGGCGCAAGACCGGGTTGAGCCAGAAGATCAGCGAGGCGGCGATGACGGTGAGCGTTCCCATGAGCAGGATGGTGGGCTGGACGCCGACTGACCCGGCAAGCGCCCCGAAGGCGAGGGCGCCGATTGGGTTCAGGCCCTGGACGAGCATGTAGATGCCCATCACCCGCCCGCGCACCCGGTCCGGGACGTAAGTCTGGACAGCGGTCTGGTTGAGGATGTTGTAGAGGATGCTGCTGCCGGTGATGCAGGCGATGATGATGATGCTCAGCCAGAGTTGGCTTGATTGTGAAAAGAGCATCAAGAACACGCCAAAGCCGATCATCGCAACGAACTGGACGACCTGACGCCGACCGAGTTGACCGAGGAAGACCATGCCGGTGATGGTGATGATCGCGCCGATGCCCGAGGCCGACATCAAGATGCCCAGCCCCCCCGGTCCGGTGCCAAGCACGTCTCGCGCGACAACCGGCAGCAACATCTGGTAGGGCCAGGCCAGCAGCACCGGCGCTGCTGCCGCAAGCATCAACCCGATAATCATCGGGTCATTCCGGACGTAGCCAAAGCCCTCGGCCATGTCCTTGAGGGGCGACTGGTCAGACGGCACGAATCGGCGCGCCGGGAGCGTGAGCAGGACGGTGGTGCCGATCGCGATCAGCATGATCACGCTTTCCGACCAGAAGACCGCCGCGATGCTGAGCGCGGCAACGATGATACCAGCAACGCTCGGACCGATCACCTTCGAGACGTTGAAGGAAAGCGAATTGAGGGCGATCGCGTTGGCGAGGTCGTGCTTCTCGACGACGTCGTTGACGACCGATTGGCGGGTCGGCATGTTGAACGACTGCGACACCCCGGCGACGAAGGCCGTCAGGAAGACGTGCCACACTTCGACGATCTTGAGGGTCGTCAGGAGCGCGAGGGTGGTGATCGTGCCCCAGGTGACGACCTGGCAAACCATGAGCAGCCGCTTCCGATCGACCCGGTCGGCGAGGACGCCGGCCCAGAGCGAAAAGAGGATCGTCGGCGCCGCGCGACAGAAGCTGACGAAGCCGAGCAAGAAGGGCGAGTTGGTCAACTCGAGGACGAGCCAGCCATAGGCAAGTTGCTCCATCCACATCGTGGTGCTGGAGGCGAGCATGCCGCTCCAGATCAGCCGGTAGTTGCGTTGGCGCAGGACGGCGAAGCCGTTGCGGCGCGGTTCGGCGGCGGCTGGTGAATGGGGCCGGGTCTGAGTGGTCATGGGAGATCTCGTATCGTAGGGCTGGAGATGAGGCCAACCGCCGTCAGCAGCAGAATGAGCAGGGCGAAGAGCGCCATCGTGGCGGGCGCACTCACGAGCGCGGCGCCGGCGCCGGCGGCCATTGCACCGAGCGGGACGAAGCCGCGCGTCAGAAAGAGCATGCTCATGATCCGGCCGCGCATCGCATCGGGTGCGTGTTGCTGGACGAGCGAATTGTTGAGCGCCTGATAAATCGAGCTACCGACGCCGACGCCAAACAGCGCGAGCGCCGAGACCCAGAGCGTCCCCGAAAGCGCGAAGCCGAGCAGAGTGAGGCCAAAAAGCGCCATCCCGCCAAACATCAGCCGCCCGCGGGTGACGCCGTTGGCGATCATCCCAACGCCGAGCGCCCCAACGACGGCGCCCAGCCCGGCGGCGGACATCATCACGCCCAACCCGACCGACCCGACCGCCAGGACATCCTTGGCAAAGACGGCGAGCATTGGCTGGTAGCTCATCCCGAGCACCAGCGGCGCAAGCCCGACGACGAGCAGTTCACGGAGCACGCGGTCGCCCTTGAGATAGACCAATCCATCGACGACGCTGCGCCAGACTGGCTCTTCGGGCGCGTTTGGCCGGGGCGGTAGTCCTTTCATCTGATAGAGACCGTAGATCACCGCGAGGAAGCTGGCGGCATTCAGGAAGAATGCTCCGGCCACGCCGACGGTGGCGATCAGTATCCCACCGATCGACGGACCGAGAACGCGGCTGACGTTAAGGGTTGCCGAGTTGAGGCTGATGGCGGCCATCAGGTCGTCGCGCGGCACCAACTCGGAGATGAGGGCTTGACGCGCCGGAAGGTTGACCGACATCAAGACGCCGCGCAAAGTAGCGAGCACCAGAACCAGCCAGATCGATCCGCCGCTGAAGGCAACCACGCCGAGACCAATGGCGGTCAACATCGCGCCGGTCTGGGTGACCATCATCAAACGGCGACGTTCGAAGCGATCGGCGACCGCACCGCCAAGGAGGGTGAAGAGGAGGATCGGCCCGCTGCGACAGAGGTTGAGCAAGCCAAGATAGATCGGCGAACCGGTCATCGTCAGGACGAGCCAGTTGAGGGCGATCTGATCCATCCAGTCGCCCGAATTGGAGACGAGAGTACCGAACCAGAGGAGTCGGAAGTTCGGGTGACGCAGGACCCGGAAAGGTGACGAGGTCTGAATAGCTGGACGGTCGCCGGTCGCGTTGGGCAGGCCGGCGACGACCTCAGGCGTTGTCACGGCGCTCCCCGGCGAGGGCCTCGCCGACGGTACTCCCGAGGTTGTGAGCGAGCAGATGCAGCCCTTTGATGAAGGCGTCACGTTCCTGATCGTCGAGGGCGGCGAGGGTAGTTTCGACGGCGCGGCGACGGATGGCAAGCAGCGGTTCGATCCGGGCGCGCGCCTCGGGTGAGAGACGTACCAGAACGATCCGGCGGTCGCGATCGTCGCGGATCCGCTCGACGTGTCCGCCGGCGGCGAGCCGGTCGACGAGATCGGTGGTGGCGGGCAGCGAAATGTCCAGCCCACGAGCAAGCTCGGACATCTTTTCTTCGCCATGCTGGGCAAGGTGGGTCATCGCCTTGATCTGAGCGAGGGAAAGATGCGCCGGGTTGCCATCGCGAGGAGGCTTGGGGCGAAGACGGCGCGCGAGCTCGGGAAGGATCAATAAGACATCGCCAACCGGCTCATCGACATCCATTTCGCTTTCCTAATGCTTCGGTAAACGTAGTATAGCACACGGCGGTGAGGGGTGGGTATACTCCTGCTGTTCGGGATGTAGCGCAGCCCGGTTAGCGCACTTGACTGGGGGTCAAGAGGTCGCCGGTTCGAATCCGGCCATCCCGACCCGGTTTCACGCTCGGCAGACGCCGACGCCCTCGCTTTCCGCACCGTCCTTCCTGTCCTCTGCCGCACCCTGACAGCAGTTTGACAGCAGCCGAAGGGCGGGAAGGTCGCCCGCATTGGCGAAGCAGCGCACCGACGATCGTCGCCGCCTGGTAGCATCGCCGCCGGATGGAGGAGCGCCGTGCGGATCTGGCATCAAGGGTTCATCGACCTGTCCACCGTTCCGGCCTACGAGCCGGCCCTCCGGCGCCATCTCGCCGCCGTCTGCCGCCCGGACACCGAGGTCGTCATTCACGGCATGCCGCCCGGCAGCTTCGAAGGAACCTCGCCGGCGCAAGTCGCCCGCCATGCCTACCTGAGCGGGCTGTACACCAACGAGATCGTCTCGAACGCCATCGTGGCCGAACGCGAAGGCTTCGATGCGATGGCGATCGCCATCATCCAACACATCGGCCTGCACGAATCGCGCTCGCTCGTCGACCTGCCAGTCACCAACTACGGCGAAGCCGCGATCCATCTCGCCTGCCAGTTTGGCCGTCGCTTTGCGATCGTCGCCTTCAACCGCGACCTGTTCGACCTGCTCGAAGAGAACGTCCGTGACTACGGCCTGAGCGGCCGGATGACGCCGATGCAACTGATGGAGATCGACTACGACCAGGTTGCCCGCGGTTTCGACGACCCGCAGCCGTTACTGCGCGCCTTCGAGCGGGCCGCCTCAGCCGCGATCGCCGCCGGCGCCGACGTCCTCATCCCCGGCCAGATGATCTTCGCCGAGATCCTCTGGCAAAACGGGCTCCATCGCGTCGGAGACACTCCGGTGATGGACGCCCTCGGCGCATGTGTGAAAACCGCCGAGATCCTCGTCGACCTCAAGCGGTCCTCGGGCCTCTCCCAGGCTCGCCGGGGGTTCTGGGGAGCACGGCCACCCGCCGCGGTTGTCGAGGCCGCCCGGCGACGCTACCTCCGCCAGGGCGGGTAGGACGTTCCGGCGCACCAGGCGCAACAGGCGTACCAGGTTTTATTGACCGCATTTCACGGGGATGGTAGAGTGCCGATGATGGACCAAATGCAACATACTCCGCTCTTGGCCGGCGTCCGCGTCCTCGATTTCACCCGCATCATCGCGGGACCGCACGCCACCCGTACCCTCGCCGACTTCGGCGCCGACGTGATCAAGGTCGAGGAGCCGCACGAGGGCGATCACACGCGCAGTGAGATCGCCTGGGGTCGCAACACGCGGTTTATCGGCTACAACTACGGCAAGCGCTCGATCGCGATAGACCTGAAAGCGCCGGCCGGCCGCGACGTCGCCCTCAAGCTCGCCGCCGTCTCGGACGTCGTGGTCGAGAACTTCCGCCCCGGCGTGATGCGCCGGCTCGGGCTGGACTATGACGCCCTCCGGGCGATCAACCCGCGCATTATCTTCTGTTCGATCTCCGGCTTCGGTCATGCCAGCCCCGCCGCCGAGCGGCCGCTTCATGCCGGGATGGCACACGCCATCAGCGGGATCATCCACATGGACGAACGCGAGCCACGCCAGCTTCCGGCAAGCCTCGGCGACCCGATCGCCGCGATCCACGCCGTCGCCGGCATCTGCGCGGCGCTCTATGCCCGCGAAAAGACCGGCCATGGCCAGTTCATCGACATCGCCCTGCTCGATGTCGTGTTCTCGATGATGGGGCCGCAAGCGGAGTTTCGCAGCGTTCAAGGCGGGGCGCAGCGCCAGATCATCGGTCAGGAGCGCTCGACCAGCACCGTGCCGACGGGGATGTTCAAGGGGCGCGACGGCTGGATCGTCCTTGGCGGCGGAGTCGAGCAACCGCAGTGGTTCCGCCTTGCCAATGTCATCGGCCGGCCCGACCTCGCCCGGATGCCGCACACCCAACGCCGCGCTCAGGCCGCCATGATCTATGGCCTGATCGACGAGTGGATCATGAGCGTCCCGACCGTCGCCGAAGCCGAGCGCATCCTCGCCGAAGGCGGCGTCGTCGCCGGCAAGGTCCAGACCCCCGAAGAGGCGCTCAAAGACCCGCTCGTTCGCGAACGCGGCCTCGTCGTCCCGATGGACGACCCGATCACCGGCCCCTTCGAGGCGACCGCCGTCCCCTTCCACTTCTCGGACGCGCCAGTCGAGATCCAGGGCTTGCCGCCGGGCCTGGGCGAACATACCCGCGAGGTGCTTTCGCGCGTGCTTGGCTATGACGACGCCGCGATCCAGCAACTCTACGACGAAGGGGTCGTCTTCACCGAGCCAGTACCCGACGAGATCGCCCGGAGCGCCGCCCGGTGAACGACTACCGTCATATCGGATTCGAGGTCGACGACGGCGTCGCGCTCGTCACCATCCGCCGCCCCGAGGTGCGCAACGCCCTCAACAAACGCGCACAGGCCGAGTTGGCCGATAGCTGGGCGCGGATCCGCGACGACCGCGAGATCATCGTCGGCATCGTCACCGCCGAGGGCGACCGCGCCTTCTCGAGCGGCGCGGACTTGCGCGACCGCGGCGCGAATTATGTCGACGATCCGCTGGTTCGCCGCTACGCCCCGCTCGGCGAACCGGGCGTCTTCCCGCGCGAGGCGCCGGTCGCCAAGCCGCTGATCGCCGCAATCAACGGCGTCGCGCTCGGGATGGGCGCGGTGATCGCGATGCAGTGCGATATCCGCGTCGGCTGCGAAGCGGCGACGATCGGCTACCCGCTGATCAAGGTCGGGATCTTCCCGCCACGCATGCACGAAATGTGGATGCTCGGCCCACCCGGACTGGCACTCGAATCGCTGCTCACCGGCGATCCACTTTCGGCGGCCGATGCCTATCGTGTCGGGTTGCTCAATCACCTCGTCGAAGGCAGCCAAGTGCTGCCGAAAGCCTTCGAGATCGCCCGCAAGATCCGCGCCAACGCACCTCTCGTCATCGAAGGGATCAAGGCGACCTGGGACAGCGAGCCGGTCTATGCGCTGGTACGCGGGAGCCGTGTCTACCAGCACCACAGCCGGCGGATCGCCGAATCCGAGGATGCCAAGGAGGGGCCAGCCGCTTTTGCGGCAAAGCGCCCCCCGGTCTGGAAGGGCCGCTAGCGGCGGCCAGCGTCAAAACGGAGGAGAGTCGTGAAACGCAACTTGTTCGCGAGCCTCGTTGGGATTGTCCTCGTCGTCGCAACCGCCTGCGCCCCCGCCGCGGCGCCCGGCGCCGTCCAGCAACCGGACCAGAAGCCGAATGTCCCCCAGACTATGGTCTGGGGCGCAGCGGTCGAGATGCCGACCCTGCATCCCTTCGTCACCGCCGCCGGCACCCAGCGCCGCTATGACATCTACGACCTGCTGATCGCCCTCGATTCCGCCGGCAAACCCGGGCCGATGCTCGCGACCAGTTGGAAACTGCTCGATGAGAAGACCTGGGAGTTCACCATCCGTAGCGATGTCAAGTTCCACGACGGAACGCCGCTCACCAGCGAAGACGTCGCCTACAGCTACAACATCGCCAAAGACCCGAACAAGAAGTACTCGATCACCACCCGCGCCAAGACGATCGCCAGCGCCGAAGCGGTCAACGCGACGACGGTCCGGATCAAAACGCTCGACCCGGACCCGATCTTCCTGCGCCGCGCCGCATTGATCACCGTCTTGCCGAAGGCGCATCTCGAAAAGGTCGGCGACGATCTCTTCGGCCAGAAGCCGGTCGGCAGCGGACCGTTCAAGGTGCGCGAGTTCGTCGTCAACAGCCATCTGATCCTCGACGGCGTGATGGAGCATCCCTTCCGCAAGCCAACCCTGACCCAGGTCACGGTTCGCTTCATCCCGGACGCCGCCGCCCGCTCGGCGGGGCTGCGCACCGGCGAACTCGACTTTGTCGACAGCTTCCCGGTCGAATCGATGCCACAGATCCAGGCGATGGGCCTGAAGACGGTCAGCATCGACTCGGGCACTTCCAAGGGCTACTGGGTCGACACCGTCCTCAACGACGGCCCGACCCCCGAAGTCACGCGCGACAAGCGCGTCCGCCAGGCGATCAACTACGCCATCGACAAAGACTTGATCGTCAAGAACATCTACTTCGGCCTGACCAAAGTCGAACAGTGCCAGGTGATCCAGCCGGAGACGTTCGGCTTCAATCCGAACCTCAAGCCGTATCCCTACGACCCGGCAAAGGCTCGCCAACTGCTGCAGGCCGCCGGCGCTACCGGTGCGAAGGTCCAGATGGATCTGCTCAAGAGCAGCAGCCAGGGCGAGCCGATCGCGCTGTTCGTTCAGGACCAACTCAAAGCCGTCGGGTTGGACGCTCAGATCAACGTGCTGGGCGACTACGCGGTGTTCCGCGACAAGTTTTACGGTATCCAGCCCCGCTCGGCGCTCTTCCCGCCGGGGCTCAACAACCAGCCGTTGATGGATGCCGATGGCGCGCTGACCTGGTTCGACAGCACCCAGCTTGGCGGCGCTCGCCACTATGACAACCCGGACTTCCAGCGCTACTACAAGGCCGCCTCGATTGAGATGGACGAGACCAAGCGGCGCGACCTGATTTGGAAGGCGCTTGAGGTATTCTGCGAAGACCCGCCCTATCTCTTCCTCGTTCAGGACCTCAAGATCTGGGCCTATCGGCCGGTCCTCGACGGGTTAGACAAGCGCGTCGATCGCGAGCCGCGGCTCGATGGAATCAAGCGCATCGGCTAGATCGGGGGAGTAATGGAGTTCGACCTGCACCAGTACGACGACTTTCGCGCCGAGGTCGAGGCCTGGTGCCGGTCGAAACACCCGAGCGGCGTCTTCCCGCCCCGCCGGGGCGACGAGCCGCGCCAGCGCCGCATCGCCGAAACCAGAATCCTCCAGCGCGAACTCGGTGAGCGCGGGTGGCTCTGCGGCGGCTGGCCGGCCGAGTTCGGCGGCGGCGCCTGGCCGAAGGTCAAGCAAGCGGTCTTCAACGAGATAGCCGCCTACCGCGGCATCCCCGGCACCGGCCGCGACAACGTCGGCGTCAGCACAATCGGACCGACGATCATGATCTACGGCTCCGACCAGCAGCGCGACTTCTTTTTGCCGAGAATCGCCCACGGCGAGATCGGCTGGGCGCAAGGCTATTCCGAGCCTGACGCGGGTTCGGACCTCGCCAGTCTGCGCACTCGCGCCGTCGCCGACGGTGACGAACTGGTGATCAACGGCGCAAAGATCTGGAACCACTCGCAATACGTCGACTACATCTTCCTCCTTACCCGCACCGACCCGGACGTGCCAAAGCACAAAGGAATCACCCAACTGATCCTGCCGCGACAGACACCGGGGATCACCATCCAGCCGATCCTCGATGCCTACGGCCAGGAACGCTGGACCTTGCTCACCCTCGAGGACGTCCGTCTACCACGCTCGGCGGTCATCGGGGAACTGAATCGCGGCTGGTACCAAACCGCCACCTCGCTCGATTTCGAACGGTCTCAAATGGCGTACGTCGGGACCGCCCGGCGCTCCCTCGAGACGATTGTTCGCGCCGCCTCCGGGGGCGGCCAGCCACTCACGCCCTTCCTACGCGATCGGATTGCCGAATTGGCCGTCCAACTCGAGGGGGCGCGCTGGCTCTCCTACCGGGTCGCCTATCTTCAAGATCAGGGCCTTGCCCAGACACCCGAATTCTCTCGCGCCGCCTCGATGTCGAAAGTATGGGCGTGCGAGACCCAGCAACGGATCCAGCGCTTCGGCGTCGAACTTGGCGGTCCGCTCGGCCTGCTCTCTGCCGGGTCGGAGTGGGCGACGCTCGATGGACTGTTCGACGAAGATTACTGGGCTGCGCCGGGTATCACCTTCGCCGGCGGCACGTCCGAGATCCAGCGCAATGTCATCGCTACTCGCGGGCTGGGCCTGCCTCGGTAGGAACCGGTCTCGCTCGCGGCCGTTTGCCAACTGGGCCGCCAAGCCGGAGTCTCCTCAAGCTCTCCGCCGGGCATTGACAAAGAGCCACCCGCCAGTGGCTCGATGCCGGTCCGCCAGCCAACAACCGAGCCTGCCGCGGAGCGACCTCCCGCCGCCTCCGCCGACGTCGGGATGGCTACCGGGTCAGCCGAACTGGAGCAGAACGGATGCTTCGTACGTGTCATGCTCCCGGCCAGGAGAAGGTAGTTGGGTTCCACTCTCCTGGCGGGTTCGGGACCTGACCGAGACGAACTGACTGGGCGCTCGGCCTGGCGGATGGTTGCGTCGTATGATGGAGCCAGCCTTGGCAAGGAGCGAAGTATGGACGAACACGTTGATCTTCTGATCGTAGGCGCCGGCACCGCCGGGATGCCGCTGGCGATTGAGGCCGCCGATCACGCCGCTGGTGGCACGGTTGTCTTGCTGGACAAGCGTCCCTCGATCGGCGGGATGCTGCACATCTCGGGCGGCCAGTTTAGCGGCGCGGGAGCACGGCGCCAGCGGGAGCGCGCCATCGACGACAGCCCGGAGGCCCATGCTGCCGAGGTTGACCGGATCGCCCACGGCCGCGCCACCCCGGAACTGGTCGACCTCGCCGTACGCGAGGCTGGCCCGATGATCGACTGGCTCGACGATCTCGGCTTCGACTTCCTGCCCGACACTCCGACCCTCGTCTATGGACACGAGGTCTACCAAACTCCTCGAACCTACTGGGGGCCAGACTGGGGGCGCTCGCTCCTGAAAGTACTCGTTCCCGAAGTCGAGCGGCGGGTTGCCGCCGGCGCGATCGACCTGCGCCTTTCCACCCGGCTAGTCGACCTCGAAGTTGACGAGAACGGGGTCTCGGGCGCGATCCTTCAGCCGCTCGATCCGCAGGGCAACCCAGCCAGCCTGCCATACCGCGTCGCCACCCGACGGGTGGTGCTTGCCACCGGTGGATTCGGCGCCGCGCCCGACCTGATCAACCGCTTTCTCCCCGAGTCTGAACAGGGAGGGCTCGCGGCTTGCCTCGAACATGCCACCGGCGACGGGTTGCGGATCGCCGAAGCGCACGGCGCGGGGATCTCCGGCTATCGCGGCTACTTGCCCACCGTCAGCCTTATCCCCGACCCGGATCGTCCCGGCTTCGCATTCGACTGGCCGATCGCCCGAATGATGTTTCAGGTTCAACGCCGCCTTCCCTATGAGATCTGGCTCAATCGCTCCGGCCAGCGCTTCGTCGCCGAAGACACCGCCTCCCCCGAGCTTCGCGAGCGCGCGGTACTTGCTCAGCCCGACCGTTGGCTGGCGGTGATCTGGGATCAGCGCATCCTCGATCGCGCTGACCCTATCATCGACTCCGATGCTGGCGACTGGACCCGCGAGCGCATCGCCGAAGAAGCGAAGCGCGGTCGCTTCGTCTTTCGGGCCGACACGCTCGACGAGTTGGCCGGTCAACTCGGCATCGACCCGGCGGCAACTCGCGCCAGCGTCGACCGCTACAACCAGGCTGTCGCAACGGGTCGCGACAACGACTTTGGCCGCCGGGCGCTGCCTCTCCCGATCGACCAGCCACCCTACTACGGCATGACGAGTATGGCGGGCATCATTCTGACTCGCGAAGGATTGACGGTCGATACGGACCTGCGTGTGCTCGATGTCGAGGGCCGGCACATCCCTGGCCTGTACGCCGTTGGCGAGGTGCTCGGAGCAGCCCAGTTCATGGGTGATAGCTTCGCCAGCGGGATGAGCGTCGGGCCGTGCCTCTCGCTCGGCCGGCGCCTCGGCAAGACGCTCGGCGGATCGATAGCCGCCGAAGCCGTGGTCACCACGGGGCGGACAGAATGAACGAACGCCTGGGAGCCACGAGGCTTCACACCACCCTCTGCGAACGGCTCGGTATCCGTCATCCAATCCTGCTGGCGGGGATGGGATCGACGTCGCACGGCATCCCGACGCCGCCCGGTCTGGTCGCCGCGGTCTCGGAAGCCGGCGGCCTCGGCGTGCTTGGCTGCGCTGGTCAGGAGCCTGAAGAGATCCGACGGAGGATTCGCGCCGTTCGGTCGCTCACCGACAAGCCATTCGGCGTCGGGTTGCTCCTACCGGCAAGCCTCGCCGAATCTGCGCCAGACCGCGCCGCCATGCGCGCGACGCTCCGGCGTGACCACCCACAGCACGTTGCCTTTGTCGCTTCGCTGCACGAGAGGTGGGGGCTTCGGCCGGTCGAAGCGGAGGGAAGTGCGCTCTCGCCGGAGTTTATCCAGGCACAGGTAACCGTCGTCCTCGAAGAGCGGCCACCGGTGCTTGCAGTCGGGCTGGGTGACGCAAGCTGGGTCGTCGGCCCGGCGCACGAGGCGGGGATGACGGTGATCGGGCTGGTTGGCGCGGTGCGTCAGGCAATCCGTCAGGCGAGCGATGGGGTCGACGTGATCGTCGCCCAGGGCTACGAGGCAGGTGGCCACACCGGCAGGATCGCCAACTTCCCCTTGGTCCCGCAGGTGGTCGATGCGGTTGCGCCGTTGCCGGTAGTCGCCGCAGGCGGGATCGCCGATGGACGCGGGCTAGCCGCTGCCCTCGCGCTGGGCGCGGTGGGCGTCTGGTGCGGGACGGCTTTTCTGGTCGCCGAGGAATCCGAGATCTATCCGCAACAGCAGCAGGCGATCCTCGCGGCGCGCAGCGAGGACTTTGTCGTCACCCGTGCCTATACCGGAAAGACGGCGCGCGACGTTCGCAACGACGTGATCGCGGCCTGGGAAACCAGCGGCCTCGAACCGCTGCCGATGCCCCTGCAATGGATCTTGATGGACGATTTCGTCGCCGCGGCCGAAGCGGCCGGGCGGATTGATCTGATCAACAGCCCCGCTGGTCAGATTGGCGGGATGCTGACCGAGCGGCGGCCGGCCGCAGCGATCGTCCAGTCGATGGTCGACGAGGCGGTCGCGGTGGTCGGCCGGCTCGAGAGGCTGCGGGCCTAGCCGGCAGCCGCTTCGGAGGCGGCCAGCTTCGCCCGGACGGCCTCGGCAATCGTCTCATGCTCCGGGAAGCCGCCTTCCCGATACATCGAGTGGACAAGCTCGCCGCCGACGGTCACGTCGAAGCTGCCATCCTGCCAGGGAATGATCTCGATCGCCGAGAGCTGATCGCGAAATTGAACCATCAGATGGTTGGTGAGGGCAATCGTGTACGGCTCGTAGCCGCATTCGGCGCAGTAGACGATCTGAACTTTGACCGGTCGTGCTGCCATCTGCCGCTCCTTAGGATGAAACGGCCGCGCCGGCCTGCTGGACGATGGCTCGAAGGTCTGAGATCACGTCCTGGTTGTCGAGCGGCTTCCAGCCCTCGCGGGCGCCCGCCATCTCGTGCATCAACTCGGTCCGCAACTCCTCGGGCAGTTCGACGATTGGCCGGTCGGGCGCGCCAAACTCCGGTCGGCGAGCCGACAATGCTTCGCGAAACTCGGCTCTCCGGACGCTCACCTTTTGCGGCCGTTCGATGAACAGTCCGACCTGGTTGAAGTCGTCGTCGAAGAAGACGAAGGTTGGGATTGAGCGAAACTTCCCTTCCCTGAGCCACTGGTCCATCAGGTCGAGGTTCTGGTCGCGCAGGAACACTCGTAGATTGAGCGTCCCGCTCTCCTGGGCCAACCGGCCGAGGACTGGCAGATTGTCGATGACGTCGCCGCACCAGTCCTCGCAGAGGACCAAGACGTTGAGCGGACGCCCCAGCGCCTTGAATGCTGCGAGGTCGGCAGGGTCGATCGACACCCCGGCCTCGTTCTGGTCGAACCGCTCGCGGTTGCGCGTCATCTGGGCCTTGTACTCGTCATAGGTCATGCCCTGAGCAAAGCGCTCGGCGGTGACGGACATCTCTTGCTCCTTCACATGTGCTCGGATCGGGACACCCCGCCGGCGCATTCGGCGCAAACTCTTTGCGTCGGCAATCACTCTAGCAGAGACCCGCCGCCGCGACAAACCGGCCTGGCACGGGCTACGCTATCAGTCACCTCCAAACGAAAGGGACCCGATGGCCGAACTTTCCTTCGCCAGACCGTGGACTGCCGCGGTCGTCCAAGCTCCGCTTTTTGGCGTCCAATCCGACGCGACCGCCAAGGCGACCCAACGTCAAAATGCCCACCGGATCGCCGAGCAGATCGACCGGATTGTCCAGACCTGGGACCCGTCGCCGCGGTTGCTCGTCTACCCGGTCCTCTGCCTGACCAGCCCGCGGCGAAGCGTCGCCGGCGTCTCGATGGAGGCCGTCGCGGTCGAGTTGCCCGGCGAGGAGTTCGCCCCGATTGTCGAGGCCTGTCGGCGAAACAACTGCTACTTTGCGTCTAGCACTCAGGAACGGACCAGCAAACTGCCTGGCCGCTTTTTTCATACCGGCTTCCTGCTCGGACCGCAGGGCCTCGTGCTCCGGTCGCCGAAAGCTCAGGCGTTCAGCGCGCCCGAGACGACCGCACTGCGCGACATGATTGACGAGTATGAGGCCGCGTTTGGGGTCGGGTCGGTGCTGCCGGTCGCTCAGACCGAACTTGGCGCCTTCGGCTGCTTGGTGGAGTCGGAACTCTATGTGCCTGAGGCAGCACGCCTGCTGCGCAGCAAGGGTGCGGAAATCATCCTCCACCCGACGGTCGAGAGCGCCGATGAGGCGCGGGCGCCCGAACTCGCACTCAAGCAGGCCATCGCCTTTGCGGCGGGGGTCTATTGGCTCTCGGCGGCGGCGTCGCGGATCCTCGGGTATCCCGGCGAAGCACCTTTTCTGGGCGGAACGTCGGCAATCGTCGGCCCGGACGGGAAGATCGACGCGATGGTCGGTGGCCAGGGCGACGGCGTGGCGACCAGCGCCATCAACCCTGCCCGTTTGGCAATGGCGCGTGAGACGCTGGCGCGCTACACCGCACCGGCAAAAACGCTCTATCGTGGGCTGTATGGCTAGGGGACGACGACAACCTTGCCGCTGATCCGGCGGTCGGCGAGGCGTTGGAGCCCGTCGCCAGCCTGATCAAGCGGCAGGACGGCATCGACGACGGCGGTCAGCCGGCCATCGGCCACCGCCGGGAGCACCCGGTCGCGAAAGAACTCGACCGCCTCCCAATAGCCCGGGTTGTTCCAGATCGCAATCCCGGCCACCGTGACGTTGCGCGTCAGCAGCCGGCCGATCGGCAAGACCGCCTCCATCCCGGTGGTATAGCCATAGACGACGATCCGACCGGCGTTGGCGATCCCGCCCAGACACTGGGCAAAGGTGACCGTCCCGCCGCCATCAAGCGCCACCGGTAGTCCGGCTCCATCGGTCAGCTTGAGCACCTCGGATGCGACGTTGTCGGTCGCCCAGTTGAGGATGACGTCGGCGCCGAGATCGCGCAGCATCTGGCGCTTCTCGTCGTTGGAGGTTGTCGCGACGACGCGTGCGCCCAGCAGCTTCGCCAGTTGCACCGCCGCAACACCGACACCGCCGGAACCGGGGTTGATCAGCACCCACTCATCGGCTCGAAGCCGCGCCGTAGTCACCAGCGCGACAATCGCGGTGTAATAGGCAACCGGCAAGGTCGCCGCGGCTTCGAAGGAGATCTCCTCCGGCAGGGGAACCAGCTCGCGCTCCGGGGCGACCCCGTACTCGGCCCAGGATTCCCAGACATGGCCGACCACTCGCATCCCCGGCCCGAGCGCGGTCACGCCGTCGCCCACGGCATCGACCACTCCAGCCGCCTCCTGGCCGAGGATCCGCGGCAGCGGCGGGCGACCGTAACGCCCTTCGCTCATCTGCAAGTCCGAATTGTTCATCGCCGAGGCGCGAATTCGCAGGCGCACCTGCCCCGGCCCTGGCTCGGGCAGTGGCGCCTCGTCCACTCGCAGAGCCGTTGGGCCGCCAAATTCGCGCAGCACTGCTGCTCGCATCGTCTCTCCGCCTCCTAGACCTGTGCATCAAGCGCGACTGCCGCTGCGTTGACGCCGGCCAGCATGCCAAAGGTGAGCGCCATTCCGACCCCTTGCCCGCCAGCGAAGGCCCGGCCCATCACCTGTCCGGCGCCCATCACCTCGCCCGCGGCAAACAGGTTCGGAAAGAGCGTCCCATCGCGCCGGACGACCCGGGCATCGGGGGCGATCTTGACACCGCCATGAGTCAGAAAGAGTATCCCCGCCGATGGAATGGCGTGGAAGGGCGGAGTGTCGATCGCCTTGGGCATCGACGTTCGACCCAACTCATCCTGCCCGGTGGCGACGGCCGCGTTGTAGCGGTCGATCGTCCGGCGCAGGCCACCCGGCGGGAGGCCAAGCTTGTCGGCAAGTCCCTCAATCGTCGGTGCAGAGTAGATGAAGTTCGGCGTGCGCCCTTCGAAATTGGCGCGCGTCGCCGCGCCGACCTGATCGGTCAGACCGCGTCGCATCGGGTCGTCGAAGATGGCAAAGAGTTCACAACCGGGCTGCGCCATCAAGGCGGCCTCGCGGGCATCGGGGCTTGGCTCGTCCTCCCGGATGTACCGTTCGCCCTGCCGGTTCACCCAGATGTCGCCGGCGATCGCCGGCGGGCGGGTGGCCATCAGCATGATCCAGTAGACGGCGAGACCGGGCGAGCGCCGGTCGGCGATGCCGGAAGCGACGATGACGTACATGTCTTCGTTGACAAGCGCCGCGCCAGCCTCTTCGGCCATCAGCAGGCCATCACCCTGGGCGTGGGGCGGACAGATCGTGATCACCCCGTCCGGAAGGTCGGGGATCAGCCGGCGCAGCAGCGCGAAATTCGCGCCGAACCCACCGGTTGCGAGGATAACCGCATCGGCAGACAGATCTTCGGTCCGACCATCGCGCCGGACGGTAACGCCGGTCACCCGGCTGCGGTCGTCAAGCAGCAATCGCTCGGCGGCGGTCCGGTAGCGGACCGCGATCTTGTCGCCCCGCCGTTGGATCTCGCGTTCGAAGGCGAGCAGCACTTGGCGACCCGGTCCCGATCCTGGTGCGCCTTCAACCGGCGATGGCGTATAGCTGCGTGCCGCACTATAGACCGCATGACCAGCCACGACGCTCCGCTGCTGCCAGGGTGACTCACTGGTGAAGGGGACGCCGATCTCTTCCAGCCAGTCGATCGCGGCGCCGGCTCTCTCAGTCGCCACCCGCAAGATCTCCGGCGTCGATTGACCGTGGCCAATCCGCCAGATGTCGTCGTAGTGAGCACTCGGGGTGTCCTCGATCCCTCGGGCCGCCTGCATCCGGGCGCCGGCTCCGCTGATCGAATGGCTGGTAAACCAGAGCGCTCCGCCCAACTCGGCGGTCCTCTCGACAATCGTGACCTCTGCTCCGGCATCGGCGGCCTGGATCGCCGCCGGCATGCCGGCATTGCCACCGCCGATGACGATCACGTGGGACAATGGTCTCCTCCCCTTCCCGGCTATCCTAGCAGCCCAGGCGAGCAACCGTCGCCAGGCGGACGACCACGGCGCGCCCCGGTCCCACTGTCTGCCCGTGAGGCGCCGCAGCCAGCCGGAACCCGGCGAAGGGCATTCCCCGCTGTCGGCCGGCGCACGAGGAATGTTCTTCGACCCGGCGGCGCTGTGGATCGGTACGGCATCGTCGCTCACCGCCGCGCCGTTCGAGGCGGTCGCCGAAGCCCAAAGGTCCGCTTGTGATACAATTAACAATCGCCTCGCGACGGCTAAGGGCAGCACCATGACCAGACCACTCACGACCGGCTCCGGTGCAGCGCTCCGCCTGGCGGGCTGCTGAGGTGGCTCATCTGAGAGGCCGGGAGCGCAGCCGCTACGTCCGCCGAATGTTCGACCGGATTGCGGCAAGCTACGACCGGATGAACGCGATCATGACTTTTGGCCAGTATCGCCGCTGGCAGCAGCAAGCCGCCGAGACGGCCCTGCCGGCGATCGGCGACCGAGCGCTCGACGTCGCCACCGGCACCGGTGAACTCGCCCGTGACCTCGCTGGCCTGGTTCCGTCCGTGGTCGGCCTCGACTTCTCGCGGGCGATGCTGCTGGCCGGTGCGGCGAGGGATCGCCACGACCGCCCGTTTGCCCGCATCGAGGGCGATGCGCTGTCCCTGCCGTTCCGCGACAACAGTTTCGACGGGGCGACTATCGGCTTCGGCATTCGGAACATCCCGGATATTCGTCAGGTGCTCGCCGAACTCACAAGAGTGGTACGCCCGGGTGGGCGAGTCGTCGTCCTTGAACTGACCCAGCCATCGCTCCCGCTGTTCTCACCGCTTTTTCGCCTCTACTTCCACCAGGTCCTGCCGCTGGTCGGCGGGCTGATCTCGGGCAGCTACTCGGCCTATTCTTACCTGCCCCGGTCGGTCGATCGGTTTCCCGACGTCGAGACGCTGCGCTCCTACTTCTCCGACTGCGGACTCTTGTTTGCCGACTACACCCTGCTGAACTTTGGCACGATCGCAATCCACCACGGCACCAAGCCAGTGGGCGGGCGGTCATGAACGAGCGCATCCCCGACGTGGTGGTGCGGCGGCTTCCGATCTACGCTCGGGCGCTTGCCCATTTGGCCGAGGATGGCGTCTCGGTGATCAGTTCGCTCGATCTGGGCAAGTTGCTCGGCGTGACCCCCGCCCAGATCCGCAAAGACCTGAGCTATTTCGGCGAGTTTGGCAAGCAAGGCACCGGCTACGACGTCGTTCATCTGATGACCGAGATCCGGCGCATCCTCGGGCTGGATCGCGAATGGCGGATGGCAATCGTCGGCGTCGGCCGGCTTGGCCGGGCGATCGCCAGCTACCCTGGCTTTGCCAACGAGGGTTTCCGGGTGGTCGCTCTGTTCGACAGCGATCCGGCCAAGATCGGCACCGCCCTTGGCGATCTCACGGTGCGATCGATGGATGAACTGGCAGTTGTGGCGTCCACAGAGCGTATCGACGTCGGAATCGTCGCGGTGCCGGCTGCGCAAGGCCAGTCGGTGATTGACGAACTGGTGGCGGTTGGCGTCAGCGGACTGCTGAACTACGCGCCGATCTCGGTCACCGTCCCGTCGCACGTCCGGGTGCGCGACGTCGACCCGGTTGTCGCGCTGCAGTCGATGACCTATTACCTCAAGCAAAACGGCGAAGACCCGGCCAGCCACTAGCCACGAGCCCAAGCCGTCGCCAATTCGGCCACTTTCCTGTATAGAAACAGAGAGAACCCACCGGGTGAGAGAGCAGCGTGAACGACCCGCGCGAGTTCGATGCCATTCCCGCCGAGTTGACGCCGGGCGCGGCCGACGAATCCGGCCTGCCCGCCACGCCGTCGCCGCCTGAGGCGCCACCGGCGGCTGAGCCAACGAGCGTTGCCGAAGCGGCGACGCCTCGCGTCGTCGTCGCAACGCCACGATCGACGCGGCTCGCCTACTTCTATCCCTTGCTTGGCTGCCTGGCGGTGCTCTGCGTCTTTCTCTCCGGGCTCGGCGGGATCGTCTGGAGCGGCGTCGGCCCAAGCGTCCTGGCAGCCGCCAGCGGTAACGTCGTCATCCGGGTGGTGAAGGTCGCCCGGATCGGCGCAGACGGCCAGTATCACGAAGACGGCGGCAATGTCCTGAGCGCCGACAACCGTGGTATGGCCGGCCGTGTCATCTACGAACGCATCCCGCGCGGCTATCAGGGCAATGTGATCATCATCTGGGAGCGGTTGGACGCTGCCGGTGCGACAACCGAGATCCGCAAGCCAGACGTGATCGCGATCAACGACGCGATGAACGGTACGACCTGGTGGTATGCCCTGCGCCAGCCATTTGCGCCCGGCCACTATCAGTTCAGCGTGGCACTTGCCGGGCCAACGGGTCAGGCCAACCGGGTCGGCGCCGTCCGCTTTGAGGTCCAGGCTGGCCCGGTCGGATCGCCACCGGCCGGCGCACCGGCGCCAACCCAGCCCGGCTATCGCCCGCCGACTCGCCCGCCGGCGGTCCAGTCGCCGGTGCCCTCGCCTCAGGTGGCCACCCCCGCCGTTGCCACCGCCACGCCCCGGGTCGTTACCGCTACGTCGACGACCACACCGTTGGTCGTCACCGCCACTCCACCGCCGGTCGTAGTGACCGCCACACCTTCGCCCCGCCCCTGAGCCTCGGTTTCTCGAAGACCTGAACGCGGCGAACAAACGCCTCGGCTTCCCCGAACAGGACCTCGCCCCGGCGTCCTGCTGGACGGCTCGTCGACGATCCGCCCAACGCCCCGCCGATCAGCCGCGTGCCGTCCTTTAGGACAGTCGTCTGGCTGGTCGCTTGTCTTTCGAAAAACCCGCCTCCTGGCCGATGGAATTGTGGCGTGGAGCAGGCATACTCGCAGTGTGCCGAAAGGAGTTCGCGCCATGTTTCAAGAGTTTGTGAGCCTGTCAGGGTTGCTGGTACTATCGGTTGTTTCGCTGGTGCTTGCAATTGCCGGGACGCACATCATGGGAAGCTGGAAGGCTTCGACGCACTAAGCGTCAATCACGGGAGGGCTCATTGCCCTTCCGGTCCCCGCTTTCTGGGCCGGCGCTTTGCGCCGGCCTTTTGCGTGTCAACTTCCGCGGACGCGCACTGGAAGAGGAACCAGCCGGCCGAGGTCGTGCGCCTTCCGCCACATTCCCGCCGGGAAGGACCCTCGCACGTCGTCAGCATGCCGGACGCCAAATTGGAGGAGCGTCGCCCCCCACGACAGGCCGCCACCAAAGCCGACGAAGATCACCCGGTCGCCCGGATGGAGCTTGCCTTCCTCGACCGCCTCGGCAAACGCGATCGGGATCGAGGCTGCCGAGGTGTTCCCGTAGCGTTGGAGGTTCTGGTAGAACTTCCGAAGGGGAAGACCAAGCTGCTTGGCCGCTGTTCGCAGAATTCGCTCGTTGGCCTGGTGGGCGATGATGACGTCCACCTCGTCGAGCGCCAGGCCAGCTGACTCCGTGACCGCCCGCACCGAATCGCCGATCGCCTGGACGGCGAACTTGAAAACCTCGCCGCCGGACATCTTGAGCGCCGGCCGGCCGTCCTCTGGCTGAAATGCCTTCATCCCGGTCGCGCATGGCACGTAGAGCAAGTCGGCGCCGCTGCCGTCCGAGCCAAGCTGAAAGGCCAGGAGCCCTTGGTCCTCTTCGGTCGCTTGCAGAACCATCGCTCCGGCGCCGTCGCCAAACAGAACACAGGTGTTGCGATCGCTCCAGTCAATGATCCGGCTGTAAATCTCGCTACCGACGACCAGAACGGTGCGGTACGCTCCGCCTGCGATAAACTGGACGGCGGTAACGAAGGCATAGACAAAGCCGGAGCACGCCGCGCCAAGATCGAAGGCGGCGGCATGCTTCGCGCCGATGGCATGCTGGATCAACGAGGCGGTCGACGGGAAGATCCGGTCCGGCGTCGCGGTCGCGCAGATAATCAGGTCGACCTCGGTCGGTGCGATGCCAGCCATCGCCAGGGCGTCCTGAGCGGCCGGTGCCCCAAGCGACGAAGCGCTTTCGTCGTCCTGAGCGATCCGTCGCGACTGAATGCCGGTCCGGGTCCGGATCCACTCGTCAGAGGTATCGACAACGAGCGCGAGGTCGTCGTTGGTGACGACTTTCCGCGGCAGGTTCTTGCCCCAGCCCGCGATTCGGACCCGCGTCATTCGACCTCCTCCAACTCCAGGAGCGGATCGCCGGCGCGGACAAGTTGTCCGTTTTCGACGAGAAAGCGGACCACCCGACCGGCACGGTCGGCGCGGACCTCGTTGAACACTTTCATAGCCTCAATCAGCCCTATCGGCTGCCCTGGCGCAAGTTCGTCGCCATCGCGGACGAACGGGTCCGCGCCGGGCGACGCGGCCCGGTAGAAGATTCCCGAGATCGGAGCGGTGAGTGTCGGACCGATAGCGGCCTCGACGACGGCGACCGGCGCGGCAATCGTCAGCCGACCCGGCCGTCGGCGGATGCGCAGTCGACTATCACCGCCGACAATCTCGAACTCCTCGACTCCGCCTGCCGTCAGTTCGACGAGCAGAGTCCGGATCGCACCCGGCCAACCCGAGGCGCTCACGCCGGCTCACGCAAGGGCGTCGTCCCAGGGGCCAATCGCTCGACGGAGCGTTTCAACCGTCCGGTGGAGCAGCGCCTTGATCGCGCCTTCGCTTCGACCCATTAGCCGGCCAATCTCGGCATTGGGCAATCCTTCGACGAACTTGAGAGCGATGAGCCGTTGGCGCTCGAGCGGCAACGCCTGCAAAGCATTGCGAAGCTGAACCACCGCTTCATGCTGGGCGAGCGCTTCGAGCCGTTCGCCAGCGCGATCGAACTCCTGGCGCACTATCTCGCTGACCGCTTGGTGGCGACGCTCGCGCTCTCGATGCCAGTTGGCGACGAGATTGTGGGCGATCCGGAACAGCCAGGCCGAGAACGGAACACCGCGGTCGGTATAACCGGGCAGGTGAGTAAGAGCCTGGAGGAACACTCGGGACGTCACGTCTTCTGCCTCTGCCCGATCGCCAACGCGGGCCAGCACGTAGCCGAAGATCCTGTCGGCATGGCGTTCGTACAGGTCGCCGAAGACGGCAATCTGCTCTTTCGCTCGCTGAATGAGCACGCCATCGGGCTCGACGGAATAGGCCGCATCCATGCCGTTCCCCCGGGAAGGCGCAATCGCGGTCGAGGGCCGCCAACAATTCTACCCGCCCGGGGGTTGTGCGGTCGAGTCGGGAGGCGGGGCTCGGCAATATTGACTAAGTGGAGTTTCTAAGTCATACTACCACCCAGCCGCTCTGAATCGAGGCAGAATGACCAGCGATCCCCAACGCCTGCTCGTCTATCGCCGGGCGATCGGCAATTTCGGCCTCGTTCCGGTTTGGTTCGACGCCGCCGCCCTCGATCGCTATCGCGCCCAGCCGGGAGCGAAGGTAATCCGCTCCAACAGCGTCGGACGAGTACGCGGGCCAGCCGGTTGGTCGATCGACTTCGGCATCGCCGACGACGACCGGCTGATCCATCTGACACTCGCCGAGCTTGCCGAGCGGCTGCCCACCATCGAGCAGGCTCACTGGCTGGCGCACCTGAAATCGCTCCCCTTGAGCGCCAATTTCCTGATGATGCGGCTGAGCTCCGGCGCTTGCATCGACGACGGCGACATCCGCGACTGGTAAGGAGGATATCGTGGCAACCAACTACGCGAACACGACCGCCTTGGTTTCGACCGATTGGGTCGCCGAGCACCTGAGCGATCCAAACGTCCGATTGGTCGAGGTGGACGTCGACACGACCGCCTACGACCAGGGCCATCTTCGCGGCGCGGTCGGCTTCAACTGGACGACTGAACTGAGCGACCGGGTACGGCGCGACATTCCCAACCAGGCCGCCTGGGAGCAACTCCTCGGCCGCGCCGGCGTCACGCCGGCCACCCACCTCGTCTTCTACGGCGACAACAACAACTGGTTTGCCGCCTATGCCTACTGGGTTGCCAAGATGTACGGCCATCAGCACGTGTCGTTGATGAATGGCGGGCGCAAGAAGTGGGAGCTTGAGGGCCGCGAACTGACCACCGATCCAGCGCAGCCGCCGCGGGCCGCCTACCAGGCGAGGCCGGTGGACTTTGGCCGACGTGCTTTCCAGCGTGATGTGCTCGATTATGTCGGCGCCGAGAACGGCAAGGCGCTCGTCGACGTCCGGTCGCCGGCGGAGTTCAGCGGTGACGTGATCGCCCCGCCCGGCATGACCGAAACCGCCCAGCGCGCCGGCCACATCCCGGGCGCTCAGAACATCCCTTGGGCACAGGCCGTCGCCGAGGATGGGTCGTTCAAGCCAGCCGAGCAACTTCGCGAACTGTATGGAGCCAAGGGGATCACGCCCGACAAGGACGTCGTCGCCTATTGTCGGATCGGCGAACGTTCTTCGCACACTTGGTTTGTCCTATCGGAACTGCTCGGCTTCCCGAAGGTGCGCAACTACGATGGCTCCTGGACCGAGTGGGGCAGCATCATCGGTGCGCCGATCGAGAATCCGGCGGCCGTGAGCTAAGGCGCAGCGCGAGATAGCCAATCAGCCCGGCCGCCACCGAGGCCGTCAGGATGCCGACCTTGGCCTGCTCGACCAAGGCCGGGGAGTCGAAGGCCAGTTCGGCGATGAAGAGCGCGACGGTAAAGCCGATCCCAGCCAGTAGTCCGACGCCGCCGATCTGGCTCCAGCGCACGCCCGCCGGCAGCACCGCGAGGCGAAGCCGGACCACCACCACGCTCGCGAGAACGATCCCAACGGGTTTACCAAGCAGCAACCCGGCGGCGACGCCAACCGCCACCGGACTGGCCCCGATCGCTTCGCCAGAGAGCGCCACCCCGGCGTTGGCGAGAGCAAACAGCGGCACGATCAGATAGCTCACCCAGGGATGTAGCACCCGCTCCCAGCGTTCGAGCGGCGCTTCGGTCTGTGTCACCAGTTCGCCGACGCGGCCGAGCGTCATCTCCGCCGGCTCGCCCGCCGGCTGCTCCAGACGGTCGATCAGCCGGCCGACCAACTCGGCGAAGCGGTCCGGGCCGATCGTCCGCGACGCCGGAACGACCATCGCCAGCAGCACCCCGGCGACGGTTGCGTGCACCCCGGAATTCAGCACCGCCGCCCACAACAGCGCGCTCAACAGAAGATACAGGAAGACCGAGCGCATCCCAACCCGAACGGCCAGCAGCACCAACCCAAAGAGCAGCGCCGCAATGCCCAGCGCCGTGGCCGAAATCGCCTCGGTGAAGAACAATGCGATCACCGCGATCGCGCCAAGATCGTCGACGATGGCGAGCGCAAGCAGAAAGACGCGCAACTCCGCCGGGATCCGCCGGCCCAAGAGCGCCAGCACGCCGAGCGCGAGCGCGATGTCGGTCGCCATCGGGATCGCCCAGCCACGCGCCGCCGGCCCGCCACCGTTGACGGCGAGATAGATCAGCGCTGGGGTGATCATCCCGCCAAAGGCTCCGGCGATCGGCAGAGCGGCCACCTTCGGCGAGGCAAGCTCACCATGCAAGAACTCACGCTTGATCTCGAGACCGACCACGAAGAAGAATATCGCCATCAGACCGTCGTTGACCCAGAGCAACAGCGGCTTGTCGATCCCGGCGCCGCCGATGGCAACGGTGACCGGCGTCGCCCAGAGCGCCCGATAGCTGTCGGCCCAGGGCGAGTTCGCCCAAATGAGCGCGACGACGATCGCCGCGAGCAGCACCGCGCCACTGGCGGCTTCGGTGGAGATGAACCGCTGGACCGGCAGCCCGACCCGGCGAACGAAAGGTGAGCGGGCTGCTCGCACCGCCAGCTCGCCGCGCCGGCGGGCGTTGCCACTCATCGTTGCCCTCGTCCCATCAAACGTCGAGGCTTGTACCGGATTGCGCAGGAGACGACCTTGGCCGTCTCCTCGTTGCTCAGCGGAGAGTGGGGACGAGCGCCCCGCTGCCACGCTGGCGACCCAGTCTAGCACACGACCTGGCTCACGCTTCGAGGATCGCCGCGATCCGCGCTACGGCGATCGCCGAGTCCTCGGCAAGTTGCCGCTCTATCTCTGCCGCCGGCATCCCCTCCGGCAGCCCGGCGAGGTCGAAGCGCAGCGTGCGACAAAAGCGGACGCCGCTGCCCTCCGGTACGAAGTCGTACCGGATCGTGAGGTCCCCCAGCCGGGTGCCGGGCATCGTCAGGACGACACACCGTCCAGGTTCGTGCTCGACAACCGTCCAGGCTCCTTCGGCGAGGACGCCGCCGATCCGCGCCCGCTCGACAATCCTGTCACCAATGCGCATCGGCTCGTCGATCGCCCCACTAACCCCTTCGGTCGCCGGATGCCAGTCCGGCCAGTTCCGGGCGGTCGTCACGTAGGCGAACACCCGCTCGAGCGGCGCGGCCAGCAGCGCCTCGTTGGTCACATCCATCGTCACCTCTCCACACCAATCGCTACGAACGGGGCGGCCACTCGGCTCACCGGGCAGAGGGTTGGCTGAACGCGGTAACCCTCGGACATCCGTTCGAGAACCGGATATACTTGGATGGTCCGTCCGTCTTTCCGAGGGAGCGCCATGCCCGAGTTTCAGATCGTGTCCGACTTCCGTCCGACCGGCGATCAGCCACGGGCGATCGAGCAACTGGTCGAAGGACTGAGCATGGGTTTTCGGGCGCAGTCTCTTCTTGGTGTCACTGGGTCGGGCAAAACCTTCACCATGGCGAGCGTCATCGAGCGCGTCCAACGGCCGGCTCTGGTGCTCGCGCACAACAAGACCCTCGCCGCCCAACTCTACAGTGAGTTCAAGGAGTTCTTCCCTAGCAACGCGGTCGAGTACTTCGTCTCCTACTACGACTACTACCAGCCAGAGGCGTACGTCCCGCGTACCGATACCTACATCGAGAAGGATTCCTCGATCAACGACGAAATCGACAAGTTGCGCAACGCCGCAACCCGGTCGCTCCTCAGCCGGCGCGACGTGATTATCGTCGCTTCGGTGTCGTGCATCTTCGGTCTCGGGTCGCCCGAGGAATATTCCCAGTTTGTCGAACGGATTGCGGTTGGCGAGCGCCGCAAGCGCGACAAGATCCTCCACCGCTTGATCGACATGCAATACGAGCGCAACGACTTCAACTTCGTTCGCGGCAAGTTCCGGGTGCGCGGCGATACCCTCGAACTCTTTCCCGCCTACGAAGAGACGGCGTTGCGGGTGGAATTCTGGGGCGACGAGGTCGAGCGGATCGTCGAGGTTGACCCGCTGACTGGCGAGATCCTTTCGCAGCGGACGGCGATTGAGATCTACCCCGCCAAGCACTTCGTCACCACCGACGACACCCTCAAGATTGCGATCGGGAGGATCGAGGAGGAACTCGAACATCGGGTCGTCGAACTCGAACAGGAGAACAAGCTGTTGGAGGCGGCCCGCCTGCGCCAGCGAACCAACTACGACCTCGAGATGCTGCGTGAAGCCGGCTATTGCAATGGCATCGAGAACTACTCGCGCCACATCGCCCGCCGCGACGCGGGCAGCACGCCATCCTGCCTCCTCGACTACTTCCCTGACGACTATCTGCTCTTCGTCGACGAATCGCATATGACGCTGCCGCAGGTGCGTGGGATGTATCACGGCGACCGCTCCCGCAAGGAAGTCCTGGTCGACTACGGTTTTCGGCTGCCCTCCGCCTTGGACAACCGCCCGCTCAACTTCGACGAGTTCAATGCCCACATCACCCAGGTTGTCTACGTCTCGGCGACCCCAGCGCCCTATGAGATCGACCAGAGCGGTCAGGTGGTCGAGCAGTTGATCCGTCCGACCGGGCTGCTCGACCCGACACTCGAGGTGAAGCCAACCAAGGGGCAGATCGACGACCTCCTCGGGGAGGTCAAGGCGCGGGTGGCGCGCAAGGAGCGCGTCCTGGTCACCACGCTGACCAAGCGGATGGCCGAAGACCTCTCCGACTACCTTCAGGAGATGGGGATCAAGACCCATTACCTCCACTCCGAAGTGGAGACGCTCGAGCGCGTCGAGATCCTGCGCGACCTGCGGCTGGGGGTCTATGACGTGATCGTTGGGATCAACCTGCTGCGTGAGGGGTTGGACTTGCCGGAGGTCAGCCTCGTGGCGATCCTCGACGCCGACAAGGAAGGCTACCTCCGCTCCGAAACGGCGTTGATCCAGACAATTGGCCGGGCAGCGCGTCACATCGACGGCCACGTCATCATGTACGCCGACACGATCACCGGTTCGATGCAACGGGCGATCGACGAGACCTACCGCCGCCGACGCGTTCAGCTCGCCCACAACGAGACCCACGGCATCACCCCACAGGGCATCCGCAAGGCGATTCGCGATATCACCGAACGGGTACGTGCCGTGGCGGAGGAGCGCGCCGAGTATCGCACGGGCGGCCCTGCCGACCTCGCCAAGGACGACCTCGCCAAGCTGATCCGCGATCTCGAGAAGCAGATGAAGGGCGCTGCCAAGGCGCTCGAATTCGAGCGGGCGGCGCTCCTGCGCGATCACATCACCGAGCTTCGGGGTCTGCTGGCGAACGAGACGCTGGTCCCGACGCGCTAACTCCGGCGAAGACGCCGACTGATTCGCCTCCGTCGTTCGCGGTGGTGATCCGTTGGTCCGGCTGAAAGCTCCGCTCGGAGACCGCCAAGTCGCCTCGCGGAGACTTTAGAGGAAGGTGGCTGGTCCGTTTCGGGTGGGCGTGCGCTCACCCGTCATTGTGAGGGTCTGCTGCCTGCCCCAACGTGACCAGTTCCCTGGCCGGGCTCGCAACCCCTCTGGCGCTCCAGACCGATCCGACGACGGTTCGATCGGCAGCGGCGTCTTGCCAGAGTGATCGGCTGCCCAGGGTCGGACATTCACTCGGCGATCGGTTCATAGGTCTCACGTACCCGGCTTTCCAACAAAGGCAGTACCAGGCCGAAGACAATCCGCTGAACATGTGCTGACTTGACGTGAGCTTGAAAGGCTGCTTCGTCGCGGTACTGCTCATAAATGAAGATGCGGCGCGGGTCCTCCGTCGAACGATGGACGACATACTGGAGGCAGCCCGGCTCCTGACGGCTGAGCCGTTGGCACTCGCGAAGCTGGGCGACCACGACCTCCTCGTTGCCAGCCTGGACCAGGTAGGACGCCCCAATGCAATACACGTTTCCGTCCTCAACGTAGGAGTGGAATGACCTGGCGAGCGAAGCGCTCGATGCTTTCCAGTTGCGCCGCATGGCTGACATCCCAGAAGAAGGCGATAAAAGTCGTCGCCCCAGCATCGAAAAAGGGGCGGATCCGCTCGGCGACCTGCTCCGGCCCGCCGAAGTTCGCGCGTTGAAGGAGACTGCGCGTCGCTGGCCGACTGGCGACGATGGTCTGGATCCGATGCTCAGCCTTGCCCGGTTCGTCGATCACGATCATCTGGTGAACGGCGCGGGCGATCGTCACCGGATCGCGACCGATCTCCTGACAGTAGCGATCGAGAAGGGCGCTCTTACGCTGGAAATCCTCGACATTCGACGATGATTCCCAGCCGTCGGCATGGCGGGCAACGTTGCGAAGCGCCAGCTTCTCGCCGCTCGCGCCGACGAAAACCGGCGGATGCGGACGCTGCTTCGGCTTGGGATCGCAGACCGCCTCGGTGATCTGGTGATAACGTCCCGAGTAGCTCGGCGCATCCTCGGTCCACATCAGACGGATGATATCGATCGCCTCGCCCAGCGCCCGAATGCGGTCTGGCTGGGGATCGAGCGTCCAGCCATAGCGGTTGAACTCGCGTCCCGCCGTGGGCGAGCCTGCGCCCAGTCCGAGGATCAGCCGTCCGCCACTCATCACGTCGATAGTTGCGCCCATCTTCGCCATGAGTGCGGGATTGCGCCAGGGAGTGCAGATCACCAGCGACCCCAGCCCGACGCGCTCGGTGTCGCGGGCGAAGCCGGCGAGCGTGGTGAACACTTCGAGGCAGTTCGGATCGCCGGTCGTTTCCGGAATGGCGAGATGATCGCGGATCCAGACCGAATCGAACCCGCTCGCTTCAGCCGTCTTGGCCTGGGCCGCGGCGTCGTCATAGCTGGCTAGCCCGGTTTCGACCCGGCAGCCAAAGGATCTCTTTGGCACGGTCCCTCCCCACTCGACCTCGGCAGCCAGCATACGAACTCGACCGTCGGATGGCAACCGAAGGCCGGCCTGGGCTCTCTTCCGTTGTGCGAGCAATCGACGAAGCGTGTGACCGAGCGACCTCCTGGCATGGGATCAGGCACGGCCGACCGGGCTGCGCCGAGTTCCTGGGACCACTTGTGTGTTGTCCGCCGGCCGACGCGTGGCCAGTCCGCTCGGTCGTCGCGGCGGCCATTGGCTTGCATGGAGCACGGCGGGCCTCTAGCATCGGCTCGATGGACGCCGCACCGCACCGGCCGTTAGGCGCGATCGTGCGCGAGTGGATCGCCCTGCTCGACTTACCGACGACGCCGGTCCTGCGCCGCAGGCTGCTTGTCGGCGGAGTTGGGCTCGGCGCACTGGTTGCGCTCTGGCCGGTGATCGTCCGCGGTGGGCGCGTCCCTACGCTGCGCGATCTCGTCATCTGGCTGCTCGGGTTGCTGGCGGTCGGCGCGGTCCTCGCCGTTGCCGATTTGCTCGGCGGCGTTCGGTTCAGCCGGCCGAGGTTTGCCGACCTCGCGCTCGTCGCGCTGCCGATGCTGGTGGCGGCGCTGCTCACCTTCCCGAACCTCGCCGACCCGTATTTCTCGGCGATCGGCGACGAATACGCGTTCTGGGAGTTTGCCCGCGAACTGGCAAAGGGGCTGCCACGCGATCCCTTCAGCCAAGCCGGCGTCTACGGCAACCATCCGGTCCTGTCGTCCTATCTGATGGCCGCGACGATCAAGCTGTTTGGCCCGGACCAGGCTGGCTGGCGGGCAGCGGCAGCGCTGTCGTTGGTGGTGGCGGCGGGCGGGATGGCGCTCCTTGGGGCGCTCGCCCAGGGCCGCGTGGCGGGCCTTGTCGCCGGGACCGGCGTTGCGGTGGCCCATCCGCTGCTCGCCTATGCCCACACCGGCTACAACAACATCCAGGCCGTTCCGCTCACCATCCTTTCGCTTGCTGCTGGCCTGGCTGGGCGGCGCGTTGGCAGCGCCGCTCTTGCCTTTGTCGGCGGCGTCTTTGCCGGCTTCGGTTGGTACACCTTCTACACCGGCCGGGTGGCGATCGCCGCCCTGCTTGCCCTTGTGGTGCTTCAACCTGGCCGCGGACGACGTTGGCTCCAGGCGCTGACTGCGATGTTCGGCTTTGTGCTCGCCATCCTGCCATTGATCGCCTCCAGCAAGGAAGAGGTGATCACCAAAATGCTCGCCGAAACGGCTGCAGCGCCGGCCGCTGGGACCGACGGGATCGAGGCGGTGCTGCGGCGTATCGTCACGATGACGGTGATCGCGATCCGGGCGCCTGGGACGGCGACAGGACCAGCCATTACATCTCCGGCCCCTTGCTCGACCCGCTGAGTGGCGCGATCGTGCTGGCCGGGTTGCTGGTCGGCGTGCTGCTGTTCTGGCGAGCGCCCTGGCGCTGGCTGTGGGTCTGGTATGGCCTGGCGCTGCTGGCCGGCGGCGCGACCTCCCAATACGATCAGCTACCGAACTCGCGCTCGTTCTTCTTTCTGCCGCCGCTCCTGCTCTTTGGCGGATTGGCGGTGGGGCTGCTCTGGCGGGCGGCCGCTCGGTGGCGACCGGCGGCAACGGCGCTCGGGCTGGCGGGGGCGGTGGCGGCGATGACGGCGATTGTCCTGAACTTCCAGCGGCTCAATGTGGAAACCCCCGCCAAGTTGCACCAGATCCCGGAGGCGGTCGCCGCGATGGCGAGCGAACGAAACCATTGCCGTGAAGCGCTCGCTGGACCGCTCTTTCTGGCCGACGGACCGGAGCCGGTGTTCGAGAAACTCGTCGACGCCTACGGTTGGAGCGGGCGTGTCGAGATCAAGAAAGCGCCGGTGCGGCTGGGGGCGCGCGAGATGGCGCTCGAGCGCTGCATCATCGCCTTTGGGACGACCGGAGCGGCGATCACCGAATTGCAGCGAGCGGCGGGTGAAGCGGGTCGCGCCGATTCTCTCGTCTGGGCGACCGATGGCGCGGGCAACCGCCGGGCGCTGCTGCTGCGTTGGAAACCAAACGAGCCGGGCCGGCCGCCCGTGGCTCCGAGTGCGCCGGCGGCCGTCGCCCCAACTGCCTATCCCGCGCCGCCGTCGCCCGCCCCGACGGGAGTTGGCTATCCGATCCCGACCACCGCACCACCGCCGCCGGTCAGCTATCCGACGCCGCGCTGACCGGTTGTCAGGTTGCCCGCTTGGGGTCCATAATCCCACGGCGGGCTCGAAAGGAACGCCGGACCATGCGTCGCACCATCATCCTGATGATCGCGATTGTCGCGCTGCTGCTCCCGGTCGGCGTGACGGCCGCCCAGCCGGCACGCTACATCGCTCTCGAGCCGGCGGCGGCAACGCTCGATGCCGTCTTTACCGTGACCGGCACCGGGTTTCTTCCCGGCGAGGTGGCGATCCACTCCTTCACCAGCCCGGACGGGACCGAATTCTCGCCAGGCCCGGCTGCGGTTCATCTTGCCGACGACCAAGGGATCTTCCAGTTCCAATTCGTGCCAATCCTGGATTTCACCACGCCCGTGCCCGGTCCCTGGAAGCTGACGGTCTGCCTGAACGATCGACGCACCTGCGCCACACTCGACTTCACCATCGCCAACTGACCAACCATGGATCTTCGTCGCCCAGGCACGCTGCCCTGGCCAATGCGGCGCCTTCGCTGGCGTCGCCCGCTGAACCCGGTGCGCTACCATCAGAGTAGATCCGTGAAGGAGCATTGAACACGATGGCGAAAACCTATGATGTGATCGTGCTCGGCGCTGGGCCGGGCGGCTATGTGGCGGCAGTTCGGGCCGCTCAGTTGGGCCTCAAGACGGCGATCGTCGAGAAGCAATGGTGGGGCGGTGTCTGCCTCGCCGTCGGCTGCATCCCGTCCAAGGCGTTGCTTCACAACGCCCACCTCACTCACATCATGCAGCATCGCGCCGCCGAGTTCGGCTTTTCCTTCGAGGGGCTGACCGCCGACTACGGCGCTGCCTTCACGCGCAGCCGGGATGTTGCCGAGGGCCGGATGAAGGGCGTCAACTTCTTGATGCGCAAGAACAAGATCGACCAGTACAACGGCTGGGGATCGTTTGACGGGCCGAACGCCGTCGTCGTCTCGCTCAACGATGGAGGCGAAGAGCGCCTCGAGGCGAAGAACGTCATCATCGCCAACGGCGCGGTGGCGCGTCTGCTGCCCGGCACCAAACTCGGACCGCGTGTCATCACCTATCTCGAACAGATCCTGAGCGATCGCGTCCCAAAGGACATCATCATCATCGGCGCCGGTGCGATCGGCGTCGAGTTTGCCTATGTCCTGAATGCCTACGGGACCAAGGTGACGATGCTCGAATACCTCCCGGCGATCGTCCCGCTCGAGGACGAAGACGTGTCCAAAGAGCTTGACCGCCAATACAAGCGCCTCGGCATTCAAGTTATCACCGGCGCCCAGGTGAAATCGATCCAAGAGACCGAGAATGAGGCCATCGTTGTCTATGAAAAGGGCGGCAAGGAAGAGCGGCTGACGGCCGAACTTGCGATGCAAGCAGTCGGCTGGGGACCGCGCGAAGACACCTACGGCCTCGCTTCGACCGGGGTGAAGGTGACCTCGCGCGGCTGGATCGATGTCGACGGCCGGATGGCGACCAACGTGCCGGGCGTCTGGGCGATCGGCGACACCACCGGCACGGTTCAGCTTGCCCACGTCGCGAGCGCCCAAGGGGTGATTGCTGCCGAAGCGATCGCCGGCCGGCCGACCAAGGCGCTCGACTACATCATGATGCCGCGCTGCACCTATTGCCAGCCACAGATCGCCAGTTTCGGCTACACCGAAAAGCAGGCGCGTGAGCATGGGTTCGACGTCAAGGTCGCCAAGTTCCCCTGGGTTGCGAACGGCAAGGCGAACGGGCTGGGCGAGACGGCCGGCTTCCTCAAACTAGTCACCGACGCCAAGTATGGCGAGATCCTCGGAGCGCATCTGGTCGGCCCCGAGGTGACCGAACTGCTGCCGGAACTCACGCTCGCCCAGCAATTCGAGATGACCGCCGCCGAGATCGGCCACAACGTCCACGCCCACCCGACGCTGAGCGAAGCGCTGATGGACCTCGCCCATGTCGCCGATGGCATGGCGATCAACCTGTAGCGGGCTAGGCCGGCGGGCCGCCGGGCGGGGGAACGGCGCCGATCTGCATCAGCATGCTGGCGACCTCCTCGACGTGCCAGATCTCGGCAGCCTGACCGTCGCGCCAGCGAATTGCGTCGATCCCCGACATGTGCACCGGCCGGCCGGTCGGCGGAATGCCGAAGATCGCGCCGGTGTGGGTGGCGTCCATGCTCCAGACGCCGACGACCCGATCCTCGTCGGCCGTCAGGTTGTGAATCGTGAACCGGGCATCGGGAAATGCACCGAGAATCATCTCCATCGCCACGCGCAACCCGGCGCGTCCGGGAGGCATTCCTGGTAACGGCATGTGATCGATGACATCCTCGGCTACCAGGTCATCGATTACTCCAAACTCCTTGCGGTTCGAGATCTTCTCGTAGAACTGCGCCATGCGCTCACGATTCGCTGAAGCCGTCATGCCGTTACCTCCATTGGTGGCTTGTCCGAAGAGGGTACGCGGCCTTGTGGCGTCTGGATCATCGGCGCTGGTCGGCGGGTGTTCGCGATCAAGGCGGCGCTCGGCCCGCTGGCCTATCCGCCAGGGGCCGGTGTGACCAGGCGTCGCTCCCCTGCTTGTCGCCGTCGCAATGAGCGACGCATCGTCAACGCCGCGAGGAGAGCAGCAACGAAAAAGGCGGTGGCAAACGGAAAAAGCAACTGTAAGTCGTAACTGGCGACGAGAGCCGCGAGCACCGGCCCGAGGAACATGCCGGTATTGCGTGGAAACGGGGCGAGGCTGATCAGCGCGGCGCGGTTGTCGGCCGGGGCGTTGATCGCGAGGGTGGCATTGAGTGGGCTCATCGTGCTGGAATACGGAATGTTCCGGAGCAACAACAGGGTGATCAACGCCAGTGGACCGCTCAACGCAAGCAGGAGCAGATGGATTACGACCATCGAGCCGAGCCCGATCAAGGCGAAATTTTCGTGACCGGTGCGGTCGCCGAAGTAGCCGATCAGCGGGGTAACTATCACCGTGGTGATGCCGGCCGTTCCCAAGACCAACCCGATCATGCGAGCAAGTTCATCACCCTCGTAGAACTGGCCGAGGAAGATCGGGATATAGGGCTGGATCGCGCTCATCCCGATCAGCATCAGAAACATCGTCAGGAAAGTCCAACGTATCTCCGGCAGGCGGATCGCCTGGTGAAACGTGAGCCGCAGGTGTGCACCGAGGGTCTCCTGGCGCTTGATACGTACGGGATCGCGAACGCCCAGCAGGATGATCGCAGCCGAGATCATGACAAGCACGGCATCGAGGGCGAAGAGCCCGCGCAGTCCGATCACCGGGATCAGAAACGATCCGAACAGCGGCCCGAGGCTCTGGCCGAGCGGGAGAGCGGCCTGGATGATACTAATCGCAAAGCCGACGCGGTGGGTTGGCGTCACCTGGGCGAGGAGAGCCATCAAGACGGCGATGTTGCCGAAGGTCAGCCCGAGCAGCAGGGAAGCGGCGAAAAACTGCGGCAGCGTGACGGCGAAGACCATTCCCAGATAGACCAACAACTCGAAAGCCTGAGCGCGGACGATGATCAACCGCGGGCTGTAGCGCTCGGCCCAGACGCCCCAGAACGGCGCCAGGCAGAGGGCGATAGCCAGCGGCAGACCGGCGACGAGTCCGGTCCAGAGCTTCACCTCGGCCGGTGCGAGCCCGAGTTCCACCTCAAGGTAGAGCGGCACGAAGGCCGCGACATGGGAGAAGCTGATCACCTCGATCACGAGGGCAATCGTTAGGACGGTCAGGACGCGCCGCCAGTCCTGCTGCGAGTGTTGCATTCGCGGATTAAACCAGGTTCAGCGCCGGTCGAGCGCCCCTCGGTTCGCGCCCCGCTCGGAGCGTTGCGGTGCTATGGTTTGCACGGTGAGGAGGGGGTATGACGAGCCCGCGACTTCTGCTCCACCTCGAAGGCGGCGCGCTGCTTGCCGCCGCGGCCGCCGGCTACTGGCAGTCCGGTGGCCCGTGGTCGCTTTTTCTGGTGCTTTTCTTTGCTCCCGACCTGTCGTTCCTCGGGTTCGTGGCCGGCCCGCGTGTCGGTGCGGTCTGCTATAACGCCGCCCATTTTCTCGTGCCTCCGCTGGCCCTGGCGGTCTGGGGGATGCTGGCAGCCAGTCCGCTCTCGATCGAGATCGGGCTGATCTGGCTGGCGCATATCGGCCTCGATCGAATGCTCGGATACGGCCTGAAGTACCCGACCGCCTTCAAGGACACCCACTTCCAGCGGGTCTAGCCCGGTCAAAGCCCCGGCCGGGCGTAGACAGGCTCTACCTGCGAGGCTTCCGCCCGGCGCTAGCGGTTGCGCTCGGCGCGGGCAAACAGCGTCGTGCCAACCAGCAAGAAACCGCCGAACATCAAGCCGATCATCGCGAGATTGAAAGCCGGCGGAGCGGCGACGACGGCGGAAAACTCCTCGGTCCCGGCGTAGAACAGTCCGCGGGTGAAGTCGACCGCATAGCGCAGCGGGGAGAAACGCGAGGCGATGTCGAGATAGACCGGCAAGCCGACCAGCGGGGTGAACACCCCGCCGAGAAAATACTGCGGCAGGAACAAGAAGTTGAAGATCTGCTCGACGGCCGAGCGGGTGCGCAGGTTCGCCAGAACGAGGATGCCGAACGATCCGCCAAGCAGGCAGGCCGCCACACCCGCCACGGCCAGTCCTGCAACCTGGGCCGGCCCGATCGGCACGCCGACCAGCAGCCCGATCAGCACGATCGCCAGGCCCTGGATCAACGAGACGGCAGTCTCACCGGCGATCTTGCCTGCGACGATCGTGTAGCGCGAGATCGGCGAGACGAACATCTCCTGGCTGAAGTTGTTGGTCCGGTCCTCCATCAGCGAGATGATGCCGATGGCGGTGCTTTGAAACAGCGTCTGGGCGAAGACGCCAGTGAAGGTGAAGACGACGAGGTTATAGCCGACCCGCTGGCCGAAGCTTGCCTGAAACACGCCGCCCAACGCCGCGATCAAGATGACCGGGAAGACCAACGTCGCCAGGATCCGTGCCGGGTCGCGCAGGAACCGCAGCACGTCGCGCTGGGCGAGGACCGCCAACGCCCCAAGCTCGTTCATTCCTCCTTCCCCACGATCGCGAGGTAGGCGTCTTCAAGCGTTGGGTCGACGGTGCGTAGAAACGTCAGCGGGGTGCGGATTGCCTGGACGATCGCGGCAGCCGAGCGTCCGTCGAGCCCGACCCGAAACGGCGGACCCTGACCCGGATCGAGCCCCAGCGCGATCAATTCGGCTCGCAACGCGTCGCGGTCGTCACCGTCCAGCAGCAGCCATTCGCGAACCAACTGCGCCTTGACGCTCGCCGGCGACCCAGCAGCGACGATCGTGCCGTTGTTGATGATGCAGATGGCGTCAGCCCCTTCGGCCTCTTCAAGGTAGTGAGTCGTGAGAAAGACGGTGGTGCCGTCGGTCGCCCGAACCCCGCGCAAATACTCCCAGACAGCGCGGCGGCTGGCCGGGTCGAGGCCGGTGGTCGGCTCGTCGAGAAACAGCACCTTCGGGCGGTGGATCAGGCTGCGGACGATTTCCAGTTTGCGCTTCATCCCGCCCGAAAAGGTCCGCACCGGCTTGTCGAGATCGCGGGCGATCCCCAGCACCTCGGCAAGTTCGTGAACCTTCTGCCGATACGCTGCGGGCATCAGCGAGAAGAGCGGCCGATAGGGTGCGACGCCATAGAGCACCGCGTGAAAGCGGATGTTCTCCTCGGCGGTCAGGTTCAGGTCGAGGCTGGGGTTCTGGAAGATGATGCCGATGGCACGCCGGACGGCGCTCGCCTCGCGGCGAATGTCGCGCCCGGTGACAGTCACCGTCCCGCTGGTGCTCTGGAGGGTGGTCGTCAGGATCGAGATAGTCGTCGTCTTGCCGGCGCCGTTTGGCCCCAGCAACGCGAAGAATTCGCCGTCGGCGACCTCGAAGGAGACCCCATCGACGGCGTTGCGGTCGGCGGCGCGGTAGCGTTTGGTCAGGGTGTCGACGGTGATGACGGGCGGCATCGTCCCCCTTGGCGAACAGTCTACTCTGCCCAGCCAGGACGTGCCGCCCGGCTGGTCACGCGTTCGGCGGCGGGCCGAGCGTATCGGTGGCGTAGGCCTGCAGGCTGGTCACGATCGCCTCGATATCTGGCGGGCCTTCGGTCGGCGGGGGCAGGGTCAGCGTCTGTGCCGGCACGCCCGTCTCGAAGAACCAGGTGTCAAGCCCGCCCGGAAGCCCGACGCCAAACCAACGGGCGGTCCCGGATCGAACCTGGAAGGTATGGGCGACGCCGCGTGGGATGAAGGCAAACCCACCCGGGCCAACCGTGCGGGTGGTGTCGCCGGCGGTGAAGGTGATCTCGCCCTCGGCGACATACCAGATCTCGTCATCGTTGTGGTGAACGTGGAGCGGCACCGCCATCGTATTGTCGGCGAGGCCTTCGAGCGCCCAGAAGCGCCCGCCGGTCTCTTCACTCAGCGCCTTGAAGGTCATGAGCGCTCCGAGGTGCCAGAGGGAGCGGCCTTCGCCGGGTCCGAGCGCGAGGGCCCTGGCATCGATGGTCATGTCGTCCTCCTCGATTGGGATGCCCCGCATTCTGGCCTTGCCGGCGGGACCGAACATCGGGGAGGCTCCCTATTTCGAACCCCTATTCGGGGAGGTGTCCGGCGCGGGCGAGGGCGGCAGCCTCTGCCCGGCTACGTGCGCCGAGTTTGGCGAGGACCTGCGAGACATGATGTTCGGCGGTCTTCGGGCTGATCACCAGCCGTGTGGCGATCTCGCGATTATTCAGTCCATGGGCAATCAGGGCGAGCACCTCTCCCTCACGCTGGGTGAGGGGCTGGCGCGAGCGTGGTCCAGACCGGCCGGAGACCCCAAGTTGACGCAGCAACGCCGCCGCCTGGTCGGCATCGTTGGTCGCGCCCAGCCGCTGAAAGGTGGCGAGCGCCGCACGTGCCCAGGTGATCGCGGCGGGCGGATCGGCGGTCCTCGCCGTCCGCGCCAGTTCGAGCCGGGTTCGGCCAGCGATCAGCGACTGCTCGTACGAGCGCAGTAGGCGTAGCGCGCTCTGGAGGATGGCAAGCGCCTCACGATCGCCGCTGGCGTTGGCGATCCGCCCCCGGGCGAGTAGCGCCTGAGCGCGCAGCAAGTCGCTGCCGGCGGCATCGGCGATCGTGGACAAGGCCACCGCACCACGCTCGGCGAGGGCAAGGTCGCCGGCGGCGAGCGCTGCTTCGACCAGCACGGCTATTGCGCCGGCCTGGTCGAGCGCCGGGGTCGTGAGGTCGATCGCCTGTTCGATGGCGGCACGCGCCAGTTCGGGGTGGCCGCGAGCCAACTGAAGCCGGGCGAGCGGCAGCAGCGCCGCTCCCTGATCCTCGTAGCCGTCGAGCAGCACCTCGGCCTCCTCCAAGCGCCCCTGGGCGACCCGCAAGTCGGCCAGTTGGACGACGGCCTGGCCACGCAGGGCGCGGTGGCCGCGCTCGAAGCTGGCGATTGCCGCGACCAGTTGTGCTTCGGCGGCATCCCACCGGCCGGTGACGGTCAGCAAACCGCCGTAGACGGTCTGACAAACGGCAGCCAGAAAGGGACAGGCGTGACGCTGGGCAAACGCTTCGGCGGTGCGGGTCCACTGGTCGGTGCGAACCAGATCGCCGGCGGCGGCGCAGGCCGAGAGCATGACGCAGAAGATCTCGCTGACGGTGGCGTAGCTCTGGAGTTCGCCGCTGGTGGCGGCGGTCATCGCCTCGTCGAGGGAGCGCATGCCTTCGTCAACCCGGCCAAGAAACACCCGCGCCAACCCACCGAAGGCGAGCGCGAATGCTTCGAGATCCGGGTCGTCTTCGGCCCGGGCGATCCGGGCGGCCTCGTCGGCGGCGCGTTCGAGGCCGGCGGGCGGCAAGGTCATCGACGCCTGAAGCAGCCGGCACCAGCCGTCCTCGACGCCTGGCTCGCCTTCCTCCAATAGCCGGTTCGCGCGGGCAAACCAGCCGTGCATCGCCGCGCTATTGCCAGCCAGGAACACTTGCTCGCGCCCCAGCCACGCCGCCAACCGGGCGGCCTTCCGCCGGTCGCCTCGAGCGCGATAGCCGCGAAACGCGGCGGCGCGATGCTCGTGCGCCGCCTCGATCTCGTTGAGCCACCAGAGGGTCTCGCCGAGGCCGTCATGTGCCTCGGGGCTAGCGCCACCCGCCAGCGCCGCCTCAAAGGCTGCTTGCGCTGCCGGCCAGTCCGCCCGGGCGAGCGCCGCTCGCCCTTCAGATACGGTCATCAGAGCCAGTCATCGAATTCCTGCAGGAGAAGCCCCCAGTCGGCGGTAATCTCGTCCAGCGTGGTGCCGCGCGAGATGTCTATCGGTACTCCAATGATCGCGAGTTCGATGGTCCGGCTTCCCGTCGTGATCGCTGCTCGGCGCACCACGCGGCCCCGGTACCGAAGCCGTTCCCACGTCTGATACCGAAGCGGATAGAGGAGGCTGCTCACCACCCGTGGACTGTCGAACAAGCCGGTGTAGGCAAGAACCTGATGGACATCTGCCCGGTGCTCTGCCCGAGCGTCTTCGGCCAACTCAAACCAGCGCTCCTCGTCGATGTCTTGGAGGTGATTCTTGTACTTGGCATCGAGGACATAGACCGCGTCACTTCGCTGGACGATGATGTCTGGGCGGAGTGCAGTCAACCCGGCTGGGTCGCGACTCTGCCAGCGCACCGGGAACTGGCTCGCCATGCCAACGCTGACCTGTCCTCCGACGGTTGCTGCCCAATGACGAGCGAGCGCTTCGCACCACCGTTCAAACAACTCGGCCATCGTCATCCGCCAGGCCAAACCGTCTAGCACCGCCGTCCCGGCCAAGCCCCGTTCATCCAGTACCCAGCCGAGGGCCTGAACCCCGGCCACCAACGTGTCGATCTGAACGGCGTTCGCACGCTCAAGTCGAGCGAGGCTGCTGTGCGTCGGCCGAACCGCTGGAACGTCCTGGAGTGAGACAAGCAAGTGCTCGATGATGAGGATCAGCGCACGAGCAAGCCAGTCGTTTCCACCGGCCGCAAAGAGCGACGCACGTGTCCGCTCCAATCCCCAGCGCAGGTGACGGCGAAGGGTCTGGTCGACGCCAAGGTCGGGAAACCGGCAGACCAATTCATACGGCCTCCCACGGGCCACCTGGTCAACCGCGTAGCGGTTCCAGAGGATCGTCCCGCGTGGCTGCTGACGGACTTCGGTGCGAAGTGCGTAGCCACGACGGAGGTGGTGGAGCATCGCCCCAAGCCGCTGAACGACAGGGCCGCCGAGCACCCATGGCGGTACTTCCCGGCTGCTTCCTGGAACCGTTGGAAGCTGGTCAAGGATTGCTGGTGCC
The DNA here is from genome assembly GCA_046328265.1 of Dehalococcoidia bacterium. Classification (GTDB taxonomy): domain Bacteria; phylum Chloroflexota; class Dehalococcoidia; order SpSt-223; family SpSt-223; genus JANWZD01. Next base: position 94,474 of record JAXLWW010000003.1, read on the forward strand.
GCCGACCATCCTGTCTGGCTGAGGACCGGCCCGATTCCATGCCAGCCAAATCGTGGCGCCACGACCACCCCGCCGATCGCCTTCCCCGATTGCGGATGGCGGATCGGGACGGCTCCTACGGTGCCTGCCGCGCGAATCGTTGGTGCAAGGCCATCCCGGCTCGCCTCCTGACCGAAGACAAGATCGAGCGCCTCGAATGCCGGCCGATTGACCTGAAGGAACGAATCGGCCCAGGTGTTCCACGACCGATCGGCGCTCTCCAAGCCAAACTCTTTTGGTGTGAGCCGGCGAGCAGGGCCGAAATCGGTCAGCCGGATAAGGGTTCGAGAAGCCGGTGGCCGCAGCGCTCCCGCCGCCCGACGCACGCGGGCTCTTGCCACTAGCCGTCACTCTCAACCGCGATCGTGTCGAGGTACGCCTCGATTTCGCGCTCGCATTCGCCGAGCCGGTGATCAAGGAGGTATTCGCGGAGCAACGGCGCGACCTCGTAGCGGAGACGAGCCTTCAACTCGTCGTCGTCCTTGGCCATGAAATAGCTGTGGCCGGGCAGCAACGTGAGCAGTCCCGCGGGAGCGTAGTGAAGGAAGACCTGCTGCAGGAGGCGAAAAGCTTCCAGGCCAGCGGGAGTAGAGTGCTCCTCGACAACCCTGCCATCGGGCCAGATATCGACGAAGGCGAAGCGGCGCCGGACCGCCAAGTCGAGAATGGCGATCGACCGGTCGGCGCTGTTCATCGTGCCCAGGACATACAGGTTCTTGGGAACCGCGATCACGGTGCGGCCATCAGGCAGCGGATAGGGTAGTGCCACCGTCCGGGCCTCGCCGGCGGCGATTTCTCGCGGCTCGAATAGGGCGATCGCTTCGCCGAGCACTTTCCCCAAATCAGCCCGGTTGACTTCGTCAATCACCAACAAGAACGGACCGCCCTGTGACGCATCTATCGCTTGAATCAGCCATCCCGGTGCGATCTCGAAACCAAGCTCCCGCTCGTTCAAACTTGGACGGATGCCGGCGATGAAATTCTCATAGGTGACCGCTGGATGGAATTGAACGACCGTCCCATGCCCTTTGAACTGGTGTTTCAGGATTTCATGAGCAAGGCGGGTCTTGCCGGTGCCGGGCGGGCCTTCGAGTACGACAAAGCGTCGCCGTTCGAGGAGGTCGGCCACATCCTGTTGGGTCACTGCGGGGAACACCCGGTCCAACAAATCGGCCCGAAAGCTGCCGACCTGGTCTCTTGCGGCCGCGAGCGGCGTCCATCCACGTTCCATCGCATAGAAATCAAGCCAATCCCGGACAACGTTCTCGGCAGCGGCATCATTCACCGGAAGCTCGACCACAAATGACAGGAAATTCCCGTAGCGCTCCAGAGCCTGTTTGTGGCGTGCTAGGCGCTGCCGGAGAGCAATGGGGAGCGGACTGCTGATGTTCGCGGGGTCGCGCTTGGCCCAGGCCTCGTTACCAATCCGGCGAGCGAGCGCTTGGAGAAGCCGGGCGTGGCCTGGACGGGTCAGGACCTCCTCGTCCGGAGCAAGCCCTCGCGTTCCGCAGACGAACGTCAGGAGCGACCGGTCGCCCCCTTCGTCGGATTTCGAGGGGAACCAGATCAACGAGAACCCGCCGTAGACGCCGCTCGATGGCTCGTCCGGGTGGATCAGACCAGCGAACGGGGTGAAATCCGGTTTGGCCGTGAGCGCGATCCGGGCTTGCCATTTGCTCGTGCTGTAGTAGCGCTCACGCAATACCGCCTCGGTGGCCGAACGGACCCGGTCGTCGAAACCGGTCTCACCCGGCGCGGGGAGCCCTTGTCGGATGAGGGCGGTCAGCGTGCTCAGGGCACTCGCCATCGAACCTCTCCCTAAGCGGGCTAGCCGCCGAGATCGCCAAGTTCGTACAAGATCGCGCTCGCGGCGACCAGTGCCGCCGTCTCGGCGCGGAGGATACGCGGGCCGAGCGACACCGGGACTGCCCCATGCTCGACCGCGAGAGCGATCTCGTCCTCGCGAAAGCCGCCCTCGGGGCCAATGAAGAGGTTGACGGAAAAGATGCTGCGGCCGGTCAGCACCGAGCGGAGGCCACGGCTCTCCTCGCCCTCCCAAGGGATGAGCGTCAGACCCTGGGCCTGCTTGAGCGCCGTCTTGAAGTCCACCGCCGGATGCAGCCGGGGGAGCCGGCCGCGCCTTGCCTGTTCGGCTGCCTCCTGGATGATCCTCGCCCAGCGGTCATGGCGGTCGGCCGCGCTCTCGCCGGGGACGACCGCTCGCGCCGTCGCCACCGGCACGAAGGCAACCACGCCGACCTCGACGCCTTTCTGGAGGACATACTCGAACTTGCTTCCCTTGAGCAGGCCCTGAAAGACGACGATCTTGGTGCGTGGTTCTCCGGTCGCCAACTTCTTGCTCAGCACCAACCCTGTGGCGCTGTGCCGTTCGATCCGCTCGATCTGAACGTGATACTCCCAACCCGAATCGTCCAGCACGATGACGTGATCGCCCGGCCCGAGCCGAAGGACGTCCCGAAGTTGCCGCGTCGTCGGGACGTCGAAGGTGACCGCACCGGTCAAAAAGGCGCTTGCCGGCAGAAAGAAGCGATGGACGGTGATCTCGTACCTACCGGCTCAGTTGGTCGATCGCTTGGGCGGCGCGAACGATCATGTCGGTCGCGGCATCCTGCCCGATCCGGCTCAGGTTCATGATCAGGTCGTAATGTCGGGTATCCACCCAGTCGATGCCGTACTGAGTTTGAAAGAAGACCCGCCAATCGCGGTCGTATTGCAGCACCTGCTTCTCGGCGGCTTTGCGGTCGAGCCCCTCGTCGAGCATCACCTTCTGGATCCGGTAGGAGTGATTTGCGATCAAGAAGACGCGCAACACCCGCGGATGGTCTTTCAGGACGACCTGGGCGCCGTGCCCGAGAATGACGCAATCGTCGTTGGCGGCAACTTCGCGGACAAATTCGTCGATCAACCGGCGATACTGCTCGTGTGAAGGCGGCGGCGCCGGTGGCATCCCCGCCATCGACCAGGAAAGCAAGTCGTCCATCGGATAGCGGGCGAGCAGTTCGGCCATCCGGGTCAGCAGGCTCGGCGTCTTGGTTGCCTCGCGCAGGGTCTCTTCCGACACCCCGGCCCGCACGGCGACGGTGTTGGTGATCTCTCGGTCGAATAAGGGGAGGTTCAGCCGGTCGGCGACCAGCCGGGCTACTTCGTCGCCGCCGCTGCCATAACCCCGTTGGACGGTGATGACGGCCATACGACCCCCGCAGAGTACGGCCTTCCTAGACCGTGCTTTCCTCGTGCATCACAGTATCGCGCACCGCGTCAAGTAGCCTCCAGTCTCGCTCGGCGGCGCTCTCGACGAGGTGAAACCCCGCCACGGCGAACTGGATCGCCACCTCGATCTCGCGCTCGTCCAGCAGTCCGCTTGCCAGAAGCCGCCCGCCCGGCCGGGTCACTCGCGCAAGATCTTCGGCGATCTCGATGAGCACCTTGGCGCTGATATTCGCAACCACCAGATCGAACGTCTGATCGACCGCCTCGATCGTCCCTTCGGCCATCTGTACCCGCTCGCTCAGCCCATTCGCTGCAACATTTGCCGTCGCGGCATCGACCGCCACCGGGTCCGGATCGATTGCCAAGATGCTGGTAGCCCCGAGCTTGGCTGCCGCAATCGAGAGGATGCCCGACCCGGTTCCGAGGTCGAGCACCCGGTCCCCGGGTTTCACCGTCCGCTCGAGCGCGGCGAGGCAAAGTCGGGTGGTTGGATGCAATCCAGTGCCAAAGGCCATGCCGGGGTCCAACTCGATCACGACGTCGTTCGGACTCGGGTCGTAGGAGCGCCACGATGGCCGGATCACGATCCGCTCGCCGATCCGGTGAACGAGAAAATGCTGCTTCCAGGCATCGGCCCAGTCCTCTTCATCCACCTCACGCGCTCGTAGCGGCGCAACCGGGCGAAGCTGGGCAAGATGCCAGAGCGCCCGCTCTATCCGCCGACGCCGGGTCACGACGCCGCGTTGGAGTGGCAGGTAGCCGCGCACTCGCACCGGTCGAGACGGGTCGGCTTCCCAGCCGCCCCAATCGCTGGTCGGCGTGATCGCCTCGTCGACGACGACGCCCGCCCCCTCGGCGCTCAGGACCGCCGATATCGGCTCGACCGATTCGCGATCGACCTCGGTAGACAATTCGAGCCAGCGCACAACCCCTCCTCGAACCCGTCGCGCAACCGTGGCGTCCGCTCGGCACGCCGACAACCACCCCCGGCTACAATCGCCATCGAACCGAGTAGGACGGCATGAACGATCGCCACGACTTCGTTGGGCGAGCGCCCGAATTAACCGCGTTTGAAGCGGCGCTCGCCAGCCTGGTCGGCGGTGCCGGCGGCGTCCTGATCCTCGCTGGCGAACCCGGCATTGGCAAGACCCGCATCGCTCGTGAGGCCGTCGGCCATGTCGAAGCGCACCGAATGACTGTCGGCTGGGGCGCTTGTTATGAGGGCGAGCGGGCACGTCCGTACGGGGTCTGGACCGAGGCGCTTGCTGCGGTTGTCCGCCAAATCGGGACGTTGGCGGTCGACGCCCGGGTAGGGGCGGTCCTGAGCGCCATCCTGCCCGGCCTCGCATCGACCCGACCGGCGGCACTCGGCGCCGGAGACGAGCAGCTTCGCCTGTTCGAGGCAGTTATCGACCTGCTCGCCGCCACCGCCCGGCCGGTGCTGGTGCTCGACGATCTCCAGTGGGCCGATGCCGATTCCCTGGCGCTGCTTCGCCGGGTCGCCCGCGCCGCTCGATCGCTGCCGGTCCTCGTCGTGGCCATCCATCGCGACCCCGACCCCGCGCTTCAACCCGGCCAGCCGCTCTCCGACACTCTCGCCGCGCTCCAGCGCGAGGCAGTGGTCGAGCATTACACCCTGCACGGATTGGCTCTTCCGGAGGTCGAGCGCTACCTCAGCCAGACCGGCGGACCGGCCGTTCCCGCCGCGCTGGCCGGCACGCTCCTCCAGCACACCGGCGGCAACCCGTTCTACCTCGGCGAGGCGCTTCGCTTCCTCGTGGCCGAAGGGCGAATCATCGACCGCAGCGGCCGCTGGTGGACTGAATTCAGCCTCGCCGAGCTTGGTATCCCGCCGAGCGTTCGTCAGGTGGTGGGCCAGAGGCTGACGCGGCTGAACCCATCCGCCAGACAGGCGCTCGTCGCGGCAAGCGCCCTGTCAGCGCCCTGCTCGTTTACTCTGCTGCAAGCGGTGACCGGGCTTCCCGACGACCGGCTGCTTGACGCGCTCGACGAGGCACTCGCCGCCGGTCTCCTGCGCCCGGCCGACGGCGGCGGCTACACGCTCTCACACGCCATCGTTCGCCAGACCGTCTCGGATACCCTCAACCCGGACCGCCAGGCACGGCTCCACCGTCAAGTCGCCACGGCGCTCGAAGCGCAGCCGGCCGGCGCCGGTCGCGACAACGAACTTGCCGTTCAGTATCACGCGTCGCGGTCGTTGCCAGGCGCCGAGCGTGGCATCTCCTTCGCGCTGGCGGCTGCAGATCAGGCTCGCTCGGCGGCCGCGACCCAGCAGGCGGCGGCAAACTTGCGACTGGCGCGCGACCTCGCCGTCGGCGCTGACCCGATCACCCGTTCCGACGTGCTGGCGAGGTTGGCTCTTGCCGAAGCCGAGGCCGGTCAGATCGACGCCGCCGTCGCCACAGCCACTATGGCGCTTGACAGCTTCGCCCACGCCAGTATGACTGCGCCGGAGGTTGCCGGCTTCCTGGCAGCGGTTGCTCGCTCACTCCGTGATGCCGGCGCACGGCAGGAGATCTGGTCTCCCCTCGTCGAGCGCGGCCTCGCCTTGACGGCGGACCGGCGCGACTTGACCTGGGCGCGGCTGGCTCTTCTCGTTCACCGGTCCGAGCCGGTCGCCGGTGGCGCTATTCATGCCCAACGCTGGCTTGGCTACGACCCGCAGGCGCTGGAGATCGTGCGGGCGGAGGGGAGCGAGACGGACATCGCCCGCACCCTCGAGCCGGTCGAATGGAGCAGCCGTCAGGAAACTGATGCAGTTCTCGCCCTCGCACGGACGTGGCAGGAACCGCGGGCGATCTTGCGGGCGCTCAGCGTGGTCACCAACAACCTCTTCGCCCGACACGGTGCACTCTCCGAGGCGGCCGCGAGAGCCGAAGAACTGCACGCCGTCGCCGAGCGGCATGGCGCAATCCCCGAGCAGGTCGAAGGGCTCTGTCAATTGGCGATCGTCCGCTACGCTGAGGCTCGGTTCGACCAAGCCGCTCGCACAAGCGACCGGGCGCGTGCTCGTCTTGTTCGGCTGGGGCCGGACCACCTGCTTCAGAGTTGGAATCCCTGGCTCGACTTCTTCCACGCCGTCTTTCTCGAAGGGGATTGGGAGGCGATCGCCCGGCGGGCCGCCGGCTGGTTGGACGATCGGCAGGCGCCCGGTGCGGCGATGGCGCTCATCTTTGGTGGCATGGCAGCAGTTGCCTGGGCGCGCGCCGGCGATGCGCCGGCAGCCCGCCGTGCCCTCGGTGCGCTCGTACCGGCGCTTGGGGCCTCGCCGCCGAACCTTTACACCGTCAACCTTGCGGTGTCGCTTGCGGGGATGGCGGCCTGGGACCTCGACGCCACCGAGGCCGCCAGTCCGCTTCGTGACCGGGCACGCGCTCAGATCGCTGCTGGGGTCGGCGAGCCGCCGCTCTGCTGTCATGCGCTCGTCATCGCCCGGGCGGATGCGCTGCTGGGCGATCTGATTGGGGCGCGAGCAGCCTTTGCCGAAGCGCGCAACAGGTTGGAGGCGGCCGGTCAGCGGGCACTACGCCCCATCGTCGACTACGACGAGGCACTCACGTTGCGACGGCTCGCCCCGGCGAATCGGCGCGAAGCGCTGGCGCTCCTCGACGAAGCGACGTCTGCCTTTCAGGCACTCGGAATGGACGGCTGGGCCGCCCGGGCCAGCCGGCAACGCGCTGCCATCGAGCCAGCGGCCGGCCCAGCCGGCGGACTGACCCGTCGCGAAGTCGAAGTGCTCCGCCTGATCGCCGCCGGGCTGACCGACAAAGAGATCGCCGACCGGCTTGTGCTGAGCGTGCTGACCGTTCACCGACACGTCGCCAATGTCTATGCCAAGATCGGCGCTCGCGGACGCGCCGAAGCGACCGCCTATGCGCTCGGTCGGGGCGTGGCTCCCCTGCCACCAGCTTGACTGGGACCCGCCGATGCGCCGCCAAAACTACAGCATTTCCTGGATATCCCTCCGGCCGGGTCGCGCTACCGTAGGTCGCAACCAATGCCAAGGAGAGAGACAGATGCAGTCAATCACTCGCGACGGGGTCCGGCTTTGCTACGAAGAGGCAGGGATCGGTGCGCCACCGATGCTCCTGGTCCACGGCTTCGGCGGCAACCACTCCCATTTTGCGCCGCAACTCGACCACTTTCGGCGCAGCCACCGGGTGGTGGCGGTCGACCGGCGTGGCCATGGCGAGAGCGACAAACCGACTGACCCCTATACCATCGCCAGCTTCGCCGACGACCTGGCTTGGCTCTGCGATGCGATCGGGCTCTACCAGCCGGTCCTCGTAGTTCACAGCATGGACGCGATCGGCTTCGACTTCGCCGCCCGCTATCCCGACCGGCTTGCGGCCCTGGTGCTGCTCGACACACCGACCTTCGCGCCCGCTCCGTTCGTCGAAGCGCTGGCCGGGGCAGCCGCCGGAATGAAAAGCCCGGCCTACCTCAACGTGATCCGGGGCTTTGCCGACCAAGCGGCGTTCGCGCCGACCGACAACCCCGAGCGCAAGGCGCACATCGTCGAAGGGATGTCGTCTCTGCCGCAGCACGTGCTCGCCTCAACCCTCGAGCAGTTCCTCGCCTATGACCGTGCCGAGACAGCCGCCCGCTGCCAGGCGCCGCTGCTCCATATTGGCGCCTGGTTTCCGGCCGATCTTGAACGACTGCGCACGGTTTGCCCGCAGCTTCAGACGGCCCGCTGTGTCGGAACTGGCCACTTCGCCCACCTCGAAGCGCCCGACCAGGTGAATGCCATGATCGAGCGGTTTCTGGCCGTTGCGCTGGGGCGCGAGACCGTCACCGCCTGAGGAGGAGACCGATGGAGACGATTCAGGCCGAGGCGACGATCGAGATTGCCGCTCCGGCGCAGCAGGTGTTCGACTATCTCGTCGATCTTTCGCGCCATCCCGAATGGGTTGCGAATGTGTCGAAGGTGACGCCGTTGACCGATGGTCCGGCGCGGGTGGGTAGCCGCTATCGGGCGAGCGAGGGTCCTCCGCCAGTCTCCACCGGCCGAAGAATCCTGTCGATGATCCCGTTCATCGGCGGGCTGATCGGTGGAGCAAAGCCGTACAGCGAAGCCGAGATCACCGCCATCGAGCCGGGTCGGCGCGTCGCCTGGTCTGCGCTCCTGCCGAAGGGGGAGGGGGCGTTCAACCGGGTGGACTGGGAGATCGTCCTCGAGCCGGCCGCTGGCGGGACGCGTCTGATCCAACGTTCGATCTGGAAGCCGCCGACGCGCGGCGCTCGGCGGATGATCGCGGCACGCGGCGATGGCCCGGGGATCTCGGGGGCGATGCTCCAGAGCCTGCGCCGGCTGAAGACCCGGTTGGAGCAGGCCGGCGCGCCGGTGGCGCGACCGGCGGCGGCGTCCTAACTGCCGCTGATCGCGTCCTTGATCTTGCTAAAGAAACCGCGATCTTCCTGATGGTTGTTGATGCCGTTGCCAAAGGACTTGGCTAGCTCGTGGAAGAGTTCCTTCTGGTAGTCGGACAGGTTGGTCGGCGTGACGACCCGGATCTTGACCAACTGATCGCCGCGCCCGCCGCCGCGCAGATAGGGCACGCCCTTCTCTTTGAGCGTGTAGATCCGGCCGGTCTGGGTACCCGGGGCGATCTTCAGCCGATGGGTACCGTCGACGGTCGGCGCTTCGATTTCATCACCGAGCGCCGCCTGAGCGAAGTTGACCGGCAGTTCCAGCAAGATGTCATAGTCACGCCGCTTGAAGAGCTTGTGCTCGCGTACCGACATGACGATAAAGAGGTCGCCGGCCTGGCCGCCACGCTGGCCGGCCTCGCCTTTTCCCGGTAACCGCAACTCGCGACCGTCGTCCACCCCAGCCGGGATGTCTACTTCCAATTTCTCGGTCTTGCGCTCGCGACCGCTGCCCCGGCAACTGCGGCACGGCTTGATGATCACCCGGCCTTCGCCATTGCAGCGCTGGCAGGGGGCAACGTTGACGAAATGGCCGAAGATGCTTTGCTGGACCCGGCGGACCTGGCCTGAGCCGTTGCAGTTGGTGCATTTCTCGGGCGGGGTGTCGGGATCCGAGCCGCTACCCGTACACCCCTCGCAGACCTCGGTGCGAACGATCTCGATCACCTTACGCGCCCCGAAGACCGCGTCCTCGAAGTCGATAGTCAGGTCATAGCGGAGGTTGGAGCCACGCCGCGGACCGCGCCGGGCTGACTGCTGCGTCCCACCGAAGAACGTTTCGAAGATGTCGCCGAAACCGGTGAAGTTGCCGAAGCCCTCAAAACCGTTCGCGCCGACGTCGGCAGTTCCGAAGCGGTCGTAGACCGCCCGCTTCTGGCCGTTGCTCAACACCTCGTAGGCTTCGTTGATCTCCTTGAATTTTGCTTCGGCGTCCGGCGCGCGGTTGCGGTCCGGATGGTACTGAAACGCCAGCCGCCGGAATGACTTCTTGATATCTTCCTCGGTGGCCTCGCGGCCGATCCCGAGCACTTCGTAATAGTCGCGTTTGGTGGGCATTCCTACCTGGCTCTCCAGCAGATGACCCGAACAACAAAAAGGGGTCTAATCCGGCCCCTGACATCAGTGTACGAGAGCGATCCACCTGAGGCAAGCAAGATCACCGTTAGAAATCCATTTGTCTCGACCTCGCGCCACCTCATCATCGATACGTTCACGCGTTCGCCCGCCATCTCGGACCCCGCGGGTTCTTGGTCGTGCCCACATCTCGCGCCAACCGGGTATGATGGTACTTAGGGAGGACCCGCCCTCCGGTACTTTCGTCGCCGCGGTGTTGTCGTGGATCGCTCTGACACAACCGACGTTCCGGCTCTCGATGGGCCGGTGCTCTCAATTGTTCTGATGGTGGATCGTCGCCGTCACCGCGGGGCGCGAGCGCTCGCAAGCCTGCTCAATCAGTCGATCGTCGATGATCTCGAAATCATCCTGCTCGATTTCGGCGAGGGGGCGCCGCCACTTGCTGGATCGTTTGATCCTCCGGTGCGAATGGTCCGACTGCGCAGAGGACTGGACTACGGCCGCGCGAAGACGATCGGCGTGCTGGCGGCGCGTGCGCCGATTGTCGCCTTTGTCGAAGAGCATTGCGTCTATGCGCCAGGCTGGGCGGCGGCGATCGTCGCTGCCTTCGGGTCCGGCGTCGGCGCGGTGACCGGCGAAGTACGCTCGTCGGGCCCGTCAGCCGGGATTGGTGGCTTGGTGGCCCTCATGGTGGCTGGCCCGTGGTCGGCTCCCGCCCGGGCAGGTTCGGCGACGGTCTTACCCGGGAGCAACACGACCTATCGGCGCGACTTGCTGCTTGCCGAGCCCGCTTCTTTGCCTCTGCTGCTGGCGAACGAACTGCTCGTCCAAGAGCGGCTACGCGCGGCAGGTTGGAGCCTGCAAGTTGTCCCGGCCGCCCGCTACGTCCATGACTACGAGCAAGGCGCCGCCGCCTATCTCCGCGTCGCCTTCCTGCTGCACCGTGTTCACTCCGCCAGCCGGGTTGCGATCGATGGCTGGTCCTGGCGGCTAGGCTGGTCTGGTTTGATTGCGCCGGTACGGTTGCTGGCGCGATGGGTTCGAACTCCGATTGCGCTGGCACGTCGCCGGCCCGGCGCCGCCAGTCTGGTTGGACGCCACCTTCCCGTCGTCCTCCTTGCGCCGATGGAGCAACGCTCGCCGGGCAGGTAGCTGGCCTCCTCACTGGAGTTGGCCGGGCTGCAGTAGCACAACTCGACTACGACCTCAATGCCGACCGTGGACGGTAGCCATTGAACGTCACCCGTCGGGTGCTTGTCATATCCGACGACTACGGATCGCCGAGTGGTGGCGGGCAGTTAGCCGAGCGTTACGCCGTGTTGCTGGCGCGTCGCTTCGAGGTTCGGGCGGTGCGCTTTTTCTCGAGGAGCGCTGCCCAGAATGGCTGGCTGCGTCGCTGCCACCAGCGGCCCGCCTCGTTCAAGCGCGGCGGCGTGCAGGTCCGACAGCTTGAGAGCAGATCTCCGCTTGTCATCGCCTTCCGCGCCGTCTCCCAACCGGCGGCGTGGGCGCGTCCACCCCGGCTCCTTGCCGGCGCACTCTTCGTCGCGGCCTACGGCCCAGCCCTCCGGCGAGAAATCGCCCGCGCCGACCTCGTCCATCTCTATTTCGGTGGGTTGCCGGCGTTGTCGTGGCCGATCGCCCGGCTGGTTGGCAAGGCCGGCGTTCCGCTGGCGCTGACCCCGTTCTGGCATAACGAGCCGTCTGACCAACGCTTCGGCAGCCTTGGTGAGATCATCTTGCCTGGTATCGCGCGCCGGGCAGCGCTGACGGTCGCGATGACCCCGTTCGAACGCGATCAAATCGCCAGCTGGGGCGTCGCGCCGGACCGGCTGGTCGTTTGTCCGGGCGGGCCAATCGTCGCAAACACGCCGGATCCGACGGCGTTTCGGCAGCGCCACGGGCTGGGTGACGACCCAGTGGTGCTGTTTCTCGGCCGGCAAGTACGCCAGAAAGGGCGCGACCGCTTGATCGCCGCGGCCGGTGAGGTGTGGCTGCACGCGCCACGCACTCGCTTTGTGCTGGCCGGGCCGATCCCCCCGGCGATGGCGGTGCGCGATAACCAACTCGACCCCCGACTACTCAACCTCGGCGAACTGTCCTTCGAAGAGAAGAGCGCCGCCCTCGCCGCTTGCACGGTGCTGTGCGTACCTTCGGAAGTCGAGAGCCTCGGATTGGTCTATCTCGAAGCGTGGGCGATGCGTCGGCCGGTGGTGGCGCTACGGCTGCCGGTCCTTGAGCATGTGATTGCCGACGGTGAGGACGGTCTCCTGACCGATCGATCGCCAGCCGCCGTCGCCGAGGCTTTGCTGGCGCTCATTCACGATCCGGCGCGGGCCGACCGGCTCGGCGAGACGGGATTCCGCAAGGTGACCAGCCAGTACGACTGGCCGGTGCTCGCGGATAGGTTGGGCGACGCCTACGACGCGGTGCTCGATCGCGCCCGGCCGGAGCGGGTTGCCGTGGGCTATCCTTGAGCGAGGAGGCCGCTATGGAAGTCATTCACGAGCCTGACAGGGGTCGGTTCGTCGCCTATCTCCCGGGCGGCGAGGCTGAGTTGAGCTACGTCGATCTCGGCAACGGCATTCTGGACTTCGTCCACACCTTCACCCCGGCAGCCGAACGGGGCAAAGGGGTCGCCGGCAAGGTGGTCGAGGCGGCGGTGCAGTATGCCCGAGCGCAGAACGCCCGGGTGGTCCCATCGTGTCCTGTTGTCCGCGCCTGGCTGACCGCGCACCCCGAGGCGCTGCCTACGTCAGCCCTCGCCGGCGATCCATCCAGCGCTTGACGCTTGCCTCATCGCCGATTTCGCTCGGCTCGAAATAGCGCCGGCCGGCGAGGCCTCCCGGCAGGTTCTGCTGAAGCAATCGATCCGGCGGCCGGGTTGGGTCGTTCGGGTTTGGCGCGGCGAAGTCGTGGGCATAGTGGTAATCCCGGCCGTGGCCGAGCGATCTGGCCAGGCCGGTTGGGGCGTTACGCAGATGAAGCGGTACCGGCTGGTCGAGCGTGGCCAGAACGTCGGCACGCGCCGCTCCATAGGCGCGGATCGTCGCGTTGCTCTTTGGCGCGGACGCCAGATAGAGCGTCGCCTCGGTCAGCGGTAGGTAGCCTTCTGGCATACCGACAAAATGGGCGGCCTGCTGGGCGGCGACCGCGACCAGCAGCGCCTGCGGGTCGGCAAGCCCGACGTCCTCGGCAGCGAGAATCACCAGCCGGCGAGCGACAAACATCGGGTCCTCGCCCGCCTCAAGCAACCGCGCCAGCCAGTAGACCGCCGCGTCGGGATCGGAGGCGCGAATGCTCTTGATCAGCGCCGAGATGATGTCATAGTGCTGGTCGCCGGTCTTGTCGTAGCGCAGGGCGCGGTGCTGGAGCGCTCCTTCGAGGGCGGCCAGTCCGACCCGTCGAATGCCGTCCGGGTCGGCTGGCGTGGCAGCGACGGCGAGTTCGAGGGCAGTCAACGCGATCCGGGCGTCACCGCCGGCCTGGGCGATCAGAAAGCGCCGCCCGGCCGGATCCAACTCGATCGGTTCGCCGCCCAGCCCGCGCGCTGGGTCGGCGAGGGCACGCCCGACAATCCGGTCGATCGCGGCGTCGTCGAGCGCATCGAGGCGAAACACCCGACAACGCGACAACAACGCCGCGTTCACTTCGAAGGCCGGATTTTCGGTGGTCGCGCCAACCAGCGAGATCAACCCGCTCTCGACGTGCGGCAGGATAGCGTCCTGTTGGCTCTTGTTGAACCGGTGGATCTCGTCGACGAACAGCATCGTCCGCACGCCACGATTGCGGCGCTCGCGGGCGTCGGAGACGGCGGCGCGCAGATCGGCAACACCCGAGGTGACCGCCGAAATCGCGACAAAATGGGAGCGCGACATCCGGGCGACGATCCGGGCGAGGGTCGTCTTGCCGCTGCCCGGCGGTCCCCAGAGGATGAGCGAGGGCAACCGGTCTGCCTCGACGGCGCGGCGCAGCACCGTCCCCTCGCCGACGATCGCGCCGTGGCCCTCAAACTCTTCGAGGGTGCGGGGTCGCATCCGGGCGGCAAGTGGCGCGGCCGGATCTTCCTCGATCGGTTCGGCCTCAGATGGATCGGGGGGCAGGAAACTGCTCTGGGCGGCGGGACGGCGTGGAATGGCATGCTCCTTCGCGCCTATTGTCCGCCTCGGGCCGGCCGGTTTGCTAGCACGTCGCCGGCGTGCGCTATCCTGCAAGCATGACGCTCTATCTGGTGGCAACGCCGATCGGCAACCTCGAGGACATTACCCTGCGGGCGCTGCGGATCCTGGGCGAGACGCCGCTGATCGCCGCCGAGGATACCCGTGCCGCCCGGGTTCTGTTGCGCCATCATGGGATCGCCACCCGCGTCACCAGCTACCACGATGTGAACAAGCGCAGCAAGTTGCCGGTGATGCTCGCCCGGCTGCGCGAGGGCGACCTCGCGCTGATCAGCGAAGCCGGAACGCCCGGCATTAACGACCCCGGCTACGAGTTGGTGGTGGCAGCCGCCGCCGAAGGGATCGCAGTGACAGCGGTGCCGGGACCTTCGGCCCCGCTGGCCGCCCTGGCCGTCTCGGGACTTCCTGCCGATAGATTTGTCTATGAGGGCTTTCTCCCGCGCAAGCGAGGCGAGCGTCGGCGCGCCCTCCAGGCGCTCGCCGACGATCGGCGGACGCTGATCCTCCTCGAAGCGCCGCACCGACTTCGCGAATCGCTCGACGACGTTCTGACCGTCCTCGGCAACCGGAAGATCGCCGTCTGTCGTGAGTTGACCAAGCTACACGAAGAAGTGTTTCGCGGCGACGTGACCGGGGCGATCGCCCACTTCAGCCAACCCCGAGGGGAGATCGTGCTGGTGATCGGCGGCGCTTCCGGTGGTCCAGATGGCGGCGCGGTCGCTGGTCTGATCGCGGAAGGGTTGGCCCAGGGGACGCCGCCGGCGCGCCTCGCCGCCGCGATCGCCAGCCAGACCGGGGAGCGCCGCCAGACGGTCTACCAGGCCATCCTTGACACTGTCGGGACCACCGCCCGGCAGAAAAAGGATGCCCTTGACCCTACGGAAGTTCGGCGAAAAACCCGATAAGATAGGCAACGGGGGCTCTGACCAACGGCCAGCCCCACGACGGAGGCAAATGATGCGGATCGAATTGACCGGCGCTGAGCGAACGCAAGCGCCGCACGCGACGCCGGCTTCCGGCGAGAGCGGTACGGTCCGTCAGAACGGTCAGACGGCCGGACCGACCGATGGGGTGAGCTTGTCCGGCGCGGCTCAGGAGATCCGAGCCTTCCAGCGTGCCGCGCTCGATGCGCCGGAAGTGCGCGAAGACCTGGTCGCCGATTTGAAGGCGAAGATCGCCGCCGGCCAGTATCACCCGCCAGCCGAGGACATCGCTCGCAAGATGCTGGGTGGCTAAGCCAGTCTGCTAGAATCGGCGCGGACCCCACTCTCGCGCCGAGGATGAGCCGTGCAAGGCTGGGAGCACGTCACGACCGCCCCCGACCAAACGATCGGCGAGATGCTCCGGGATATGCTCGAAGAGAACGGCGTGGTCGCCATGCTGGAGCCGGAAGACGCCGTCTCGTTTCTGGGCGTCTCGGCCATTCCGGTCCGGCTCCTCGTCCCGATCGAGCAAGCGCCGGTCGCCAAGTCGCTCCTTCAAGAGTTCGAAGAGGCCGAGCCAGACTGGCAAGCCGAAGACGCCGAGCCGGCCGAGGACGAGCCGGACGAAAAGGACTAGGTGGACCGGCTTCGTCGGTCATTCGCTGGCGGCAGGACCGGGCCGTCCGAAAACCTCTGGGTCCGCTGTCTACGTTGTCGGGATCTGAATTACGTCCGCGAACTCGAGGACAACCTCAAAGTCTGCGTCAAATGTGGCTATCACTTCCGCCTCGGGGCGCGCGATCGCGTCGCCCAACTGCTCGACGGCGGCCGCTTCGACGAGTGGTTCACCGAACTTGCCCCGATCGATCCGCTCGGCTTCACGATTGAGAACCAGACCTATCGCGCCAAGCTGGATGAGACGCAGCGGGCGTCTGGGCTGACCGAAGCGGCCGTCTGCGGCGGTGGCGAAATTCGCGGCCATCCGGTTGTCCTCGCGGTGCTCGATTTCAGTTTCCTTGGCGGGTCGATGGGCTCCGTCGTGGGCGAGAAGATCGCCCGGGCGATCGAAGCGTCGCTCGAACGACGTTGGCCCTTGGTGGTGGTGAGCGCCTCGGGCGGTGCGCGGATGTACGAAGGGGCGCTCTCACTCATGCAGATGGCCAAGACCGCTGCCGGGCTGAGCCGGCTGGGCACGGCCGGGGTTCCCTACCTCTCCATCCTGACCGACCCGACGACCGGCGGCGTGACCGCCAGCTTCGCCAGCCTTGGCGACGTGACGATCGCCGAGCCAGGGGCGCTCATCGGCTTCGCCGGGCCACGCGTCATCGAGCAGGTGACGCGCCAACGCTTGCCTGCTGGCTTCCAGACTGCCGAGTTCCTCCTCGAACACGGCATGATCGACCTCGTCGTACCGCGCAAGGATCTGCCTGACACTCTCGGCAAGATCCTTGGGCTGTTCACCGGCTAGCGTTGTACCTGCCGGCCTCGCCACGCCTCCTATCATCGTCGTTGCGAGCCGCAGCAATATCCGCACACGGTTTGCTTTGGGCCGTCCCGGCGTACTGAACTCGCCAGATTCCGAGCCACCCGCGCTCCTCCCACCGCCTTGACGCGCCTGGTGGCCGATGGTACAGTTGAGGGTAGCGTTAGCACTCACCTTGTGAGAGTGCTAAATGCGCCCCGAGGAGCCATGCTCAGCGAACGCCAAGCCTCTCTGCTGAAGATCCTGGTCGGCGAGTATGTCGCCTCGGCCTCTCCGGTTGGCTCGTCGGCGATCGTCAAGAAGTATGGTCTGCCGGTGAGTTCGGCGACGGTGCGCAATGAGATGGCCGAACTCGAAGAGAGCGGCTTCGTCACCCATCCCCACACCTCGGCCGGCCGAGTGCCGTCTGACCGTGGCTACCGGTACTACGTCCAGTCCTTGCCCGCTCCCATTCCGTTAGCCAGCCCGGTTCAGCGCACGATCCGTCAGCAGTTCCATCAGGTGGAGTTGGAAGTCGAGGAGTGGAGTCGGCTGGCGGCCTCGGTGCTGGCGCAGTTGGTTCAAAACGCCGCATTGGTGACCACGCCGAAGGCATCCGATGTCCGGCTACGCCATCTGGAGCTGGTGGAGTTGCATGCGTCACTCGCGATGCTGATCCTCGTGCTGCGCGAGGCGCGGGTCAAACAGCAGATGGTCACCCTGGCTCGCCCGACCGATCCGAACGAACTCCACGCGGTGAGTGTCCGGCTGAACCAGTTGCTGGCTGGTGGTGGGCCGCGCGAAATCGCACAGGTCTCTCGCGAGGTCAGCCTGACGCCGCTCGAGCAGCAGATCCTCGCCGCCACCTTGCGCAGCCTCGAATCGGTAGCCACGGCCGAAGCCGGCGAGGTGAATCTGGCGGGGCTGGGCGACATGCTTAGTCAGCCGGAGTTCAGCGAGGTACGGCGTGCCCAACAGATCGTCGGGACCTTGGCGCAGCCGGCGGTCCTCGCTGCGGCGCTGGCCGCTCTGCTGGGCGACGAGCCGTTTCAGGTGATCATTGGCGGCGAGAACCCGGAGCAATCGTTGCGCGACTATTCGTTTATCGTCGCGCAGTATGGCGTACCGGGCGAATTGTCCGGAATGGTCGGCGTGATGGGACCGACCCGGATGCCCTACGAACGGGCGATCCCGACGGTCCAGTACGTGGCATCCTTGATGACCGAACTCGTGCGGGAAGTCAGCGGCGCCGAGCGTCGCGACCCCGCTGGAGAATGAGATGACCCAAGAATCCGATGAGCGTCTGGGCGGCTCGACGCTTTACGACGAGGCTCTGCGCACCGAACGCGACAAGGCCGATACCTATCTGAATAACTGGCGGCGTGCCGAAGCCGATCTCCAGAACTACAAGCGGCGCACCGACCAGGAAAAGGGCGACCTTGCCCGATATGGCAGCGGACAGGTGCTCAAGGAGTTGCTTGGAGTGCTCGACGACCTCGATCGCGCACTCGCCAACGCAAACGACGCCGACGATGCCTTTGTCCAGGGCGTTGACCTGACGCGCCGCAATTTTCTCGCTGTCCTCGAACGAGCCGGGGTGAGCGAGATCGGGGCGCTCGATCTCCCGTTCGACCCGAACCTCCACGAGGCGGTCATGCAAGCCCCCGGTGAGGAAGGCAAAGTCGTCTCAGTCATCAAGAAGGGCTATCGTCTCCACGACCGCGTGCTGCGACCGCCGATGGTCGCCGTCGGCGTCGGCGAGGCCGCCCAGTCCTAGCGCGAGCCCCGACGCGTCGGCTACCCGGTCGAACGCTGGAGGTCGAGCGATTCGCCGACCGGGGTCTGTTTGGTCTCGACTCGGACGATGTTTTGTAATTCGCGGAGATGGCGAGCCGCGCTCTCGAGGCCGGTAAGGGCGCCCGGAATGAGTGCCTGGTATCGCTCGTGGCCCGGGTTGGCGGCGAGCAGTTCGAGGCTGCCGATTGCGCCGGCAATACTGTTATTGAGCAGGTGAGACATCTCGCGGGCAGCGAGCAGGACGCCATCGATCCGCGCGTCGCGAGCGGCCGCTTGCTCGCGCTCCTCGGCGGCATGCCTGAGGGATTCGATCTCGACCGTCGCTCCGAGGAACCCGCCGAACTCCCCTCCTGCGCCCACGACCGGCCGACCAACGCTCAGCATCCAGCGAAAGGCGCCGTCCCGGCGACGTAATCGATGTTCGGCGCGAAACGGCTCGCGCGCTTGGAAGGCAGCGAGCAACCGCTCGACGAGTGGGCTCAAGTCGTCGGGATGGACGTCGGCAATCCAGCCGTCGCCGATCGTCGCTTCGATCGGTCGTCCGGTAAAGTCGAGCCAGGGCTGGTTGAAGTAGGTCATCTTGGCGGACGCCCCGCTCACCCACAATAGCACCGGTGCGCCCTGGACCAACACCCGAAGCTGCCTCTCCGACTCCTCGATCCCCTGCACCGCCTGGTTGCGTGCGGTGATGTCGATGCTCACGTACCGGATCGATCCTCCCGGCTCACGACAGGGTCCGGCGGTTACCAGCAAGTGACGCACCTCACCATCCTTCGCGCGGAGGCGAAGGTCAAACGTGCGCACCGGTTCGCTCCCCTCGCTCCGGCCGATGCTCGCCTGGAGCGATTCGAGATCGGCGGCGAAGGCAGCGATCGGCTGGCCGATGAACTCCTCTGGCCGGTAGCCGAGCCGATCGAGCAGAGTGCGGTTGGCCCAACGGACCGTTCCGACGGGATCGATGGTGTGGACGCCGACCGCGGCTCCTTCGAGAGGGTCGTGCTCAGCAGCGGCCGACGCTCGATGGATGGCAGCGATGGCGACTAAGCGACCGCCTGGGCTGCGAAGGGGGGCAAGCTGGATCGTCACCGCGACCGAGCGACCGCCACGGGCGTGGCGCACTGCCTCGAAAGGCGCGGCCGGCAACCCTTGCAGGTGGCGATCGAGCGCCATCGCCAGGTCGTCGCGTCCGTTGACCGGCGCAATCCGGCTGGCTGGTGTGCCGATCATCTCGCCCGCCGAGTAGCCATACAGGCGCTCGGCGGCGGCGTTCCAGCCAATAATCCGGCCATCGAGCGCCATCACGACTACTGGGTCGGCGTTGGCAGCGGAAAGCGCGTTGAGGGCGGCCCGCAGTGGTGCGGCGAACCGCCAGCCGAACCGCCGGCCGACTGGGCGGGGTGGCGCACGTCTCGGTCGATTCGCCTTCATGCCCCTCGATCGTCCTTTGCCGCGCGCCCGCCGGCTGGCGTCAACTCCCAGGGAGCAGGGACCCGCCCAGATTGTCGTTGAGAACAAGCTGATTAGGCAAGTCTTGCTAGCCTATCTTGGGGAGTGCTTTCGGTCCAATTGGCCGAGCCGGCCTACTCACTGTTTCGTCGCCCAGCGCTGGTTCAGGCAGTCCCAGGACCTGGCCAGGTCGAGAATCGGGACGCGCCGACATCGCGTCGGCGCATACAGCGACGATTGAGTGGGGAGCATCTGGTGAGGCGCTGCTGCGCCAGAGCCGTTGGAGCGTGTCCCTCCAGCGGTGTTGTTTGGCGTGCCTAGTAGACGCCGGCGGGTGGCCGCACCTCGGACTGATAGGCCGGCAGGACTTCGGTTGCGAAGCGGCGGATGTTGTCTTTGACGCTCTCGGGGTCGCGGGTCGGACTGTGGAACTGGAGGACGACGTGGCCAAGACCGGCATCGCGCAGTTCGAGTAGCTTCTGCACCACCGAATCCGGCGATCCCCAAAGCGTTCCCTTGTAGGCGTAGGACTCGCGCGGGTCCTTGCCAGCATCGGCATCGCCACGGCGGCGGACAATCCCTTCGACCGGGAGGTTCGTGCGAGCGTCGATCTTTAGCTTCGCCGAACCAGCCTGGAATCCGCCGGCCGCTTCAATCGCCTCCTCCAATGCCTCCTCGTCGGTGTCGCGGATGATCACCCGGCGCAGTGCGCCAAAGCGAGTCAAGAGGTCGTCGAGTTCCTCTTGCCCAACGCCCTCCTGGCGGGCGACGTCGATATAGTGCTGGCGCTGCTCGGCGAGCCCTTCGGGCGATTCGAAGCCAAGCAACGGGCTGATCCGCAGCCGGGCGGTCATCTCAAGACCATCCTTGGAGGTCGTGGCGCTGACGAATTTCGGCCCACCTTTCTGAACCGGCGGCGGCATTATCTGGGTCTCCGGCACGGTCCAGAATTGTCCCTCGTGACTGAACTTGCCGCCAGCGAGCGCCTTACGAACGATCTCGAAGGCCTCGAGGAACCGTTCGCGGCGCTCCTCCAACGGCACCCCAAAGACGCTGAACTCGTAGGCGGCCCAGCCGGGGCTCGCTCCGCCGACAAGCCGGCCATTTGAGAAGTTGTCCACCCAGGCCATGTCTTCGGCGAGGCGCACCGGATGATGGAACGGCACGATTGCGACCGCATAACCAAGCTTGGCGCGCTCGGTCACCGCGGCGTAGTGGCTGAGGATGACACTCGGCGAGCTACTAAAAGCGACGTCAGTAAAATGATGCTCGGTGCTCCAGACGTAGTCGAAGTTGTGTTCGTCGGCATAGCGAGCCGCCCAGACGAGATGGCGTACCGCATCGTGAGGGTCAGCGCCACGGTTGCGGTTTGGCGTGAGCGAGATTCCAATGTCCATCGAGTTCCTCCTTGCGGGGTTAGGCGGTCGCGAGTCGGCAGAGCAGTCGCCGCAGAACCGGCCGGTCGTCCGGCGGGACGACGCCGAAGATCTCCTCCTGGACGGCGACCAGCATCATGTCGTAGGTCTGGCGCATCGCCCGGCCATCCCCGGTCACGTCGAGGATGTTCCGTCGCCGGTCGAGCGGGTCGGGTTGACGTTGGACGAACCCGGCGTGTTCGAGCGGATCGAGGTTGCGCACCAGTTCGCTTGGGTCCACCTCGAGGAGTTGGCCCAGGTCACGTTGGGTCAACGGACCGCCCTCGTCGAGGCAGATCAGGATCGCTCCCTGGCCGATCCGCAGGCCAATCCGGAGATGCTCCTCGGTCAGCCGCCGGATCAGCCGGGTGCGTACCCGCCCGAGGAGAAAGACGTCGGACTCTAGCAACGCTGTCGGCAGCCTCACGGTTGTCGTCCCTTCCATCTGCGGCACTCTAGCAATAGCGCTGGAGACTGTCAATAATGGGAGGTTTCCACGGTCCGCCAGTCTCGTGTCTTCAGCAGAGACCAGAGTTGCGAACAGATCGGCGAGGCAGCCCTGGGCTGGCCGACCACGCCAGCACCGAAGAGAGCCGTTCGTCTCGAATCCCGATTGCCTCAAGCCGTATTGGTCCCCTCGCCCACCGGCGACTGAGATTTGCACATCGCCGGACGAAGCGGTCGCTGAAACCTACGCCGCCCAGGCTCGATAAAGCAGTACGAGCGTCGCACACGGTCGGCCGAAGCGGCGCGGGGGCATCGATGGCGAAGCTTCACGCATTCGTTCGGCCGTTGCCGACCCGGCTGGCTCGCTTCGTGACGGTCGGCGCTCTCGGCACGGTGCTGGACGTCGGGCTATTCACCGTGTTGCGTGGACTGGTGGGAATTCCAGCAGTTCCAGCGAATGTTCTCTCCTACTCCGCTGGCATCGTCAACAACTATCTGCTACATCGATCGTGGACCTTTGGGGATGCGCCGCGCAAGCTGGTCCCGCTCCAATTCGCCCAGTTCGGGACGGTTGCCATCAGCGCTCTGGCGCTGAATACCGGACTGGTCGCGTTGCTGGTCGGACCGCTTGGTGGTCTGGCGGGCTCTGAAACGGTCGGCGACCTGCTGGCAAAGGTGGTGGCCACCGTATCGGGCGTTGCTTGGAGCTTCGCAGCGCAGTCGGCCTGGACCTTCCGCGCCACTGGGAAAGGAGCCTCTCTATGACGCTCACGGACGATCTCCTAGCCCAGCCGAAGGAGCACCTGCCAGTCTTGCCGGTGCTTTCGATCGTCGTGCCGGTCCACAATGAAGCGACCGGTCTGCCCGAACTGTATCGCCGGGTGCGCGCGGTGATGGACGGTCTTGGCGAGCCGTGGGAGTTGCTGCTGGTGGACGACGGTAGCAAGGACGCCTCCGCCGCCGCGATTGCCTCGCTTTGCGAGACGGACACCCGGGTGCGCGGGATCGCCCTGACCCGCAACTTCGGGTTTCAAGTCGCGGTGACCGCCGGACTGGACGCCACCCGCGGCCAGGCCGTCGTCCTGATGGACGCCGACCTTCAGGATCCTCCCGAGGTGATCCCGGACCTGGTGGCACGTTGGCGCGAAGGCTATCAAGTCGCCTACGGTGTCCGTGGTGAGCGTGCCGGCGAAACCTGGTTCAAGAAGGCGACCGCCAGTGGCTTCTACCGGCTGATCCAGCGGATCACCAGTGTCAGCATTCCGGTCGATACCGGCGATTTTCGCTTGATGGACCGGCGCGTCGTCGACGCGATCCGCCAGATGCCCGAGCAACATCGGTTCTTACGCGGGATGGTCAGTTGGGTCGGGTTCCGGCAGACCGGGGTCGTCTACCAACGCCAGCCGCGTTATACCGGCGAAACGAAGTTCACCCTTGCCAAGATGCTTCGCTTCGCCCTCGACGCGATCACCGGCTTCTCTTACGTGCCGCTTCAACTCGCCAGCCTGCTCGGGTTCACGATGGCGGGGTTGGCCGGGCTGGCGATCGTCGTGGTGGTGCTGCTGCGCCTGTTCGATGTCTCCCAGCCACTCCTCGGCCAGGCGACCACGCTGGTCGCGGTGCTGTTTCTTGGCGGGGTTCAGTTGATCTGTCTCGGGATCGTTGGCGAGTATCTGGGCCGGATCTACGACGAGGTGAAGCGGCGCCCGCTCTATCTGATCCAGCAGCGCTGGGGCTTCGACGACGCTACCGATCGGGAGAAGTCCCCATGACGACCCTCGACGCGACCGGCCTCCGGCCACCCCGGGTGGTCCGCCTCAATCGCGGGGCACTGCTGCGCTGGGGCGGCCTGACCGCCGTCGTCCTCGTAGCAGCCTGGCTGCGCTTCGCCAACCTTGGCTCGCTTGGCTATGCCAACCATTACTACGCCGCCGGCGTCGAGTCGATGCTCCAGAGTTGGCAAAACTTCTTCTTTGTGGCAGCCGAGCCAGGTGGCTCGGTCACCATTGACAAACCGCCGGTCGGGCTGTGGCTGCAAGCGGCTTCGGCGGCGATCCTCGGGGTCAACGGGTTCGCGCTGGTACTGCCGCAGATCGTCGCCGGCCTTCTCTCGGTGGTGGTGGTCTCTCATCTGGTCGGGCGCAGTTTTGGCAGCCTTGCCGGCCTGATCGCCGCCCTGGTCGTCGCGATCACGCCGGTCACCGTCGCCACCGACCGAAACAACACGATCGACAGCACCCTGATCCTGACGTTGCTGCTGGCGACCTGGGCCTTCATCAAGGCAACCGAGACGGCGCGACTAGGCTGGCTGCTGATCGGGGCGACGCTCGTCGGCGTCGGCTTCAACATCAAGATGCTGCAAGCGTATCTGCCTCTTCCGGCGTTCTTCGCGCTCTATTTTGCCGGCGCTCCCGAACGCTGGTGGCGAAAGCTGGGCAAGCTGGCGATCACCGGCGTGCTGCTGCTCGTGGTGTCGCTCTCCTGGGCGGTGGCGGTGGATCTCACCCCGGCCGACCAGCGGCCGTACATCGGCAGCAGCGAAGACAACTCGGTGATGAGCCTGATCGTTGGCCATAATGGGCTGCGGCGACTGGTCGGGATGCGGCAGGGTGGGTTTCTTGGTGGGCTGTTCGGTGGTCTCGCCGGTCAGCAAGGCGCTCCTGCCGCTCGGCCGGGCGGTGCTCCGCAAGCAGGGCAGCCGCCGATGGGTCCGCCACCGGCAGGCCCGCGCGGTCCGGCCGTTGCGCCGGGAGCGCCGGGCCAGCCAGGTCGAGCGCCGGGTCAAGTGCCGGGCCAGCCAGGTCAGCCTGGCCGAGCGCCTGGCCAGGCGCCAGTCCAGAACCCGCCGGCGAGCAGCCGGCCACCCGGCGGGCCGATTGCGCCGGGGCCACAGCTTGCCCCGGGTGGTGGCGGGCCGGGCGGCTTCGCCATCGGTACGCCGGGTGTGCTGCGGATGTTCGTCGCGCCGCTCAGTAAAGAGGCAAGCTGGCTGATCCCGTTCGCGTTCGCCGGCGTCCTCGTGCTGCTGCTGCGTGATCGACCACGCTGGCCGCTTGGCTCCGCTCACCGGGCGGCCGTGCTCTGGGGTGGCTGGCTGGTGATTGGCGTCGCATTCTTCAGTATCGCCAACCTCTTCCACGAGTATTACCTCGCGATGCTTGCACCGCCGGTCGGCGCTTTGATCGGGAGTGGCGCCGTCGAGCTGTGGCGAAGCCGGCCGCGTTGGCTCGCCGCCGTCACTCTATTCGTCATCACCGCCGGCACGCTTGGGTACCAGATCGTCTCCGCCCGGGCTTTCCTGCCGTTGGGTGGCTGGTGGGAACCGGTCGCCGGTGGGCTGCTCCTGCTGGGTGTCGCTCTGGCGCTCGGTGCGGCGGCGGTGCGGCGGCCAGCGTTGTTGGCGGCCGGGTTCGTTGCCGCGCTGGCAGCGGTGCTCCTGACCCCGGCAATCTGGTCCGGTCTGACCACGCTCTATGCCAGTGGCAATCAATCCTTGCCGAGCGCTTATGGTGGCCGGCCGTCGGGCCCGCCCAACCGTGGCAGTCTGCAAGTCAACCAGGCGCTGCTCGACTATCTACAGACGGGCAGCCAGGGGATGAAATACTTGATGGCGGTGCCAAGCTCGATGCAAGGGGCCGACTACGTGCTGGCGACCGGCCGGCCCGTGCTCTACCTGGGTGGCTTCAGCGGCAATGATCGCGTCGTCACCACCGAGCAACTTGCCGCGTTGGTGGCGGCTGGCGACCTCCGCTACATCTACTGGGGTGGGGGACGCAGCGGTCCGGGCGGTGGATCAGCCGAACTCACTGGCTGGGTTACGAGCGCCTGTCGGTCGGTGAAGGGGTTCGAAACGGCGACGGTCAACGCGGGTGCGCCTGACGGCACCGTCCCGGGCGGCAATCCTCCACCGGGCGGAGCAGGCCAGGCCGGCCCAAACCCGATCCAGGTAACGCTCTATGACTGCCGGCCGGGCTAGGCCACACCTGAAGTCTCGCTATCCCGCCATTCCAAAGCGACGGATGAGTGAGGTAACCGCTCCACCCAGATGAGGCGACCCTGGGTCAGACCGGCGTGAAAAGCAAACCGAAAGCGAACCTCGCCGTCGCACGGTTGAGCGGGATCTCGCGCAACCGACCGAGACAGCGCCCCGGCTCACGTCGCCAGAGACGGCCAAGAGGTTGCCAGGCTGGCGAAGCGCTTGAGCGCCGGTCCAGTCGTCGCCAACTCGGCGGTAGCCACAGGTCGCTCCGTCTCCCGGCTGACGCGTGAGCGTGTCAGATCGAGCCGCCAACTGCTCTCCATCGCGCTGGTCATGATGAGTACTGGACCGGTGTTCTAGTGCTTGACCTTGGACGGAAAGATCTTCCGGAAGGGACGCTTGGCGGCGAGCATCAGCATTGCGCCGCGAAGCTCTTCCCAGGCGCGGCGCAGGCGGAGAGCATCGGCGAGCGACGGACCGGACCGACTGTAGCGGGCGGCGGTGTAGCCGTCCATCACCCGCGAGACGGTCCGCTCTCGTCCTGGCAGCAGCCCCGCCAGGGCGTGACCATACTCGATTGGGGTTTCGGTTTCCTTCTGAGGGCGAAAGGCGACAGCACCGAGGCGCGTGACCTTGGCGTAGACCAAGTTGGCGTTGGTCAGCCCGCGAAGCCCGCGCTGCCAGACATACCAGGCTCCGGCAATGGCGGCGAGTAGCGCGGTCAGCATGACGATTGGGAGGACCGGAACGCCCTCCTCTTCGACGACGCCGTTGCCAACGCCCAGTCCGAAATCCTCTTCGATGAAGCCAGGGTCTTCGATATCGGTCGGGGTCGCGCCGGCGGACGGACCGCTGCTGGCAATGTCGGTCTCGTCGGTGCCCGCTCCACGTGCGATCGGCGGACGCGAGGGCGTCGGCTCGAACTCGATCCAGCCGTACTCAGGGAAGTACACCTCCGGCCAGGCGTGGGTGTTCGACTCGCGGACGAGGTAATAGCCCTTGTTGGCGTCAAACTCGCCGGTGAAGTAGCCGGCTGAGATCCGGGCTGGGATGCCGAGCGAACGCAGCATCACCACCATACCGGTCGAGAAGTAGTCGCAGTAGCCTTCGCGCATCGTGAACAGAAAGTACTCGACCGGATCGACGCCGGGCGGCGGTGCTTCGATGCTTTCGTTGTAGCGAAACGTCCGCAGGTATTCCTGGATCTTGATCGCTCGGTCGTAGGGATTGGTCGCTCCGGCGGTCGTCTCCTGGGCCAGCCGACGGACGCGCTCGGGAACGTTCGTCGGGAGTTGCAAATAGCGTTCGGAGATCCAGCCGGGGTATTCAACCGGGGCGTTGCGTAGTTCGCGCTCGGAGGCGAGCGACATCGATGAAACGACCGAATACTGGCTCGGCGCCCGACCGCGGCCCGGTACCCGAACCGATGTGAAGTCCTGGGCATATGGGCTGATGTACTGGATCTCCAACCCGGCGACCCGGCCGTCACGGCTCAGATAGTTGGCGACGCGCAAGTCGTTTGGCAGCGAGCGGCTGATCTCGGTCGAGAGTTCCGCCGGCGAACTGCCAAGCCGATTCTCCTGGCGCAGACGCAGAAACTGTTCGCGGATCGGACCGGCGGCGGCGCGTACTTGCGCCGGAAGCGAGATGTCGGTCGAGGAATCCTCGAGCGACAGAAAATAGGAAAGCGGCTTGTCGATTTCGGCGACAGAGCGTTGGCTGGCGCGCAACGGGATGCCGCCCGCGAGGATCGCGTTGCCCGGTGTCGCCCGGAGCGTCACCTTCTGGGTCAGATCCTTGCGTGATTTGTACTCTTTGGTCGGAGCGGGCGCCTCGGCGCCAGGCGGGAAGTTGACGGTCTGTTTCTCGCCGGTGAGCATGCCGCGCCCGTTGTAGACGTCGTAGACGGTGGCGCGCAGATAGACCGGCTCGTCAGCCTGGACGTACATGATCACCGCGCTGCCCAGTTTGATCGGCCCTTTGAGGATGAGCGCTCGACTGAAGGTGGTCGAGGGGCCTTCCTGAGTGGTGTTGAGATTGGCAAACAGCCGGTTGAACTCGACGGCGAAGTCGTTGTACGGCCCGGTTATGGCATTCCAGGCGTCCGATACCAGCGGTGCAACGCCGCCAGAGGGCGTTACCCAGACAAACAAGGCAATCAAGAACGCATAGAGCGACATCTCGGGCAGTGATCCCAGTCCGAGGTTTTCCTGGAAATCGACCCGCGAATGCTTCCAACGCTCATGCTGGCGAAAGACGTTAAAGCGGACGAGCAGGAGGAGCGAAAAGGTGAGAAAGAAGAAGAACCAGACCGTCGCCTGGGGAGGAGCAAAGCGCAAGTTGAACAGGATCGCGACGCCCGTCGGCAGAATGCCGAGCCAGACGCGGTGGTAGCGAAAGACGAAGAAGGTGGACAAGTAGCCGAGCAGCCAGGTCAGGGCGCTCACCCAGAAGACGAAGACCAGTGGATCGGTGTTGTAGCCGCCGGTGCGGGCGGCATAGCCCCAGGCGTTCAGCCGGATGATCAGGTCGACCAACCGGTCGCTCAACTCATCGAGCGGGATCAACGAGGTCGTCGCCCAGAACGAAATGAATGTGCCATAGAGCAGGGCGACCGGATGGCACAGCCACCAGGGCAGGCGGGTCTTGGCAAAGACGAAGCCCATCGCGGTTGCGCCCAGCAGCAGCATCCCGAGCGGTGGCAGCCGATCGACCCAGCCGGCCGCTTCGACCGACCAAACGCCGCTGAGCATGACAAAAAACAGCAGCACCAGCGTGAGCCATCCCTCGCGCGGCCAGAGCCGGCGGCCGGCCTGCAGAAGGAGATCTCCGAAGGAACTGGGGCTAAGTCGGGCTGCAATGGCGCTCATGGAGCTTTCCTCACACCATCCGATGGCTCGACCGGGCGGAGAGCGCCTGGTCGAGGTCATCGCCGTGCTTGACGAGATACGAACGAATATCGGCGGCAGCAAGGCTGCCAAGCGTCTGGATCACCTCGCCCTCGCCGCCAAAGGTGACCGGCTCGAGGACAATCGCGATCGCCCGGACGCCGCGATGGGTCTGGTGTTGAAGCGATTGTACCCAGCCCTCGTCAGTAGACGGTGTGATCACGACGAGGGTTGTGTTGCGGCCAAACCGGGTGCTTTCGGCGGCGATCACCTCGGCGAGCGACACCCGGCCACTGGCATGGACGAGGGCCAACGTCTCGAGGAGTTTCTGGAGTTGGCGGTCGCCCCGGTCGGTATGAACGACTTCGTGCGTTTCGCCATAGGCGATCACCCCGACTGAACGATTGGTCTCGACCAGCCGACGGCCGATCGAGGCGGCGATCGTAATGGCCGTCTCCTCGGTCGAGTTGTCTCCCTCGCCGACCTGGACGTCGCGCTGCATGTCGATCACCAGCCAGACCTCACTGGAGGGGTCCAGTTCGAACTCTTTGACCATGATCCGGCCGGTGCGGGCGGTCGACGCCCAGTGGATCCGATTGAAGCTATCGCCGGGGGCATACTCGCGGATACCGGCGGCATTGGGCGTGATCGCGTGAGTGCGCGTCTTGATCCGGCTTTCGCCGGAAAGCTCGCCCCCCGGCAGCGCGAAGCTTGGCAACGGGAGGGTGCGCGGATAGACCAGCAACGTTCCACTGCCGGCGATCTGGCGTTCTCGGCGAAACAGGCCGACCGGGTCGCTGGCGACGACGGTGAGCGGGCCGAGCGAAAACCGCCCCCGCCGGGTGCAGGGCGTCTTGATCCGCCAGGTTCGGCGCTGGCGGCCGGGCAGGTTGATCGCCATGCTTGCTTCGTGGCCGGGCAGGGTCGAATGGTCGCGAATCTCGACCCACGGTTTGGGCAGCCAACCCTGGTTGCGAACGGTGATCCGTTCGGAGATCGTCTGACCGATCTGGGCGCGCTGCTCGGGGCCTTCGCGCTGAACATCGATGTCGCGGACATTCAGCCAGGTCCAACCCCAGGACAGGGCGATCAGCATCAGGAAGAAGTAGACCGCTTTCCAGAGCAGCCCGTAGCCGGTGGCGATCGCCAGCACGATGGTGGCGGCGAGCAGGACGGCGACGAACAGCCAACTGCGGCGCATCAGCCGGCTCGCACTCGCGCGCCGGGGATCGGCACGCTCTCGACGACTTCGGCGACAACCGCTCGGGCGCTGACGTTCTTGATCCGGGCCGATGGACTGATGATCAGCCGATGGGCGAGGGTGGTCTCGGCGAGCGCCTTGATATCGTCCGGTGTCACATAGTCGCGATTCGAAAGGAGGGCGCGGGCCTGGCTGGTGCGCTGAAGGGCGAGCGAGCCGCGAGGAGACGCGCCGAGATAGACCTCGGGGTGATGACGGGTCGCCTCGGTGACGGTGACGATGTATTCCTTGATGGCCGGGTCGACGTGGATCTGCTTGACCGCCTCCTGGATCTGGAGCAGACCGGCGGTGTCGATCACTTGTTCGAGCGTATCGATCGGCGGGTTGAATCGATGGGCATCGAGGACGGCGATTTCATCGTCACGGCCAGGATATCCCAGCGCGATCCGCATCATGAAGCGGTCGAGTTGCGCCTCGGGCAGCGGGAAGGTGCCCTCGTATTCGATCGGGTTCTGGGTCGCCATTACCAGGAATGGGCGCGGCATCGGATAGGTTCGTCCATCGACGGTGATCTGCCGCTCTTCCATCGCCTCGAGCAGGGCAGATTGAGTGCGCGGGGTAGCACGGTTGATCTCGTCGGCCAAGACGATCTGGGCGAGGATCGGTCCCGGGCGAAACTCGAACTCACCACTCTTCTGGTTGAAGATCGAGACGCCGGTCACGTCGCTCGGCAACAGGTCGGGGGTGAACTGGATGCGCCGGAAAGTGCAGCCGAGCGAGCGTGAAATCGCCTTTGCAAGAGTCGTCTTGCCGACGCCGGGAACGTCTTCGACCAGCAGGTGGCCCTGACAAATGACGGCGATCAGCGCAAGCTCGACCTCCCGTCGCTTTCCGATGATGACACGCTCGACATTCGCGATGACGTTCTCGGCCAGCGTTACGGCCTGGTCCAAGAGCAGCCCCCTCCCCGTGTCGGGCGCACGGAGTGATCGTAATGCGCCTTCACGGACCCCCGGGGCGCGCGTTGTTGCGATTATATCAAGAGAGCGTTGTGGATCTCGGAGTGTGGCCGCCGCCCAAGCGGTTGCCGATCAGTATCCCAGGTTCGCCAAAGAGTTTCATCATTTCCTGAACACCCTCGTTTCCTGAACACCCTCGTTGGCGTCTCTCAAGGTCTGGTGGCGGCAGAGATGGCGTCCGCTTGGGGATTTCTCGTGGCGGAGTCGCTCACCCTCGGTGCGGATTCTCCAACGCCTTTACTCGTGGCCGGGATGGTCATCCTCTTCGACCAACCCCGGTCCGGTGAGCGCTTCACGACGCCGGTCTCCTACACCCCAACGGTGACCGACGGAAAATCCGAATGCCGGCGGGTTCTTCCGCGCCCGCCGGCAAACTCGATCGGCGGTCGGCGCGCCGGGCAGCCACCGGGCGTCCGTCGCCCCACTGTAAGCAATCCGGGGTGGCTACGCCGGGATCGAGAACCGGTTGCTCTGGGTGCGGGAGGTGGCCGCTTGGCGAGGATGCGAGCCACATCCGGGCGGGACGCAGTCCGAGGTGACGGCAGCAGTCCACAGGCCCAAGATCACGGTGCTATGCCAGGCTGGCGATGCGACCATCGCCGCCGCGCTACCCACCCTCGCCGGATGCCCCGAAGTGGATCTGCGCGTCACCGGGCCACGATAAACCTGCCCTTGCGTTCAGCCTTTGACGTAGGACTTCTTCTCGGCCACCTTGCCGTCGCGCACCAAGATGACGTCGACGCCGCGGACGTGACCCGGGCCGGCGTCGTTTTGCCAGTCGTAGCGCCAGCAAACCGTCGCCCGGTCGCCGGCGGCGAATTGCTCTTCGGTCGTGAAACGGGCCTTCGGCGACGACGCGAAGAAGCGCTCCCAATAGCCACGTACTGCTGCCGCGCCCTCGAAACGGGCGCCGTCCGGCCCCGGGTCGGTGCCTTCGAAGACGCAATCGGCGGTCATCATCGCCATGATGGCGTCGACGTCGTGACTGTTAAAGGCGGTGTTGAAGCGGTCGATCGTGGCCAGAGTTTCGGTACTTTGGTCGGTTGGCATCGTACCTCCATCGGTCCAGTATGCCACAGCGAGCGCTACGCAATTTCCTGTATTGCATACCGGAACCGCTAGGCGTACCCTATTGGGCTAGGACGAAGGCGCTACGTCCTGGGGTGGGGGTCGATGCCGTTGAGTCGGCGTGCGCGTGCCTGGCTGGTTCCAACCGGTGTGGTGGTGGGGCTGCTGGTGCTGTTTTGTCTGGGCCAGGTCGCGATCGTCCGCGCCGGTCGCCCGGTTGCCCAGGCAAACGCCCTCACCCCGGCTGCTCCGGCCGCCGAGCGCGCCAACCAGTCCGCTCCGCCAGCCTTGCCGCCGAGCGCCCCGCCCGGCCAAGCCGCCGATGCCAACGCACCGCTCGCCACCGAAAGCTGGGTGCTGCGCAACGTCGTCATTACCACCGCCAAATGCCCCACCGGCGGCAGTCCCAACGAGACGGTGCGCGATCGCGCGTTCGGCGTCAGGAACGCCTCGGCCAGTTGTAGCAGTTCCTTTCCAAAGAGCGAATTCACCGATGGCGGGTCGGGCTCGGCGAGCGCCGAAGCGCAGTTCAGCTATCCGCTGAGTATGGATGTCGGCGTGCCGGTGAAGTTCTCGATGTCCGCCAGTGCTTCGTCCAGTTACGCGTCGCTCAACCCCCAGCGTGATGGCCGTGCCCTCGCCGGAGCACAGATGAGGGTTCCGGGCGGCAAGCCGGAGAGTTGTACCGAGGCGGTCAGCGCCGCGGCGCCAACCAGTGGGAAAGCATCAAGCGCCTCGGTCGCCCTGCCTGGCTTCGACAAGACCTGCACGATCACCCCGACACGTGGCAGCAGGATGCTGGTCGACTTCTCGGTGAATGCCGATGCGGCGATCGCCGAATCCTTCCTCGTTTCGACCGGGTATGCGAATGTGTACGTCGAGTTGACCTACGACTTCTGCGTGCCACCTGCCGATTGTTCTCCGCCAAAGGTGACCGAACTCGAGGGACTGGTCGTAGCGACCTCCGACATGCGACTGCCGATCGTCGGGGCGCCGGTCGTCTTACTCAAGGATGGCAAACAGATCGATCGTCAACTGACCGGCCGGAGCGGCCAGTTCTCCTTCGTCGGGGCGCCGGTCGGGCCGAATATCACCCTGAGCGCCACCTTGCAATACGCCGACAACCCCTATGACCCGATCACTCCGACCTGGCAGGTGCGCTTCGGCACGAACACCGGCCCGCTTGGCTACGCGGCCACCAAGCCCTTCGAGGTGCGCGAGGGCAAGAACACCAGGGAGATCGTCTTCGGCCCGTCGACCGACTTCACCACCCACCCATCGATCCCGCGCGGTCAGCTTGGCGACCTCGGCGTGATGTATCACCACCTCTGGCAGGGGCAGGACCTCGTCGAAAGCCTCGGTCAGCCGCTCAACAACATCCCGGTCGAGGTCGCCGGCCATTCGAGCGTCAGCGGGGTGTTCTGGAACGGCAACCAGACCTTCGTCGCACCGCGGACGCCGGTGTCGGAGATCAACGTCCAGACCGGCAGTAGCCAGATTGCCGCCGCCGACCGGCCGATGAACCGCGAGTGGCACGAGTTCGGCCATGCCGTCCATGCCGATATCTCGGGCAACCTGATCCCCAACCGCCCCGGCGACACCAACCACGCCAACTACGTCAATCCCTCGACCACCGACTCGCTGGTCGAGGGCTTCGCCGAGTTCTTCTCGCTGATGGTGGCGCGAGACGTCGCACGCTACAACCAGCCCTGGCTCTATCGTTGGGCGGGGACGCCGGCCGACCTCGAAGCCGGGTATCGCGCTTGGACCAACGAAGAGTTCGCCGTCGCTGGACTGCTCTGGGATCTCGTCGACCCGGTGAACGCCGACGACGCCGTCATCCTCGGGACGACGCGCTATGCCGACTGTGTCGAGATGACCCTGCCGACGCTCTGGGACATGCTTCAGACGTTTTGGCCGGCCGGCCAGCGATCGCCGTCGGCGCCCACCACCTACGGCTACGTCTTCGACGTCAAGATGCTGTACGACGTCCTCAAGGGTAGGAGCATCGGTCAGACCAAGTCACGGGGCACCGCTCTGACCGATCTCGACGAGGTGTTCGTGATGCACGGGCTGTTCGCCGATACCGATGGGTCGCAGATCTACAAAGGGACAACCGTCGGCCAGGTCAGCGACCAGGCACGGCCGGCGCGCCGCTCCCTGCCGACCCAGCCCGGGTCGTTCATCGCCTTTACCGCCACCGACGCCCGGACCGGCGCGCCGGTCACGGTGTCCAACTTCGTGATCGAAGTGAATTACGCCGCGCCGTTCCAGTCGCGCAGTTTCCGCCAGAGCGGCGTGGCGATCCAGCCGGGGCTGATCCACTTCGTCGCCCCCGACCCGTCGTTCAATGCCACGATCGCGATCTCGGCGGTCGGCGCCGCCAGCGTCAGCACAAACCCGCTCGTCTTCAGCAACAGCCAGTATTGGAGCGCGATGGCGGCGCGGCCGACCCAGTTCTTCACCCAGCATACTTTCCAAATGACGCCACAGCTTCGCACCTTCATCCCCGGCGCGGGCCGTGGCTTCCGCGCCGACAGTTTCACCACCCAGGCCGTACCGCAGGCAGATCGCCCCTGCATCCCCGGCGACCCCGGCGACAACGTCCCGACCCCGACACCGACGACGACCGGCACGGTGGTCGTCCCGCCCGGATCGACCGCGACCGCCACCCGGACGGCGACCCGCACCGCAACCGCGACCGCAACGGCAACCGCAACCCCAAGCCCGACCGCCACCGGCAGCCGCACGCCGACCGGGACCCCAACCGTCACCGGCATGCCGACCCAGACCCCGACGGCGACCAGCCAGGCCGGCGCGGGTTGCCTGGCGGCCGACAACTTCAGCGGCGCTCCGCTCTCCTCGGTGTGGAGTTGGTTACGCGAGGACAACACCCACTGGAGCTTGACCGCCGTGCCCGGTTCGCTGCGGATCACCACCCAGAGCGGCGATATCTACCAGAACACCAACACCAACAAGAACACGCTGTTGCTTACCCCGCCGGTGACCAACTGGGACATCA
Organism: Dehalococcoidia bacterium; assembly: GCA_046328265.1. GTDB lineage: Bacteria > Chloroflexota > Dehalococcoidia > SpSt-223 > SpSt-223 > JANWZD01. The sequence goes on from JAXLWW010000003.1 coordinate 129,117, forward strand.
TCATCAAGGGGAGCTTCGCGCCCACTACCAACTTCCACCACGCGATGATCATCGCCTATGGCGATGACGATAATTATGTCACCTGGGGCCGGATGTTCAACAGCAACTTCGGCGGTCAGCGGGTCGTTCTGGCGCTCGAAAGCGGCGGCGCGGTCGATGAACCTTTCGACGTCCCGTCGAGCACCGGCTCGCTGTTCTATCTGCGCTTGATCAAGATCGGCAACAGCTACTCGGGCTACTTCAGCAGCGATGGCGTCAACTGGGGCAGTCCGACCAACGGCACGTCCTCGATCCTTGTCAGCAAGGTCGGCATCGCCGCCTACAACGGCCCGGTAATCTCCGAGATCCCTTTCGACGTCGACTATTTCTGCCTGCGCAACGCTCCCTGACGGCCGGCGACTGACTACAATTAGGCCGCTCGCGGTCCTGGCAAGCCGCGCCCCAGCGACTCGACGGAGGATCCCGATGGCGTATGTCACCGCCAATGGCTATCGACATTGGTACGAGATCAACGGCGACGGCGAGCCGGTCGTTCAGGTTCACGGCGCAGCGCTCGGCCACTACAACTTCATGAAGGTGACGCCGATCATCAGCCGGCACTTCAAGGTGTACGACTACGACATGATCGGCTACCACGGCAGCGACAAGCCGACTGACGTCCAGTTCAGTCTCGAATGGTGGGCCGACGACCTTGCGGCGATGATGGATGCGCTCGGCCTGCCGAAAGCGCACATCCATGCCACCTCGTTCGGCGCGATGGTCGGCGTCATCTTCGCTGCTAAGTATCCCGAGAAGACCCATTCACTGGTCGCCGGCTGCTTCATGACGCGCTACGACGAGGCCGCCCAGATGCGCGTGCGGATCTTCCAGAAGCTGGCACTCTCGGCAGGGATGGTCGATGAACTGGCCGAAGCGATCGCGCTCTATGCGTTCACCCGGCCTTACCTCGAATCGGAGGAGGGCAAGAAGGACCTCGAATGGTGCACTCGCTACTGGCTGGACAACACCCCCGAGCAGTTCGCCAGCGGCTTTGGCGCGATGACCGTCGCCAACCTCGAGCCCTATCTTTCGCAAATCCAAGCGCCGACCCTCTTGCAGGTAGGTGAGCAAGACGACATGACCCCGCTTGACACCGGGCCGAGCGGCTTCGGCATACGACGCGCCAGCCAGACGATCAAGAACGCCGAACTGCACATCATCCCGAACTGCCGGCACCTCCACATCGTCGAGCGCCCGAACGAAACCGCCGAACGGGTAATCGCCTTTCTCAAACAGCATCCGCTGAGCTAGGACGGGCGGCCGCAAAGCTCCTAACCCGATCGTACGGTGCAGCGCGGCCCTACCGGACCGATAGGATCCTTGAGTCTGGCGGGCTTCAAGGGGGGAGTGTGCGCGAGGTTGCAACCTCCGAGCTGCAACCGGGCATGGTCGTTGGCCGCACCATTCGCAATCTCGATGATCGCGTGCTGCTGGCGCGCGGCGTTGCGCTGGACGACCGCCTGATCAAAGTGCTCCAGGCGCGCCGGCTTGGCTCAGTTTGGATCGGCGCAACCGCCGACCTCGCCCCCAGCCCGATCAGCGCTCGCGTCACGGCCGTTGCTCGCCTCCATCTCGACCGCCTCGTTCAGGTCGGCCGGATCGCCAGCGGGAACGACCCCCGTCGGCTGCGCCACGCCGAGCGGCTGCTCGAACGACTACTCGAGGACGTCGAGGCGATCCTCGCCGACGTCGCCGGAGGCCAGGTCGCCGAGCGGCTCGGTTCCCTCGGGGCGCATCACCAACACAGTTTCGACTATTCGGTCGACGTCGCAATCGTCGCGGCGGTGATCGCTCGCAAGCTCTATTTCGAGTTGCCGGCGACGCGCTCGTTGGTGATGGGCGCCTTGCTCCACGACATCGGCAAGACCCTCGTCCCGCGCGAGATCCTCGACAAGCCGGGTCCGCTCGACGAAGAGGAATGGGCGATCATGCGTCAGCACTCTGCCTGGGGCGCTGAGATCTTGCGGGCCTGGCCGATCGAGGACGGCGTACCGGCGACCGTCGCCCTCCAGCATCACGAACAGCAGGGCGGCTTCGGCTATCCCCAGGGCCGGCGCGGCACCAATAGGATCTTCCGCGAAGCCGAAGCCCATTTCGACCCGACGCGCATCCACCTCGCCGCCGAGGTCGTCTCGGTCGCCGGCGTCTATGTTGCGCTGACCACCGATCAGCCCTATCGCCGGGCACTTGACCTACAACTCGCCGTGCCGATCCTGCGCGAGCGCGCCGGTCCGCACCTCAACCGCCAGATTGTCGAAGCGCTCCTGACGCTCGTGCCGTCCTTCCCGCTTGGCACGCCCGTGCGCATCGTCGGCGGACGCTATCACGGCCACAAGGGGGTCGTCGTCCGGATCCAGGACGAGCATCCAAGCCGGCCGCTCGTTCGTCTGCTCGCCGATAGCTTGGGTCAGCGCATCCGTCCGGTCGAGCACGACACGTTCAAGGACGACGAGGCCGAGGTGCGCGCCGAACTTGGCAGCGCTCTGGAGACTATCCTCAGCGGCGAACAAGCCCCTCGCTGACCCCGTCCTACTAGCCCAAGGCCGAACGCGCGCCCGTACCGCCGCTCACCTCAGAACGCCCCGCGCCACGGCCGCCGTCCACATCCGCGAGTGCTGGTGCTGCCTGCTATGCTAGCGCCAGGGAGCAATCATGAAGATCGGCGTCACCTTTCCGCAGACTGAGATCGGCCCGGACGCCGGGGCGGTTCGCGCCTTCGCCCAGGCTGTCGAAACGGCCGGCTACCACCACCTGCTCGCCTTCGACCACGTCCTCGGCGCGTCTCCAGCCAACCGGCCGGGTTGGCGTGGGTATACCGCCGCCGACACCTTCCACGAGATCTTCGTTCTGTTCGGCTATCTCGCCGCCGCCACCGAGCGGATCGAGCTGACCACCGGCGTGCTGGTGCTGCCCCAACGGCAGACTGCCCTCGTCGCCAAGCAGGCTGCCGAGATCGACCGGCTGAGCGGCGGACGGCTGCGCCTCGGCGTCGGCATCGGTTGGAACGCCGTCGAGTATCAGGCGCTCGGGTCGGATTTTCGGACCCGTGGCCGCCTTTTCGAAGAGCAGATCGCCGTCCTGCGGGCGCTCTGGCAGGACGACGTCGTCACGTTCCATGGCCGTTGGCACCACATCGAGGAAGCCGGCATCAACCCGCCGCCGATCCAGCGGCCGATCCCGGTCTGGATCGGCGCAAGCGCCGACGCCGCCATTCGGCGCGCCGCGCGGCTGGCGGACGGTTGGATCCCCAACGTGCCGGGTCTCGACGACGAGACAATCCGCGAGCGGGTCGACCGCTATCGCGGCTACCTGCGCGAAGCTGGCCGCGAGTTAACCGGAATGGACGGGATGATCCGGGTGGCCGATGGCGACGAGCGCGTCCGGGCGCGAGCGCGGCTCTGGCGCGATCTTGGCGCAACCCATCTTTCGCTCAGCACGATGGGCGGCGGCCTGGCGCGTCCGGACGACCATATCCGGGCGATCGAGCGGCTCAAGCCGTTGGTTGAGGACGCCATCAACTCCTGAGCCGACAAATCGGCAACCCGACAGTATTTCCCACCATAGCCAAATCGCCAGGCGAGCAGTATCATGGGTCCACGCTCCGGTGGAGGATGCCGTGGACTTCTCGCTCTATCACTATTCGCCGGAAGAAGAGCAGTTTCGCGCCGAGGTGCGCGCCTGGGTTGCCGAGAACCTGACCGACGACCTGCTCTTGCCCGAGGTGCGCCGCGACGACGCGCTGCCGCTCGACGCGATCAAGGCATTTCGCCGCAAGTTAGCCGACAAAGGCTGGGCCGCACCGACCTGGCCGGTCGAGTGGGGCGGCGGCGGCCTGACCCCCGCCCAGGCCGCCATCATCGACGACGTCTTGCTGGAAGCCAACGCGCCGCCCTGGCCCGGGATGATCGGCAAGTCGCTGATCGCGCCGGCTGTCTGGGTCTGGGGCACCGAAGAGCAGAAGCGGCGTTTCATCCCGCCGCTCATTCGTGGCGATCTCCTGCCATATCAGATGTTCACCGAGCCGGAAGCGGGGTCGGATCTCGCCGCGCTCAAGACGCGCGCGGTGCGCGACGGCGACGACTACGTGATCACCGGCCAGAAGCATTTTGTCGGCAATGCCTACGAGCCGGAATGGTTCTGGCTGCTGGCCGTCACCAATCCGGAAGCGCCACGCCACCAGAACATCGGCGCGTTCTTCATGCCGGCCAACCTACCGGGCGTCACCGTCGAGACGATGGATATGTTTATCACCGAGGTGAAACGGCGCGTCTATCTCGACGAGGTGCGAGTGCCGGCGGAGTATCTGATCGGCGGCGAAGGCAACGGCTGGGCAGTTTCACAGTCCACCCTCGAGATGGAGCACGGCGGCGGCGGCGGCAGCGGCGAGTATCTGATGCGCCGGGTGCGCGAACTGATCGACTATGCCAGGACAACCGAACGAGACGGCCGCCCGCTCAGCCAGGACCCGGCGATCCGGCGGACCCTCGTCGACACCTGGGCCGACGCCCAGATCGTCCGGCTCTTCGCCTTGCGAAACGGCTGGATGCACCATGCCAAAGAGCCGATGGCCCACCAGGGATCGCAATACATGGTCCACCAGAAGAACCTCTCGTTCACGATCGCCCAGGCTGCCCTCGAGATCGCCGGCCCGTACAGCGCACTGACCGACCCGGACACCGCGCCCTACGATGGGATTTTCGAACGGCGCTTCCGCGAGGCGATCAACAACTCCCACCCGGCCGGGACGGTCGAAGTCCATAAGCTGATCGTCGCCCGGCGACTGGGTCTCGCCAAGCCGGCGGCCCAAGCGGCCCCAACGTCGTCGTTCTAGGAGCATCCATCATGGTCGATCTTGCCAAGTCCGAAACGCAGAGCATGCTCCAGGCGAGTGCCCGCCAATTGTTCGATGCCCGCTACCCGTTGGCGGCCATCCGCGCGATGGACGACGACCCGGGCGGCGTCTCGCCGGCGCTCTGGCGCGAGATGCGCGAACTTGGCTGGCCCGGACTGGCGATCCCAGCCGAACTTGGCGGCCAGGGTGGCAGCCTGCTCGATCTGGCGCTGCTCTACGAGGAATTCGGCCGGGCGTGCCTGCCGCTCCCGCTGTTCTCCTCGGCAGTCCTCTGCGGCCAGGCAATCCTCGAAGCGGGCAGCGACGAGGATCGCGCCCGCTTCGTCCCGGGGATCGCCAGCGGCGAAGCCCGCTGGGCCTTTGCCTTCACCGAACGCGAGTATGGTTGGGGGCCCGACGACATTCAGCTTCCGGCCCGCTCGGACGGCGCCTCTTGGCGGCTCACCGGCACGAAGTTTGCCATCCCTTACGCCGAAGGCGCAGACTGGCTGCTCGTCCCGGCTCGCACCAGCGCGCGCCCGGCGGGCGGCGGGCTTAGCCTGTTTGCCGTCGCCGGGAATGCGGCCGGGCTACAGCGGCGCAACCTGAGCGGCTGGCAGGGCGATACGATTGCAGAAGTCACTTTTGACAACACCCCAGGCCAAGCCATCGGCGGCATCGACGAGGCCTGGGGGCCGCTCGGTCGCGTCCTCGATCGGGCGACGGCGGTGCTGACGACCTACATCGCCGGCGCGAGTCAGAAAGTGTTCGAACTCACGGCTGCCTACGGCCGCAGCCGGATTCAGTTTGGCGTGCCGATCGGCAGCTTTCAGCGCGTACAAGACCGAACGATCGAGATCGTCAACGCCGCCGACGCGGCGCGCTGGACCAGCTACGAGGCGATCTGGCGGTTGGAGCAGGACCGCGAGGACAGTGGCGAAGCGGTAGCGCTTGCCAAGATGGTCGCCAGCCAGGGCTTTATCAAAGGGATGGAGGAGGCGCATCACGTCTACGCCGGCTACGGCGCGGACCGCAATCTCGGGCTCTGGCTCTACACCCGCAAGGCGCGTTCGCTCTTTCACTACCTCGGCGATCCCGCTCACCACCGTGCTCGGATCGCTCACGAGTTGGATCTGTAGCCCACCACTCGAACCACGGAAGATCGCCACGTCGCAGACAAAGGCGGCGCACCGTGGACCGGTGCCCGCCTTCTCTCTTGATCCCGTTCCGGGGATCGCCACGCTCGCACCGCTCACCACGACGGAAGAGTGGGGCGAGCGTCTCGTCTGGTGAGCCGGCTACTTCTTGGTGATGATGTTGAACAGCGGCTCGTTGTCGCCGCGCACGATGATGTTGCCGAGGCTCGGCGCGGCCGCCCAGAGCGAAAACCCGTCGATCAGGTAGAGGAACGGGGCATCGTCGTGGAGGATCTGCAGCGCCTGCTGGAGCAACACCTCACGCTTCTTCTCGTCCAACTCCTGGGTCGAGGCGTCGTAGACCGTGTCGAAGGCCGGATTGATATACCAGCGCTCGGACTCGGGCCGGGTGCTGCGGAACCACGAGATCGCGAAGTCGGCATCCATCGCCGGCGAATTGACCAACCCCTGCGAGAAGACCGGGTTTCGCGCCACCCGGCCATAGAACCGGTCGGTGTTGAATTGCGGGTCGGCCGAGGTGATCAACTCAGAGTCGACGCCGATCGAGCGGAAGGCGTCCTGGATGAAGAGGAACATCGCCTGCAGTTCCGGATTTGAGATGGTGGCGTCGATCTTGATCTTGAACCCGTTCGGGTAACCGGCCTGGGCGAGCAGTTGTTTCGCCTTGGCCGGGTCGTAGGGATACGGCTTGATGTTCGGGTTGTAGCCGGTGGTCGTCGATTGAACCAACTGGCCGGTCGGCTTGGTGTAGTTCAGATAGATGTTCTTGACGATCGAGTCCTTGTCGATCGCGTAGTTGAACGCCTGGCGAACCTCCTTATGCCGGGTCGGCTGGTCGAGGAGGTTGGTGAACATGATCGCGCCGCTGGTGCTACCTTGGTTGAAGTTGTAGATCTGGAAGCCAGCGGTCTTGAGTTGCTCGGCGTTTGACAGCGGAATGCCACCGATCAGGTCGAGTTCGCCGGTTCGCAAGCCAGCCAGCCGCGCCGACGCCTCGGGGACCGAGCGGACGATCAATTCGGTGGCAAACGGCTTGACCGGGTAGTTCGGGTTTGGCACGAGCACCAACCGGTCGCCGGCGATGAACTCGCGCACCATATATGGCCCCGCGCCGACCGCTTTGACGGTCAGGTCGCCCGGCGGCACGCTCTCAACCCAGGCTTTTCGCATGATGACCACCGCCGCGGCGCGCTTGGGCAGCAGGGCATCGGGGGTCTTGGTAATCAGGTTGACGGTCTGAGCGTCGACGACGACGGCTTTGTCGAGCGTGCCAAGCCGGCCGGTGATGCCGAGTTTGTTCTCCGGATTGATCGCCCGGTTCCAACTCCAGGCGATGTCCTCAGCGGTCACCGGGTTGCCGTCCGAAAACTTGCGGTTCGGGGCGAGCTTGAACTGCCAGGTTGTCGGGTTCAGGTTCTTCCACTCGGAGGCGAGCGCCGGAATCAGTTTGCCCGTCTCATCCTGGCCGAGCAGGCCCTCATAGATCCCATAGCGGCGTGGGTTTTGACCGATAATCGCCTGGGCGTCGAGGGTCGCCTGGAGCGACGCGGCTCCAACGCGCAGGGTAAACGGCTGCGACTGGGGCTGGGAACCCGGGCCGGTGCTCCCGGTGGGAGCAGGGGCGGCGGGAGCACAGGCGAGCGCGAGTACCATAAGGAAACTGAGCGACGATAGGAAGCGGGAGGCACGCATCCAGGTTCTCCTCTCAAAACGAGCCAGCGGGCGACCTCCGGCTGGCGTCCTCTCCACCATCGCACCATACTCCCAGATCGCTGCCATGTAAAGTATTCTCGGCGTACCGTTCTGGGTGGCCCTTCCGGCCACGTCAAGAACCTGGTACCACCGATTGGAGGGCCAGTGAAGGTGCTCATAAGCGCCGCCAGCCGTCACGGTAGCACCGAAGAGATCGCCGAGGCGATCGGCGCCGAACTCCGTCGCCTCGGGTTGGACGCCGAGGTGCGCCCGATCGACGAGGTCGGCGACTTGACCGGATACGACGCCGCGGTAATCGGGAGCGCGGTCTATCTCGGCCGTTGGCAACCTGCCGCACGCCAGGTAATTGAGCGCGAAGAGGCAGTGCTCCGTGGGCTGCCGGTCTGGCTCTTTAGCAGCGGCCCGCTCGGCGCAGACGACCACGCCTCGGCCGCCGAACCCTCCGACCTTGCCGCTCTGCTCGAGCGGTCCGGCGCCCGTGGCCATCGGGTATTCGTCGGCAAACTCGACCGGGATCAATTGGGATTAGGCGAACGGTTGGTGTCTGCCGTCGTCCAGGCTCCCGAGGGCGACTTTCGCGATTGGACGGCGATCCGCGCCTGGGCAGACGAGATTGCCGCTGCATTGATGTCGGGGTCAAGCGAGAGTCTCTGAAGCCGGCCGGGGCGCTCGGCGAAAGGCCGCCAGATAACAGAGGGCCCCGACCAACGTCATCGCGGAGAAGCCGAGCAACGGACCAGTGTAGCTGCCGGTAAGGTCATAGCCGGCGGCGGCCACCACCGGGCTGAGCGCCGTCGTGATTGCCATCGGCAGCCCGATCGCGCCGAGGATCGCGCCGTAGGCCCGCACCCCAAACAGGTCGATGATCACGATCGACTGAAGCGCCATCGACCCGCCGAGACTGAAGCCATAGACGATCGCAAACGCCCAGACGCCCGGCCCCGGCGTGCTCAGCGCCAGCAGCGCATAGCCAACCCCCTGCAGGACATAGGAGGCAGCCAACAGCGGCGCCGCTGGCAAGATGTCGCCAACCCAGCTGTAGAAGAAGCGGCTAGTCAGAGAAAACGTCGCCATCAAGCTGATTGCAGCTGCTGCCTCCGCAGCGCTTGCCCCTTTGTCGATAATCGCGTTTTGACCATGAATGCCGATCGCCAGCGATCCTGAATTACCAAGCATCTGACCGACTGCCAGCAGCCAGAAGGTCGTGCCACGCACGGCCGTGCCAAGCGTCATATCCGGTCCGGGTCGCGCTTCGGTGGCCGTTCCCACGCCAAAGGGGGCAACGCCACGTGTGGCCGGCGACCCTGCCATCGCAAACCAGACCGTCGGCAAGATGATTACCCAGACCCCAACCCCGATCAGGACCACCGTCATCCGCCAGCCAAAGGTGAGATTCGACCAGGTGGCCAGGGGCACCAGCAGGATGCCGGCGAGGCTGATGCCGGCCGACGCGAGACCCATCGCCAGCGCGCGCCGACCGACAAACCAGCGGGCGATCGCCGCCGATGCCGGGACGTTGCTCATTCCGCACCGGCCGATCGCGCCGATCCCGTAGGCGAGGCAGAAGAAGGCGAATGACTGCACCCCGGCCAACAGGACATAGCCAAGCCCGGCAATCGCCGCACCGACGAGGATCAGAACGCGCGGACCAAAGCGGTCGGTCCAACGGCCGATCAGGACGCCGGTCAGACCAGGTAAGAGGGTGCCAATGGCAAAGGCGCTCGACAACCATGTCTGCGGCCAGCCAAACTCGGCCAACCAGGCCGGCTGAAAGACTCCCAGCAGATAGCCGGCCATCCCGCTCTGAAAAAAGAAGACCAGCCCGGCGGCGAGCACCACCCACCACCCCGGATGGATGCGCGGCGACGATGGCGCTTGGGCGGCGAGTTTCACCGCCTCCGCCGGATACAGTCCACAATCACCGCCGCATGATAGACGGCGCGCGGCGGCGCGTCTCGCCGACACGGCGAACGCCTGTTCCCGTTCGCACGCGGACCAATCTCGCAATAACCGCACGATAACGAGGACTTATCAAAAGGCCGATCAACAAGACGAAGATCCGTGCATCATCGCCCCCAAAGCGGACTACTATCGGCATCGTTGTTGACAGGCTCCCGGCCCGAGCAATGACGCTCAAACGGCGGGACCGCACTCAAGGCTCACTCTGCGCACCAACGTAAATCCGCCTGGGCCGTCTCAATGCCCAGCGCCCTGATGTGGGCGCTTGCCATCGGAGAGCCTCGGTGACCGGAGGATCTCGTTGAACTTCGCTGATAATTCGAGCCCATTCTCCCAGCGTCGGCCGCCGCTGCCCACTCAGCGGCCGCTGACGTCGCTACCGGGTCCCAACGATCCAACGCCCCGACGACGGCGCAGCGCCGTCTGTTCTCGGTTGCGGGTCAATCACGAGATTTGGACCCTCGAGGACGTTCACACCCGGATGCGGTCGACGCTCAAGGACCGCAACGTATTGCTTGAATGCACGGCGCGTCCGAGCGTCAGCCTCTATGCTGACTGGACCCTTGACGTTTGTATGTCGAACTGGTGCCGCGATTGCCCCTTCCGCCAGGAATCGATGAGCTAAGCCGTGCCGCCGCCGGCCCGAGGCTGCTCGTCCGCTAGGGCCAGACGGCACATCCGAACGGATCGGATTGTGCCAAGAATGGGCGATTCGGCCCGTGCATCTCGACGCGGCTGGGCGCTATCCTAGGAGCATCACAGCGATGTGAGGCGACCGATGAAACCGAGAACTCGCGATAGCGCGGTGATGGGACAGACCCGTGCCGGCAGCTAAGCGCCGCACCATCCCAACGCTCCCACAGTGAGCAGAAGGCCGAGCCAACGAGCCGGCGACTCTGGGCAAGTACGTCCCGTGAGATGAGAAGTGGTGAGCGGGCCGAGTGGATGCGGCCGAGAACAGCGAAAGACCGAATCGACCCCGGACGGAGCCTCCGGGGTCTTTTCCGTTATGCTCGCGCTCGGAGGGCAGGATGACGATCGAGATCCGGCCGTGCCGAGACGATGAGATCTCGGCAATCCTGACGCTCTGGCGCGAGGCTGAGGCAGCGGTCAGCGTCACCGACAACCGTGTCGGCATCGAGATCTGCCTCCAGCACGACCCCGCATCGCTGCTTGTCGCACTCGACGATGGGCGAATCGTCGGGACGGTGCTGGCGGCCTGGGACGGCTGGCGCGGCACGATCTACCGGTTGGCGGTCGCGCCGGCCTATCGGCGTCGCGGCCTCGCGAGCGCATTGATCCGCCACGGCGAACGGCGGCTGACCGCCCTCGGGGCGCAGCGCATCCAGGCGCTTGTCGATTCGGCGAACCTCGCCTCACTCGGGGCGTTTGGCGGCCAGGGATGGGGCGTCCATCAGGGAATGCTGCGCGTCACCAAATCCGTCGACTGACTTACCCGGCGGAGCGAGCGGCGGCCAACACCAGCCGGCGAGCCTCGAGCACCGGCGCCGGCGCAGTTTCTCCGTCGATCGTGACAAAACGATACAGCTTGCCATCGAGCACGATCGTGAGGTCATATTCTTGGCGGTCGCAACAGTGCTGTTGCGGGCCGAACCGGCCTGACGCGACGGCCGTAACGCCGCTCGCGCGAAGTTGCTCGGCGAGCCTTGCCGCACCGGCCGGACCATCCAACAGCCGCTTTGTCTGGATGCGTTGGGCACGCAGGTCGGTTTCGATCACCGTGCCATCAGTCGCCACCGTCCAGAGCGTATCGCGAAAGGCGATGCCGCCGGTGACACGGATCGACGCGAGAGGGGCGTCGACCGGCGCGTCGGGTGGAGGGGTGGGCAGAACGTCGATGGGTGGCTCGGTTGGAAATGGAAAACAGGCCGCCACCAGCAGGACGATCGGCAGGGAAAGCAACGCGCGCAGCATCTCTCCTCACTTTCGCCTGGTTAAACGCAAACGGGGCCGACTGGTTTCCCGGCTGTGCGCGAGATATCCAATCACGGCAGCCGAGCCAGTGGTCCTCCTGGGCCAATCAAAACGGGCCAGCAATTCCGCCGCTGCCGGAGTGGCGAGTCGACCGCCGATCCTATGCTCGTCTTTGCTTGATCGACCTCGCTTTGATCCGGGCGACTAGCGGCTGAGTGCGTCGATCGAGAAGTGCGCCCGTTCGCGGGCGTCGGGGGTCACCCGGCCGCCCTCGCCGCCAGCTTCGATCACGACGGTATCGACCCGCTCCTCGAATGCGCCGATCTTGCGACGCACTTCGTCGGGCGTACCGGAGAGCGTCATCGCCTCGACCATCTCACGGCTGATCGCATCGGCCATCGCGTCACGATCCGGGTTGGTACGGTCCTGATTGAAGATCGCCAGCACCCGCTCCTTCTCGGCGGTGAAGCCGGCCAGATCGGCGACCGTTCCGTAGCTGCGGGTGCTGAAATAGAACCCGAGCGCGTGCTGCGACTGGCGGAACGCCTCGGCAGCGTCCCGATGGACCGCCGTCAGCAGCCAGGCGGCGATCTTGACGTCACGCGGCGACTTGCCCGCCCGTCGGGCGCCAATCTCGATGTTCGGGACGACCACCTGGTCGAAATATCCTTTGCTGAGCGCGAGGGGAAATAGGGCGATGCCATCGAACGCCTCGGCGGCGAAGCGGATCATCGCCGGGTTGAGGGCGGCGGCATAGACCGGGATGCTCGGACGGGCCATTCCCGGCCGGGCGATGCGGTCGATGTCGATCGTGTAGGAGCGGCCAGCAAACCGAAGCGGGCCGGGCGGGTCTGCCGCGCGCCAGGCGGCGCGCATCAGTTCGACGTAGTCCTTCATCTGTGGCGCTGGGTGGGCCCAGTCGACACCGTACCACCGTTGACGCATGTATTTGGTGCCCGCGCCCAATCCGACGATCAACCGCCCGCCAGAGAGTTGGTCGAGATCGGCCGCGGCGCCGGCCACCGCGATCGGATGGCGAGTGAACGAGTAGGCGATTCCGCTGCCGATGGCGATCCGGTGGGTGGCCTGGGCGATGACGGCGAGCCGAACGAAGGCGTCCTGCCCGCGCGATTCGGTTACCCAGTAGGAATCGAAATTCGCCGCCTCGGCATGAGCAGCCAGGTCACCGAGATTCCCGAGATCCATGCCTGGAAAGATGATTCCACGGCCCATCGTCACCCCCTCGTTGGCGCTCAGTGTACGCCAGCCGTGCTATCGTGCTGCTACTTGGTGAGGAGAATCACGCATGGAAGAGCTTGTCCTCTGGGAGAAGGTCGGTCGGCTTGGCTACCTGACGCTCAACCGCCCCGAAAAGCTCAACGCCCTGAATGCCCCGCTGCTCGCCGCCCTCGAGGAGCGCCTCGAGCAAGCAAAGCAGGACGACGAGGTGCGGGTGCTGATCATCCGTGGCGCCGGTCGGGCATTCTCGGCCGGGTTCGACCTTTCGCCAGACGCGCCGGAGCGCCAGGGCCACCGCGATATTGTCGACGACCGCGATCGCCTCCAGCGCAACACCGATCTCTGGCTAAAGATCTGGGATCATCCAAAGCCGGTGATCGCCCAGGTCCATGGCTATTGCCTCGCCGGGGCGACCCAACTTTGCATCTTCTGCGACCTCACGGTGGTGGCGGAAGACGCCCGGATCGGCTTTCCGGCGATCCCGGTCGGTGGCGGATACATCAGTCCGATGTGGGCGTGGCTGGTCGGGCCCAAACGTGCCAAGGAGATGTCGTTTATCCCCGGCAGCCAGATCAGCGGCTCGCTCGCCTCGGAGTGGGGCTGGGCCAACCGCGCGACGCCGGCGGATCAGTTGGAGCAGACGGTGCGCGGCCTCGCCGAGCAGATCGCCACCGTCCCGAGCAAAATCCTCCATATGAAGAAGGTGGCCGTCAACCGGACGATGGACACTCAGGGTTTCCGAGTGGCGGTCGGGTTCGGCTCGGAGTTCGATGCGTTGTTGCACCATTCCGGGCCGGTTCAAGAGTTGAGCGCGACGATTCGCGAACTCGGGCTGAAGGGGGCGATCGAGGCGTTTCGCGCCGGGCGCTAAGTCGAACTTCCTGCCGGTAGCGTACGTCGCCGCCGGTCTACGTCTCCGGGATGATGTCGAAAAACCTTCCGCCGGCCGACGCGCCGGAGGGCGTGCGCTCCCTACCATACCAGTACGGTCCTCACGAGGCCGGCTACTGCCCGGGAGAATGCGCCATGATGACGTTGGTACCGATGACGGAACGTCCGTTGACCACCGGGACGCCCGACGACATCGTGATTTCCGGAGCGGTCGCGCACTTCGAGCCGATTGGCCTGCCCGAACTTGAGCGCGTCGCCTTGATGAACCGGTACGACACCAAGTACCTCGTGAGCATCGAGCAGATGCGCTCCATCCTCGCGGCAGTCAGCGGCGACTACCGCGTCCTCGACGTTGACGGCGTCCGGCTGAACCGGTATCGGACCTGCTACTTCGACACCGACGGATTCGCCTTCTACCTAGACCACCATGCCGGGAAGCCAACGCGCTACAAAGTGCGCAGCCGCGCCTACCTCGAGAGTGGGCAAGCCTTTCTGGAAGTGAAGAAGAAACGTGGCGGCCGGACCGAGAAGGAACGGATGCGAGTTGCCCAACTGGATTTTGGACTGCCGGACGGCGCAGACGCGTTTCTCGCCAGCCGGATCCCGGTCTCGGGCGCCTTGCTTGCGCCGAAACTGGTGAACAGCTTCAGCCGGATCACGCTGGCTGGCAGCGCTCGCCCCGAGCGGGTCACGATCGACATCGACCTCGAGTTTGAAGCCGACGGCCGCAGCCTGGCGTTGCCGGGCCTGGCGATCGCCGAGGTGAAGCAGGCCGGCATCGACCGCGGTTCACCGCTCGTCCGACAGATGCGGGCGGCCTGCTTGCGGTCAACCGCCTTTAGCAAATACTGCATCGGAGCCGCCTTGGTGTATCACCAACTCAAGCACAATCGCTTCAAGCCGGTGCTGGACCGGATCGGCAGCCTGACGGGAGACTTCCATGTCTAGCGATCTTCAGACCTTTCTGCTCGGCGCGGGGCTGACCCTCGCGGTCACGTTGATCGTCGTCCGTGGGATCTACTACCCGGCGACCAAGGAAAAGAGCTTCGCCTTCAGCTACCTCGCCTTCAGCGCGGTGATCTACTTTGTGCTGCAATTCTTGACGAGCGTCGAGTTGAGCGTCGGCTTCGGGTTTGGTCTCTTTGCGATTTTCTCGGTGCTGCGCTATCGCACCGACGAAATGCCGATCCGCGAGATGACCTACCTATTTACCGTGATCGGACTGGCGGTGATGAACTCGTTTCTCGGGTCGGTCGACGACCTGACGAAGCTGCTGATCGCCAACGGCGCGGTCGTCGGGTTGCTGTTCGTGCTGGAGCGCGGCTGGGGGTTCCGTTTCGAAACGAGCCTCCCGCTCGTCTACGAGCGGATCGACCTCGTGACGCCGGCCAACCGCGACGCTCTGCTGGAGGATCTGCGGACGCGCACCGGGCTGCCAGTCAGCCGGGTGGCGATCGACCGAATCGACTTCGTCCGCGATACCGCCTATCTCCGTCTATTCTATGACCCACGCCTCCAGCAGGCGCGAGCCACCGCCCTTCCAGTAATCACACCAAGCCAGACCAATGGCGCCATTCCTCGCCTGGAGCGCGTCCATGAAGCGTAGAACCTTCGTTTTGAGCGCGGCGACGACGATGCTCCTGGCCGGTTGCTCCCGCGTCGACGACCTCGCGATTCCGGCCACCAGCGCCGGCCGGCCCGCCGGCTGGACCGAGGGGAGCCACGGCAACGGGGTGACGCCAAATTATGCGGTTGTCTTTCCGCAGGACTCCATCAACCACCTGACCATCACCATCACGCCGGAGCACTGGGCGGCGATGGAGGCAAACCTGACCGCCCTCTTTGGCGCACGCGGCGCGGGCGGCGGACCGAACAGCCCTCCTTGGCCAGGAAGTGGAGCGCCTCCCCCGGACCAGTTCTCACCGAGAGGTGGACCGCCTCCAGGTGGGCCCGGCGGCGCTCCGGACCTGACCCCGGTCAACCCCGACTGGTTTCCGGCGACGATCGAATTCAACGGCAAGACCTGGACCCAGGTCGGACTTCGCTATAAAGGCAACTCGACGCTGCGGATGGGTTGGACGAGCGGAACCCAGAAACTCCCCTTCAAATTGGACTTCGATCAATTCGAGGATTCGTTCCCCGCGATCAAGAACCAGCGCTTCTACGGTTTCAAGCAACTGTCCCTCTCGCCCAACGTCGGCGATGTGACCGCCGTGCGCGAGGCTCTTACCTACGACCTGCTCGCGGAGTCTGGGCTGGTGGCGGCTGAAACGGCCTGGTATGAAGTCTATCTCGACTATGGTGAGGGCCCGGTCCGGCTTGGCCTGTATACATTCATCGAGGTGATCGACGACACCGTCGTCGCACGTCACTTCGGCGACGACTCGGGCAACATCTACGAAGCCGACGGTCCGGCCGCCAGTTTAGCCACCGGCGTCGAAGGTCAGATCGAGAAGAGTTTCCAGAAGGAGAACAACCAGAAAGCCGCCAACTGGAGCGACCTCAAGACCTTGTCCGCGGTGCTCCACTCCCCCGAACGGATCTCCGACCCGGCAGCCTGGCGGGCGAAATTGGAAGCGGTGTTTGACGTCGACAGCTTCCTGATGTGGCTAGGGATCAGCGCCGCGATCCAGCATTGGGACACCTACGGCCAGATGAGCCACAACTATTACCTGTACCACGACCCAGCGACTGACCGGCTGACCTGGATCTCGTGGGACCACAATTTCGTCCTTGGCGCGTCCGGCGGCGGTCGTGGGCCGGGTGGTCCGCAAGGTGGCGCGTTTCCCGGTGGAGCCGCACCAGGCGGGGCGCCCCGTGGTCCGATGGGACCGGGCGGCCGTGGCACGTCGCTCGACCAGGCCAATGTCGGCACGAACTGGCCGTTGATCCGCTTTCTGCTGGACGACCCAATCTACTCGGCGGCCTATCTCGAACACGTCGCGCGTTTCGCCGCCGGCCCCTTTGACGCCGACCGGATAACCGCAAAGGTGCAGACCATGACCCGGCTGGTTGGCCCGGCCGCCGCTCTGGAGACCGGTCAGCCAGCCTATGACACCGCCGTCCAGAACCTGATCGAGGCTATTCGGTCGCGCTCCCAGGCGGTTCGCGAGTTCCTCGCAAGCACCCGGATGAACGGTGAGCGGGCGCAGCCAAACGGCTAAGCGTTCAGAGCCGGAGCGGCTGGATCGGCGCGAACATCGCCTCGGGATGCTCTTTCCAGACCGCCGGCTGAACGTCGATGTACAGTTCGATCTCGTTGCCGTCGGGGTCGTGGATGTAGAGACTGTGAGTGACGCCGTGGTCGGAACTGCCGACGATCGTCGCGCCGGCAGCCTGAAGCGTTCGAAGCGCCTCGCGCAACTCCTCGTCGCTTTCGCCCACCTTCAGTCCGATGTGATAAAGCCCGACACGCCGACCCTGCGGCTGGGCGGCCGCATCCTCGCCGACTTCGATCAGGAGCAGTTCGTGATGGGTGCGCCCTGATGAGAAGGCCGCGATCGGCATGTTGGCCGGCATCCCCGGCAACTCGCGCCAGCCAAGGACGTCGCGATAGAAGCGGCGGGACCTCTCGATGTTTCGCACGTAAAAGACGACGTGACCCAGTTCCTTGACTTCCATACCGTGCTCCTCTGCTTTCCTTTCTGCCGATCCTAGCAGGCAACTACTTGTATCTACAATAAACACGCCAATCAGGACCACTGGCGACGGTGACACCGGTACCTTGAGACCTGCCGTCGGGTCGGAGGCCGCCGTCACGGTCGCTAGGCGCGCCAGATGCGCGATACTGGCATCCAGCCGTCCGAACCGATGGCGAGAAGGGGGAGGATCATGGCCGTGGTGCGGGTGACGTTGTTTCGAGCGAAAGAAGGGCAAGAGGCTACGCTGGCGCGCCAGTTGGCGATCAACGTCCGCGAAGTTCGGGATGCCATCCCGAACGTGCTCGACATCTCAACCGGCGCAAAGAGCGGCGGCAACGCTGACTACGACGTGGCAATCGTCGCTCGCTACCCCGACCAGGCCGCACTCGACGCCTACGACGTCCATCCAGCCCATCTCGAAACCCGAAGCCGGATGGAGGCGTTCGTCGCCGAGCGACAGACCTTCGTCTATCAGACGGCTGACTAGGACCGGCCAGCAAGGAAGATGGCCCGCGGCGCACCGGTCGCGCCGTCGTCGATAAGCCGCAACGACCGCTCGACGATTGCCGGTCGCATCTGGGCGATCTCGCTGGCGACGCGTCGGCCAGTGGCGAGCAGGTCGTCGTCTGCCGCCAGCAGACTGACCATCCCGAGGGACTCGGCCTCCTGGCCCGACAGCGGTTCTTTGAGGAGCAAGTAGCGCTTGGCGCGTACCGCGCCGAGCAGGTGGCCGATCCGTCGCAGCCAATCGTCGTCGGCGAATCCTCCCATCCGCATCTCTGGCTCGCTGATCCGCGCCCCTTTGGCCGCGATGATCACGTCGGCGGCCATCGCAATCTGAGTACCAGCGCCGATGCAATGGCCGTGGACGAGGCTGACGACCGGCTTGGGAAAGAGATCTAGCCGCTTGGCCGTCCGGTACATCTCGGCGACGTTCGCCCTCGTCTGAGGTGTCGGGGCGGCGTAGTCATTCATCTCGGCACGGTCTAATCCCGAGCAAAACCCGCGCGGACCGCGGCCATACACGACGACCACTCGAATCGAGTCGTCACGTTCGGCCTCGTCAAGCGCCGCGTTCATCCGGTTCAGCATCGCCTGGGTGAGCGCGTTGATCTTCTCCGGCCGATTGAGCGCCAAGAACAGGATGTCGCCTGCGTCTTCCACCCGCTCTCGCTCAATCACGAGATCTGACTCAGTCATGCGTCCTCCATCGCGGCATACTACCTTTTGGAACTCCCGACCGGTTGGCAGGACCCCGATCACGCGTGACGCCCGGCAGCGTTGCCTCCCCGAACACCTCGCGCGAGCGTTTCGACCGGGTAAGCCAGGGGAGCGGTCCGTTGGCACGCATCTTCGGCTCGGGCGTTCGCGTATCGAACCCTGGGCGTTGGCACGAGCCGCTTGGGATGGCAGCAAGCAGGCGCCCTGCTCGGGAATCGGACGACAGATCGACTCCTCCTGATGGCTGGTAATAGACCATCGCCGTCGGGCGATCTACGATAGCCGGATGACGACGACGATCCTCGCCGACCCGCAGGCTCCAAGCGGCGGACCACTAGCGGCCCTTTCCGAAGGGAATTACCGGCTCTATTTTGTCGGGATGGCGCTCTATGTGGCCGGCTGGAAGGTCGAGGAGACCGCCTATGCCTGGCTCGTCTGGGAGTTGACCCACAACCCGATCTACCTCGGCTATTTCGGCCTCGTCAATGGGGTGCCATTGGTACTCTTTCAGTTGTTTGGCGGGGTGCTGGCCGACCGTGCCGACCGCAAGCGACTGCTGATCGGCACGCAGTTGGCAACCTGGGCGATGCTGGCGACGGCGACGGTCCTGACGCTCGGCAGTCAGATCCGGGTCGAGATCATCCTGTTGTTGTCATTTCTGAGCGCGGTCTTTCGCGCCTTCGAGCAACCAGCGCGGTCGGCGTTGATCCCGCACATCGTCAGTGCCCGCAATTTGCCGAATGCGATCGCGATCGGCTCGATGCCTTGGCAGGCCGGGCGGATCGTTGGCCCAGCGATCGGCGGGGTGCTGATCTGGCAATACGGGGCAGGCGTCGGGCTTGCCTTCGGCGCGGTGTCCTACCTGACGGCGATTGCGCTCTACGCCCGGCTAAGGATCGACGGCCCGGTGATGGGCCGGCCGACGAGCGGGATGATCCACCAGCTTGGCGAAGGGATCGGCTTCATCGTTCGTAGCCCGCTCTTTGCCACCCTGATCGGACTCACCTTCTTCAACAGCTTCTTTGGGATGGCCTATATCTGGATCTTGCCGGCCTTCGTCTCGAACGTGCTGGATGCTGGGGCGGGCGGCTTTGGTATCCTCCAGGCTGTCTCGGGAGCGGGGGCGATCCTCGGGACGATTGTGTTGGCGAGCGTCGCCAATCGGATCGGTCGGCGTGGGCTGGTTATGCTCGGCGGCGCGGTTATCTTTGGCACGCTCTTGATGGTGATGTCGCGGTCGACCGCGTTCTGGATGGCGATGATCCTGATCTCGTTGATGGGCTTTGCCAATACCTTCTACTTCACCACGGTCGCCATCGTCCTTCAACAGCGCGTGCCGGACGATTTGCGCGGCCGCGTGATGGGCATCTTCGGGTTGTGCTGGAACATGGTTCCGCTGGGCGGCATCGCCGTCGCTGCCCTGGCCGCCGCTACCGACATTCGCGCCGCGCTGTTCATCTCTGGCTTGATGGTCGCGGGGTCAGCGGCGCTGATGTTCACCTTCGTGCCGCGGATCCGCGAGGTTCGCTAGAACCTACAACGGAACATTGGCGGCGTCGTAGGCTTCGAGTTCGGCGCGGTCGCGTTGGGGGATCCGGCCATACAGGCTCGGCGAGGTCGCCCGATCAAAGGGCGCCTCGGCATTGGCACGAGATTCGAGTTGAACGGCAGTCGCCCGCTCCTTTCGTGCCTGCTCGTAGCGGACCAGTGCGTCGGGGATCGGCCCCCCCTGCTCGAGCACCCGCGCCAGCACCAGTCCGTCCTCCATCGCCATACCCGCTCCCTGGCCGAGAAACGGCAGCATCGGGTGCGCGGCGTCGCCGAGCAGGGTTACCCGCCCCACCGTCCAGCGTTCGAGCGGCTCGCGGTCGAAGAGCGCCCATTTGAAGCACAACTCCGGCGGAGTTTGGCGGATCACCTGCTCAATCGTCGGGTCGGCGCCCTCGAAGGCGGCCAGAAGCTCGGACACCTCTGAGTGCACCTTCCAGCTTTCGACCTGCCAGGTCTGGTTGGCAACCGCGGCGACATAGTTCATCAAGGTGCGTTTCCGCACCGGATAGCAGAGGATACGGTTGTTCGGGCCGATCCAGCGGCAGCTATCCGGGGTCACCAACCCCGGCGGGATGCGATCCATCGGCACCAACCCGCGCCAGGCGACCACCCCGCGAAAGCGAGGATGCTCAGGACCAAACAGTGCGGCGCGGGTCGTCGACCGCAGACCGTCTGCGCCGATCACGGCCGGCCCACGCACTCGCGCCCCATCGGCGAAGCGCGCTTCGACGCCGGTATTGTCTTGGGCGAGGGATACCAACTGCCGGTCGGGCACGATTACCGACGGATCAATCGCGCGGATCGCGTCGACGAGCGCCGAGTGGAGGTCAGCGCGATGGAGAAACCAGACTGCCGGGCCACCGCTGAGCCAGTCGGTTCCCTTGGCCGAGGTCTGGCTGATGATTTCACCGGTCACGTAGTCGCGCCGGGCTGCGCCGTTGGCGGCGACTACCACCTCGGCGAGCGGTTCGAGCAAGCCGAGGGCGGCGAGCACCCGACGCCCATTCGGTTGGATCGACAACCCCGCGCCGACCTCGCCAAGTGCCGGCGCTTCCTCGAACACACGAACGGGGATATTCCGCTGGAGCAGCGCGAGCGCGGCCGTCAGCCCACCAATGCCCGCGCCAACGATCACGATCGGGCCGCCTTCGGCCATGCCGGTCCTCCGCGCAATTCGGTCGAGCGCATCGTAGCCGAGTGAGCCGATCCACGACGAGGGGCTGACAAACCAGCGACCGCCTAAGCGGCTATCCCAACGAACTTCTGTGTCGATATCGCCGCAGCACTGGTCGGCGCTCGGGCCGTAGCCGGAAACGCGGACTGACGCTACGGTTAACGACGGAGGAGCGATGGCATTGGCTGCACCATCGTCGGAGGCGGTCCGGCCGCGCCCAGGTTGGGTTACCCGGCTACCGTTCGCCCTGCGAACGCTCGTCCGGCGTTGGCGCCAGACGATCGGTCCGACGATCGGCGTCGGCGTGAGCCTCGGCGTCCTGTTCTCGATGCTGGCGCTGTCGGTCGCCGGATCCCGCCTGATCTACGGCGACTTCGAGAAGTCGGGCGCAACGACCTACGTCTTGCAGCGGGGTGGGACGATGTTTCCGCTCTTACCTGGCGAGAGTCTCGGCGCGATCGACCGGGCGCGGCCGTTGCTGGCACAAATTCGCGCCATGCCGGGCGTCGGCGGGGTGATCGGCTTCGCCGTCGGTACGGTCCGCCACGACCTCGGGCGCGACGCCGACAACAAGCGGCGCGATGAGCCTTGGCAGGCGTTTGGCATCTGGGGCGACCCAGCCGGCATCCCCAACGTCCTCGAGATCGAAGCCGGACGTTGGATCGAACGAGGCGACGAAGTGGTGGTCGCCCCACGCTTGGCCCGCCTCAAGAGCGTTCAGCCAGGGCAGGTGCTGACCTTCAACGATCGCCGCTTCACCGTCGTCGGGATCGCCCGACTGCGCGGGATGGGCATCGCCGGCCTGAGCGGCGTACTGTTCGAGTACGAAGAGTTGTTGGCGACGACCGGCGCACCGGATGTGGTGACCCTGATCGCCGTCTCCAGCAGTCAGCCGGAGAATACTCTCGAGGCGATTGGCGAGATCCGGCGACTGGACGTCAGCAGCAGAGCGCAGGTGATCGAGCAGGGAAAGAACCTCGCCAGCAGCGAGCGCGTGCTCTACAACATCTTCTCGTTTCTGGCTCTGGCGGTGGCGGCGCTGTTCGTTGGCAACGTCCTGACGATGTCGGTGAAGGAACGGCGGATCGAGTTCGCCACGCTGCGGGCGATCGGCATCAGCCGGCGGACGATATTTTCGGCGGTGATGGTCGAGGCGTTGGCGATCTCCCTGCTGGCCTATGGGGTCGGGTGCGCGATCGGGCTCGGGATCAACCAGGTGATCGACCGGATCTACCTTGAACTCGTGGGGATCTCGTTGCTCGAAGCCTTCGACCCGATCGTCTTCGTCCAGGTCTTTCTGGTAGATATCCTTTTGGGTCTGGCCGCCGGGTTCCTGCCGGCACGCGCCGCGTTGGCGGTACAGCCGGTCACCGTCTTGCGGGAGGCGTGAGATGCTCGAACTGCAGCGCGTCACCCGCCGCTACGATGCCGGCGACCTCGAGGTGCTCGCTCTGCGCGACGTGTCACTGAAGATCGCCGATGGCGAGTACCTCGCGATCGTCGGCCCCTCCGGGTCGGGCAAGAGCACGTTGCTGAACCTGATCGGCTTGCTCGACCTGCCGAGTGAGGGGGCGGTCATTCTCGACGGGTTGAATGTCGGCTCGATCTCCGATGGCGACCGCGCCCGGTTACGTCTTGACGCGATCGGCTTTGTCTTCCAACGGTTTCACCTGCTGTCGCTCTTGACCGCCGCCGAGAACGTCATGCTGCCGCTGGAAGAGGTGGGCGTTCCCTTCGACGAGCGCTATGCCCGCGCCACCGCCCTCCTCGACCAGGTAGGATTGGCCGAGCGCGTCGGCTTTCTGCCGGCACGGCTCTCGGGAGGCGAGCGCCAACGCGTGGCGATTTGCCGGGCGCTCGCCAACCAACCCCGATTGGTGCTTGCCGACGAGCCGACCGGCGAACTCCATAGTGAAGACAAAGCCAAGATCCTCGCCCTGTTCCGCCGGATCAATGCCGAGGGGAACACACTCGTCGTGGTCACTCATGACGCCGAGACGGCGGCCGCGGCCGGCCGACGGATCGAGATCCGCGACGGCGAGATCGTTCGGGAGGTGCAGCAATGATCGCGTCGATACCTGGTGCACGCCCCAGATCGCGACGGACCAGTCGCGGCGTCGTCATTCTGGCCGGGTTGCTCATCCTGCTTGCCGCAGTCGCCGCAACCTTCTACTTCCTCAGTCAGCAGAGCGCCGCGCCGGTCGTCACGCCGGTCGCCACACCAGCGAAGACCACCATCGATGTCCGCGGCCAGGTCGTCCCGGCGCGCTCTGCCCGGATCGCCCCGTTGGTGGGCGGCACGGTGATCGAGGTGTTTGTTCATGAGGGTGATACGGTCCAGGGTCGCGACGAGATCATGCGCGTCAGCTTCGGTGGTGAGACGACGGTCTTGGTCGCCCCATACGCTGGCCAGATTGCCGCACTCCAGTTCAAGCTGGGTGACACGATCCTCGCGGGCCAGACCGCCGCAACCGTCGCCGACTTCTCGCGTTTTCGGATCGAGACGACCGACCTCGATGAGTTCTCAGTTGGGCGGGTGCGAGAAGGCGCCCCCGTTTCGATCGTGATCGACGGACTGGGGCGCGATCCGCTGCCCGGCACCGTCTCGCGGATCGCCCTGGCGGCGCGCACCGGCGCAAGCGGCGACGTCACCTACCCAACAACGATCGACTTCGACTCGGCAGGGCTGCCGCTGCGCTGGGGGATGACCGCCCGAATCAAGATCGACCCATAGGCTCCTACCCCGCCGGCCATCCAGACAGGAGGGGATCTGAACATCGAAAAGACGGCCGTCGGGCTGATACGGGGCGTCGGTTTCTATCGTCTGACGTTGGTCTGCTCGACGCTCGCCCTGTTGAACGCGCTCGCCGCGACGATGGGGTAGCTACTCCCAGTGGAATGACGATCGCTCACGCCGATCGAGACCGATGCCCTGGTCGACCAGAACCCGCTCCGCCTCGCGGTTCGCCAGGGCGACGACGTCTCGTTGATCAAGCGAGACAAGCACGCCATCACGCAGCCGTTCGACGCCATCGATGAACACATGACGCACCGCCGACCGGTCGTTGGCATAGACCAGGCTGGAAACAATCGTCTCGCGCGGCGCGAGCGACGGCCGGTCGATGTCCAGGCAGATCACATCGGCACGCTTGCCCGGCTCGAGCGACCCGATCCGATCCTCCCAGTAGAGCGCCCGGGCGCCGCCATTGGTCAGAAGCCCGAGGGCAAGTTCCGCCGACCCCCATTGGCCATCGAGGAGCCGCGTCTTCTGCAGCAGCATCGCCGTCTTGGCGGTCTCCCAGAGATTCTGGGAGGTATTGCCGTCGGCGGCGTCGGTGCCCAACCCGACACGAAGTCCGGCGGCGATCCATTCCGCGACCCGCGGCGGGATGGAGGCCGTCTTCATCACGCCGTTCGCGCAGTGAGCGATCGCCACGTCGCGGGCTGCCATCAACGGGATCTCTGCCTCGGTGCTGTAGATCGCGTGTCCGAGCAGGGTCTTCGGCCCAAGCACGCCCAGATGGTCGAGGAACTCGACACAGGTCAGGCCGTAGCGCCGCACCGACTCGTCGACCTCGTCTTGCGCCGCACCGAGATGCATCAGAAAGGGGACGCCGCGCTCGCGGGCATAGGCGGCAAGCCGTTCGAGCATCGCCGGTGTAACCCGCATCGGCGAGAGCGCTTCGGGAACGACCGAGATCAGGTCCGAATCGAACTCGGCTCGCAACCGCTCGATGTCCTCGACTGCCGAGTCCGGTGTGTCGCGAAATTCAGCCGGCACCGTTTGAGAGTCGACCAGTTCGTCTTCGCTGTTCATCGCCGAGCGCGAGAAGAGGACGCGCATCCCGGCATCGCGGCAGGCGCGAAGCACCGCTGCCGGCCGGTCGCGGTGGCCAAACTCGCCGGCCATCGTCGTGGTGACACCGCCCTGAATCTGCTCGGCAAGCGACATCAGCGCACCGGCGTAGGACGC
Organism: Dehalococcoidia bacterium; assembly: GCA_046328265.1. Lineage (GTDB taxonomy): Bacteria > Chloroflexota > Dehalococcoidia > SpSt-223 > SpSt-223 > JANWZD01. The sequence continues at coordinate 154,441 of JAXLWW010000003.1, forward strand.
ATCGCCATCGAGCGCCCGCAACGCCGCGAACATCCGGGTGCCAAAACTCCCGCGGGCGCCCTCGTCGAAACTGCCACGGACCAGGGCGCTGGCGAGGTGGTTGTGCGCATTCACCAGCCCAGGCATCACCAGCATTCCGCCAAGGTCACGTCGCTCGATCCCATCTGGTGCGTCCAGATCGCGCATCGGCCCGACCGCCTCGATCTGGCCGTCCTTCATCCAGACGTAGCCGTCGAGAAAGCTCCGTCGGTCCTGGCTCATCGTCAGGACAACCGCATTGGTCAGGATGAGATCGGTCACATTCCCTCCGCTCGAATGCTCGGGTCGGCGCTCGCCAGGTAGAACGCTAGAACGGCAGGAGCCGCGCCGGATTTGCCACCAGCATCGTTTCGATAGCGGCCTCCGACACACCTTCTTCGCGCAGCAACGGCAGAAAGACGGTGAACAAGTGCGCCGGCGTCCGCCCGCCCTGGGGGGTCTGCCGATAGGTTGGCATCGTCAGGATGTCTCCCACCCAGTCGTGCGACAACAGGAGTTGGCCGGCGTAGCCCTCGCGGACAAGCGCGGCGACCTGGCGCGCCTTTTCCTCGTCGGTGGGGTTTCCCGCTGAGCGAGTTCCGAGATGGTCGAACTCGACCGTGACGCCGCGCTGCAGCAGCGATCGATGGTAGTCGAGATCGAGCCGATCGTCGGAATGGCCGATGATCAGCCGCTCAGAGTTCGCGCCGGCGCCAGTGAGCAGGTCCACCTGCTCGTTGCCGAGTGTTGCGCCGGTGGTGTGGGTGGTGATCGCGCAGCCGGTTTCGGCCTGGGCACGCCCGGCGGCGAGCAGCACTTTGCCCTCGGCCGGGTCGATCTCGTTCAGGCTGGTGGCAACCTTGACCAGGCCGGCGCGCACCCCGGTTCCTTTGATCCCGGTCATCAAGTCGTGCACCATGATCCGGGCGAGGTCATCGACCTCCTTCATGGCGAAGTAGCTGGAGATGCCGATCGTCAGCCACCAGCCGGTGGCGGCGACGATCGCGACGCCGGTAGCACGCGACACTTCCTGCATCAGCCCGATGTCGCGGCCGACGCCGATGGCGGTGACATCGACGAAGGCGCCAAGCCCGGCAGCCTTCGCCTCGCCTACCTTGTCGATCAGGTAGTCGGTGGCGGCGGGGCGGTCCCAGTGAACGAAGGGGTCTTCCTGCCATCCCGAGACCCCGAAGACCAGATGCTCGTGCATCAGCGTCCGGCCGAGCGCCGTTGGAGCAAGCGGCCCCAGCACCGTCTGAACGGCGGTCATCGCGCCCCTCCATACAGATCGCGGTAGAGCGCCGGGGTGTAGGCAACGTCCGGCGCGGGAGTGGATCGCTCTTCGCGGAGTGCGGCGAGGTCGATGTACGCCGAGGCCCAGCCCTCGCCCGACCCGCCGACCGAGCAGCGCACGACGCCGTCCGGTCCGATCACCGCCGACCCGCCCGCGGTGCGCCCCTCCTCCAGTTCGCCGGTGACGGGGTGACGCATCCGGGCAACGCCAATGTTCGCGCTCACCACGTACAGCCGGTTCTCGACCGCCCGGGCGATCTTGACCGGCTGGTAGACCCAGGGATGATGGGTGGTTCGCTCGACGGTCGGATGAAGCAGCACCTCCGCCCCTTTCGCGGCGAACGATCGCGCCACTTCCGGAACCATAATCTCAGCCTCGACGCAGGTCGCCAGTTTGCCGAGCGGACTGTCGACGACCGGAAAGACCGCATCGCGGCCAAAGATTGCTGCGTACTCGTCGATGTGATCTTTGATGATCCGGACGCCGGCGGCGCTGCGGGCCTGGGCCTTCGGGTAGCGGATCAGCAGCCCGTTCGGACCCAGCACCATCCCGCTGTGGAAAAACCAGCCGGGCAACGCCGCGTGCCGCTCGACGCAGGAACTGGCGATCACGATGTCATGCCGAGCGCAGAATTCGAGCAAGGGCTGGACTTCCGGACCCGGCAATTCGAATGAGACGGCCAACCGGGCCTCGGGCGATCGCGCTTCGTTGTAGGCGCCCTGGAGCATCAGCACCGGAAACTGAAACAGCTTTGGCGGCTGGGCGCTGGTTGCCAGAATCGCCTCAATCGCCCGCATCGCCCGCTCTCGATTGGCCGCGATGATCTCGTCGCGCCGGGCGGGGTCGGTGATGACCTCAACCGGAGCCTGGACCACCGCCGCCCAGTAGCCGTCAGCCATCGTCCTCCTCGCCGCCCGGGCTGGCGGCGATGGTAGCACGGCTGGCCGCTGGGCCGTCAGCGAAAGGATCGGTCATCCCAGCCGGCAAGGGAAACTCGAAGCCGGCGGCCAGTCCGGCGATCATTCGATAGTAGTTCGGGATTACGGCGAGTTGGAGAAAGCCTTCCAGCCCGAACGCCGAGATCAGCCCATCCTGCAGTAATTCCGGCACCGGCTGGTAGGCGAGCATCACCGCAACCAGCCGAAGTGCGTGCGCATAGGACCCTTCAAAGCGCTCGGCAACTTCATCCACGAGCAGCGCACCAAGCGTCTCGTCAGTCAGCCCCGCCTCGCGGGCGGGCGCCTGGTGCATCGCCCAGATGTAGCGTGAGCGAAGCGTCCGGGCGGTGGCGAGGATCGCAAGTTCGCGGATGTCTCCCGGCAGGCTGCCCTCGAAGCGCAGCAGAGCACCGAGATCGGCAAACCGATGAGCAAGCTCCGGGTAGTTCATCAGGTCGCGGTACAGCCCCGGAACGTCGTCACCACGCGCGCCGACGATCCGGCGATGGATGGCGGCGGCCTCAGGGGAAAAAGCCGGCCGGGGGTCGGGCAGGCGCGCCATGCTCTTGTCTCCGTCTTCGATGCGCTCAGTGTAACCCGGCTCAAGACGGACGGCCGGCAAGCCGATAGATCCCAAAGGAGCGCCCTGCGCGTACCTCGCGACCCAAGGAGTCGGATGAAGACGATCCTCGGGCTGGCGATTGCCGTGATCGTCGCCGGCATTGTCAGCTTCTTCGTGACCTCGGTGCTGGTGGGCGGAAGCGCCAGCGCCCAGACTGCTCCCGACGGCGACACGGCAGCCAGCCACGCCCCGGCAGCCGCCGCGTCACCGGCCGACGGTCACGGTGCACCGGCCGCAACCGTCCAGGCCGTGACCGCTCAGGCCGCCGCCACCCCGGCGAGCGGCAACGCCCCGACGGCTGCCCACCCAACCGCAGCGCCAACCGGTGGACATCCGCCGGCGCGACCCACCGGGGGAATGACGCTCTGGAAGCCCGAAGCCGAACGGCTCACCCGGCCGACGTTGGCGGCCGACGTCCCCGCCTATCTGGTCAAGACGTCCCTGGTGCAACTCGGGATCGTCGAAGGCTTGATCGAGCGCGACATCCAGGTTACCTGGCAGCCGGAAAGCGGCACGGTCGCCGTCGAGGTGCGCACGCGAACTGACCCGCGTGGCCGCCAGCGTGAGTATGCCCAGGTGCTGGCACAAGGGTTGGTGTCGAGTGTCCAGGCGCTCGAACTCCCGAGCATCAAAGCGGTGAGTATCGGCGTGACCGACCCGTCTGGCCGACCGGCGCTTGTGGGCCAGGTTGGGCAGGAGGCGGCGCGCCAACGTCCACCGGCAACCTGGGAGCAGTCGGCCGCTGGAACACGCGCCTTCTTCGAGTGGGTGACGGCTTCGCGCGGTGGGTCTCGCCCAGAGGATCGCATCGGGCTGGAGGGAGCATGGATACGCTAGACAGGCCCAACCGTCGCGGCGCGAGCCGCCGGACCTTTCTCGCTGCGGCGATGGCGAGCGTCGCCGGCATCGTCGGGGGCAAGGCTCTCCGGCCGGCCGGAGCCACCCCCGAGAACCTGACGCCCGAGGAGGCATTTCGCCGGCTGCTCGAAGGAAACTATCGCTATGTCAACGGGTTGCCCTCCCAGGCCGATCGAAGCGCCGGGCGACGTGCCGAGGTAGCGCGCGGACAGAAACCGATTGCCGCGGTGCTGGGCTGCGCCGATTCGCGAGTGCCGCCGGAGGCGGTGTTCGACCAGGGTCTGGGCGACCTGTTCGTGCTGCGAGTAGCTGGCAATATCGCCGACCCGGCGGTCATCGGTTCGATCGAGTACGGGGTCGAGGAGTTCGGGATCCCGCTGATCGTGGTGCTGGGTCACGAGCGGTGCGGAGCGGTCGAGGCGACACTCGATGCCCTCGCAACCGGCGCCGAGCCACCGGGTCAGATTGGCGCGGTGATCGAGCCGATCCGTAAGCCGGCTCAACTCGCCCGGCTGCGGGCCCATCTGGCCGGGCTCGCTCCGACACCGACTGCCGAGATGGACGTGCTCGATGCGGCGATCCGAGCCAATGTCGCCAATGTGGTGGACGTACTTCGCAACTCCCAGCCGTTTCTGTTTCCATTGATCCAGCGCAATAAATTGCGTGTGGTGGGACTGCGCTACGACCTCGAAACCGGTGGGACCGAAATCGTGGCCTAACCGATCGATCTCGGGTTTGAGATTGCCGGGTCGCCGTCGCCGGAGGCGCAACTCGATCTGACCTCCCGGACCTGACGTTGCCGCCTCGCCAGGTCGGGGCGTTGGCCGCCTGAACCGACCGGACAATCGAAACGAGTTGAACGCCCGAGCCAATGCTCACCGTGCTACAACGGCTTGCCGACAACGCCGCGAATTCGCCACCCGGCGGGTGTTCGCACCAACAGGTAGGTACTGCTCGACTCGCTCGGGAACGTGCGGATGATCGAGCCGTCGGTGCCGTGCAACCGATCGTTCCAGCGTTCGTCGGTCTGGATGATCGCCTCGTCCGGCGCGGTGAGGCGGATGCTGCGGATCTTCAGGTCAAGCAGCGCCGCGGCGCGATACTCGCTGCGCCGGCGCAAGTCGGAGACGGCGACACGAATGTCGTCGAGACGAGGCGAGACGAAGTACTCCTCGAGCAGTTCCTGGCTGCCATTGAAGCCAACCGCGGCGGTCCAGGCTCCGTTCGCGCCGAGGAGAAACTGGCGGTGGTCCTCGATCTGGGCCGGATCGGTCACCGTCCCGGTTCGCGACAGCCAGGCGATCCCGCTCGATGCGAGCGGGCCGTTGCCGATCAGGTAGGCCGACGCAATTCCGCCGACGAGCGCGAGGATCAGGGCAGCCAGGCCAGCGGCGGTCGCGAGGCGGATCGTCCGGCTCCGCGTCGAAGGAAGCCCGGCTACCAGGGCGCGGGCAAACGCCCCGGCGGTGGGGAAGCGCTCGGCGGGGTCCTTCGCCAGTGCTCGGCGCACCGCCGCCTCGATCGGGTCGGGAACGTGCAGCGAGAGTGCCATCCGTGGCACCGGCGAATGGATGTGCTGCATCGCGACCGCGAGGGCGGACTCGCCATCGAACGGGAGAACGCCAGTCAAGAGTTGATAGGTCATCACGCCGAGCGAATAGACATCCGCCCGGTGGTCGACTGGCTGATCGAGCGCCTGCTCGGGGCTCATGTAGGCCGGCGTACCGATCCCGCCGCCGGAGATCGTCGGGCGGTCGCCGCTCTGCTCCAGCAGAGCAACCCCAAAGTCCGACAGCATCACCCAGGGTTGACGGCTGTTGCTCGGCGGGTTGTCGTAGGTCGACCCACGGTCGTACATCAGCACGTTCGCGGGCTTGACGTCACGGTGGACGATCCCGAGTTTGTGGGCAGCATCGAGCGCCCCGGCCACCTGCCTGACGACCTCGACGGCATAGTCAAGCGGCGGTAACGGACCCTCGCCCAGGAGGTCGCGCAGCGACCCGCCTGGCACGTACTCCATCGCGATATAGTCGGCGCTGCCGGCCTCGACGTAGTCGAAGATCGTCAGGATATTCGGATGGCGCACCTGGGCGAGAGTTGCGGCCTCGTGCTGGAACTGTTCGGCGTCGGCATCCTGGCGGCGCACGACGATCTTGATCGCAACCTGTCGATGAAGCGATGGCTGATCGGCGAGATACACGGTCGCCATGCCGCCCTGGCCAACCGATCGCAGCAGGCGGAACTGTCCGCCGAGCAACTGGCCGCCTTCGCCGACCAGCGCTGCCAACACCTCGCCACCGACGATCGGCCGCCGGCCGGCATCTTCGACCACCGCCAGCACAAGATCGCTCGGTGCTTTCCCGCCGTCGAGCAAAGCCCGAACCGACCGGAATGCCTCCCCTTCGTCGGCTGCACTCGTCAGCACTCGGCCGTTGGCGGTGTCCAAGATTTCGTAGCGCTGCATCACGCCCTCAATCCAAGCGTCCGGACCGGACGAACGCCCACAATCCTCAGAGAGATGCATACCAGGTTTTGTCGCGGCTGTCAGCCATCCGATACATTGACAACTATCGATGTAGGCGCTAGACTTCCTACATCGACAATAATCGATGCAAGAGGGCCGATGACGACGAATGACACGCGACGCGAAGCCGTGAGGGAACGCTATGCCGCAGCCGCGCTGCAGGTGCTGGAGGACAAATCGGCCGCCTGCTGTGCCAGCGGCTGCTGCAACGACGGTGAACCGGCGAGCGACTGCTGCGAGAGCGCCTGCTGCAACGACAGCCTCTATTCGGCCGACGAGGTGGGCGCGGCGCCGCCTGATGCCTTACGCGCCTCGCTCGGCTGTGGCAACCCGACCGCGTTGATCGACCTCACTCAAGGGCAGACGGTGCTCGACCTTGGCTCGGGCGGAGGGATCGACGTCCTGCTCTCGGCAAGACGGGTCGGACCAACCGGCAAGGTGTTCGGGCTGGACATGACCGACGAGATGCTCGCACTGGCGCGTAGGAACGCAGAGGCCGCGGGAGCGCACAACGTCGAGTTTCTCAAGGGCGCGATCGAGGCAGTGCCGCTGCCGGATGCGAGCGTCGATGTGGTGATTTCGAACTGCGTCATCAACCTATCGACCGACAAACCGGCGGTGCTGAGCGAGGCGTATCGGGTGTTGCGGCCGGGCGGCCGGTTTGCGGTGAGCGACATCGTGGTGCAAGGCAGCGCCATCGGGCCGGAGGTTGCCGACGATCTGGCGCTCTGGTCTGGCTGCGTTGCCGGCGCGCTTCAGGACGCTGAGTACCGGCAACTGCTGGACGCGGCCGGTTTCGAGGACGTCTCGATCACCGAGACGAGCGTCTACGACGCCGGCCTGCCGCTTGCGCCGGGTCAACGTGTGATCTCGGCGTTCGTTCGGGCATCAAAGCCTTTGACGCCACCACCCACTCGGTCTATCCTGAGCCGGTGATGCGAACGCTCGCCCCTGACCCGCTGCTGCCAGTCCTGCCCGAGGAAGGCTGCGAGCCCGCGCCGCCGATTTCGGTCCGGCCGGGTCTGGTGCGCCAGTTGAAGGCGCTCGGCGACGAGACGCGCCTCCAACTGCTCGGGCAGATCGCCGGCCAGGAGTCGATCTGCGTTTGCAACCTGACCGCCGGCGCGACCGTCGGCCAGCCAACCGTCTCGCATCATCTCAAGGTTCTGCGCGACGCCGGGATTGTCGATTGCGTCCGGCGCGGCACCTGGGCCTACTACTTCCTCCAGCCGGACTTGCCGCCGGTGGTGCGCGCCGCCATCGCCGAGCTAACCGGCCGCTAGACCATCGAGTCGTTCTTAGACTTCCGGCTACTGGAGCGGTCGAACGGCCGCCGGTCGCCTGGGCATGTGGGCGTCGGTTATGGCAATCGACGCCCCGTCCTGAGTTTGTCGCGCTCCCGCTCATCTCATTCGCTCGGCTGGGACACGCCGGGGACATAGCCGCCTTCGGTCAGCAACCGCTCAATCGATCGCGCCGACACACGGTACGAGCGCTTGGTGGGATCGGTTGGCTCGCCGTCGACCCTGCCGGACCAGATCATTCGGCGCAGGTTCTCGCGGGTCACCATCAGCCGCTCGGCTGCTTCTTGCTCGGTCAAGAACTCCGTCATCTCACGCTCCATCGTCCGGCCCGGGGCTGCCCCAGGCACGCCCGAGAAGGCCAACCTCGTTTCTATCACCATCGTGGCATACTAGCGCGACGTGGAGAAGAGCATGGGATTTCAGCGGCTGGTCTGGCGAGAAGGCGCCGTCTTTACCGGGGTCGATTCTTGGGGCCACCAGGTCGAAATCGGCGGCGATGGTCAGGGGGTCGGCCTCAAGCCGTCCGACTTGCTGCCGCTCTCGCTTGCCGCCTGCACCGCCTATGACCTCGTCACCATCCTCGCGAAACAACGCCAGCAGTTGTCCGGACTCGAGGCAGCCATCGAGAGCGAACAGGAGGCCGACCCACCCTGGACGTTTCGCGCGATCACGGTGCACTTCACCTTGCGTGGCGATCTCGACCCGAAAAAAGTCGCGCGAGCGCTGCAACTTTCCGAGGAGCGCTATTGCTCGGTTGCCGCCACCTTGCGGTCGGTGGTGCGGCTGTCGTTCGACTATCAAATCGTATCGGCGAGGGAGTGATGGAACCATACGATGTCCTCGTCGTCGGAGCGGGCGCGGCGGGAGTTGCCGCGGCGATCGAAGCGGGACGACGGGGAGCGCGGGTCGGACTGATCGACGACGCTGCCGAACCCGGCGGCACCGCCGCCGTCTCGGGTGGCGGGGTGCTCGTCGCCGGATCGGCGATTCAGGCACGCGAAGGGATCGACGACAACCCGCAACTTGCCTTGGAAGACTGGATCGCCTGGGGCGGCGAGAGCGTCGACGTGGCCTGGGCGAACCGTTATGTCGAGGCGAGCGTCGCCGAAGTCTACGACTGGCTCGGCAACCTTGGCGTCCGCTGGACGCACGTTCAGCCGCAAGAGGGCAATCGCGTTCCGCGTTGGCATGCGCCGGCGGGCGGCGGCGAGGCGATGATGGAAACGCTCGTCAACGCCGCTCAGGCCGACCCGAAGATCGCCTGGCACCCGGAAACCCGGCTGATCAGCATCGATCTTTCGGGGGGACGAGTGGCCGGGATCGAGGCCGCGACGCCGAGCGGATCGATTGTGCTGCATGCTCCGGTGGTGATAATCGCCACCGGTGGCTTCAACAACAGCCTGGCGTTGGTACGCCGCTACGCTCCGAACTTGCCGGAGCGGGTTCTGCTTGGCGGCGGTGTCGGGGCGCGCGGCGATGGGCAGACCATTCTTGAAGCAGCCGGTGCGGAGTTGGTCAACCTCGATGCGATCTGGACCTATCCGTACGCCACGCCGGACTATCTCGACCCGACGGGTGAGCGCGGCTTGGTGGTGCGTCGGCTCGAAGGCGAAATCTGGGTGAACCACGCCGGACAGCGTTTCCACAACGAGGACCGGCGCGGCGGGGGAACCGGTGCGCCGGCCTTGTTGGCGCAACCGGGCGCGACCTGCTGGTCGGTGATCGACACGTCGATTGCCGCCGGCTACATCATCTCAGACCCGCGCTACCGCCACGGCAACACGACCCATCGCGACCGGCTCTGGACCTTGCTCGAAGAATCGCCCTTTGTGGCGCGCGGCGAGACACTCGAAGCGCTCGCCGACGCGGCGGGGTTGGATCGCCAGGCATTCATCGAGACCGTCGAGTGTCATAACGGTCAACTCGCCCTTGGTCTCGACGAAGATCCGGCGTTTGGCCGGCGGTTGCGCGGTCTGCGGCCGATCGCCGAGGGACCGTTCTACGCGATCCAGTTCTTCCCGCTGGTGCGCAAGAACCTTGGTGGTGTCCGAACCGACCTGGCTGGTCGGGTGCTGCGACCGAGCGGCGACGCGATCGAGGGACTGCTCGCCGCCGGCGAGGTTGCCGGGATGGCAGGCGGACGGATCAACGGCCGCGCGGCTCTCGAAGGGACGGCGCTTGGCCCCAGCTTGTACAGCGGCCGAATCGCCGGCCGGACCGCCGTCAGCTAGTCGAGCAACTGCTCGCGAATGGCGGCGAGCGACTCGGGGCGGACCCCAGCCGCCACGAGCGCCCCTTCGGCCGAGCCATAAAGGTCGGCGACACGCTCCAGGAACATCAGCATCGCGGCGGGTGTGGTGGCGACCAGGCGGGCGAAGTCTTCCCGGCTGAAGCCGGCGGTGTCGAAGCCGCTGAACTGGTGAAGGTGTGGCAGCAGCAGGTCGCCGGTCAGCGCATAATCCTCGGCGATCTCCTCAGGCGCAACACCCAGCAGCGACAAGAGCAAGCCAATCGAGACGCCGGTCCGGTCGCGGCCAGCGGTGCAATGGATCACAGCCGGGAGGGTCTCGCCGGCGCTCAGCGATTCGAAGACGGTGCGCAGCACTTCCGGTGAGGTCTGGACCATTTCGACATAGGAGCCAGCCCAGTCGAAGCTACCAGCGAGCATCTTCATAATTCGCTCAAGTTGTTCGGGACCCGGAGTGTCGTCGCCGACGTCGAGCATCGAGGCGTGGACGTGTCGGACGCCTTCGAGCGCGAGCAGGCCACCGCGGCGTTCGGCCGGCGTCCGCAGGTCGATCACCGTGCGCACGCCAAGCTCGCCGGTCAGTGCCGCCAACCCCTCGGCGGAAATGGTATGGGTCATCCCAGATCGGTAGACCCGCCCCCAGCGCACCCGATTGTCGCCCGCTCGGTAGCCGCCGATGTCGCGAAGGTTGACTGCGCCGGCGATCCTGCCGTCCAGCACGCGTTGCATTGTCCTCTCCTCGCCGGGGTGATCCTAGCTGACGCCGATCGAGAGCGGATTGCCGCCAGTTTCGAGACGCCGCAGCCGCAGCGCCTTCACGCCGTCCGGAAGGACGCGCAGCCGGTTGTTGGCGAGGTCGAGCGTTTCGAGCGTCGTCAGCCGGGCGATCTCCGGCGGCACGTCTTCGAGGGCGTTTGAACGGAGGACGAGCGTCCGCAACGCTGGAAAATCTCCGATAGTCGGCGGCAGTGCGTCCGCCCCGACCCGCCCCAATTCGAGGGTTTCGAGCGCCGGCAGTCCCGACAGGAGCGAAAACGCCTGCTCGAGATCGAGCGGGTTGTCGCCGAGATAGAGCGATCGCAACGAACGCAGCCCGTCGAAGCCGTCCGGCAGCCGGACAAGGGCATTTGCCCGCAACGAGAGCGTCTCCAACCGTTCGATGCTTCGGATGGTGGAGGGTAATGCGCCAATACGGTTGTGGGAGAGGTCGAGCGAGCGAAGCTCGGTCAGGTCGCCAATCGAAGCGGGAACGGCAGCGATCCGGTTGTCGCCGACGTTGAGCGTTCGCAGCCGGCCAAGTTCGCCGATCCAATCGGGAAGGACACTCAGCCCATTGCGCTCCAGACCGAGCGTCTCGAGAGCGCGCAGCGCGCGAACCGAATCGGGCAGGACCGAGAAGCGGTTGAAGCTGAGGTTCAGGCTCGTCAACCGTTCCAGCCAGCCGATCTCCGACGGCAGGCTGTCGAGGTCGTTGGCGGAGAGGTTGAGCGTCTGGAGACGGCGTAGCCCGCCAATCGTCGCCGGAAGCGTCCGAAGTTGGTTGCTGACGACGCTGTCGTTTGGTCCGAGCGCCTCACCTAGATCGAGCGATCTCAGGTTGCGCAGCCGTCCGATCTCGGCTGGAAGGCTCTGCAGCCCACGTCCGGCGAGGTCGAGCGCGACCACTCCGTCAGGTTGCCGGAGCGCCGTCACGAGAGGATCGGCGTTTCGCTCGCCGGACAGCGCAGCGACGTGGGCGGACGAATGCAGCCCGGAAGGACGGTCTGGTGCGATGTCGAGCGGCAGTTTGGGCCCACCGACGGTGGCGATGCTGCTGGGCCGAACCAGGATCGAGAGTGCGCTGGTGATGACGACGGCGACGATTGCCAAGCCGACGACGAGCATGCTGATCGCGGCAACGCTACGGATCAGCACACCCAACACCGCCCCGCCTAGCAGGAGTAGCCCGACAATCCCGACGGTCAGCGAGAACAATCCGGCGCGCCACTCGCGATCGACAATCAACTGGGCGCCTTCGCGAATAAAGGCGGCCGCGCCGAGGACGCCGAGCGCGGTCAGACCAAAGCCAATTGGGTTGCCGACGACCCGATCGACCCAGAAACGCAGGTCGTAGAGCCCGAGCAGCCAGCCGGCCGAGGCGACGGCGATCACCAACCCGGCGATCGGCAGGAGAAAACCGGCCAGCCGTTCGCCGCTGGTTTCGGCCTGGCGGGCGATCGCCAACCCGCCGAGCAACAGCGCGACGCCAATGAGGGTCCAGAGGATGGCGCGCGGCGCGACGAACAGCGCGAACAGACAGGCCGCCAGCAAGAGCAAGCCGAGAGTGAGGGCAGCGGCGCCGCTGCCCAGCCGAGGCGCCATGGGGGAATTTTGCCGGTTTTTGCCGCGAGGTGCTACTGCCGGGGTTGTCGCTTACGCTGTGGCCGCGGCGGCCTTGCCTTTTCGCCTCGGCGCCCCCACCACAGCCAGGCGATCCCCCAGGCCGCCAGCGTCAGCACCCCCACGGCAGCAGCGACAACGGGCTGCGGCCGAGCGGGCTGGCTTGCCAGTGCAGCAAAGACGACAATCATCAGGACCGTGGCAGGAAACGCCATCAGGATCCACCGACCACGCGCGAGGCGGAAGACGTTGACCGGCACGATCAGCACCGCCGCCCCGGCCAGTCCGAGCAGCACCGCGGGGCGCAAGTCGCCCAGCCAGCCGGAAAGCACCTCCGGGAGGTCGTACAGCCCAACAGCCCAGCCGAAGGCCATCCCAGCCAGGGCGCTGCCGATGGCCGCGACTGGCAGGCCAGGCAACTTGTGCTGGATCGCCGCGATCGTCCCACCGGCGGCGATCGCCAACCCGGCCAGCAGCCAGACTTCGGCCTCCGGGACGAAGACGAGCAGAGGCAGCACCGCCGCGGTCAGGATCGCGGCGCTCAGCGTTGCCAGGAGCGTGTGGCCGGTCATGCCGCAGTGTAACGCGCTTTACCCTTTCGGGCGGCGGTCCTCGAAGCGGCGTGGCTTTGCCTCGATGCCGAAGCGGGTCAACTCCTGGGTTCCACCAGGCGGGCGCACCTCGACGACGATGGCCACGCCAAGTTCGGTGCGCAGCAGTTCGGCGAGGTCGCGTTGGAGGGCCAATTCATCCGCGACGTCCGCTTTCCGCTCGATGAGAAGCACCATTTCGTCACGACCGTCGCGCCGCTCGGCATAGCAGAAGAATTCGCCGGCCACCCGGACGTCGCGCCGAGCAACCTCGCCACAGGCTTCCGGCCAGATGTTGATCCCGCGCAGTTTCACCATGGTGTCGGCGCGGCCGAGGATACTCGAGATTCGTGGGAGGCTGGAACCGCAGGCACAGCGACCGCGCGACACCAGCCGAGCGGTGTCCTTGGTGTCGTAGCGCACCACCGGCACGCCGGTCTTGTAGAGCGCGGTGATCACGATTGAGCCGACGTCGCCGTCCGCCACCAGTTCGCCGCTGTCGAGGTCGACAAGATCGACGACGAAGGCGTCTTGCCAGAGGTGCATCCCCTCCTTCGCCGGACATTCCGAGGCGACGACTTGGATCTCGTGCATCCCGTAGTTCTCGGAGGCATTACAGCCCCAGGCCTTTTCGAGTTCACGGGGCTTGCCGCCCATCGTGCTGATATTGCGAAGTTGGAGATCTCGTACTGGGTCGATCCCCATCTCCTGAGCGGTCTCGGCCAGATGCGCCAAGAAATCATGGAAGCCAACGAGGCCCCGTACGCCCCAATCGCGCATGATCTCGACTTGGCGGCGCGATCGGGTAACGATGCCGGCGCTGGTGGTGATTGGACTGCAGCCGCTCCAGTTCGAGAGCGCCTCGTCGACGATGAACGCGCCGTTGTGGGTCGAATAGAGCATCGTGTTCTGGACGGTGTCGCCGGGCCGAAAGCCGGCGAGGTAGAACGCCCGGGCGCGCAAGATCGCCCCGACATTGCGGTCCCACTGGCTGTAGATCGTCGGGCGAGGGCGGCCGGTTGTTCCGCCGCTGGTGAAGATCCGTAACGGTCCGTTGACGGCGTCCTCGAATCTCAAGCCCTGGTAATCGCCAAAGGGGGGGTTGGCCTCGAGGCTTTGGCGGAGGTCATCGACCACATAGGTCGGGATCATCCGCAAGGCTTCGAGCGTGCGGATCTCCCGGGGATCGATCCCGGCAGCGTCCCAGCGCTTTCGGTAGAACGGCGTGCGGTAGGCATGATCGAGAGCGCGGACAAGCCGGGCCTGCTGGAGGGCGCGGATCTCGTCAGCGGACTTGAGGTAGGTCGTCTCGAAGAACATCGGTGCAGGCGGGTACTCGCGAACGAGGACGTCCCAATCGAGCGAGCGATAGGCATAGGGGATGGGAACTTGCGGTATCCGGATCTCGGCCATGGACTCCTCCTCCGCGCGGACGGTCTTCATCAGTATGCGTCGAACGCGGCCGGGCGAAAGATCCAATTCGCCGATGGAGTCTTTTGCCCGCGCCAAGTTCTCTGCCGTCTCCGCTTCGCTCGCGCCAGGTTCTCCTCCACCCGCGCTTCGACCATCCGGTAGATCACTGCCAGCGGCAGCGGCTGGCCTACAGTAACCGGAGCGTCCTCTTGCCTGTCTAGCAGGATGTTGATTTTGACGGGTTTGGCGCGGTTCTCGCGGGCGACGGTCGCATGATTGGTGCTCCGGTGCCAGAATTCTCGCGGTTCGTCGAGGAACGGCCGTTCGTTGCCCCGCTGGGGAGGCCGATCCGCAGCCGGTTGGGGCGGGGACCTTACACGGGCACAGCCGCCAGCTTGGTGATCCGCACCAGGTTGTAGGCAGTGGCGGTCACGGTGAACCAGAGCCGGTTCTTGTCCAGCCCCACATAGCGCAGCTTTCGTCCCCCGCCGACCGTTTTCATCCAGCCGAAGATCTCCTCGACCCGCTTGCGGACTTTCTGGCTGACCTGGTAGCCGGAGAAGGTCGTGGTCTGTTCGTCGATAGCCGAGTGCTTCTTGCGGGCGACGTGGGGCGTAATGTTATTCCGCCGGCAGCCCTTGACGAAGTCCTTGGTGTCGTAGTTTTTGTCAGCGCCGAGCGTCTTTCGGCGTTTGCCGGGCCGGTGGGTGAGCATGTCGAGTGCCGCCTCCCGCTCCGCCGTGCCGGTCGCCGTCGTCAGCCGCAGGTCGACCACCAAGCCGTTGCGGTTCTCCATCAACACATGCCCCATGAAGCTCAGTTTCGCTTCCTTCCCTTTCCCCTTCTTGGCCAACCGCGCCTCGGGATCTGTGGTGGATTGGTGCGTCGCGTTGCTCCGCCGCTCGCCGTGAAAGTCGACCTCCGGGTTCTTCCCGCTCGGCGTCGGCAGGTCGGGGGGCATCACGCGACGGCGGACCGTCCGCGGGCGGTGGCTTTGGCTTGAAGCTCTTGAGCGACGCCCAGGCTTCCAAGAGCGTGCCATCGATCGTGAAGTGATCGGCCGAGAGCAACCGACGCCGCTTGGCCGCGTCGATGACCTCGGCGAAGAAGGCGTCGGCCACGGCGTGTTTCAGCAAGCGGTCGCGGTTCTTGCTGAAGGTCGAATGGTCGAACGCCACATCGGCGATGTTCAGATCGAGAAACCACTTAAACAGGAGGTCATACTGGAGGCGTTCACAGAATTGGCGCTCACTGCGGATCGAGTACAGCGCCATGAGCAGCGACGCTTTGAGCAGATGCTCGGGCGGGACCGACAGCCGGCCGGTGCCCTCATACATGCTGGCGAAGATCGGCGAGAGGGCGGCCAAGGCCGGCTCGACCAGCTGCTTGATCGCTCGGATCGGATGGTTGGTGGGGATGAGGTCGTTGGTGGTCACGCCCAGCAGCATCGCGCTCTGTCGGGTCGCCAGTCCGCGCATCACTATCCCTCACGCCAGGTTGCTTGCAGTCTAGCGGTCTCGGATTCGGCTGTCGATCCCCAGCCGAGAAAATCAACACCCTGCTAGACTCCTACCAACCATGTACGCTCTCGGACGATCAACGGCCGCCAACTAGTCGGGCCTTCTGTAATTCCTCCCAAAGAGACGCTGTCGTGCGTCGTGCTATGATCCTGCTGCGATGACCGGACCATTTAAGAACACCTTGCTGCCCGCCCAACAACCGGTACTCTTCGGCACGAGTACCACCATGCTGAATAACGATGGGCAGTATTCCCCTAACACGCTCGGGGGGTATAAATTGCCCTGCAAGTTCGAACGAAGCCTCCAACTGGGCTCTCACTTTCGTAACCTGCAGGCTACCTTCCTTCATTTCAACTGCAACTACTATAGTACTCTTGCCCACCGGAACCACGATCAAGAAATCACAGACACTTCGAGTCCAACCAACCAACGAAACGAGGCAATCACAATCATAAATCGTACCACGCACAGCCTTGTCAACGATCAGAGTGCATGATCCTCGTACACAGCTACTTACCATGCACCCCGGAAACGTATCTACGAGTCGCGCCATGGCTCGCGCCTACCGAGCCAACCTACTCTCCAGATCTAACGTCTCTTCATATAGAGTCTCATGCACCGAAGCGAAACTGTCGTCAGGAATTCCGTCAATCGGATCGATCACCAATCTAGTCACACCGGTGCTCGTACGATCGCCACACCAATCGACCAGATACGCTCCAATCTCATCCGTGGATAGCTCACCATTTGATAGAGGCCTCGTCTGTGACCGTCGGCGAGTAATGCTCCCCTTCCGTACAGCGTTGTTGAAATGCTGCAGAATGAGATCGCTATGAGTAGTCATTATGACCCGAACGCCAGCGCGAACAAGCGCCACCAGAATATCAGCGATCTTACGCTGATTCGACGGATGAAGATGTGCTTCTGGTTCCTCAATCAACAACGTGTCTCCTGCTGCAAGATAGCGCCGAATAACGAGAACAACGGGTGCCAATTCAGAAACCATCGACGAGGTACGAAAGAGTGAGAAGGTACCCAAGTCCGACTGATACCGGATTTCATCCATTTGTGATTGCATCTGTTCAACGACAATCTCACCCTTAAGAATGTTTCGCTCCAACTCGTTCGCAATCTCTTGCATTCCACCTGATGGCCTCATCGCTCCAGCTCGAAGCATCAGGCTAATAAAGTCCGCCACGACTCCGCTCAAAGGCGGAATGGCAAGCGATCCGATTCCCACCAAGGGGGCTCGTTCAACCAGCGAACTGGTAAGGAGGCGGTGACTCTGGATGAGGCCACTTCGAGCCGCGGGCAGATAGTATGTTGTTGGCCCAAGCCGGTCATAGTACGACCACAAGATGTGATACAGAATGAACCAGACCGCCTCTTTCAGAGCAAGCGTAGAACCCTGGATATCCATATCCGTTCGCACTCCACGTAGGGGTGAAGTCGGAACTCGAGCAGCGTCTCGCTTCGCGACAATCGAAGGTTCCTCCTGGCTTCTTTCCAAACCCTGAAATGTCAGACTCCATTCGGGTTCAGTTCTTGATATCTTGAGGAACATCCTGTGGTCACTCGTAGGTTGCCTCATCAATTCACTGAGAGGCGAGCCAAAGCCTCGTTGGATCTCGGAGACAATGGAGTCGCCCAGCAGTGCCGATACTCTTGCGAGCATGGGATCGATTAGATCGGTGATGAATTTCGGGGCACTTTCGATATCAACATGTGATTTCCGCTCGAAACCTTGGAGCCACTTGATCAGATCTCTACGGCGTGCTTCCGTCAACCGTGGCTCTGGTATTACTGATTTGGTATGAACAAGTTCACCATTCGTTTCGGTAGTTATGCGAGGAGCCACAAGGAGTCCACGCAGCCAGTTGCGGGGTGCAAGTCCCTGCAATACGGCGTACACGAGTACCGCAAGGTACGACTTGCCCGTGTTGTTTGGCCCGATCAGCACGGTAAGCGGGCGGATTTCGAACTCCCCTTTGCCGACGGGACCGAAGTTCTCGACAGAAATAACAAGTGGACTTGTAGTCACGGCGTCCTCTCCAGAGCGGTTGAAACTAGTCTGGATCAGACCAGTGTACCAAGTTCAAGGGCCGACTTGGCACTATCAGGTGAGCGGCATCATCGGGGAAACCCTCTCTGCCAATAATGGGTGAGACAGAGTCAGCTAGAAAACTACTGGAGAAGCTGGGCGGGGAAGGACGCATCCGTGACCACAGAATCCGTCTCATCCCTGAATGGAATCGTCCCTGGCGTGAGTTCCACCACGGCGTTGCCCGAGCCAGAGGTTGTTGAGCGCGCCCAGCGCCGGCGATTCTCGGCCGCGTATAAGCGACGCGTCGTCGAGGAAGCCGAGCTCTGCACCCAGCCCGGCCAGATTGGCGCGCTGCTCCGGCGCGAAGGGCTGTACAGCTCGATCTTGGCGAACTGGCGCCGCCAGTTCCGGCAGCATGGCGCCGACGGATTGGCCGCCAAGTGGACCGGACGGCCGCGGACGCCGGACGAGGTCCTCGAGCTTCGGCGGCTGCGCGCGGAGAATGAGCGGCTGACCAAGAAGCTTGCCCAGGCCGCGCTGATTATCGATGTCCAAGAAAAAGTAGCATCGTTGCTCGAGGAACAACTCCCACCCCTCGACGCCTCGTCGCTCCGCTGATCGCCGAGGTGACGAACCTCGCGGCAGTAACCGGCGTGACGGCAGCCTGCGCCGCGCTCACCCTACCCCGGGCGAGCTTCTATCGGCATCGTGCGTTGCTCGCGCCCCATGATCCGCGGCCGGCCGCGCCCGACCCGTCATCGGGTGGCCGATCCCATCCACGTGCCTTAGCGCCGGAGGAACGCCAGCAGGTGCTCGACATCCTCCACAGTCCACGCTTTCGCGATCGCGCCCCGGCCGAAGTCGTCGCCACGCTCCTCGACGAGGGGAGCTATCTCGCGTCCGAACGCACGATGTACCGCATCCTCGCCGCCGCCGGGGAGACGGGAGAGCGGCGCAACCAGTTGGTCCATCCGGCCTACGCCAAGCCCGAACTCCTGGCGACCGGTCTCAATCAGCTCTGGAGTTGGGACATCACCAAGCTCAAGGGACCGAGCAAGTGGACGTACTTCTATCTCTACGTCATTCTCGACGTCTACAGCCGGTACGTCGTCGGCTGGCTGGTGGCGCTCCGGGAGTCGGCCGTCCTGGCCGAACAGCTCATCGACGAGACGGCCGCCAAGCACGGTATTCCGCCGGGCCAACTGACTATCCATGCCGATCGCGGCGCCTCGATGACGTCCAAGCCGGTCGCGTTCTTGTTGGCGGATCTCGGCATTACGAAGAGCCATTCGCGGCCGCATGTCTCGAACGACAATCCGTTCTCGGAGTCGCAGTTCAAGACCATGAAGTACTGGCCGGGCTTTCCGGACCGGTTCGACAGCTTCGAGGTGTCCCGCGCCTACTGCCGGGTCTTCTTCGAATGGTACAACACCGAGCATCGGCACTCGGGCATCGGGATGCTCACGCCAGCAATGGTCCATACGGGTCAAGCAGAGCTCGTCCGGACCTATCGGACCACGGTGCTGCATGCCGCTTACGACGCGCATCCCGAGCGATTCGTCCACGGGAAACCGGCGCCGCCACCCGTGCCGGACGCCGTCTGGATCAATCCACCAGCAACAACAATACCGACGCCATCATCAGCGAAATCGGAGGTGGATCTCCACTAATTCTTTTCCAAATCCTGTCTCACACTCATTGACAGGCTCCGAAATCGCTCGCACCGTCCCAAGTCAAGTCAATCGTCCCGTGGAGCCGCGCCCAAAGAGACCGTTCATCCAATAGCGATAATCTGACATGGTGGGTTTTCCGGCAAGTCGACCGCGACCGGGACGGCGCTCACCACCCAGGGCTTGAAGGGCATCCCCTCGGCCCAGCCTTCGTACTTCGCGGCCACCAGCCGGCGCGCCCGCTCGGCCTCGGCGGCAGCCTCGACAACCCGCGCCGACGCCTCGGCTGTCCGCTCGTCGATCCGCAGGGTGACCGCGCTCTGGCGGCGCAGGTTCTTGACCCAATCAGTCCGCTCGCCCGCCTCGGAGAGGATATAAAGCGGCCCGCCATCGGAGGCAAACCAGATCTCGATGGTATGCGGCCGTCCGCTCCGGCGACCGGTCGTCGTCAGATAGCAGAATTCGGCGGCGCGGTTCATCGGGCTAGTAGGCGCCGCGGCCGCTCAGCACCGCCGGGATGGTGCGCGTCAGGATCTTGATGTCCATCCCGAGTGACCAGTTCTCGATGTAGTAGATGTCCAGCAGCACCATCTCGTCGAACGGAAGATCGCTCCGGCCGCTCACCTGCCACAGGCCGGTCATCCCTGGCTGGACCTGAAGCCGCTTGCGGTGCCAATCGTCTTGCTGGGCGACTTCTTCCGGGATCAGTGGGCGCGGGCCGACGACGCTCATGTCGCCAAACAGGACGTTGATGAATTGCGGCACTTCGTCGAGCGACAGGCGGCGGATGAAGCGGCCAGAGCGCGTCCGGCGCGGGTCTTCGCGGATCTTGAAGATCGGCCCTTCGGCCTCGTTCAATTCTTCGAGCGTCGCCCGCTCGTGCTCGGCGGTCTGGCGCATCGAGCGGAACTTGAAGATCTCGAACTCCTCACCATCGCGGCCGACCCGCTTCTGGCGAAAGAGCACCGGCCCCGGTGAGTCGATCCAGATCGCCGCCCCGATCACCAGCCAGAGCGGAGATAGCCCCATCAGCACCGCCAGGCTGATCGCGATGTCGAGCGAGCGCTTCAGCAGCCGGCTTGCGCCCGATAGTTTGGCATCTTGCAGGCGGATCAGCGGAACGCCGCGCAGGTCGTCGATGCTAAGTTGGCGCAACGACAGTTCGTAGAGGTCCGGGACCACCTTGAAGGTCACCCCATTCTCTTGATAGTCCGAGGCAATCTCGAAGATAAGGCGATGGGCTGAGGGTGGCACCGCGATGACCACCTCGTCGATCTGGCAGGCGTCGATCACCTCGCCAAGTTGGTCGACGCTCCCCAGACAAGAGAAGCGCCCGACCGGCTGCTGATCACCGTCGGCGACGAAGCCGAGCAGCTTGTAGCCAAGCCCGACGTCGGTCGTCATCAGATGCATCACCATCAGGCTGATCGGGTTGTTCCCGACGACCAACGCTCGCCGCACACCCAATCCACGATGGTAAAACGCCACCACCAGCCGACGTTTCACCAGCCGCCAGACGCTTAGGAGAATCAGGGTGAGCGCCCAGACGTAGATGAACAGCAGGCGCGACCAGTTCCAGGCTTGGAACAGGAAGATCGACGCGAGGATGACCATCATCCCGACGCTGCTCGACGAGAGCAACAGCGCGATCTCGTCCACCAGCCCGCGCTGGATCGGCTTACGATACAGCCCGGCGACGATGAACGCCGTAGTCAGGACCACCGACAGCATCAGTTGAAGCGGGAAGTACTCTTCGAGGCTGACGAAGCTCTCTTCCGGGATCTGCCGGCCGACCTCGAAGGTGTAGCGCAGCCAGTAGGCCACCATGAAGGCGACATTGACCAACGCGAGGTCGACCAACGCCATCGACACCGACAGCCAGGCGCGCGACCAGGCCGATCTCATGAATCGCCTTCGGCAAGCGCCTGGATCAGTTCTTCTCGATGGATCGGCACCGCGCCCAGTTTACCGACCTTGATCCCCGCTGCCACCGCCGCCAGCCGCGCGGCCTCAAGGGCGCTCGCTCCGGCCACCAGGGCGAGCGTCGCGGCGCCGATGACCGTGTCGCCCGCACCAGAAACGTCGTACACTTCGCGCGCCGCACGCGCCGGCACCCGCGCCACCGGCCGGTCCGGTTGATAGAGCGCCATTCCACGCTCGCCGAGCGTCAACAACACCTGAGCCGCATCGAGCCGATCGAGTAGTTCACGTCCGGCAGCATCCTCGTCCGCCTCACTCTGGATCGGCCGGCCAAGCGCCTCGGATGCCTCGCGCAGGTTTGGCTTGAACAGCGTCGCGCCGCCAAACCGGAAGAAGCGCCGTCGCTTCGGGTCGACGGTCACCGGCACGCCAGCCGAGCGCGCCGCGCCGAGCAGCGCCTCCAGCAGCGGGACGGCCAACGCCCCCTTGTCGTAGTCCTGCAGGATAACGGCCTCGACCGATCCGATCCGGCCGAGCACCGCCTCGATCAGCCCAGCAAGGTCCGAACCGGCCAGGTCGTCTTCGACTTCCCGGTCGACGCGCACGATCTGTTGGTGACCAGCGACCACGCGCGTCTTGATCGTCGTTGGACGGATCGGCGCGGTCACCACCGCCGTCCGATCGATCCCGCCCTCGTCCAGCAGCGCCAGCATCTCGCGGCCCGGTTGGTCCGCGCCAACGACCCCGGCGACCGTCACCTCGGCACCCAGCGCACGCAGGTTCGCCGCGACATTCCCCGCTCCACCCAGCGTGCAGAAACGCTCGGTCACCTCGACCACCGGCACCGGCGCTTCGGGCGAGATCCGTTTGACCGCGCCGCGGAGGTACTCGTCGAGCATCAGGTCGCCCACCACCAGCACCCGCCGACCGACAAAGCGGTCGACCAATGCCGCCAGCGCGCTCACGCGCCCTCCAGGATCGCCTGCACCGCCACCGAAAGGTTTGGGGCGACGAGGTCAGCCTGGTAGCCTTCGGTCGCCGTGATCGTCCCGTAGCCGGTCAGGACCAGCGCCGTCCGGCACCCGGCACGTCGGCCGGCGTCAAGGTCGGTCGCCCGGTCGCCGATCATCCACGAGCGCAGCGGGTCGATCCCCAACGCATCGGCCGCCGCCAGGATCATCCCCGGCTCGGGTTTTCGGCAGGCGCAGCCGTCGTTCGGATGATGAATGCAGGCATAGATCCCATCGAGCGCGACGCCCCGGCTTGCCAAGTCGGCGATCAGCTTTTCGTGGATCCGCTCGAGGGTTTCGGCGCTGAAATAGCCACGGCCCACGCCGGCCTGGTTGGTGATCACCACTGCCGCCCAGCCGAAGCGTTGCGCCGCGCCGATCGCCTCGGCCGCACCGTCGATCAGGACGAGGTCTTCCGGACGGTTCAGGTAGTTCACCTCGACGTTGACCGTCCCGTCGCGGTCGAGAAAGAGCGCCGGTTTCATCGGCCCACCTGCTCGACGATCGCCTGGTAGAACAGGGGCAGGAGGACTTCGTGCTGGCCGGTCAGAACATGGCCGCGCCCGACCCCGTCGGTCGGTCGGCGTACGACGTTCTGCAGTGGGCGGTAATGCTGGTTCATGTCGAAGTTCGCCGTCGTAAAGTCGGTCACCGGGTGGCCGAGGTTGCGAGCGACGGTCAGCGCTTTCAAGAAAACTTCGGGCAGAGCGACCGCCGACCCGACGTTCAGATAGACGCCGCCGCCGCCGAGGTCGGCTACCACCGCGGAAAATAGCCGGAAGTCTTCGAAAGCCGCCCCGCCGAGCGCCGCGCCGTCCGCTTCGGGGTGCATGTGGACGATATCCGCCCCGAGGGTAATATGGACCGTCGCCGGGACACCCAACTGATAGGCTCGCGCCAGCACCGATAGGTCGCAATTTGGTGCGCCCGCCTCGACGAGCGCCTGACCAAGCCGCCGGCCCAGTCCACCGCTGCGCTCGTTGACCGCCCGGTTGTAGAACCGGCCGGTCTCCTGCCACATCCCGAACGAGCCATCGCGCAGCCCTTCCTGGACATCCTCGGACGTGCCACCGATCAGCGCAATCTCGAGGTCGTGGATCGACGCACCGCCGTTGAGCGCGAGCGCACGGACGACCCGGCGCTCCATCAGGTCGATGATCAGCGGGCTGATGCCGGTCTTGATGACGTGCCCGCCCATCCCCCAGATCACCGGCTTGTCTCGCGAGTAGGCCCGGACGACGGCATCGACCACCGCCCGCAACTCGAGTGCGCCAAGTTGCTGCGGCAGCCCATCGAGGAGATCGGTGACCGAGCGCCCCGGTGCGCCGGGGCGGGCAAACTGGGCCAGATCGACCTTGTTCGGCCGCTCGCCGAGGGGCCGGGTGCGAACCTGGGTCAGGTCGATTGGTTGGTAGGAGTGCGGTGGCTCGGCCATGGCGCTGGGCCTATCCAAAGAGCGCGGCTTCGACGGCAAGGCAAACCGCGTGGCCAATTGCAATGTGACATTCCTGAACGCGCCGCCCCTGCTCGCTGCGCACCACGATCGGGATGTCGACCATCGGCGCAAGTTTGCCGCCGTCGCGCCCGAGCAGTCCGACCGTCGTAATGTTGCGTCGGCGCGCTTCTTCCGCCGCACAGAGCAGGTTGCGGCTGTTTCCACTGGTGGTGATCAAGAACAGGACATCGCCGTCCTGGCCAAGCGCCTCGACCTGGCGGCGAAAGACCTGGTCGTAGCCATAGTCGTTGCCGATCGCGGTCAGCGCCGAGGTATCGACGGTCAAGGCGATCGCCCGCAGGGCCGGCCGGTCGTCGATGAAGCGGCCGACGAACTCGGCTGCGAGGTGCTGGGCATCGGCCGCCGACCCACCGTTTCCGGCAAACAGCAAGGTTCTGCCCTCGCGCAGCGCCCGGATCGATGCGTCCGCCGCACGAGCTATGTCGTCGGCGAGGTTCTCCGCCGCCCACCGCTTGACGTCTGCGCTCGCCAGCAATTCGCCGGCTATCAAGTCGCGCATCGATCGGTTCATATCGTCCTCGATTGGCAGGCGCACCCCGACCCGCGTCCCGGATGCTAGCGCACCGGCGGGCCGGATCGTAGCGGAAAGGAGTGTCCCTCCGCGCTCGCTTCGGCCAGCAGTTCGTCCGCTGCCTCGACGATCTCGCTCGGCGCAATTCGCGTCATGCAGAGGTATTCATCATGGATGCAGTGGACATGGTCGCAGGGGCGGCAGGCCAGGTCGATCTCGATCAGGCGCTGGACCACGCCATACGGCCGGTATTTGTGTGGCTCGGACGGTCCAAAGAAGGTGACGATCGGCCGGCCGGCCGCCGCTGCTAGATGCATCGGCCCGGAATCGTTGCCGACGAACAGGTCGGCGCGCTCCAAGAGCGCCGCCGTCTCCTTGAGCGACAGTGCGCCGGTCAGGTCGAGGACGGGAACCGGTGCAAGCGCCGCCAGTTCCACCGCTAGTGGCCGTTCGTCGGCGCCGCCGATCACGACAATCGCCCGGTCACGGCCCAGTTTACCCGCCACCTTGGCAAAGCGGTCGACCGGCAAGCACTTGCTGGCAAAGCCCGCTCCGAGGTGCATCGCGACAAACGGCTTGCCTCCCAGGGATGCCAGCACCTGATCAGCCGCCGCGCGGTGTTCCTTCGCCAGGATGATCCGCGGGCGCGATGGCGTCGGGTCGGCTCCGGCAGCGGCCGCGATCGCGAGGGCGAAGTCGACCCGGTGCGCCTCCACCGGCGCCCGAGCATCGACCGTCAGCAGCCAGCCGCCACCACGCCAGGAGTCGCCCACCGTCACCCGCGAGCCGGTAGCCGCCAAGAAGGCAGCATCGCGGAAGTCGGATCGAAGCTCGATCCCGAGGTCGTAGCGTTCGGCCCGAAGCTGGCGCAGCATCCGCCCGACCGCCATCACCTCGCGCCGGCCGACGCGTTGACCGCGCCAGGCGGCATGCCAGGGCGCTTGAAACGGGATGATCCGGTCGACGGCGGGAGTCCCGGCCAGCAAGGCTGACCCGGCCGGACTGGTGATCAGGTGGATCTCGCTTGCTGGAAAGCGTGTTCGGAGCGTCCGCAGCGCCGGCTCGGAAAGCAGCACGTCGCCGATCGTGTCCAGCCGGACGACCAGGATCTTCAGCCCATCGTGTGGCAGGTCCGGAAGGCGCGCTCGGCGGCGCGAATCTCCCGAAAGCACGCTCCAAGCGGCCCAGCCAAGCTTGAGCAGCGGTTCGACCGCGCCGAGGACCATCCGTTTGCGCCGTTGGGTGAAGTGAAACCGGGCCGGGAGCATCGGCGGAGTATAGCCGAGGGTCCCGGCGATCTCTTAGCGGACCGCCAGCGCCCGGCCTTGATCGTACAGCCCGGCCGCCGCAAGACCGGCGACGATCCCCGCCAACGCCGCCCGCTGCGGGTCGGCATCCAGCAAGAAGGCCGCGCCGAGGTTGAGCAGCAACCCCATCCCGAGCGCGATCGGCGGATAGAAGCGAGAATCGGCGACGAACGGCTTGAACACCTGGACCAGCGCCACGATCACCGGCACGCCAGCCAGCCCGATCAGATCTTGTGCGTTCACAACCCCACCTCCCGGTTACCGAATGCCCAGTTCGTCCTTGAGCGCGATCACCGCCGATCGGAGTTGCCAGGCCTGGCCATCCCGGCCATCGCCCAGCAACGCCTCCGAGACGCCCCAGATCGCATCGAGTTGAATGCGTAGCGGACTGCGCGAAAAGAGATTGGCCGTCCGAAACTCCTCGGCCTTCGCCAGCACCGGCCGGACATAGCGTGCCGCCACCCGGCCGCCAAGCAGCGCCTGCCAATCTCCGCCTGCCTTGCGGACGGCCGGGCCACCGGCGTTGTGCGCCGCGATCGCCGCTTCCACCGTCCCGAACTCGGCTAAGTAACCGCGATGGGCGCGGATGCCGATCTCGAGGTTGCGCTCTGGGTCCATTCGTTCCTCGACCGACAGCCCGAACCCCAGCCCTTCGTCGTGGAGTTGCAGCAGCCCGATCGAATGTCCATCGTCCCCAACCGCGTCGGGCCGGAACCCGCTCTCCTGCCAGCACATCGCCGCGATCACGCACGGGTCGACGCCGTAGGCGTCGCACAGCCGCGCGATCCGCTCGCGAATCTCCTCGGGGATCACCGTCTCCTCCTTCCGCAACGGCTTCGCCGCCTCGCGAATCGTGCCGAGCCGTCCAGTCGGCAAGACGAACGGCTCCCATTGCGGGTCGGCGGTACCGAGGATGAACAGGCAGCACGCCTCGATCCGCCCACCGGACGCGAGCCGGCGCACCAGTTCCGCCGTCCGGGCGATCCGCTCCTCCGGTCCGATCGCCGGGCTGCTGTCGCCAAGTTCGGCGACGAAATACGGCTTGCCATAGTCGAACTGACGAAAGCGGAGCGCCAGGTCGGCGTTCCCCTGACCATAGGCATGCACCCCGGTACAGTCGAACCGGCTGAAGGTCCGCCGGCCGGCCTCGTGCCAGGTTTCTTCGCCTTGAGCGATCGCCAGCGGCGGCGACACCAGCCGCACCGACGCGCCAAAGAGCGCCACCAACGCCGCTCGCGCCAACTCCAGCCGCTCGAAATAGCCCGGCGGGACCGGCCGGCCATGCAGGTTCGGCTCGCTGTCCGGGATCAGCCAGATCGGCGGGGGCGTGCCCGCCGTCAGAAGCAGTCTGGCCGCCGCGATCAGCCGGCGGTTGTTCGCCGCCCAGTCGCGCTCGAGGTCGCCATCGGCATCCGGCCGGATCGCCACCCGTACGCCGCGCCGGATCAGCCCGTCGAGCGTCCGTGGTCCCTCCACCGGATCGAGCAGATGGTACGGGCGGATCTTCGCTACCCCGGCTCCCAACGTATCGAAGCGTCGCCACTCCTCGGGGGCGACCCGTGGCCGGTTCGGCAACTCCCAGCCGAGAAGCAGTCCGCCCTCTTCACGCGCCTCCAGCGCCGCCTCCCAGGTCACCTCGACCGCCTGATAACGGTTATCCGAATCCGCCGGCGGACCATCCGGCAGGCCGAGCGCTAGCCCCAGCCCGCGCACGACCTGCCCACCTTCGAATGGTTCGGCCATCCACGGTCCCGGCCCCTGCAATGGGTCGTAATAACTCCCGCCGTTCACCGGCAACTCGCTCTGATCACGGTCCGCCGGTGAAACGATCTCCAGCCCACCGACCGATCGCCAGATCACTCCGGCGTGCTCACCACCGACAAAGCGCCCTCGCAACAGCGGCCGGCCATGCACCTCGCGTAGCGCCGCTACCCGCCACGGGCCGGGCCTATCCTCGATCCGTAGCTGATAGCGTTTGAGGAGCCATTCCACCGGGATACGCTCACCTCGCCAACTCCAGGCTTCCACGTCCATTCGTCCACCCCATTACCCCGCCAGATAGATCACCGTCCCCAACACCTGATACCCCGACGCTATCGACGCCGAATTCAGCGGCGTAATGCTCACCCCACTGCCATTCTGGAACAGTTCCACCACGCTCGACCCCGGCGACACCCGGCCCGTCGCGTACGTGTACCCGGCCGAAAATCCAACATTGCTCACCTCAAGAGCGCACGCGCCATACAGATACGTCTGGCTCGACGACGTCACCGGCATCGATATCTGGGCGTTCCCGCTCGGACTGCTCGACACACTCGACACGTTCACCGTGAACGTGTACACCACCACCGGCCCGATCTGGACGTACCGGCCAGCCCGCAACGCGTAGACAAACGACCCCGCCGTCGTCCCGCCCTTGATCGTCGGCTCAAACGACGTCCCGGACCCGCCAAGCTTCGATACATCGATCGCCGCGCTCGTGCTCACATCGGCGTTGACGATCGTTCCATCCGCGATCTTCGCACTCGTCACCGCCCCGTCCGCCAGGTCCGCCGTCGCAATCGTTCCATCGACGATCTGGCCGCTCGTCACCCAGGCCGCGGGGACGCTTCCAAACGGTCCGATCACCACCCGGTCCGCCGCCGAATGCTCGTCAAACACCAGCACCGCTACGCTCGCGCCCACCGGCAGCAGGCCGGCCGCCAGGTGGCCAGCAACCGGAACACCAGCTTGAACCCCGCTCAGGCTCTGCTCGTACCGAACCGTCGCCAGATACGTTGTCGACGAGAAACTAACGATGCTGGCTCGCTCAAGCCTCATGCCACGCCTAGCTTTACCCGCTGCTGCCAGCGATGGCCACCGTCCCACCACGTCACGATCTCGTGCACTCGCCGCTTCGCTGAACTCAGCCCGAGCCGGTCAATCGTCGCACTCACCACGTCCGTTCCACCATAAGCCGGGGTTCGGCAGTCCCTCGATGATGTCGCCGCCAGCATCAAGTTGACCGGCGCGGATGCCGCGCGGCCGCCCGGTCACCCGTCGCCAGCAGCTTGTCTACCGACACCTCGCCAAACCCCCATACCGCCAATCGTTCGGCGTCTTGAGCTCGGTTTCATCGTACTCCTGGACACAAACCGGACAAACCCTGACCCTTCGCATCAGACCGACGCTGATACCGCCTCACCGGCTGCTCGCTCGAACCCGCCGCGTCCCCGTTCCGTAGCTCCAACTACTCGCATCGCTCGATTGCGGATACCGGTCGACGCATACGCTCCGTTCGATACCAGACGGTCATTCACCACCGACAGCACCCGCGCTATCGCCGACAGTCCAGAAGTCCCGGCCTGACCGTAGGAACGACAGCGTCAACGTCGTCATTGCCGCACTCGACGACAACAGACTGAAGTTCGTCCCGGCACGACGGCACAAGTCCGACACAATCGCCGACACGCCCCGCTATAGACCAACTGCCGACGAGCGCGCCACTGGTCCAGCAACAGCCGGATATCGCCACCCTCTACCTCGACAAGGTGCTGGCCGGCGCCGTCGTCCACCTCTTCCGCCGAGGCCGCCCAGTACGTCGACGACGCCCCCGGATACTCAAACCCCGCGCTCGTCCGGTACCCAACGTCAATCGCGATCCCTGCTCCCAACCGACACCGACACCCCGCCGTCGTGGTTGTCGAGCACCAGCTTGAACCCGCCAGGCTGTTCAAACCGGAATTCAACCACCCTCGAAGACACATCAACCGCGGAACTGGGAACCACCGCCCGGCGTACGCCCGACGGATGGACCAGATAGGCAGACGACCCGTCACCCACCAGCCGGACACCCGCCGAATATTCCGTCGAGCGGCGTCTCGTCCCGCCAAGGCGTTATCCGCCCAGACACTCAGATACACCGGATACGCCGATAGGTTCAGCGCAGAACGCGCCGGACAACGCACGTTCGGCCATCGTCACCCGCACCCGGTCAATCTGCGCTATCCCCGGACACTCGAATACCGTTCGCTTCGCTCAGCGTCAACAGCCGGACACTCTCCCACGTCCCGAGCGTCACCGCGCCACCATCACCCCAACGAACCGTTCATACCCCAACCACACCGGACACCGTCCCGGACACCCACCACCACCAGTCCGAGCCGTTATGGGCAATCGCTACACCCGTCAACGTCCCGGAGAAACCCGACGACGACAGGGCGCCCCAGACCCCCCAGTCTGCTTCGCCGCCTTCAGCACCCCACCGTCGATCACCGCCAGCGCCCGGTCACCGCCCGACTTCTGCGCCACCCCCGATCGCTGTCCCCGCCACCAGGCCGCTCAACGCCGTTGTCTCAGACGACCAGCTCGCGCCACTGTCCGAGGAAGTCCGACTACTACCGTCGTCCCACTCACCCCACGCCACCACCCCGTAGACGCCAGCCGCCGCCGCGTCACAACTGAGTCGAACGCGTCCCCGTGCTCCAACTGCTCCACGTGCTCCACGTCGACGAGCCGGACGGAGACGCTATCGTTTGGTATCGAATCTCACCGACGAGCCACGATAGGCGCAACAGCGACCCGTTCCCGAACAGACCGGCGCCGTGCGGACACGTCCGTCTCCGACCCAGAATACAGAGTCCTTCAGACCAACGAAGACGCTTCACTCCCGGCGTGCTGGTCCGCTACCGTCACCCGGACCGCAGGTTCCGCATGCTGGTGCCACGCACCGCCGACTGAAGCCCGGCGCTCATCGACCGCATCACGGCCTCCGGTCGGCGACGACGCCCAGCAGCGCCCTGACCGAACAGCCCGACAGCCAGATCCAGCCAAGCGGCGCCCAGTCCGCCGGGCCGAACGGGCCAAGGCGAGTTGCGCCATCGCGCTCCAGACCAGCGCCCCACGATTAGCACGACCGCACCCGGACGGCTCACGGTCCGAAGTCCCGCGACTGGCTCGGCAGGGCGGCCGCCGGCACAGCAGCCGGCGCGACTTCAACGGCTCGACGCAGCCGGTCCAACCCCGCCCATAGCTCGTCGATCGCCGTCGTCCCCCAACGCCGATAGCGCTCGGCCGTCCTTCGCCGGCCACCGTCACCCGGCCGATTGCATAGTTCGCCCATTCCAATGCCGCGCATCCCGCCGCGCCCCGGCCGATCAGTTCTTCGTCACGCACCGGCAGAAATGGCGTCCACCGGATGCACCGCCAGCCAGTAGATCGTCGCATCTTCGTTCCATCGCCTTGGCCTCGGTCAAGAGCGTCAGCGTCGTCTGCCATACCGAGAAGCGCACGAAACCGGCCATTCGCCCATCGGCCATTCGACCACTTCGACCTGCACTAGATCGGTCAGCGCTCCCACCGTCAGTTCACGGCTTCTACCGTTGTCGCCAGCGTCGTCTTCATCTCGCGCGGCGCGGACAGCGAGTACTCGCGAATCGTCCGCTCGAGGTGCCGCTGGGTGCGCATCCACCAGCGGTACGGTGTCGCTTCGTCGTTCAAATCCTGCCGCATCCGTGCAATCAGCCCCGCTATCGTCGGCATTGTTCGTTTCATCTCGCCGCCAGGCGGCACGCTTTCGTTCTCTCACGCCCTTGCCCACCGGCAGGGCACCGTCCCTGCTCGCACTTGGCAGCCGT
Source organism: Dehalococcoidia bacterium (assembly GCA_046328265.1). GTDB lineage: Bacteria > Chloroflexota > Dehalococcoidia > SpSt-223 > SpSt-223 > JANWZD01. Next base: position 185,742 of record JAXLWW010000003.1, read on the forward strand.
GAGCGAGGACCAGAGGACGCCAAGGCTGGATCCCCGGCGGGTATCGAAGGTGGGGGCAGCGACGGCGAGGGATGAGCCTGCGGCTCGGTGCTTCGTCGCTGCCCCCAAACAGACGGCTACGCGACCACCGCAGCGCTCGGAGCGCCGTCGACCTTGGCAAGGCAGAGCGTTAAAGGACGCAATCGCGCAATACCACTTCACTCGGAAGCGCCGGGCGTCCTTGCTTTCCAGATGGCCGACGTCCTCGACGGCGATCCCATCCGTCCCTTCCAGACCGGCCAGCGCAGACCCGCCGAACTTCAGCGCGAACACCGAACCGGACGCCCCGCCGGTCTTTGCCGAGTACGCGCCCGACGCGATCGCTTCGGTTTCGGCGATGAAATCCGAGACGAAAGATCGGGATGCCGTTGCAGGAGGCGATGCTCGCCAAACGCCGAATAGCTCACCACGAACGGCGAATTCGTCGATCGGGTGTACTGGCGATCAGCCGTCGCGTCCTTGCCGGCTCATCAGCAGGTTGCGTCCGGCTTGCCCGGGCGGATCAGGGTCCAGCAGCGAATCCATATTTGCCAACGAGAGCGCCGCCGGCGCTCGTCCCCGAACCCTGATGGATCTGCTGCCCCGCCGGAGTCAGCTTGCAGCCCGTCGACCGAGCATTGCTGACGGAGGTATCTCCGTAGACGAAGGTGTCCTCGAAGGTGTGGGCCAGCGCTTTTGCCTTCTGCTCCACCACCGTCACCAGCAAATCCTGCAGGTTGCCGCGCCCTGGCGAGAAAGTTGTCGATGTCGGCGTCGCCACCGAGGATCTTGAGCGTCGCCGTCTTGCCGGCGAATACCGCGTCCTTCCGGACCAGCTATCGCCGACGTCATACCAGTCCGCCGACGCCATCGCACTTCCCGGTTGTAGGTCAGCCCATTGCCGCGCACCGAGACGAACGGCAGCCGCCCCAACACCGGGCTTTCCTTCACCACCGTCTCGATCACCCCCGCCCGCAGCGTGTCGTTCGACAGCTTCTGCCGCTTCCGCCAACGTCAATGCCATCCTTCACCATCACCACCCACCACACTTATCTCCCCGGCCTGTAGCGCACTTTTCCCGCGCCGACAGCCCGGCCAGATCGACTGCCGTCCGGCCCGACACGCCCGCCGGCACCTCGCGTGCTGTCGCCGCCGCGATCTCGTTTCCTGCGCACCTGCGCCACCACCGCCCGCGCCCGTTCGAGGCTCGCGTCGATCTCCGCCACCGTCTCACCGGCCACCAGATCCGGCGGCGCGGCATGGTCCGCATCGAGGACCACCCGCCGGTAGGCTGCCGCCACCGCTGCCGCCAACGCCTCGCGCGTCGTCTGCTCCTCCTGCGCCAACGCCTCGGTCACCCCCTCATCCTCTCCATCACCTGCTCCTTCGCGCCGGAACGGCGCCCCGTTCACGTTCTTCTTCCAGCCAGCGGCACCCCCCCCCCCTGATCCGGGTCCTTGCCAGTCTGAGACGTACTATCTTTACCGCCGCGAGCAGCAGCAGTTGCTTGCACACGCACGGCTGGCCGTTCGCCAGTTTGCGCTGGCACCCGGCGGCTGCCGCAGGATCACCCGCGACCGGTACGGTGCGAAATCACCGCTATAACGATCCGCAGCAGCCGCAGCGCGCTGCGGCGTTGTGCCGCCGGTAGACCGCCGAGCGCAAGAGCCGTTTGCGCGCCACCTTCTGCAGCAGCGAAGCTCGATCCGGAGCGCCACCCCGGCCAGCGCCCGGCTGTTGTCGCCAAAGGCCGTCCGCGGCGTCTCGGCAAGGTCGTGCAGCGCCCGATAGAGCGCGTTCAAGTAGTCGATATGCAGGTCGATCCCGCCGCCGCCCAGCAGGTCGAGGATGTACGCCCGTGCCCGCTCCGGTAGCTCCCAGACCGCGCCCGGTCCGATCGCGATGTCCTCCGCCCGGTCGACGTTCTCCAACACCGCGATCGGGTTGCCCGAAAGCTCCAGCAACCGCGAAAGCTGGGTCAACGCCCGGTTCAGCTCGCGCGCTGGCTCGAGGATCGGCGCAAGGTCCGATACACCCCACGCCTGCTTGGGCGTCCGCAAGTTCGGAAAGACAACGCAGGGAATGAAGCCGTAGGGGTTCGGACCCTGACGCACCGGGCGGCCATCGACGAACAGCGCGAAGGTCTCGTCGGTCCAGATCTCGACCGACGTCTCCCCGCTGGGCAACATCGATCGGTTCGCCAGCCGGCCGGGCCGCCACGGATCTCCCGGACGCGGCCAGAGCCAGATCCCCTGCACGTCCGGCGCGGTGATCCACCTTTGCCCGCCTCGACATCCCAGGTCACTTTGTACGCGCCGTCACCCAGCACTGCCGCGTCGATCTCGGTGTCGAAGTCGAGCGCGTCGAGATCGTTCGCCTCGGCGACCTGGCGCCAGCACCGCCTCCGCCTTCCGGCCGCAGCCAACGCCGTCGGCTCATCGTCCAGTGGATCGACAACAAAGAGCCGGTCAGTCATCAAGTAGCTGGCGACCTTTTCGATCAGCACCTTGGCATAGTTGAAGGTCAGCCGCCGCTCGCTTCGTCGGCCCGGCTCGCGCCACTGCTCGCCGCGATAGAAGTCCAGCAACTCCCGATAGCCACGCATTCGCTCGCGGTCGAGCGTCGCAAGTTGCGCCACCAGCGCCACATCGTCGTGCATTTCCGGCTCCCGATGTCGAACATACGTTCTATATCGGTTCCGTCACTCCGGTCAGGCGGTATGACTTTCGAGTATCGTGCTCCCAACACCATCCGAAAGGATCGCCGCATGCAAGACGGATCACACCAGACCGACCACCGACGTGCCGCCGACGCCACCGCCTCGCTCGCCCAGGCCGCTGCCCGCGAAGGCGTCGAAGATTTCGAAGAAGGCATCGACGATTTCGCCGCCGCCGAAGACCTTGCCGCCTTTAGCGAAGCCACCGCCGAAGCCGGCGCCGCCGATGTCGAGCAAGGCGCGGCCATGCTCGAAGTGTCCGAAGATATCGCCGCCGCCAGCACCGCCCTCCGGCTGATGAGCGCAGAAGACATGACCCGCGGCATGGACCTCGCCGGAATGGCTGGTCAACTCGCCGTCATCGGCGACCTCGTCCAGGCCGGCGGAATGCCCGCGCTCGCCACCGCCCTCCGGCAGATCAGCAGCCGCCTCAGCAGCGTCGCCACCGGCGACCTTCTTCAGTCCGGCAACGAAACCGAACTGGCCGAAAGACTTCGCCGCGCCAGCCAGCGCGCTGCCGATCTCGGCACAAACGAAGCCACCGAAGGCCTCGTCCGTCTCGCCATGGCCGACCAGCTCGCCGCCGCCAGCGACGCCGCCGCCGCCGAGGTGCCGATCGCGTCGCCGAAGGCCTCGGCGTCTACGCCGCCGAAGACCTCGCCGCCGAGGCCGCCACTCTCCGTCGCACCCCGCCACCCACCCAGGCCGCTCAGCCGGGGACGGCCCAACCTACCCCACCGCCCAACCCATCCGACTCCACGCCGAACCAGGCGTCCAAGTCAGAAGCCGCCCCGCCAAAATCGCCTCGCCCCAAGAAAAAGTCCTGAAATGAGAACCCCCTCCTCCCGAAGGAGCGAGGGGGTTCACCAGGTGAACTTTCCCAGCACTACTTCCCGAAATACACCTTCTCGATGATGTCCGCCGCCCAGGCCGCGTTGCGTTCGTAGGCCTTTTCGCCGGTTGCCGCCTCGCCGAGCCGTGGATCGCCTACCACCCCACCCGGCGCAAAATCCTCCCAACGCCCGGCGAACACCCGTACCCCCGGTCCAAAGTTGAATGGGCGCGGATCGCCGATCGGATCCACCCGCGTCGACCGCTCCTGGTGCACCAGATCCGGGCGCGTCACCAGCACCTTCGACGTTTCGCCTTCCGCGCCGTGATGATCGATCGCCGGGTTCTTCAAGATCTCCGACCGATAGGACGTCTGATACGGCAAGGGATCGATGAAGATCACCGGGCACTCACGCTCGCGATGAATCTCCTCGCCCGCCACCAGCATCGCCGTCGCATTTCCGCCATTGCCCGACAGCAGCACGAAGCGCCGAAAGCCCTGATGATGCAAACAGCCCGCCAGTTCCTTCATGACCGCCACGAACGTCGCGGTGCTCAGCGTCAGACTGCCGGCAAAGTTCAAGAAACCGTCGGACTTCCCGAGCGGAAAGGCATACCCCACCGTCTGATGGCCACGTTCGGCCAGCACCCGGAGCAACCGCCGCGTCGTCTCCTCGCCGATGTACCAGTCGGTGCCGAGCGGCAGATGAGCGCCGTGCTGCTCGATCGCGCAGGTCGCCAAGATCGCCACGTCGGTCCGGCCGAGCGCCTCTTGCACCTCCGCCGTCGTCATCTCCTCCAACAGCTTCGGTCCGCGCGCGATCGTCGGGATGCTCACTGCGCTCATCCTGCTTCTCTCACCTGCACACTCGCGATCCTCGTCAGCCGTCCGCGAGGCTGGCGACCAGCCGCTCCGCCACCTCGACGCCGATCCGGCCCGACGAGCGCACCGCCGACCCGCAGTTGGCGGCAAAGAGCCGCTCATCCCGGCTGCGGAGCGCCAGCGATTTCGCCGTCGCATCGAAGCCCCAGAGGATGTCATGCACGCCGGCATCGGCGAGGAAGGGCAGCCGATCGGCCAGACCGCGCTCGAGCAGTTCCGGAAAGTAGTTCTCCGGCGCACGCTCGTCCGAATGGGTTGCCAGATCTTCCTGCCCAACGACCAGCCGGAGCGTGCCGGCCACGTTCTTGACGAAGCAGTAGACCACCCCACCCGGCATCGGAACGACCAGATGGGGCATGGCTGCCCGAGATTCCTCCACCGGCGTGTCGAGTACGAAGACCTGGCGCTTCTCGAACGCCAGATCGTCCGAGAAGAAGCGGGGGTTCTGCGCACCAAGCGCCAACAACACCCGCCGCGCCGCGATCTCGCCCGCGCTCGTCACCACCCGATATCCATCCTCGATCGGCTCGACTGCCTCGATCGGCTGATTGTCCAGCAGGCTCACTCCGCAGGCCACCGCCCGGCGCAGCACTTCACGCACAAACTTCGCTCCGGCCAGGTTCACTCCGGGAACGACCTGTCCCCGGTTCAAAAAGAGATACCCGTTTTGGACCAGATCGAAATCGGACCCTTCGGCGACGAACTGCTGCACGAGCGCCAGCGTCTGCTGCGCCGCTCCATGCTTCCAGGGGTCGTCCCAGGCCAGGCGCACCGCACCGCCGGCCCAACGATAGGCCGCCTCATGGTTCGGGTCGTCCGCCGGGTCCTGGGTTATCACCGCGACCGCGAGGTCGTTTCGCTCGCGAAGGGCAAACGCCGTGGCCGCGCCGATCGGCCCCGATCCGCAAATGGCGATGTCGTAGACGGGTTCCATGCCGCTGCTGCTCCCTGCTCCGGTTCGATGGGCGCACCACGCCCTTGGGCGGGAGCGCTAGCGTACCAGACCAACGCCCCGAGACCAATCAGCCCCTCGAATCGAAATCCCCCGGGGAGGCCCCGGGGGACAATACCAATCGGAGCATGGTGCTCAGGGATGCATTGCGACCGGCGCACCGTTAATCGTAAAGGCCACGTCGATATTGCCGCGGGTCGCGTACGAGTACGGGCACATCTGATGCGCCTGCCGAATCAGGTCGGCGCCAACCGCCCCATCTTCGAGGTTCGGCATCGACACGTCCATCTCGACCGCCAGAGTATTGCCCGGTTCGTGACCGCGCGTCACCACCAGCACCCGCGAGTCAATCGAGGTCCCCTTCGGGTCGACCTGGGCGCGCCGCGCCGCTACCCGTAGGTTGCTCTCGAAACAGGCAGCAAAGCCAATTGCGAACAATTGCTCCGGGTTCGCGCCGCCACCGGGGCCGCCAAACTCTACTGGCCCTTTGAGTTGGACCTCGAAGACGCCATCGTCCGTCTTGCCCATACCCGCCCGGCCGCCATTGACCTTCGTCCGGGCGGTATACAACACCTTCTTCTCTTCTGCCACGCGTTTCCCCCTTCAGTCTTCGTTCGAGTGCTTCGCTCCAGTGCCGGAGGTCGTCCCCGAGCGACGAAGTGTACCGCCTCGCGAAGTTCCGCTGAAGGGTGAGCCGCGATCAGGCCGGCGACATCTGCGCCATCATCTGCTCGACGACCGCGATCTGGGTCTTCAACGACCAGTCGCCGTCGACCACCGGCTCGGTGGTTATCGTGGAATACGGTCCGAACGGAAACTCCGCGATGAATTGAAACAACGTCTCACCGTCCATCTCGACGACACCACAACCGCCCCCGCCGGGAACAACAAACACGACTCCATCTGACTGCGATACCGCTCGCGCCACCCAACCATCGCCTGCAAGAACGGGAGGGTCATCTCCATCGGCGCCGGGTTCGCCTGTCGAACGAGAACTAAGGTCTTCATCGATCACCTCCAGTCTGGGTACGCCGATCCGCGTGTCCCGGATCACAATCCGACAAACCAGAGTTTTGCATTTCGAGTCAAGCCGTGCCGGCCAGTCCCATGCGCCTGGCTGCGCCTGAGAAACGCGATCTCACGCACATCCAACCGCCTAGCCTCGTTCCGCATAGCAACGAGCGTCAAGAACGTGCGCCCCGAGGGCCGTTCCGTCACTCGCTCGTGCCGCTACCGGTCGAAGGAGCGATAGAGCGCCGGCGTGAGCTGACCAAGAAAACCCTCGGCCCGGACGAGCTGGGGCGTCGTTCGCCGCAGCAGCCGGGTCCAGGTCTCTTCGACGTGACTGTCGTCACGGCCAAGCGCCACCGCACGTCGTTGGTAGAAGGAGGCGATCTCAGCGGCATCCTCGACGATCTCGCAACGCCCCTGCATCCAGACGCTCTTGGGACGAACTCCTTCTTGCGGGCACTGATCGGCCCAGAGGTAGCCGACCACCGGGTTGGTCCGGACATGCTGGTTCTTGAGGTGGAGATCCTGGCTGACCGTCCCGACCGTCCAGCCCTCGACAAAGGTGCTCACCGGCCGGGTATCCGGACGACCGTCCTTCCGGAGAGTCATCAGGAAGGCATACATCGGACGAGCCCGGCCCTGGATGAACGCCAGCACATCCTCGCGGACGCGCTCGCCCTCCTCGTGCGACGCCTCGGCTTCCGGTTCGATCACCCTCGTCCGCGGCAATCGCGGGCGAGCCGCGCTGGTCATCTCCCTCTCCCGAACCTGCTTGGCGTTCTCCGGTGCAGCCAGTATACCTGCTCTCTCAGACCGTTCCCGCCCAGTCTGCTTTGGGCGGTTGGGCGGGTGGGTCCTGCCAGGCATAGCCGTCCTTCCCGCGCACCCAGACCGGCAGCGGCTTCGCTTCGGTGCCACGCAGCAAGTCGAATAAGCCTGGCTGGCGCGGAACCGCCCGAAGCTCGGGAGCAACCTCAGCCGCAAAGCGGACGATTGTCTGGCGCACCAGTTCGTCCGGCAGGTGACCAAAGTTCATCCAGAGCATCACCGTCCCGACACCAAGTTGGGCATACGGCCGAAGCTTCTCGACCAGATCCGCTGGACGCCCAGCAAAAAAGCCCCGGTAGAAGAACTGCTTGTTCTGCTCGAACTGTTCGCGGGTGATCGTGTCCACCGCGAAATTCGCCTGGAGGTTCTTGCGGACGAAAATGTCGATGTACGGATCGAGCGTCTCGCGCCAATCCTCGTCCGGCCCGGCGAGATACACCTTCAACACGTAGGCCGTCTTGCTCCAGAGCGCCTCCCGCTGAACGTCCCCGATCCCCGCTTCGTCCATTCCTTTGAGATACAGCCGGTAGTACTGCTGCAACTTGTCCGGGTCCCAGGAACCGGCGATCAGCCAGACCCGCCCTTCCCCGCCGATCCGCTCGACGGTGGCGGGTGTCGTGGTGCCCCAGGCGATCGGTGGGTGCGGCCGTTGCACCGGCGCCGGGATGATCCGGCCGCGTACTTCGCCGCTCCAGAACTCGCCTTCGTAGCGAAATCCCTCCGGCGGCGCGGTCCAGGCCTGCTCGGCGATCCGGATGAACTCCGCCAGCATCGCATGACGCCGGTCGACATCTTGCCCGAAACCAGCGAACTCCACCGGCGAATTGCCCGGCCCCACTCCGACGATCAGGCGTCCACCCGAAAGCTGGTCCAGCAGATTGCATTGCGTCACAAACCGGATCGGATGATGAAACGGCGCGACCGCGATCGAAAAACCCAATTCAAGCGGCCGTCGTTGGGTGATCGCCGTCGCCAACAGCAGCGGGTCCGAAAAGGCGTTGTAGCCGGTGAAGTGATGCTCGGTCAGCCACACCGACGAGAAGCCGAGATCCGCCGCCAGATCGACCTGACCCAGCACCTCGCGGATCAGCCGGCCGTCGTCCTCCGGCCCCGGCGTCTGCGGGTTGAGATAGATGCCGAAGCGCATCGTCTGCTCCTTTCGTGGCCGCTCGATCGGACGCGCATGCCAGGCGCCGGGGTTCCCGACGGCAGGCGGCCGATCCTACCAGCCCGCTGAGTATGGCGCTCCGTTTCGCCAGCAAGTACTGCCGCGCCGTCCTGTACCATAGGCGCAATCAGACCGCCAGCCGGAGGTGCTATGCCCCGCAAGCGCATCGGCCTGCTCATCCCCTCGCCAAACGTCGCCGCCGAGCCGGAGCTTTCCCGAAACCTCCCGGACGACGTCAGCCTGCACACCGCCCGGATGTTCTGGACCCGCAGCGGCGAGGAGGAGATGCTCGACCACTATCTCCCCGACGCCGTCCGCGATCTCGCCAGCCTCAAGCCCGATGTGGTCGTCTTCGCCTGCACCACCGCCGGCGCAATCCGCGGCAACGCCTACGAACAGGAACTCATTCGCTCGATCGAGGAGCGCACCGGCGCGCCGACGATCTCGGTGATGGCCGAATCGATCGCCGCGTTGCACCGGCTTGGCGCACGGCGCATCGGCGTTCTGACCCCCTACCCCGAGGAAGACAACCGCCACATCGCCGCCGCCCTCGAGGAAGCCGGCTTTGACGTTGCCGTCATCGACGGCCTGCGCCTGCCCGGCCGATCCTCGCCCGACCTCACCCCCGACGACCTGATCCCCTTCGGCCAGCGCGTCCTCGCCGACCAGACGTTCGATGCCGTTTTCATCGCCTGCACCAACCTCTTCACGATCGACTCTCTCTCCGACTTCGAGGCCGCTTTCAGCGCCCCCGTCGTCACCACCCTCGCCGCCGCTCGCGATGGCGCTCTCCGGGTCCTCGCAGCACGATCCAACGCCTGACGCCGCCGCTCCGTTCGCTTGTTTCTCATCTGAAATCCGAACGCGGACCAGTGCGACAGACTGCTGAGTTGCCGTCTGCACTTTCGAGGCATACCATCAGCAGTACGGGCCATGACGACAGGAGGACCGACCATGAAGACAATCCGTACACTGCTCATCGGTGGCGGCTTCGTCACCCTGCTGGTTGTCGCGTTGGTCGGCCCCACCGGCGTCACCGGCGACGGGCCGCTACGCACCTTTGTCCCGCTTGGCCAGGTTCAGGGCGCCAGCGGCTCGCCCGCCGCACCAACTCGCACGCGCACGGCAACGCCACCGTCAGGCTCAACCGTCACCGCAACACCGTCCGCCACCGCGACCACTCCGGCTGGCCCTTCGGCCACACCGACCCGAACCAGCACCGTCACCGCCACCCCGACCGAATCCGCGCTCGGCATCTGCGCCCCGCTCGTCGTCAACCCCGGCGCCCTCGTTGCCGGAGCGGTCACCGATCAGTACCTCTGGTATGACGCCTCCTGCCGCCGACGCTCCGCCTCGCTGGTCCGCAGCGACCCCAAAGGTGGCAATGCCACGCAGTTCACCTACCGCCTCGCCGACGGAACCGTTCGCACCGTCGGCGCTTCGGGCGAACCAAACGCCGCTGGCTTCGGCTACGTCGTCTCTCATCTCTACGACGCCAGCCTCGCCAACAACAACGGTGACGACGACTCGCCGCTCGGCTCCTCGCTGAAGAACGGCTTTCGCAGCGTCTTCAGCGGAACCAATCACGCCATCCACGAATTCACCCTCGACTATCCACGTTGGGGCGTCGACCCGGTCACCTTGCAAACCGTCAAGTATTCGATGCCGGTCACGATCCACTGGATGTTTGCCACCGGTCGTAGCTACCCGCTCTGGGCCGTCACCTTCGACCTGAGCGCCGCACCCGCCAACGCGATCCGCGCCGACACCCGCGCCCCCTATGGCGACATGAACTTCGACGGCGCGCCCGCCGGTACCTTTGGCGACGAACTCGGCGGCGTTGGCTGGGGAGATAGCCACCGCTTCAAGAGCACCAGCGTTCCCTTCACCCTGAATAGCGCCTGGACCTGGGCGTTGACCAACGCGTTTGCCCCGTACAACGCGATCTGGACACGCAACACCGACGCCGAGATGGGCATCGCCGGCACCCGCGTCATCGCCAGGCAGGACGCCGGCGGCTACGAAGGGGCCAACGGGCGCGGCAGCCAGAGCGGCGCCGGCAAGGGATGCCCGCCCGGCGAGGGCGACGACTACCTCATGCCGTGCGATTGGGAGTGGTCCTACCAGTCGGTCAACTATTCGTTCTACAACGACCAGGGTCAGCTTCAGAAGGACAGCCCGACTGGCTCCAAGCGGCTCGCCTGGGGCGCGGATTGGGGATCGCTCGGCCAGCAGAGCTTCACCTCCATCAACGGCAACACCGTCATCGGCTGGCCGAAGGTGAGTTACAGCGTCTACATCGTCCTCGACCCGCACAACCTCGGCGTGGACGGCCCGACCGTCCTGGCCGCCTCGGAGGCCCAGGCGATCAACGGCACGACGTTGACCGCCTCGGTCGGAACCGTCGCCACCAATGGCCCGGCTGGCCCTGGCCGAACCGACACCGTCACCTATGCACCCGCCGGCTACAACCACGTCTACGGCACCTGGGAGGCGATCGCCGCCAGCAACCGCGCCACCCTCTCCTTCGCCGTCGGCGCACTCCAGATCACCAACCCCGTCGTCGTCCTGCGCAACTACACCGGCGCGGCCAACCCGCCGACCGTCACCCTCAACGGCGCAACGCTGGCCCCCAACGTCGACTACTTCTCCTCGCTCCGGCCGGGTTCTCAGGAACTCTGGATCACCATCAAGCGCTCCATGACCGGCAACAATAGCCTGGTGATCGCGAACTAGCGAAGAACGACCGGAACCGTACCGCGCTGCCTTCTCTCCGATACCGAGAGAAGGCAAGAGCGTCGCGAGGGCAGGAGCCTGTCGGCGGCGTCTGAGATGGGTAGGTGAGCGAGGGGCAAACCTCGGACCCGGGGCCTGTCTGCCCCGGAACGCCTCGTCGGCGAGAGAGATCAGGGAGGTGACGTCTCTCGCGAACGGATTACTTCACTCCTTGCGTCGACCACTGAATACCGCCCTGCTGCAACGGTCGCTCGACGACCGATCCGAACCCCGCTTCGCGCAGCATCGCCGGCAGGTCGCGCAGGCCGTTCTGCCGCCAGTAGGGCTCACCGTTGTTTTCGGTCTGCCAATCGGAGAAGAACGCCCGATAGGGCTCGAGGTGGCGGTACGCTCCCACGTCGCCGAGGTTGAACAGTCCTCCCGGCTTGAGGATACGGTACGCCTCGCGGATCACATTGCGGGCCGCTTCGTCCGGGAGTTCGTGAAACAGAATGCACGATGACACCACGTCGAACGTCCCATCGCCGAAGTCGGTCTGCTCGGCGTTTTGTTGGGAAAGCTGCAGCGCCAACCCGAACCGTTCGGCCACCCGGTGGCCATACTTCAAGAACGGCGCCGACAGGTCGATCCCGAACACCTCGGCGTCCGGAAATCGCTCTTTCAGGACGATCACGCTCGAGCCGAGACCGCAGCCCAAGTCGAGAATACGCTCGTAGCGCCCCTCCGGAACCGCGCCGGCAATCCGTCGCTCCATTTCCCAACGGTCGTTCGCGCCGGAGTGGTAGACCGCCCGGCCGGTTTGCATCACCCAGGGGATCATCGGCTTGCCGTGCATCCCGCCCGGTTGAATGTGATAGTCCACTTCATAGTAGGACGGGAAGGTCACCGAGGGGTTCAGCCGCAGCGTCCCTTTCGGGTTCTCGACCGGCTTTTCCAGTTCGGCGAGGTAGAACGCCTCATCCGGCAGGAGCGCCTCGAACAGCCGCGGCCAGAGCATCTCCTGGGCCTGGCGCGAAATAAAGCGGTCGGCGCGCCAGGCAAAGAGCGGAGCGACGAACGGAGCAACCTCGGCCGGACTGGACGGCGCAGGTTCCCCCTTCGCCGCCGCTGCCGCCAACGCAGCCTCATAGCGCCGACGGGCCTGCTGGCCCACTACCGCCATGCTGACCGTCTTGACGTTGTTCAAGAAGTCGAAGGTTGCCCGATCTTCCTGCTTGAACTCGGTCCAGTTGCGCGGAACCTCGCCATCGGTGATTGCCATCCTCATGCCTCCCTCGCCGAACTACTGGATACGATAGACCGTGTCGAAGCCATAAAAGATCGGAACCGGGAACTCGACGCCGCGGATCTTCGCCACGTGGGCGATCTGAACCGGGGTCGCGACGATGAAGATCGCCGGTACATCCTCGCGTTGGATCCGGTTTGCCTCATGCAGCAATTGTTGCCGCTTGGCCGGGTCGGCCGTCGCCAGCGCTTCGTCCATCGCCTTGTCCCAGGCGGTGTTACACCAGAACAGCGCAAACGCCGGCTCCGGCACGGGCTTGCCGCAGCCATAGAGCGAACGGATCGTCGACCCGAAGCCGTTGGCGTCGCTCGACGCGTGCGCCCAGAGGTCGCCACGCATCTTGCCGCCGACCGCTCGCGCCCGATCGTCGTACTCGCCAGACTCAACGAAATTCACCTCAAACTCGACGCCAATCTGTTTGAGGCTACTCTGGATCGCCAAGACCAGATCACGATAGCCATGGGCGATCGACGTATCCAGTCCACCCGGCAGCTTGAATCCGGTTGGGTAACCCGCTTCGGCCAGCAGCCGTTTGGCGGTCGCCACGTCGTAGGGGATCGGCCGCGCCGACTCGTCGAAGTAGGGACTGCCCGGCAACGCCACCTGACTGATCGGAACCGCCGTCCCTTTGTAGAGGTTCTTTGCAAGCGACTCGCGATCGATCGCGTAATTGAGCGCCTGACGCACCCGCTTGTCCTTCAGCGCCGTGTTGCGTGCTTCGGCGACGCCCTGCGACATCGTCAGCAGCACCACCGCTCCCGGTTGGCTCAGCACCGTCACCCCGCTGCGGGTCAGGTTCTCGGCGAGGTCCGGCAGGAAACTCGTCCCGGCGCTCAGGTCAATCTCGCCGGTGCGCAGTCCGTTCGCTCGTTGGTTCGGGTCCGGGATCGTCCGGAAGATGATCTCGTCGTTGGCCGGCTTGCGGAAGGCGTGCGGCTCGGACCGCTTCCTGAAGCGCACCGTGTCGCCAGGGCGATACTCGGCAACCTCGTACGGCCCGGAGCCGACCGCCTTGTCGCCAAACGCGTCCGCCCCAACCTCTTCATAGTAGGCCTTCGGAATGATCCAGAGATAGGACCCACCGTTCGGGATCGCCATGTCCGGCTGACGCGAGGTGACCCTCAACGTCGACTGGTCAACCGCCGTCGCTTCGGTCACCGAGGCGAAAAATCCAATCGATGGCCAACGACTGCGCACCACCTGGGTCAGCGAGAACGCGACATCCTCCGCCGTCACCGGCTGGCCATTCCAGAACTTGACGTCCTTGCGGAGGTTGAAGGTCCAGGTCCGGCCGTCCGGCGAAACCGACCACTTCTCCGCCACCGACGGGCGCACCTCGTATTTCGGTCCAAACTGGGTCAGATTGTCGTACATCGGCCAATAGAGAAAAGGCGCCGGCGGAAGCGCACCGCGCGGGCTGAGCGTCGAGAGCGAAAACGCTGTCCCGATCTTGATCGATTGCTGGGCGGCGCGTATCTCGGCGGCTGGCGGGACCGGGGCCGCCGGGACGCCCGTCGTCGGCGGCGGCGCAGCCGGAGCGCAGGCCGCCAGACCGAGCGCCAACACCAGACCGGTGTGCGACAGCCAGGTATGCATCGAGACCTCCCTCCGCGGAACCCGTCCTCAGGTCAGCAGACGCCCACCTCGTGAATCGAAACTTCCCGAACCAACGTCAGGGCTGACATCTGAATCATAGCTGTTCTTCATGCTGACTACGATATTTCGAGATCGGTGGATTCGCGTCCTCGATACATTTTGGACGGTTTCTCGGCGCATCCGCCCCCGCGTCCGCTCAGGGTCTCACTGGCGCAACCAGAGGGCCGTGTAGTTCGGGCCGTCGGTTGAAGATGGCGTCGGTCTGCGGCAGCATGACCTTGTTGCGGCTGGCAACCGGGTCGACCCGCTGCAGGACGAAGGTCTCGAACTCCGGCGACGATTCGGCGACGTCCACCGGGTTCAGCCGACCACGCCAGGCCGTCGGAAACCGTGGCGCCGTCGCGACCACCGCGCCACGCGCCACCGGCGAGTCCGCGCGGTTGGCGGCGACGATGCTCAAGTGGTTCTCCGCCGCCCGCTCACGCATTCCCAGCGTCGGCTCCCAGGCCACCCGCCAGCAGGTTGGGTAGACGATCAGGTCGGCGCCCAGCAACGCCAGCACCCGCGCCGCCTCCGGGAACAACCCGTCATAGCCCGCCAGCAACCCGATCCGTCCCAACGCCGTATCGGCGGTCACCAGCGCATCCCCCGCCGTCGCCCAGGCCCGATCGGCCGCGCGCAGATGAACCTGGCGATAGCGGGCGGCCGGCCCGTCCGGCGACACCAGCCAGACGGTGTGATAGCGCCTACTTTCATCCTCCTCGACCAACGACGCCGCAACGAAGACCCCCCGCCGCCGGCCGATCTCTTCCAGACGGTCGAGCACGTCCCGGCTGAGCGCCGCCGCACGCCCTGGGTCGGCCGCGATCGCCCCTTCCGCAAAGGGGAACAGTTCCGGCAGGGCGATCAACCGCGCTCCGCGGTCGGCCGCTTCTTCGACCAGATCGAGGCCGCGCAGCACCGTCATCTCGAAATTGGCGGGGTCGCACACCGTCTGGAGCGCCGCCGTGGGAAACGGCTCCACCTCGACCGTCGACGGGTTCAGCACCAGCGGAATCCGGTCGTTTGGCTCAGCCAGCAGGCCATAGGCGTCCGGCCGCCGGTCGGCGAAGCGATCGCCAAGCCCGTCGAGTGTCTTGTCGTCGGCGTTGACCGGGGCGATCGTCGCGTAGACGATCTCGTCGGTCAAAAAGCCACCGCGCGCCAGCACCTCGCCGTCCGGGCTGACGATCTGGCTCTCGCCCGGCGTATTGATCAGATGCCGGGCGATCCCCCGCCGCTCCATCAACTCGCCGGCCGCCTCCCAGGGGACGAGCGGCCCGGACTTGCAACTGGAGACCATGAAGACGCCGTTCTCGGCGGCACGCACCGGCACGTGCATCGCGCCCTCGTCCCGGGCATTCGAGTTCAGCGAATCGAGGATGATCTGGGCGCCCTTGACGGCGACGGTGCGCGCCGTTTCGGGGAGCACGCCGTCCATGCAGGTGGTGAAGCCGATCCGGCCCAACTCGGTGTCGAACACCGCCGGCTCGATCTGGTCTTTTGTCATGTAGTCGTTCTCGCCGGCGATCAGCACCTTCTTGCGCACCGTGCCGACGATCGCGCCCTCGCGGTCGATCAAATAGTTCTGGTCGTAGACCGTCGGCCGCTCGCCACGGGTGGCAGCGTTGAAGGCGACCCAGACCCTTCTCGCCCGCGCCCGATCGCGGATCGCGCCAACCCAGGACCCCGCCGGGTCGACTGCAACGGTCCAGCAGTGGTCCTGGTCGCGATACCAGGTTGCATGGTTCGTGAACTCGGGAAAGAGCACGAGGTCTGCGCCGTGGTCGGCCGCCTCGTCGATCCGCTCCAAGATCGCCAGAAGGTTCGCCTCCCGGTCGAAGCCGACTTCGTACTGGGTCGTCGCAATCGTGACCAGGTCTTTGCTCATTGATCCCCCGCTGCCTCGTGAAGGTGTCGTTCTCGGCGCTCACCGTTCCGGGCGTCACGCCGGCCGGCATGCCGAGGTCGGCAAGACGAGCGGAGCGCTGCTCCCCAGCCGAACCCTCACGCTGGGCGACAGGGTACCATCGTGATGCACCGGGCACTCCGGCCAAGAAGAGCCGCATCCGGCAGGCAGTCCACCGCGCGGGGACTCAGCCTTTCCCCCTGCCCCCGTTGACGGTCGGGTTGATTGAGATTAGCATTATTTACAATACCTTACCAAATACTAGGAGAGCCCTTCCTGACCGCCACCCTGGCCTCGCCGCCCGTTGACGCATCCCCGGCCCGGGTGGCAAGGTTGGACATCGCGCCGGCGCTGTGCCCGTGCGTCGAACCAGTCGGAGGAGTGATCATGTCACCACGGGAACCGCGCTTGCCCACGTTTGGCGCTCAGACCGCCGGCCGGGCGATGCAACTCCTCCAGATCATCGTCGCCAGCGACCGGCCGCCAACGCTCGCCGATCTCGCCGCCACCCTCGGCGTCAACAAGAGCGCCGCCTACCGACTCGCCCGTGAACTCGAAGAACAGCAACTCGTCACCACCACCGACGACCATCGCTATGTCGCCGGATCGGCGTTGGTCGCCCTCTCGGCTCGCGTGCTGAGCCGGCTCGACCTCCGCTCCCTCGCCCGCCGGTTTCTCGTCGAGGCGAGCGACCGGACTCGCGAAACCGTCGGCCTCCATATTCGATCCGGCAACCTTCGAGTCTGCATCGATCTCGTCGAGTCGATCCATCCCGTTCGCCGCTACCTCAACCTCGGTGAGACCTTTCCGCTCTATGCCGGGCCGAGCGGCAAGGTGATGCTTGCCTTCCTGCCTCCCGCGGCAGTCGAGAGCATCCTTGCCCTGGCCAGCGAAGCGGGGGAGGACGTGCCGGCGATTGAGGCGCGGCTGACCCGCATCCGCCAGGAAGGCTACATGGCCGCCGTCGGCGACCAGCATGCCAGCGTTGGCGGGCTCAGCGTTCCGATCTTCAACTTCAACGGCGTAATCGCCGCGATGACCGTCTCCGGCCCGAGTGAGCGCTGGACCCTGCCGAACATGGAGCAGGCCGCTCCCGACATGGTCGACATTGGCGCTGCGCTCTCCCGAGCGCTCGGCGCAATCGAACCGGATGAACTGATCCGGCCGAAGCTGCACCCCCGGAGCGCATCCGTCCAAAACGAAAAGGAGAGCCAGGCGTGGTAACCGTCCGCAAGGGTTATGTCGATGCACCGACCGGTCAAGTTCATTACCGCGACACCCTCGATGGCATCCCGATCGTCCTGCTTCACCAGTCGCCCCATTCCTCACGAATGTTCACCGCGGCGTTCGAGCCATTGGCCGAGCGCGGCATCCGCGCAATCGCAATGGACACGCCGGGATTTGGGATGTCCGATGTTCCCGTCGAGCGGCCGAGCATCGACACCTATGCCAGTGTCATCCCCTCGTTGATGGACGCGCTCGGCATCGACGCCTGCGCCGTGCTCGGCCACCACACCGGCGCATCGATCGCGATCGCGTTTGCCCTCGCCCACCCACAGCGGCTGCGCGGGCTTATCCTGAACAGCCCGCCGGTCTACGACGCCGAGCGGATCGCCGAGCGCCTCTCCCACGTCGAGCGCGGCCCACGGCCGATCCACGAAGATGGCAGCCACTTCCTCCGCTCCTGGGAGGGCCGCAAGCGCGCCACCCCCGGCTGGACCAACCTCGCCGCGATGCACCGCAGCGTCGTCGATACCCTCGCCAACGGCGACACCGCCTGGTACGGCCACCTCGCCGTCTACGAGTATCCGAACTACGCGAACTTCCTCCAACTCGCCGGCCCGGCCTTCATCCTCACCAACACCGGCGACGACGTCTATCCCTGGTCGAAGAAGGCCCACGAGCTACGTCCCGACTTCGAATATCAGGAGCTTGAGGGCGGCACCCACGACATCGTCGACGAGCAACCCGAGGCCTGGGCCGATGCCGTTTCTGCCTACGTCAAGAAGATGGCCGCCGCCCCGGCCGCGCGTGAGGCGTGAAACGCCAGCCGATCGAGCCGACCAACTCCGCCGACCGCTCGCTCGAGCCGACCGCCTCCGGTTCCAAGGAGTCGCTCGGGCTTGACCTCGACAGCGGCGCTGAGACTTTCATCCTACGCCGCCATCAGGTCCATACCCCGCCCGCAGACCGGCAGGGCAAACTCGAATATCACACCTGCCACGAGCAGAGCTTTCTTCTGCGCGGTGGCTGCGATTTCGACGGCTGGTACCAGTGGCGCAGCATCGGCTACATGATGCATCCACCCTACTGGTGGCATCCCTCGGGCTACCGCTTCGAAGGCGGCGGGATGACCCTCGTCAAGCTCGACAAGCCGGTCGACTTCATCTTGCGCGATGTTCCCGACGGCTGGGACGGGCGCGAGTGGATCGAGCCGAGCGCACCCCACTGGTGCCGCAACCGCACCGTCCCAAACGCCTGGCTCGATGGCGCACCCTGGGAGCCGGTCTATCTCGAAGGCGGAAAGAGCGCCGGCTTCGATGCCAAGCACGTCTGGGACGACGTCGAAACGCTCTGGACAACCTGGCTGATGCGTGCGCCGGCTGGTTGGCGTGGCAAGCCCGGCTGGCGAACGGACGGCGGTGACGAACTCTACCTGCTCTCGGGCGATCTGACCGTCTCAACCGACCGAACGATCACCCTGACCGAGGGCGGCTACTACTACGACCCCGACCGAATCGTCGCCGGCGGCGAGGACGACTCCAGCGAAGGCGGCTTCGTCGCGGTGCGCTGGACCAAGGGGGCAGATCACTGGCGGCTGCCCCCGATCCGAATCTAGTGGCCGACCCGCCCGTCCTGATCGTTGGCGCAGGGCTTGGCGGGCTAACGACCGCGCTGGCGTTGCTCCAGCATGGCATACCGACGATCGTCGCCGAACAAGCGCCCGAACTTGGCGAGGTCGGCGCGGGGATCACGATGTGGCCAAACGCCACTCTCGTCCTCGAGAACCTCGGGCTACGTGAGCAACTGGCGGCCATCGCCTTCGTCCCGGCGAGCCTGGGCGTGCGCCATTACCGGACCGGCGAACTCCTGCGTCGGAGCATCGGCGGCTCCGACTTGCGCGAGGTGTATGGTGCGCCGCAGTACTTCCTGCACCGCGCCGACCTTCAACAACTCCTTGCCGAGGCCGTCCGCACCCGTGCGCCCGACGCCATCCGGCTCGATCACGCCCTCGTCGCCCTCGATCAGGATGCCGGCGGGGTCGATGCTCACTTTGCCAACGGCGCGACGATCCGCGCCCGAGCACTGATCGGCTGCGACGGCATCCATTCGGTCACCCGCCACGCGCTGTTTGGCCCGGACCAGCCGCGCTGGACCGGCATCGTCGCCTATCGCAGCCTCGTCCCAATGGAGCGCCTGCCCAGCGACATCCTCGACCCCGTCTCCTGCATCTTCCCCGGTCCCAGCCATTATTTCGTCCGCTACCCGGTGCGCGGCGGCACGTTGATGAACTATGTCGCCTTTGCCGCCCATGTCAACCGATGGTCCGAAGAAAGCTGGCGCGCCCGAGCAACCGTCGACGAAATCAGAGCCGAGTTCGCCGGCTGGCACCGGCGGGTTCAGGCCGTGCTGGATGCCACCACCCCGGACCAGTGTTTCAAGTGGGCACTCCATGACCGCGACCCGATCGAGCGCTGGTCGGCGGGCCGCATCTCGCTGCTCGGGGATGCCGCCCACCCAGCGCTCCCCTTCCTCGGTCAGGGCGCGGCGATGGCGATCGAGGACGCCATCGTCGTCGCCCGCTGCCTCGACGCCATCGACGACGTTGCCACCGCCTTCGAACGCTTCCAAGCCCTTCGCCAAGACCGGACACGCTGGGTGCAGATCGAATCGCGCGAGAATGGCCAGCGAGAACTGAGCGATCCCGACCCGCTCTACCAGTCCGGCGAAGCGCAGCGGGTCAATCAGAAACTCGAAGCCTTTCGGCGCTATGACGCCTCGACTATCCCGCTCGACCCGCCCTGAAGACCTACCGACAACTCAGACTGACGCACCGGAGGGACGATGACCAGAAAACGACGCGACCCAGTTGCTGCCGAGGATCAATCGCCGACGGTGGTCTCCGACCAACTCAGCTATGTCTATCTCACCGACGACCCGGACAGCGGCGGTTGGACCCGGCTCCTGATCCGCCCGGCCGGCCGAGTCGGCGGCGGCGGCCGCACCCATCACTTCGAGTACCACACGCCCCAAGAGGAGATCTTCGTCCTCGAGGGGTCGGTCGCCTTTGGCGATTTCTACCGCGCCGATGCGCTTGCCTATCTCAACCACCCGCCCTACTGGCTGCATCCCGCCGAACAGCGCTTCGATCCTCATCGCGACACCCGGATGCTGATCCGCCTTACCAAGCCGATCGACACAACCTATCTCCCGATGCCCGACGATTGGGACGGGCGCGAGTACTTTGCCGAGGAGAGCGGTACTCCACGCGGCGTCGCTATCTCGGCGCTCCAACTCGACCTCGTCCGCTACGGGCCAGTCTTGCGCGATGGGCTTGCGTCCGGCGAGGAAGCAGGCGTCCTCTGGCACAGCCCAGCCGAGGGATTGGTCACCTGGCTCTGGCGTCTGCCACCGGGTTGGCAGGGCGTGGGAGACCCCTGGCAGGTCGATGGCGCGAGCGACGAGTTGTACGTTCTGTCGGGCGACCTGACCACCAACCACGGCGGGCAGCGCGTCCAGTTGCGTACCGGCTCCTACTACTGCTACCCCGGCGTGCTCTACGACGGCGGCCGTGAAGCGCACACCGACCGTGGCCTGCTGGCGGTGCGTTGGAGCCATCCAGTCGACCGTCTCACCCTGCCCGACGTAGGCCACGATCGCGCGGTGGGGTAACTCACCGGAGCGATGCGTTCGCGACCGGCGACGCGCGCCATCCCGCTGGTCCATCTTCGCGAGCCGGTGCCCCGGCGTCGCGAACTCGGGTCGCATCTCCCGCCAAGCGGACGGAGTGCTGACGACCAACGGCGCCTACCGCCCTCGATACCCCGCCATGAGGTGGCCACCTCACCCGCTTGGCGGGCGCGTCGTACCGATGGATGTGGGAGCCGCCGCCAAGAGGCGGCCGGGCTCCAGAATGCGAGCTTACGCGCCGAGCGCTGGCTCCAATTGCGCTCCGGAGGCGGCCGGCGTCGCCTCGCTATCCTCGATAGCGAACCGAGCGGCCAGCCGGCCGAAGGTGAACGCCGGCCCCGCGGCAAAGCCGCTTGCCACTCCGTCACCCATCAGCGCTGCCTTGCCGAGGATCTCGCCGGCAGCGTACAGCCCGGAGATCGGCGTACCGTCCCCGCGCACCACCCGCAGCCGGTCGTCGACCTTGACCCCGCCGTTGGTGCCGAGCGTCACGCCGTTGGCGCGCACCGCGTGGTACGGGGCTGTGTCGATCGGCTTGGGCAATCCTTCGCGTCCGAACTCGTCGTCCCGGCCAGCAGCAACTGCCGCGTTGTATCGGGCGATCGTTGCTTCGAGCATTGCAGGATCGAGGCCCAGCTTCGCCGCAAGTTCGCCGATCGTCGGCGCCGAGACGAGCACCGGCTCGAAGCCGGCTCCGCCCTCAAGCCACTGCCTCGTCGCCTCGGCGATGTCCGGCGCCAGGCCCTCGCGCATCGGCTCGTCGAAGACCGAGTACATCACCGTACCGGGCTGGGACATGATCGCCCGCTCTCGGGCATCCGGGCTCGGCTCATCCTCGCGCATGAAGCGCTTCGCGTCGCGGTTGACCCAGACATCACCCGAGCGTGCCGGCGCACGCAGCCGTGTGACGATCGACCACGACAGGGTGAAGCCCGGCCGCTTCGGGTCCTCGACGCCGCCTGGCATCAGGATCAGCACGTCCATATTGACCAGAGCCGCACCGGCATCCTCGGCCATCACCAGTCCGTCGCCGGTCGCATGCGGCAGGCAGGCCGTGATCACGTTCTTTTCCGCACCGTGAAAGCGCTTCAGCAGTGCCTGGTTGGCGGCATAGCCACCGGTCGAGAGAATGACCCCATCGGCTGGCACGTCCTCGGTTCGGCCGTTCGACTCGATCCGCACGCCGGCCACCCGATCACCCTGAAGCAGAAGGTCAACTACCCGGCTGTTCAGTCGCAGGTCGATCCGGTCACGATGGCGTCCCAGTTCCGGCTCGAGGACCTTCAGGTAGGCAACGCCGCTGCACCGATAGCTGCGCGGGCGCGAATACAACTCGTGCTCACCAGCGAACACCGGCGAATCGTCCGAGTAGGGCGCCCCGATCGCTTCGAGCCAGTCGACCGCCTCGGCGGCGTAGGTCGTTGCCAGCCGGACGAGCGCCGGGTCGTTGCGGCCGCGGCCGATCTCGAGGGCATCCTCGGCGTGGCGCTCGGGCGAATCCTCGATCCCCTTGGCGCGCTGCATCCGGGTGCCGGCGGCGCTCACCGTCGCGCTCGAGACGAACAGCATTCCGCCGATCCGGTCGGTCTTTTCGACCAGCGTCACGTCGGCGCCCAGTTCGGCGGCAACTATCGCCGCCGGGATACCGGCGTTGCCCGCCCCCACCACCACAATCCGAGGTCGGCCGCCCTCGCGCTCTCTGTTGCTCATTCGCTCACTCCTCTGATGCAAATCAAGCGCCGATCCCCCGGCGCCCCGAGAACCTATTCCACGCGATACGCCGTATCGTAGATCCGGGCGGTCGGCCGCGTCTCGACCCGCAGGTTCGGCCGGAAGGCCGTCACACTGTGACGCTGGATCAGCCAGAGCGCCGGCACATCGTCGTGGAGGACCTTGGCGGCCTGCTTGAGCAGGGCGTGGCGCTTGCTCTCGTCGATCTCCTGAGATGCCTGTATCCAGAGCCGGTCGAACTCCGGCGTGCACCACCACCGCGCCGGGCCTTCCTTCTCACAGGTGTACAGCCCGCGCGTCACCGAGAACGTCCCGTTGGCATCGCCGCTCGACTGCATGAAGAGATCGTCTTTCTGCTGGTTGTTGCGGCCATAGTACTTGTCAAGCAAGAAACCATACTCGTACGAGTTGACCGCCGCCTCGACGCCGACGCCGCGCAGCCCGTCCTGGATGATCGTCGGGATACCGGCGGGGATAGTCGCGGCGGTAAAGCCGATGCCCATCGGCAGTTTGAAGCCATTCGGGTAGCCCGCTTCGGTCAGCAGTTGCTTCGCCCTCGCCGGATTGTAGGGATACCCCTTGTTCGTCTCGTCCCAGGACGGCGTGCCCGGCACGGTGAACTGGGTCGCCGGCACCGCCAGATCCTTGAACAGCGCCGCGACGATCGCGTCCTTGTCCACCGCGTAGTTGAGCGCCTGGCGCACCCGCCGGTCGCGAAGCGGCGAGTTGCGCAGTTCCGCCTCTGGCTGCGAGAAGAGCGCCGCGTTGATGCTCGCCTCCTCAGACAAGATCAATTGCAGGCCGGCATTCTTCATCTGCTGGACTTGCTCGGCGGTAAACGCCGTCAGCGTGATCAGGTCGAGTTCGCCGACCCGAAGGCCGACTACCTGCTGGCTGATGTCCGGAATGACTTTGTACTGTAGCTCGGTGGCGGTCACTTTGCGGAACGGATGAGGCGTGGCGCGCTGACGAAAGACCGCGCCGGAGTTCACGTCATAGCTGACTGGCTCGAACGGGCCGGTGCCGAGCGGCTTTGCGCCGAACTCGTCCTTGCCGACCCGCTCATAATAGGCTTTCGGGAAGATGTAGATACCGTGGGCGCCCTGGACGAGCATCCCGTCGCGCGTCTTGCTGGAGATGGCGACCGTCCGGTCGTCGATCTTCTTTGCGCCGGTCATCAACGGCAGGTTCAGTTTCGAAGGGTGAGCGGTCTGGGCGACAAGGTTGGCCGAGAAGACCACATCGTCGGCCGTCACCTTCTCGCCGTTCCAGAAGGTCAGGTCCTGGCGGATGGTAAAATGCCAGGCGTCGTCGATGTAGGCCCACTTCTCCGCCGCGGCAGGAAGGACGGTGAACTTCGGCCCGAGTACCGTCAGCGTGTCGTAGAGCGGATTGAAGAACTCGTTGAAGGAGGACTCCGGGCTCATCGAAGGGGGAAGGCTCAGCCGGCCGATCCGGATGGCCTGGTCGGCAGCGCGACGCTCACTGGGGGCAGGGGCCGCCGGCGTCGGCGGTGGCGGCGCTGGGGCGCAGGCTGTGACAAGGACCATGAGCAACGCGCCGATCGACAAGAACCTGGTCATCGTTTCTCCTTTACGCGCGGGATGCGTCTGGGGAAGCGGCGGGGTGACCGGTTGTCACTATTTACAGTATGATAGCAGATAGCGCAACATGAGACCCCACCGAAGGTGGAAGGGAGGCGACATGACCGAGGACCTGGTCCAGCAGGATGAGCGTTCCTACTTGGAATTCGTAGGCGGGCTGCGCTTTTTCAGCGGCAAATGGAGCGGTGAGCTTCAGCAGGCCTATCAGCGCGGCGCAGACCGATTCCAGGCCAGTGAAGGACGGGCGCCGGCAACCCTCGAGGACGCCCACAAGATCCTCGACACCCAGCCGTTGATGCAGTCCTACATGCGGATGCAGCGCTCCGCCCAGGAGATGAACTGGCGTCAGACCGTCGAGTCGGCGACCCGCCAGGCCGACGAACTCGAACAGGCGATGCTCGCCGCCGAGGAGCGGGCGCCGGGCCGGCTTTTCCTCAACCCGAACCTCGTCTATCCGGACTATTTCTGGAAGGTCGATTTCCATCTTCAGCCAGGTGGGATGGCGCGCGACCCGTTGGCCGGCTACATCAACTACATCGGGGTCGAGGCAAACCAGAAGGGGATCACCGGGCTGCCAGCCGAGGTGAACAAGAAGAAGTTCGTCGACGGTGCGCCGATGCCGCCCGACGGTGTCGTCCGCCGGGTGCTGGATGTCGGTTGCGCGATCGGCTGGACGACCTGGCCGCTCGCCGAGCGCTTCCCGCAGGCCGAGGTCTGGGGCATCGACATGTCCGGGCCGCTGGTGCGCTTTGCCCACTACCTCGCGGTCGAGCGTGGGACGAACGTCCGCTTTGCTCAGATGCCCGCCGAAGCGATGACCTTCCCGGACAACTCCTTCGACATGATCCACGCCCACATCCTCTATCACGAGATCCCGACCGCGATCGGCGAGCAGATCTTGCGCGAGGCGTTCCGCGTTCTCCGGCCGGGCGGGATCTACGCGATCAGCGACTTCAAGACTTCGTCGCAGAAGACCCCTTTCGAGCAATACCGCAGCGAGTGGAGCTTCCGCGACAACCCGGAACCGTACGCCGAAGCGTTCACCTGCTTCGACCTCCTCGATGCCTACCGGCGCGTCGGCTTTGTCGAGGTCAAGGAAGAGGCGGTGATGAACATGATGATGCGCTCGGGCGTCAAGCCGTAAACGGGCGCCGCTTCTGGTTGCCGGCGTAGAGCGCTGGGAGGGCTGGCGAGCGTCCCTCCCAACCGCGATCTGGGAGGAACGATGATCACGATGACGATGGTCTACCAGACGCCGGCCGGCGACGATCAGTTCTTCGACGAAGCCAAGTACCACGAGCACTACGTGCCGGTCGCCCTCCAGATCGCCGGCAAATACCGCTGTCAGAGCGTCAAGCTGAGCCGGACGATCGCCAACCGGGAAGGCGAACCGGGCGGCGTCTCGATCTATCGCATTACCCAGTTCGTCTTCCCCAGTCTCGACGATGCCAAGGCGTTTGTCTTCTCGCCGGAGCGCACCAAACTCGGCGAAACCTCGCGCCGCCATTTCCGAAGCGGCTCCGAGGTGTTCTACACCGAGGACGAGACCTACCAGTACGATTCCGACGGCCAACTGATCCAGTCGAACGGCCCCGGCAGCGACACCGTGATGGCGCATCCGGGTTGGTTCAGCTAGCGCGCTGCCTCGCGGCCCACGCCGCCACTCTGACCCGCAGGAGACGGCGATGACCAACGTGTCGCGCGCCTACCTGACCACCGATTCGGGGCGACGGGTTCACTACCGCCGAGCCGGGAGCGGCCCGCCGTTGGTCATGCTCCATCCGTCCCACGGCAGTAGCTGGGCTCTCGAAGATCTGATGCGCGCCCTCGCCAGCCGCCAGACAACCCTTGCCATCGACACCCCCGGCTATGGCGAAAGCGAGCCGCTTGCCGTCGAACTGCCGACGATTGAGGACTATGCCGACGCCCTTGGCGAAACGCTCGATGCGCTTGGCTTGGCACAAATCGACCTGTACGGCGCGCACACCGGCGCAAAGATCGCCATTGCCTTCGCTCTGACCCGGCCAGATAGGGTCCACCGGCTCGTTCTCGACGGGCTGGCGATTTGGACGGCGGACGAGATCGCCGACGTCGTTGCCCACTACACCCCCTCGTTGACCCCCGAGCCAGACGCCACCCATTGGGTGCGAGCCTGGGCGATGGTGCGCAACCGACACATCTTCTGGCCGTGGTACCGGCGCGACTGGCGCTCACGCATCTTCGCCGACTTGCCATCGCCGACCGCTCTGCACGCGCAGTTCGTCGACCTGATTCGCGCTGGCTCAGCCTACTCGCTCGGCTACCAGGCGGCGTTCGCCTACGACGGTCTGGCCGCGCTGCGACGAGTCTCCGTCCCGACGGTGCTCCTCGCCTCGACTGCCGATCGGCTCGCCACCCATCTGGAACGCGCCACCGGCCTCGCGCCAAACGTGACGATCGCTCCACCACAGAACGGCCTGACGGCACGGGCGAACCGGATCGCGCAAGCGCTCGCCGACGACGTGCTGCCACCAACGCCGCTTTTCCCGCCGGTCGTCCCGGTAGTCGGACAGGTGCGGCGAGACTATGCCCCGACACGCGTCGGACAGGTCTTGCTGCGGCGCAGCGGAACCGGACCGGGCCGTCCGCTGCTCCTGTTTCACGGATCGCCGGGAACGAGCCGTCAACTCGAGCCGCTGCTGCTGGCGATGGGGCTGGACCGGCCGGTGATCACCTTCGATACGCCCGGCCTCGGTGATTCATCGTCACCGCCACCCGGCGCGGCAATGTGGGACATCGCCGCGATCGTCGGCGACGCAATCGATTCGCTTGGCCTCGACGAGTACGACATCTACGGGTCGCGCACCGGGTCCTGCCTCGGGATCGAACTGGCAATCGCCCGACCCGACCAGGTGCGGCGGCTGATCGTCGACGGGCCGGTGATTTACTCCAAAGCGTATGCCGCCTGGATGGTGCAACACTACTTACCGCTGCTCACTCCGCAGGACCATGGCGGTCACCTGCTGCTCGCCTGGAACTTCCGGCGCGACCAGCAGTTGTTCTACCCGTGGTTTGACCACACGCTCGCGGGCGTTGAGGCACGGATCGCCTTCACCACCGATCGCGATGCCGCCGGGCTGACCGGCGAAGCGCTCAATCGCGGCTTCAGTGACTTCCTCAAGAGCGCTCTGACCTATCAGATCCCCTATCACGCCGGCATCACCTATCCAACGATCGATCGCCTGCCATTGGTCGACCAGCCGGTGCTGATCTGCACCAACGAGCACGATGTCTTTCGTCCGACGATGGCCGAAGCGTGCCAGGCTGCCCGAGCCTATCAGTCGCGCATCTATCCCGACCCCGGACCGCCGGAGGCCCTGGCCGCCACCATCGACCTCTTCCGCCGTTTCTTCGATGGTGAGGCTCTGCCGTCCTTACACGGCGAACTCTGACACTCACGCCACCCGGTTCGCGGTCGTCATATACTCGCTGGCTCCCACCAAGGCTCGCTCGGTTCCGACGAGACGGCGCACCGCCGTTCCTCAAGCCTTGCCGACCGGCACTCTACCGATCGAACCTCTGCTGGAGCCCGCCATGCCGATGCCGCCCCTTCGTCCTTATCAACGGGAGCCGTTGCGCGCCATCCTTCGCAGCATCCTCAATCATGACGGACACACCTTCAGCGTCATGATGAGCCGTCAGGCCGGTAAGAATGAACTGTCGGCTCAGTTGGAGGTCGGGCTGCTGGTCCGCTACGCGGCCGCCGGCGGCATCCTCGTCAAGGCCAGTCCCACCTTCCGCCCGCAAGCCCTGCTCTCGCGCGAGCGCTTGATCACCCGGTTGGCCGACGCCGGGCTTGGCCGGGTCTGGACCGCCGAGCCAGGAGGCATCATCCGGCTCGCTCGCGCCGCGGTCCGATTTCTCTCTGCCGCACCCACCGCCAACGTCGTCGGCGCAACCGCCAGCCTCTTGCTCGAGGTCGACGAAGCGCAGGATGTCGCTCCGGACATCTACACCAGGGTCTTTCGGCCAATGGGCGCCAGCACCAATGTCACCTCGGTCCTCTATGGCACCGCCTGGGACGGCTCAACCCTCCTCGAACAGGTCAAGGAGGAGCACCTGGCTCAGCAGCGGCGCGACGGGATCCAGCGGCATTTCGAATATGGCTGGCAAGCGGTCGCCGAGTACAACCCCGCCTATCGGCGCTATGTCGAGGCGGAGCGGGAACGGCTGGGCGAGCAGCATCCGCTCTTTCGCACTCAGTATGCCCTCGCGCCGTTGGAGGGTGGCGGGCGCACCTTCAGCGCAACGCTGCTGGCGTTGGTGCGCGGCAGCCATCCGTTGCAAGACGGGCCAACGCCCGGCCATCGCTATGTCGCTGGGATCGACCTCGCCGGTGAGGCGGAAGAAGGTGAGGCGTCTCCATCGGTGGCTTCGCGGCCGACCCGGCGCGATTCGACGGTGGTGGTCATCGGGGAGGTCGTCCCGCCCCGCTTACCACCAGCGGTGGACCAATTGTCGACGGCGGCCTTTCCGCCGGGCCTCCAGGTCGTGGCGATCTTCGTCTGGACTGGTGTTCGGCAGGCCGCCCTCTTTGGCCGGCTCGTCGCGCTGCTGGAGCGTTGGCAGGTCCAGCGGGTCGTCGTCGATGCCACCGGCGTGGGAGCGGGCGTCGCTTCCTTCTTGCGCGACAGCTTGGGCAGCCGGGTCGAGCCGTTTGTCTTCAGCGCGACGTCGGCTTCAGCAGTGGCCTTCGCGCTGATCGCCGCCGTCGGCGGTGGCCGGCTCCAACTCCCCGCCGCTGACACACCGGAACTGCGCCGGGCCTGGCAGGAGTTGGCAATGGTCCGTTCCCACAGTCGGCCCGGCAGCCGGATCGCCCTCGCCGTCGACCCCGCCGAGGGACACGACGATATCGTCAGCGCGCTCGGCCTCGCGATCCGCGCTGCTGAAACCAGTCGGCCGCGCCGGGCCAAAGGAAGAAGCAGCTAGTCCGGCTTGGAGGCAAACAGGTTCAGCCCGAGTTGCTCGGACAGGAATCGCGCTGCCAGTTGGCCCCGAACACTATTGCCCGCCGCATCGAGCGGCGGCGAGAACGCCCCCAGTCCGCCCTTGCCCGGCGCAACCGTCACCAACGCCCCGCTCACGCCGCTCTTACCCGGCAGCCCGGTATCGTACAGCCAGTCTCCAGACGTCTCGTACATCCCCGCGGTCGCCATCACCGCCAGCACCGGCCGACAGATCTCCGCGTCGACGACCCGCTCGCGCGTCAGCGGGTTCACACCGCCGTCGGCCAACGTCGCGCTCATCACCGCCAGGTCGCGCGCACTCACCGTCAACGAACATTGCCGGGTATACAGGTCGGTCGTCGCCACCGGGTCGAAATACAGCCGGTCATAGCTCCACAGGAGCCGTGCGATCGCCTGATTACGATGATTCGTCTCCGACGCCGAACGATACACCTCTTCATCGACTTCAAGAGGGTGCCCGGCAAATCGCGACAGCCCTTCGAAGATGAACGACCATTTCTCCTCGGCACTCTCTCCCGGCACGAGGCTCGTCGTCGCCAACGCTCCGGCATTTACCATCGGGTTCGTCAGCCGGCTCTGGTTCAATTCGAGCGCCATCAGCGAATCGAACGGCAGACCAGTCGCGTTCACCCCTATCTTCTGCCGCACCTCGTCCGCCCCAAGCGCCTGGCAGGCCAGCGCGAAGACGAACGGCTTCGAGACGCTCATAAGCGTCAGCGGCGCATCGGCATCACCCGCACTGTAGACCGCCCCGTCGATGCCCGCGAGACAGACCCCGAACCGGTCGCGCGGCGCTCGCGCCAACGCCGGATAATGACTGGCGTTGCTCCCCTCGTCATTCGTCCGAAAACGCTCGTAGGCCTCTTCGACCAACGCCCGCACCCGCTCGGGCGCCGGCAGCCGTCCCGTCGAAACTGGCAGCACGCCGCCCGCATTCTCCACCATCGTTTCCTCTCTCTCAGCCGCCCAGCGGGATCGCCACCAGCAGCATCAACGCGCCCATTGCCACCAGCAGCAGCCCGATCTTCCAGGGGTTCGAGCCGGTGTACTGCCCCCAACGATAGCCAGCCCAGAACAGCATCGCGAACGACACCACATTCGACGCCCGGATCGCCAGCATCGGATAGTCCCGCAGCAGCAGAAACGGCACCAGCGACGGGATCACCGCCAGCACCGCCAACACCAGGTAACTCAGTCCTCCGACAAAGTCTTCCCGCTTGATGCCCGTCGGCTGCGGCTGACTACCACGAAGGTGATCGAGTACGTCCTCGTAGAGAGAGCGGCGGGTCGCCTCGCTTGCCACTGGCTCGAGGATGTGATCGAGTTCGCCAGCGATCGCATCGAGGCGTTCCTCGTCAGTGCCGGCCTCGGCCAGGTCTGCCAACAGCCGGTGCTTCTCTCGCCGTTCGAAGGCCGAAGTCAGCACATACATCAGCCCGTCGATCAAGCCCCAGGCAATTGTCGCGCCGGCTGCCGCCAGCAGAAGATCTTCTACCTGCTGCGCCGACGGCTCGTCTGCCGCCCCGCTGTGGATCGCTACAATCCGAAAGGTCAGGGTGAAGGTCAGGAAGATCAGCAGGCTGTAGATCGTGCTCAGCAGCCGATCGATCGGGTCGATCAGCCGGTCCAGCAGCCCGGATGGCGGCGTCACACCCGAATGCGGCCGCGGATGATGGCGCAATGAGTTTGGCCCGGCCCACATCAGGCCACCGGCAACATCGCCATCAACGAGGCCCCTACCAGCAGCACCAGCACCCCTAGCCCGAGGAGCGTGTAGTCCACCGGCGGCCAGGAAAACTTCCCGCTGATCCCACCGAAAAACAGCGCTGCCGCAAAGATGACCGTAAAGGCGACATACCGGTCGGCGACTTGATCCGCAAGGTTCACCTGAGCAGTTGCCGCTTCCGCCGCCGCTTCCCATCTCGTCGCTTCGACAGTCTCCGGCAGGACATACTCGGCCATCGCAAACGGCGTCAGCGGCGCTGCCGGGTTCGTCCATGGCGAAGTCGCCTGCCACGCTCGCGTTGCCGAGAGCAGCGGCTCTGGAAAGCGAGCAAACAAGAAGTCGGCAAGCTGGCGATTGTCGGAGTTCGTCGCCTCAAGCCACGCCACGAACAAGTCTGCATGGAGCGCGGTGCGTTGCATCGCCAGATTCGTCAGCTTCGCCACCTTAGTATTCGCCGTCGAAACGGTGCCGGCGGCGGACGTCCGCTCTCCGCTCCAGCGCGTTGACTGATAGGCGCACCAGGCGGTCGACATCGACGCAAGCGCCAACAGCGCCGCTGCGACGATTTCAGCCCACCTGCGTCGTCGCGAGACGGCAATCACTCCGGCCGCCCGCGATGCCTTCTTCGTCATCCCGCTAGGCACGCAAGGCTCCGATCACTTCACCCCCAGAGTAAACAGCGCATATAACGAAAGCCCGCCCATATAGAGAAGCCCGGCAAGCCGGGGCTCTCCCTCTCGGTTCGCCTCGGGAATCAGGCTTTGAGTCACCGTCGTGATCAAGAAACCGGATGCCAGCCCAACGATCAACAGCCGCAGATCGAGCGCCTGATTGCGCAACACCAGGTAGCCAAGCATCGCGCCACCGATAATCGCCACCACGAAGGAACCTGCCAGTACACGCCGCCAGCCGAGCGAGACCCCTTGCCGCTTGGCTGTCGCGGTCGTGACAAACGCCAGCGGCGCGGTACTCACGGCCATCCCCAACGCCAACAACAGCCCCGTCCCCAACGACAGCGTCGCCCCCACCCCGATCACCGCTCCATCGATCACAAGGTCCACCAGGATCCCCAAGTACAGACCGACCGAACGCTCGCTCCCTCCAGAACGCGACGCCAGCAGCCGAGCCGAGTAGTACTCCAGCGCGACAAACAGGGCGCCGCCGGCGAAGAAAGAAAGCACAACCCAGCCCTGCGGCCCGATCTGCACCGCCGGCGGCATCAGGCTAAACGCCACAATCGCCGTGATCACCCCGGACGCGAACTGTAGCGCTCCACTCACGGCACGCTGTGGCACGTCGAGCCACTCCGCTGCCGGCGCACCCAGAAACGTGAGAAACGCCGACAGCGAAGCGACCCCCAGCACGAGCAGGAGGTCGTCCATCAATCCGCTCGAGTGGCTATCCGGCGGCCACTGGGTAGCCCGGACCCAGCGGTACGCCCAACAAGAACCACAGCACGAAGAACAGGATCCAGGTCACCATGATGATCACCGTGTAGGGCAGCATCAGCGAGATGATCGTCCCGAGCCCAGCGCTCTTGTCGTAGCGCTGCGCCGTCACCACGATAAACGGCAGGTAGACCATCAGCGGCGTGATCACATTCATCGGCGAGTCGCCGATCCGATACGCCGCCAGCACCGTCTGCGGCGCGACCCCAAGCCGGATGAACAGTGGCACGAAGATCGGCGCGAAGATCGCCCACTTCGGCAACGACCCCGGGATGATCAGGTCAAGGATCATGATCGCCACGATCATCCCGATCAACAGGAAGATCGGCCCGATGCTCATCTGTTCGAGGACGTCTGCCATCCCCACCGCCGCGATCGTCGGCATGTTGCTGTAGTTGAAGTAGGCAATGAACTGGCTGATGATCAGCAACATGAAGACCAAGCCCGCCAGGCTGGCAAAGGTCTTGACCACTCCATTGATCACGTCGACGCTATTCTTGAACGTCTTCGCTCCGATCCCATAGCCAAGCCCGGCAAACAGAAACACCAGCGAGATGATGAACACCAGGCTGTCCATGAACGGTGACATCCCGATGATCGCTCCGGTCTCCGGATGCCGCAACGGAGCGCCGGGCGGCAGCATCGCCAACAACACCACCGCAACCATCCCGAGAGTCCCGAACAGCGCGTAGCGCAACCCCTTGGCTTCCTTCGCTGCCGCTTCCGCCGTATCGGTATCGGCGGTCGCACTGGCCGCGCCCGTCTCATCCGGCTTGCCCTGATAGGCGCCAAGCCGCTTCTCGATGATCCGCTCGGTCACGATCGCCACGACGATCGAGGTAAAGATTGTCGAGATAGCGCTGAAGTAGAAGTTCGAAAGAATGCCGATCGATCCGCCGGGAACGGCGATCTGGATCGCCTCGTTCGTCACCTCGGTCAACATGCTGTCGAGCGGCGTGATCAGGATGTTCACCGCAAATGCGACGCTTACCCCGGCATAGGCCGCCGCCAACCCGGCCAGCGGATGCCGCCCCACGCTCAAGAACGCCGCCGCCCCCAGCGGGATCAGGATCAGATAGCCGGCATCGGTCGCAATGCTCGAGAGCCCGCCAACCAGGATGATGATGAACGCCAACAGGCGGCGCGGCGCGACCATCACCAACTTCCGGATCAGCGCCCCCATCAACCCGGCCTCTTCGGCTACCCCGACGCCGATCATCGCCACGAAGATCACCGCCACTACGCCGAAGCCGGCGAAGTTCGGCACGAAGGAGGTGAACAGAAAGCGAATTCCGTCGATTGTCAGCAGGCTCTGCACCCGCGTCGTCTTGGTATGGATCTCGAAGTCGTCGGTTTCGTACCCCTCCGGCGAAACCGGGAATTCCGGCACCACCGACCCACCGACATACTCCGGCGCTACCGTCACCTCGCGTGGCTCGGCCACATCGTAGGTCACCGACACCCCGAAGACGTAGAAAACGTGCGACAACACGATGACGATGCCGCAGAGCGCCAGAAAGATGATCACCGGATGGGGGACTTTGTTGCCCACCTTCTCGATGCCATCGAGCATCTTCTCCATCAAGGATCGCTTGGCGGGCGCTGGGATCGCCGTGTTCTCCGCGGTCATCTCCGCCTCCCTCGCGCCGGGCTGCCGCCCGGTTGTGCCGGCTGGTCGCACCGCCGACACCATGCCCATTCTACGACAGGTTGCCAGGCGGCAAGGCCGCCTGGCAGTCACCCTCTACTGTCGGTAGCCTTCCAGCAACTCGGTCAGCAGCCGGACGCCGACGCCGGTGCCACCCTGCAACTCATACGCCTTGTTCGGCCGGTCCAGCCAGGCGGTCCCGGCTATGTCGAGATGAGCAAACGGGAAGTCGCCGGTGAACGCCGCCAAGAACGCCCCCGCCGTGATCGAACCGGCTGGACGGCCGGCGAGGTTCTTCAAGTCGGCGACCTCGCTCTTGACCATCTGGCGATATTCATCCCAGAGCGGCAATTGCCAGACTCGCTCGCCGGTCACCTCGCCGGCTTTCGAAATACGGTCGGCCAACGCCTGGTCGGTCGCCACCAACCCGGTCGCGTGCGACCCCAGCGCGATGATGATCGCTCCGGTCAAGGTCGACAGTTCGACGATCGCCGCCGGGTTGTAGCGTTGGGCGTAGAACAGGGCGTCCGAGAGGATGATCCGCCCCTCGGCGTCGGTGTTGAGCACCTCGATGGTCTGGCCGCTCAGGCTCTTGATGATGTCGCCCGGCCGGTAGGCGGTCGCGCTCGGCATGTTCTCGGCCGAACTGATCAGCCCCACCAGATGGATCGGCAGCTTCAATTCGGCAGCGACTTGCATCGCTCCGAATACCGCCGCCGACCCGCCCATATCGGACTTCATCGTCTCCATCGCCTCGGCCGGCTTGAGCGACAGCCCGCCCGAGTCAAAGGTCAGCCCCTTGCCGACGAGGCAAATCGTCGGCCCTGCGCCCGCCCGGCCATACTCCATCGCAATGAAGCGCGGGTCGTTGTCCGACCCCTGGCCCACCGCCAGGATCCCGCCGAAACCCTGCTCGGTCAGTTGCGCCTTGTCGAGCACCATCACCTTCAGCCCGAGACGCTTGCCGAGGGCTTCGGCCTCTTCACCCAGCTTCGCTGGGGTTTTCGCGTAGCCCGGGGTGTTCACCAGATCGCGCGCGAAGTTCACACCGCCGGCGATGGTTTGGCCGCGCGCCACACCGGCCCGCAGCGCATCCTCGTTGCCGCTCTCCGACAAGACCGTCGCCTGCTCGACCTTGAAGGTCTGCTCGGTCGACAAACCGGTCCGATAGGTCAAGTAGCGGTACGCACCCAGTTCGATCCCTTCGGCGAAGACCTGGCCCGCCAGCGCCGGCTCAAGCGACACACCGCCCGCCACGCCCAAGCTGACCGCGGAAATCTGAAGCTCACGCGCCCGCTTGATCGCCGTCGCCGCCGCCTGGCGCAGCCCATCGGCCGTCAACGACTCCCGCTTGCCCAGCCCAACCAGCAGCAGCCGCTTCGGCGCAACCGCGCCGCGCGGATAGAGCAACAGCGTCTGGCCCGCCTTGCCCGAAAAATCGGCCGGCTCCAGCAGCCCGGCCGCCCCCGCTGGCAGCGCCTCGCCCTCGAAGGCCGCCAGCATCGCCAGATCCGATGGCTCTTGCAGCACGTTGCCGCGACGGATCGTGATGTTCATCGTCGTGTGTCCCTCCAGTTCATTTAGGCCAGTTCACTCAGTGGCGGCGCGGCTCCGTCTTTGCCCGCCGCCCGTACCGAACGCGGTTTTGCTCTGGGTAAGCGGCGCCGCGTTGTCTCCCGTTCGACCGGCACCTCGCCCGGCCGATAGGGCGGCAGCCCGCGCGACGGCACAACCGCCAGCAACGCCACCCCTGCCAGCACCAGCAGCGTCGCCTTAAGCGCCTGCAGCCGCGCCTTCGCGTTGATGTCCACAATCTCGCCGACCACCGCCGACGGCGTCGAATACTGTTCGAGGACGTCCTCAAGGTGGTCGTTCGAGATGAAGTCAACGTTGTCGAGTTCAATCTGCTCCTGGATCGGCGGCGGAAGGACGGCAATCTCCTCGACGTTCACCGAGATCAAGTAGGCCAGCACTCCCACCGAGAGCGCCCCGGCCACCGCCGTCCCGACCGCCGTCGCCAGGTTGTTGGCTACCCCGCGCAGCGCCCCAACATCCCCCGCCAGCCGCTTCGGCGAGGCCGACACCAGGACGTTGAAGAGTAGCGTCAGCAACGCCCCTTCGCCCAGTCCCAGCACGATCAGACCGAAGATGACCGCCAGCGTGCCCCAGTCGTTCTGGATCGTGAACGCCAAAAGCGTCAGCCCGACCGAGACGATCAGAAACCCGACCGTCCCGATCTCACGCGGAGCAAACCGCCCATAGAGCCGGACGATCAGCACCGCCGCGCTGAAGATCGCCACCGTGTACGGGATCACCGACACCGAGGTCTGGAGCGATGTCTGACCCTGGACGATCTGGATGTAGAGCGGGATCAGGAAGTTCACCGCCGGACCCAGTCCGCCGATCACCAGCAATGCCACGATCGCCGAACGCTCCTCTTTCGAGTCGATCACTTCCAACGACATCAACGGGCTCTTCTTCGCACCCACCCGCCGATGCGACCAGACAAAGAACAACTGCACGCCAACCAGCCCGGCCAAAATCATGAAGGGCGCGGGCGAAAGACCCGCCAGGTTGAACGGTGCAGTTGGGCTCGCCAGCAGAGCGCCCCAACTATTCAGATTGTTGAAACCGAAGCTGATCAGGATGATCGACAGGGCCGCCAGCGCCGCCCCGACGAGATCGATCGTGACCTCCGGCTGGCGCTTCACCGAGGACAGCCGGAAACTGAGAAGCAGCACCCCCACCGCCACCACCGCAAGGATCGCGAACGACAAGCGCCAACTCAGGAGCGTGCCAAACGCGCCGGCAAGAAAGAACGCCAGCACGCCCGCCATCGCCGGAGCACCCGCCAACAGACCGAGCGCCTGCTCCTGTTGCTTACCCTGATAGTTCGCCGCGATCAGCACGACCAGCGTCGGCACCAGCGCCGCCGCCGCCAGCCCCGCCAACGCCTGGGACAGGATCATCACCCCGGCGCTCGGTGAAAATGCCATCAGCGCCATCGCCGCCCCGTGCAGCACCACCGTGACCTGGAAGACGAGGCGTTCACCGATCAGCTTCCCGAGCTTTGCGCCCACCAGCACGAAGGCGGCCACCACCAGCGAATAGACGACCAGCGCCGTCCCCACCGTCGTCGACGCCACGTCCAGCGATTCGACGATCGGGCCGATCGAGATCGGCAGGGCGTTCACGTTGAACGCCATCTGCATCTGCGCCAGCAGAATGACACCCATCGGCAGCCAGGACGACTTTGCCGTGGCTGCCGCAGGGGTGGCCGCATCGGTCATACGCGCTTCATCTCCGAGCGAACCGTCAACCGCCGAGAATCCGCGCCTTCTGCGCCTCAAACTCCTCGGGAGTCAAGACCCCCGCGTCTCTCAACTGGGCGAGTTGCTGCAACTGGGCGATCGTCTGGTCCATCCCAACTGCAGCCGGTGCAACCGCAACGGGAGGAGGCGCCGCAGCCGCCGCCTGCTGCTGCGCCAACTGCTCCTGCTGCGCCGCCAGAGCCTGCTGCTGGGCCGCCAGGGCCTGCTGCTGCGCCAACTGCTCCTGCTGCGCCGCCAGGGCCTGCTGCTGCGCCAACTGCTCCTGCTGAGCCGCCAGGGCCTGCTGCTGCGCCTGGAGATCGGCAAGTTGCTGCGCCTGGGCCGACTGTTGCTGGGCCGCGGCTTGCTTCTTCGCCGCCGAACCGCTCATCGCGCCGCTCACCGCGCGCGAGGTCACCGTCGCCGTCCCGGCGATCACCGCGGTCTGAGCCACCGTTCCAAGCACGCCAGGTCCACGCCGGGATGGTGGGGGTCGTCGAAACATCAGGTCCTCCTACGCCTCGGCGGCCGCGCTCAGCGCCTCTTCGACCACATCGCGCGGGATCCGCTCGTTGAATATCAGCATTCCATTCGCCCCGAGGATGGCGTCCTGCAGCCGGGTGGCCCAGACATGCTCGAACAGCAGCAGCGCCCCGGAACTGTTTGGCTCCATCATCTCGCCGACCCGCTGCACGTCCTCCGGCGAGAGCAGCCCGCTCACGTCGTCGGTCACCGCTTCGAACTGCAGCCCCTGCGTGGGGTCCATCTCGGCCAGTTCGACCGCCTCGACGTTCCCCTCGGCATCCTTCTTGACAAACACCAGATCGAAGATCCGGATCAGCCCCTGATCGACGATGTCATGCAAGGCCGGCAAGATATCGCCCTTGAACTGGTTGCCCGGAAAGGCGACCACGATCACCTCGACTGGTCCCATTCCCTTTTCCTCCCGTGGGCCGGCGCGGAATCCGCCAGCCAAAACCTCAGAATACCAGGCAGTCGACCGGACGGCATCATCCAAAAAGGTGTAGGCCCGACCACCCACCAGCCGTTCGAGTGACAAGAGTGGCAGGCCCAGTTGGTAGAGCAGATTGGGCGTCCCGTTCAGCGCGGCCTGGTCGGCCACTCTGCCGGCGATCCGAGTGACCGGAGAGGCCGGCCCTGCTGATTCGATCGCGACGTGCAGGTCGCCAAGCTGGCCGGACCAGTCTGGATCGAGCAGTCCCTGGACCCGGATCGTGTAAACGGCCGGCTCGGACACCGCCAGCCGCGGGAGAACCTGATCGACCATCGCCCTTGCCTCCGGCCCCAGCCTACGCCCGAGGCCGCGGGAGCGCATCACCCCAAAGGGCGCAATTGCTCGGCGCTAGATCAGCCCCAGCCGCTCGGCTTCGACGACCGCTTGGCGCCGGCCGCCCACCGCCAGCTTCTGGTAGATGTTGACGGTATGCCGCTTGACGGTGAACACCGAAATCTCAAGCCGATCGGCGATCTCCTGGTTCGACAGCCGCGAGCGCAGCGTGCCAAGCACCTCGATCTCGCGCGTGGTCAGCGGCTCGATCAGGCAGCGCTCGTCCTCCTCGCCCGGCGATGCGCCGGCGGCCGCCAGCAGCCGCCGCGAGGTCCGCCAGGCTTCGCCCCCGCGCTCGACCTGGCGCAGGAGCGCGATCATCCGTGGACCAAGATCGAGATAGAGCCGCACCGCGTCGCAGCGTTCGCCAATCGCCAGCGAGCGTTCGAGCGTCGCCAGCGCGGCAGGGCGCTCGCCGGATGCCGCCAGCAGCAGCGCCCGCAACGCCAGCGCACGCGCCCGCAACAGAAACTGGGCGGTCGTCGGAAGTTCGGCCAGCAGCCCATCGACGAGAGCGAGCGCCGCCCGCCGCGAGGCGATCGTGTCCTCCTCGAGCATGACCTGCGCCCAGACGATCTCGTCGGTGAAGCGCAGCAGCACCGGGCGCTCGGGAGACGCCGGCCGGGAGTGCAGCAGCGCTATCGCTCGATCACGGTCGTCGCGCCGCAGCGCGAGCACCGCCTCGACTCGGTCCACCGACGCCAGCACCCGCAGCGTCCCCTCCTCGACCGCCTGCGTCCTCATCCGCTCAAGCAGGCGATCCGCATCGGCCCGCCGACCAGCCGCTTCATAGGTATGAGCCAACAGGTTCGCCAGGCCAAGGTGCGCCAGCGGCGCATCGGCGACCGGCTCGAGATGGGAGAGGGCTGTATCGAGATCGTTCCGTTCGTACGCGGCAAGGGCGAGCGCCAGATGACCCCAGGCGAGGCTGCCGGGCTTGCCGGCCGGCGCGGCGAGCGATAGCAACAGCGCACCCGACCGCTCGGTTCGGCTCAGATCGCCGAGCGACAACCCCATCGCCACCGAGGCGAACACCACCCGGAGGATGAACGGATCGGCCGGGCCTTCGTGCCGCCGTTGCGCATCGTCTACGAGACGCTCAGCCTCTTCGCGCCTGCCCAGCAGCACCAGCGCCAGCGCCAACGTCTCGACTGCCCGGCCGCGCACCGCCCGCTCCTCCAGGGGCAACAGCGCGAGAGCGCGGGCGCCCTCCTCGACCGCGCCGGCGGCATCCGCCCGGTCGTAGGCGAGGCGAGCGCGGATCGCGTGGACCTGGCCCCAGAGCGCGTCGGACCGGTCGCCCAGCAGGGCGGCCGCGGCCGCCAGCAGTTGCTCCTCCTCGCCACGCTTGCCTCGCAGGATCTGCAGCCAGGCGCGAGCGATCAGCAGCGCCGGCCGGCGTTGGATCTCCGCTTCGGGCAGCCGCGCCATCCAGCGATCCAGCCGGCGAGCGTCCTCGTCTTCGAGCGCCAGCCGAACGAAGCGCACGACGATCTCCGCCGCCGCCGAGCCGTCGCCCGCCGCCAGCGCATAACGGATCGCCTGAGCGGCGAGACCCTCCGCCGCGCACCAGTCGGCAGCGCGGCGTTGCAGGTCGCGTACCAACTCCGGGCCGTAGGTCGTCGTCAGCCGATGCAGGATCAACTGCTGAAAGAGCGGATGGTAGCGAACCCAGCCCTCAACACGCTCGGTTGGGCTGACAAACAGGTTCGCCGCCAGCACCGCCTCGAAGCGATCCGGCTCACCCGCCGGCTCCTCCAGCAGAGCGCGACAAAGCGGCCCGGACAGCCGATCGAGCACTGCCGTCTTGAGCAGGAACTCCGCGATCTCCGGCGGCTGGTGCGCCAACACTTCATCGGCGAGGAAGCTCATCGCGTGCTGCTCGGCGCTCGCCAACCGGCGCGCCAGATCCGGCCAGTCGCCGCCCGGCCCAACCGCCAGCGCCGCCAGCCGCAGGCCGGCGGGCCAGCCCTCGGTCCGCTCGATGATTGCCTCGACCGCCTCGGCCGGTGGCATCGCTCCAAGCGCCCGGCCAAGAAAGGCGCCTGCTTCGTCCGGAGTGAAGCGCAGGTCGGCTGCCCGGATCTCGGCAAGCTGGCCGCGCGCCCGCAGTCGTGAGATTGGCAACGGCGGATCGTTGCGCGTCGCGATCACGACGTGCAGCCGTTCCGATGCTGAAACCAGCCGCTCCACCAGTTGGTGAACCGCGAGGTCGCTCACCTGATGGTAGTCGTCGAGGGCGAGGACGAGATCGCGATCGAGCGCCGCAAGGTCGCCAAGCAGGCTCGCCGCCAGCGCGGCCGGGCTGCCCCCTTCCGAAGCGATCAGCGCCCGGGTCGGCGCGCAGCCATCGGCAGCCTGACCCTCTACCGCGTCGACGACCTCGGAGATGAAGGCCGGAAGGCTGTCGGCGCACCCTTCGATGGTCAGCCACGCCACCGGCCAGTCGGATGTCTCAGCCCATTGACTGAGCAACGTTGTCTTGCCGTAGCCCGCCGGGGCGACAATCACGGTAAGGTTCCGGCTCAGCCCCCTACCCAGCCGGGCGAGCAGTTCCGGACGAGCAAGCGCATCGCGGGCCGGTCGCGGGCGTCTCGCCCTCGGCATCAACAGCAGTGCATCCCCACCAGCCCACCACCTATGTGGCGGTAACTACGTAACTGAGCGTATTCTACAACGATCCAGCAAGGCAGAGCAGGGCCGCTCTACGCCCTTTCGGGCCATGCGCCTGCTCCAGCGCTCCACTAGGCTGAAGTTCGGCGCCGGCCTGCGGGCTGGTCACGCCTTGCGACATTTTGAGGAGGTCACCACTTGGCGACACTAACCGTCTTGAAATTCCAGGATGCCGGCGGCGCGGACCGCCTGCTCCAGAAGCTTCAGGACCTCCAGAAGCAGCAGATCATCACCATCGCCGACGCCGCCACCGTCAGTTGGCCGGAAGGCGCGAAGAAGCCGAAGACTCGTGAGTTGATCAACACCGCCGGCATCGGCGCACTCAACGGCGCGTTCTGGGGAATGCTCTTCGGCTTGATCTTCTTCGTTCCGCTGCTCGGCCTCGCGATCGGCGCGGGCATCGGCGCGCTTTCCGGCGCCTTCACCGACATCGGCATCGACGAGAACTTCATCAAGCGCGTCCGTGACGAAGTCACCCCCGGCACCTCGGCGCTCTTCCTGATGACCATCAGCGCCACCATCGACAAACTGGCCGAGGAACTCAAGGGCGAGAAGTTCGAGATCATCTCGACCAATCTGTCCAACGAGCAGGAAGAAAAGCTGCGTGAGGCCTTCTCCGCCTCGTAGTCTCATTCCTCTGAGAGA
This sequence comes from Dehalococcoidia bacterium, assembly GCA_046328265.1. Taxonomy (GTDB): domain Bacteria; phylum Chloroflexota; class Dehalococcoidia; order SpSt-223; family SpSt-223; genus JANWZD01. Next base: position 227,768 of record JAXLWW010000003.1, read on the forward strand.
ACTCTCGATGGTCGATACCCGCTGGCGGGCCAGCGGGTATCATGCGTCCAAATCCGGCGTTGGGCCTGGGTGAACTCGTGAACGAGCAGAGCGCAACGCGCGCCCTTTACCGTGGTGTCGTCCTTCTGGTCACCTTGGCCGTTGTGGTCGGACTGGTGGTGCTGCTGCATCCAGTCCTGCTTCAGATCATCGCTGCCTTGGTGCTGGCCGCCGCCGTCACCCCGCTCGTCCATCTGCTTACCGGCTCCGAGCGAGCCCTTCGCTGGCGCTGGCGACCGCCCAAAGTGCTGGTAATCCTCACCACCTATCTGGTGTTCGCCATCGTCGTGCTCACGCTTGGCATCACCGCCTTCAGCATCTTGTTCGGCGAACTTGCCACGCTCGCCAACCAGTTCCCGGCCATCGCCGCCGAGGTGCGCGGCTGGATCACCAGCTTGACGGCCGCCAACCCGACCCTTGGCGACAGCCTGCGCGGCTGGCTGCTGGGGTTGGCCGAGACGATCCTCAGCGCGATTCCGCAGGCGATCCTCGGAGCGCTCGGGTTGCTCGGTGGTGTCGGGGCGCTCTTCGGTAGCTTCCTCACCCTGCTCTTTATCCTGTTCATGGCGCTCTATTTCGCCATCGACGGCCCGCGGGTACGCAACTATTTCCTCGTCTTCCTCCCTTGGGACCGTCAGGACCAAGCGACCGTCATCCTTTCGCGCATCGTCGAGCGACTCGGCCGTTGGGTTCAGGGCATCGGGACGATGATGGTGACGATCGGCCTGGTGAACTGGATCGGCCTTTCGCTGATCGGCGTGCCCTACGCGACGTTGCTGGCGGTCATCGCCGCATTCGCCGAACTCATCCCCGGCGTCGGACCCTTCATTGCCGCCGGGCCGGCGATCGTCCTCGCCTTCACCGTCTCGCCCGTTCACGGCATCATCACCATCATCTTCGCCCTCATCGTCAGCCAGGTCGAGAACAACGTTCTCGCGCCGAAAATCATGTCGCGCGCGGTCAAGTTCCATCCGCTCGTCGTCTTTGGTTCCCTGCTGGCTGGCGCCGAACTCTTTGGCGCAATCGGCGCACTGCTCGCCATCCCGGTCGCCGCCTCGATCGCCGTCGTCGTCGACGAGGTCCGCGCCGAACGGCTCGCTGGTCGCCCGCAGACGCCCGAACCCGCCGCCCCCCAGCACTAACCGCCGGGAGCGAGGCGAGAGGCCGGGACAGCATACGGTCGAAAGCGGCTCGAATTTCCCATCAATGCCCTGGCGCCCAACGAGCGACCAGTTCGGGGATCTAAGGCAGTAGTTCGCCTCCATTGACGTGGATCGTCTGACCGGTAATCGCGCTCGCCGCTGGACCGGCCAGAAACACCGCCAGCAGCGCGACATCGTGCGGCATCGTGATCCGGCCGATCGGGATCTGTGCCACTCGCCGATCGAATTCGTCGGGCGAGAGCGCGTCGCGTGGCTGAGCGGTATCGGTGATGCCCGGCGCGATCGCATTGACCGTGATGCCGGCGCTGGCCAGTTCGAGCGCAAGCGATTTCGTCAGCCCGACCAGTCCGGCCTTGCTCGCCGCGTAGTGCGCCCCGCCGACACTGCCGCGAAATCCCGCCGAGGACGACAGGTTCAGAATCCGTCCCGACCCGCGGCTCACCATCTGAGGGATCACCGCGCGGGCGCACAGCCAGGCCCCTTTCAAGTTCACGCCGATTGTCCGGTCCCAGACCGCTTCCTCGACGGCGACCGTCAGCCCGCGCGGATAGATTCCGGCGTTGTTGACGAGGATGTCGATCCGGCCAAAGCGTGCCAGAACCTCCTCGACCATCTCCCGGACCTCGGCTGCCTCGGAGACATCCCCCGTCACCACCAGGCTGTCCGCACCGGCGCGCGCGAGACCGGCGAGGGTCTCGCCCGGGTCGATCGAGCGGTCCGGCACGTTGACCGCAATCGCCGCGCCGCGCTCGCCCAACGCGATCGCAATCGCCTGTCCGATGCCCTGGCTCGCCCCGGTGACCAGCGCGACCTGCCCGGCGAACTCCCCTGCCATAGCCCCTCCGACCGTGTAAGATGGCGGCCGCTATGGTAGGCGACCGGAGGCGAGCATGACCGGCCACGAGCGGTATCCCCACGTCTTCGAGCCGTTCGACTTCGCTGGAGTCCGGCTGCGCAACCGGATCTTCATCCCCGCCCACACCACCAACTTCGGCGACCAGTTCATGCCGACCGATCGGCACGTCGCCTACTACGCTGAGCGCGCCAAGGGCGGCGTCGCGCTGATCTTCACCGAGGGGATTCGAGTCCATCCAACCAGCGTCGGCCGGGCTGCCGCGATGATCGGCTACGACGAGCGCGCCCTGCCCGGATTTCGCCGCCTTGCCGACGCCGTCCACGAGCACGGCGCCGCGATGTTCGCCCAGATCATCCACGCCGGACGCCAGAGCGAGAATATCTTCCTGCGCACCGCCGCCTGGGGACCGTCGGCGGTTCCGCACGCCACCGGCCAGCCCGTCCCCCACGCGATGACTGTGTCCGAGATCGAGGAGATCGTCGAGGCTCACGTCTTTAGCGCCAGGCTGCTGCGCGAAGCCGGTTTCGACGGCCTCGAAGTGCAGATGGCGCACGGTCACCTGCTCCATCAGTTCCTCTCGCCGCTCTCCAACGTCCGCACCGACGAGTACGGCGGCAGCGAGGAAAACCGTCTCCGCTTTCCCTTGGCGGTTGTTCGGGCGGTCGTCGAAGCAGTCGGCGACGATATGGTCGTCGGCGTACGGATCAGCGGCGACGACTTCGAACCGGGCGGTGTCAATCTCGCCGCCGCTCAGAGGAACATCGCCCGGATCGCCGGCGAATTGCCGATCAAGTTCGTCAACGTCTCGCACTCCTCCACCCCGACCCTTGGATTTCACGTCGCCGACTTGAGCTACGGGCCGACGCCGTTTATCCATCTGTCGCTTGGCATCGCCGACGCCGTACCCAACCTGCCGCTCTTTGCCGTCTGCCGCTTCACCAACGTCGAACTGGCCGAGCGGGCGATCGCCACCGGAAAGATCGACCTCGTCGGGATGGCTCGCGCCCACATGGCCGACCCCTATCTCGTACAGAAGGCCTTCGAGGGCCGCGAGACCGAGACCCGCCCCTGCGTCGCGCTCAACCGGTGCATCGGCCAACTTGACCAGCACCAACCGATCACCTGTTTGATGAACCCGACCGTCGGGCGCGAGCGCGAATGGACCCCCGACCCGTCGCCCACCGATACGCCGCTCTCGGTGCTGGTCGTCGGCGGCGGGGCAGCCGGCCTCGAGGCGGCTCGGATCGCCGCCGAGCGCGGCCACCGGGTCGAACTCTGGGAGGCTGCCGATGAGTTGGGCGGCCAGATCCGGCTTGGGCGTCAGGGGCATGGCCGCTCCGACCTCGATTTGCTGACTCACTACCAGGAAGCCCAACTTCGCCGGCTGGGGGTCGAGATCCGGCTTGACAAGCGCGCGACGGAACCTGACGTCCTCGCGTTTGGGGCAGATGTAGTGATCGTCGCAACCGGCGCGACCCCTGCCTCTGGTCACCTCGAGGGCTGGGGGCCGGTCGAACCGGCCGCCGGCGTGCTGAGCGACGACCGGTTCGCCGGCAAGCACGTCGTCCTCCTCGACACCGAGGGCAATTGGACCGCTGCCTCAGCCGCCGAGACCCTCGCCCAGCGCGGCGCGCAACTCACGGTGCTCTATCCCGGATCAGCCTATCTGCCGGCGATGAACTCGTTCAGCCGGATGAACCAGATCGACCGGCTCGCCAAACTCGGCGTCGATATTCGCCTTCTTCGTAAGGCAGTCGCCTACCACGATGGCGACCTGACCATCGCCGACACACTGACCGGCCGCAGCGAGACAATCGCTGGTGTCGAGGCGATCGTTGCGGCTCGGCCAGCCATCGCCGAGCGAACCCTTGCCGACCAGATCGAAGGGAAGGTCGCGCAGGTCCATGTGCTGGGCGATGCTAACGCGCCGCGGACGCTTCTCGAAGCCATCTTCGAGGCGCATCGGGTGGCGCGAACGCTTTAGGCTTGCCGCTGCCTTCCCGCCAGCCAGAAGAGCAGCCCAGCCAGGGCCGGCATCCCAATCAGCACCCCGCCCACCAGCCACTGGATCGCCGACGGCGCACCCCGGGTGATCAGCGCATAAACGATTCCAACCAGCACTGCCGCCGCCAGCAGCAACAGACCACCCAATCGTGGCCGCAGCCAGGCCAACACCGCCAGGGCGACGAGCGGCGCGACCTGAACGAAATGCTGCACCCCGCTGACGATCCCGCCGGTCGTCTCGGCTAGTCCAAGCAAAAGCAGCAACCCGGCCGGGATCAGCGCCAAGACCAGGCCGGTGACCTTGAGTGTGCGAACAGACGACCGCGTCATGCTAGCCAGCCTAGCACCGTCTGAACTCAGTGCGAGGTGCGCTCTGGACCGCCGAGGTTGAGCCGAACGGCTCTTCGATTTCGCTCTAATCATGACGTAGTGTCGTGAACGGAGGCCCCTCGGGCCCGAGGCCGCCAGAAAGGAGCGCGCGATGTACCGCCCGATCATCCTTGCCCTCGATGGGTCCGAGTTGGCCGAGGAGGCGATCCCGCATGCGGCCGCCCTGGCTCGCGACTTCGACACCGACGTCTTCGTGATCCGAGCGGTGCCGTTGCCGCGCGACTACTTTGACTACGATGCCTTCGGCGCGGGCCGGAGCTATTACGACGCCCTGCTCGACACCCTGCTCAAGGACGCCGAGTTGTATGTCCACACCAAGGTCGAGGCCCTTCGTCGCACCGGCGTGCGCGCCAACGGCCATTTCCAGTTCGGCGACCCGGCGACCGTCATCCTCGAGGCTGCCGAGGAGCATCCCGAAGGCGCGGTGGTCATCGCTACCCACGGCCGCTCCGGTGTGACCCGCTGGGCGCTTGGCAGCGTCGCCGACAAGGTGGTGCGCCAGTCGCCAATCCCGGTGATCCTGATCCGCGCCTCCCAACCAGCGCCGCACGCTCGCACCGAAGCGACCTCCACCACCGCCTAGCCGTCTTCGGCCGGGACGAGACGGTCTGCCAACTACCGTGGTGGACGGAACACCGCCAACCGCCTAGGATCCGCCAGGCAATCGAAGATGCTCCCGGGTGGCCGAGCGCGGCCGAAGAGGGAAGCCGGTGAAAATCCGGCGCTGTCCCGCAACTGTGACCGGTGAGCCAGGTGGACACTCACCACGGTGACGCCACTGCCCCGCGGGGTGGGAAGGCGGTCCAACTGGCGCTATGAGCCGGAAGCCAGGAGACCTGCCCGAGAGCAAATTTCGCCTCCCTTCGTGGAAAGGAAGTGGCATGCTCCGGTTTGTTCTCGTCCTCACCCTGCTGGTCACTGCCTGCGCCTCCGCCCAGCCCGCCGCCCCTGCCGTCCCCGCCGCCCCAAGCGTCCCGGTCGAGGGCTGGCCCCGTCAGATCGAGGCCGCCGACGGCCCGGTCACCCTCGAACGCCAACCCCAGCGCTTGCATGCGCTCTCGCTCGGCTTCGAGGAGATCCTGCTGGCGCTCGCCGGACCCGAGCGTCTCGCCGCGGTTTCGACCATCGCCGTCAACCCCAGCTATTCCAACTCGGTCGCCATCGCCAGCAAGGTCGCCCACACTGTAGGCCGCGACCCCGAGGCGATCGTCGCCACCGAAGCCGACGTCATCATTGCCGCGTCCACCAGCCGCCGTGACCTCGTCGATCGGCTCCGAGCCGCCGGCGTCACCGTCATCGTCCCCCCCTTCCGCGAATCGATCGACGAACTCCCGCGCACGATCCGCTGGCTCGCCCGTATCAGCGGCGACGAAGCCGCGGGCGAGCGGATGGTCGCCGCGGTCGAGGAACGCCTCGCGCGCGTCGACCGCATCGTCGCCACCATCCCCGACTCTACCCGGCCACGTACCTTGTTGGTGACCGGGGTCGGCTACGCCGTCGCCGGCGACGGTGCACTCCGTCATGCGACGATCCTCCGTGCTGGCGGGCGAAATGCTGCCGCCGAGGCGGGAATCCAGGGCGACAAGAACATCGGCCTCGAGACGATCGTCGCCATCGACCCCGACATCATCGTCACCACCGACGACGAGGCCGGCAGCCTCGCTCGCCAACTTCGCGAAAGCCCGGCGCTTGCCGATCTCTCCGCCGTCAAACGCGGGCGCGTCATCGCCCTGCCGATGCCCCGCCTTGCCGCCCTTTCGCACTTCCAGGTTCTCGGGATTGAAGATCTCGCGCGAGTGCTCCATCCCACCGCGTTCGCCACACCGACTGCCGACTTCCCCGAGCGCTTCTAGCCGATCTGATTGGTGAACCAGCCAGGTTAGCTGCTTCACATCGAACCACGCGCCCCGCTAGGATGACGGCGTGCCAACCCACGAGCCGCCAGTTCTCGCCCCGCCGGACGGCGCGATCGAGCGTCTGCAGTCGGCGGTTCGCCGCGATAGCCTCGCGCTGGCGGTTGGCGCTGCCGCACACGACCTGAGCAACTTGCTCGGGATCATCCACGGCTTCGCCGAGATCGCCCGGTCCGAGCTTCCGCCCGGCTCGACGCTCGACCAACAGCTGCGCCGGATTGAAGCTGCCGCCGGCGAGGCCGCCGAGGTCGCCGCCCGGCTGCTCGATCTCGCCGGACAGAGCCACCCACGCGTCGTGAACTACTGCCCGCGCACGCTGTTCGAGAACATCCAACGCGGCCTCGCCGGCAGCGCCAGCCTTGCTGCCGAGCTTCCGCCCGACCTTCCGGCGATCGCCGGCGATCCGGACCAGATCGAGCGGGCGATCCTGAGCCTTGCCCTTGAAGCCCTCGAAACGGCCGGAGCGGTTCGGCTCGCCGTCTCGGTCCTCGCCGGCAGCGGGCCGTCCGAAGCGAAGCAGGTCGCGCTTGACGTCGCCGGTCAGGGCTGGGACCCCGATCCAGGCGGACTCGGCGTGGCGGTAGCCCGGGCGGTCGCCCAGCTCCATCACGGCAGCGTGCTGCTCGAGCGTCGGCCGGACGGCGCGCTGGTGCGGCTGCTCGTTCCTGCCGGCTGACGGGCGGTGCAGTTCGCCTTCCTCGGTGGAAGCTTCGCTATCGGCGTTTTCAACGCCTTCAATAGCTTCACCGTCTCGCTCTGGCTGACCGCATTCACCGCCTCCTACTTTGTGATCAGCCTCGTTTCGAATTCGCGATCGTTTGGCGGCGCGCTGGTATCGCCGCTGGCCGGGGCCTGGTCGGACCGCCTCTATCTCGGTTGGCTTGGCCGTCGGCGGCCGTTTATCCTCGCGGGCGGGCTGCTCGGCGCCCTCCTCCTCGCGCTCACCCCTGCGATTAGTCGGCTCGAGATCCTCGCCGGCTGGCTGTCTCCCGATCTCGCCCGGCTTGCGCCTGCCCTGCTGGCGATCGGCCTGTTCACCATCGCCTTCAACATGCAAGACGACGTCCAGAAAGCCCTGTTGGCAGACCTCACCGAAGGGCCGGCGCGCGAACGGCTTTCCTCCTTCTCCGTCGTCTTCGACATGGGCGGCCAGGTCGTCATCCTCGTGCTCGGTTTTCTCCTCACCCAGGGTGGGATCGAGGATGGGTTCTTTCTGGTGGCAGCCGGATTGATCGCCGCTGGCGTCCTGGTCAACGTCCTGGGGGTGCGCGAGCCTCCCCCCGGCGCCTGGGATCGCCAGGCGGACACGCCCCGGCCCTCGTTGGGCCGCTTTGTCGCCGACTACCGTGGCGCGGCGATCTTTTGCCTCGCGGTCTTCTGCTACTGGGCAGGCGTCAATGCCGTCCTGCCACTTGTCTCGATCTACACTCGCGATATTCTCGGGGCAAACCCTGGAGAAGCCCAACTACTGCCAGCCCTGTTGCTGCTGAGCACGACGATCTTCGCCATCCCGGCCGGCCTGCTCGGCACCCGCTTTGGCAAGCGAAGAGTGCTAGCGACTGGCTATCTGGTCCTCAGCCTGGCCGCGCTTGCCGCACTGGTGATCACGACGCGAGAAGAAGGCGCAGTGGTCTTTCTCGTCGCCGGGATCGGCAATGCCGCCAGCATGGTGCTCACCATCCCGCTGCTGGCCGATCTGGTTCCGCGTCACCACATGGGCGCGGCAACCGGTATCCTCGCCGCCTGCACCTCGCTCTCAGCGCCGCTCTCAAGCGTCGTCTCCGGGTCGCTCGCCGAGGCGATCGGCCCACGGGCTATCTTCCTGCTGATGACGGTGATGACGCTGCTCGCCCTGACCTTGCTGCCCGCCGTCCGGCCGCCGAAGGACGGGATGGGCTAGGGGACCGGTCGTCGCGCGGTCCGCCCTGTATACTGATCGAACCATGACCGTACGTGTGCGATTTGCTCCCAGCCCGACCGGCTACCTCCATATCGGCACCGCGCGAACTGTCCTGTTCAACTGGCTATTTGCCAGAAACCGCGGCGGCGTCTTCGTCCTCCGGATCGAGGATACCGATAAAGAGCGCGAGGTCCCCGGCGCGATCGACAACATCCTTCAGTCGTTGCGCTGGCTCGGACTCGAACCGGACGAAGGTCCGAAGAACGGCGGACCCTACGGCCCCTACATCCAGTCCGAACGGATACGGCGCTATCACGAGGTCGCCAACGCCCTCGTCGCCGCCGGCAAGGCCTATCCCTGCTTCTGTTCGTCGGCCGATCTCGCCGCGCTGCGCGAGCGTCAGAAAGCCGGTGGCCTCCCCACTGGCTACGATCGCCGCTGCCGGAACCTCAGCGCGAGCGAGCGCGCCGAACGTGAAGCCACCACCCTCGCAGACGGGCGACGCCCGGTCATCCGCTTCGCGATGCCCGTCGACGGCCGGACGACCTGGGAGGACTACCTGCGCGGGGCGATCACCGTCGAGAATGGCACCCTCGACGACTTCGTGATGATCAAGTCCGACGGCTTTCCCACCTACAACTTCGCCCATGTCGTCGACGACCACGATATGGCGATCACCCATGTGTTGCGCGCCGAGGAGTTTGTCCCCAGCACCGCCAGGTTCGTCCAGATCTATCACGCTCTGCGCTGGGAGCCGCCGATCTACGTCCATCTTCCGGATGTGCTGGGCAACGACAAGAAGAAACTGTCCAAGCGCCACGGCGCGACCGCCCTGCTCGACTACCGCGACACCGGCTACCTACCCGAGGCGATGCTCAACTTCCTCGCGCTGCTGGGCTGGGCCTACGACGACCACACCGAGATCATGGACCGGGATTTCTTGGTCGAGCACTTCTCGCTCGAAAAGCTCGGCAAGCATGGCGCGGTGTTCAACCGCGAAAAGCTCGACTGGTTCAATGGCATCTACATCCGGCATCTCGCGCCCGACGATCTCGCCGAGCGGCTGCTGCCGTTTCTGGAGCGCGGCCTCGGGCCGGATGTCCCCCGGCCGATCGACCCGGCTCAGGTCCGCCGTCTCGTTCCGCTGATACAGGAGCGGCTGGTGACACTGAGCGAAGCACCCGCCTTACTCGATTTCGCCTTCGGCGAGATTGCAGTGGATCCAGCCCTCTTTGCGATCGCCGCCAAAGGGGTCGAGCCGGACGCACTCCGCCGGTCGCTTGAGACGGCAGCCGGCCGGCTGGACGCGCTCGCCCCCTTCGACCCGGCGTCGATCGAGGCAGACTTGCGGGCGCTCGCCGCTGAACTCAGCCTGAAGGTCGGCCAACTCTTTGGCGCGATCCGCGTGGCCGTCACCGGCAAGAAGGATTCGCCGCCGCTCGACCAGACCCTCGCCGCGCTCGGTCGGCCGGTCGCGGTCGAGCGGATCCGCCGAGCCGCCGCGTTGCTCCATCGGGAGCCGGTTGGCTAGCGCCTACTTCGCGATCATGCACCCCGCCTCCGGGTCGGAGCGCGGGGGCAGTTGGTGAGAGAAGCTATGGAAGTTGCGCCAGGCGTCCATCAAATCCGGTTCAACTCACCCAACAATCCGCGCTTCTGGGTCTTTGCCTATCTGGTGGTGGGCGAGACCGATTGTGGCCTCATCGATACCGGCTGGGCGACACCGGGCGCCTTCGACGAGATGAAACGCCAGATCGAACAGGCCGGCGCGAGCCTCGACGGGATCTCGACCGTCGTGATCACCCACCTCCACCCCGATCATTTTGGCCTTGCCGGCCAGGTCAAGAAGCACACCGACGCGAAGGTGCTCTTCCACGAACTGGAAAAGCCGCTCGTCGAAACGCGCTATCGCTCGTACAGCAAGCTACTCGACGAACTCGCCGACTGGCTGCTCTCCTACGGCGTGCCGGAAGAGGAAATGCCGGAGCTACAGACGGCGAGCGTGCCGGCGCGGCGTTTCGTCAACGAGGTGGATGCCGACGAAGTCATCTTCGGCGGCGAGATCCTTAAGCTCGGAGGACAGGACTGGGAGGTGATCCACACTCCCGGACACACCCGCGGGCATGTCGTCCTCTACAACCGGACAACCAAAACGCTCATTTCCGGCGACCACATCTTGCCGGGCATCACACCGAATATCAGCCTCCATCCCGAATCGAGCGAAAACCCGCTCGGCGATTACATCACGTCGCTGCGCAAGCTCCAAGACCTGCCGGTGACGACCATTTTGCCGGCGCATGAGCAGACCTTTAGCGGCCTCGCACGGCGCATCCGCGAAATCGACGCCCATCACGAGGATCGGCTGGCCCAAATGCTCGCCACCCTGACCGACCAACCCAAGACCGGCTACTCCGTCGCAGCAGGCGTCCGGTGGAACGTCGGCGACTTCGCTGGCTTCGACGCCCACACCCGCCGCTCCGCGATGATGGAGACCCTCGCCCATCTCGAATACCTTCGCCGTCAAGGCGCGGTCGAAAAGATCCTTATCGACGGGGTGTTCCACTACCGCAGACGGTAACGGACCATTGCACACCGGCGACCGGCCCGCGAATCAGGAGAACCGGCTTCCAGCGTTCGTCCGGCGTCTTGATCGGCACCGAAGGCGCCAGGGTGCGAACCTTGAGGACCCGTCCACCTATTGCGGTCGGGGTGCTGCCAAATTGCCGAGCAATGCCAACGGCAAGGCGCCACCACGGCGTTTGTGGCGCCGCTGAAGCACGAGAAAGCGAGGCGACGATGACTCGGCGACCAGATCCCTCACGTGGGCGTGACCGTCGGCCGGGTCACCGGGATCGGCTTGGTCCAAGAGGCGGAAAACTCGACCCGAAACCAGGGCCGAACCTCTCGGCGTGGTAGGCTTCCCGACAACGCCAATCGTGACGTCGCCCGCGGGTTGGCCCCGCTCCTCCCGTCTGGCTCGCGGCAACCGGTGTGTCTGGCGCGACCCCGAGTGACAGACAACGCCGAAGAACGGTAGGCTCGGCACGGAGGAACCCATGCGCGTCTTTCAGCTTGGCTCGACCATCGCCTGCGCCGAGGCGACCCTGCTGCTCCAACGGTTCGGCGCCCAGGTCGTCCAGACCGGTGCTCACGATCCGACCGACCAACGTCCAAGCGCCAGGATCGTCGGCGAATGCCTCGCCTTTGGAAAAGACCGACTGACCAGCGAGCCGGACGTGCCCGCGCTGCGTCGGCTGCTCGACCGTGCCGACGTCGTCGTCGACGACCGGCCGCTCTCCTACTGGCGTGAGCGCGGGCTCGACCTGCGAGAACTCTATGCCAAGAACCCACCGCGCTCCAGTTGGTGCGGCATCACCCCCTACGGTCTATTCGGTGCGGGGGAGAACTGGGCCGGCTGCGAGCTTACCGCTCAGGCCAGTGGCCCGATGATGAACCGCCTCGGCGAACCCGGCCAGCCGCCTCTGCCAATCAAGGGCCCGCAAGCCGCGATCACCGCCGGATGGCACGCCGCCCTGGTCATTGCTGCCTGCCGTTTCGACCGCGACGCCGCCGGTCGCCTGCTCGATGTTTCGATCCAGGAGTGCCAGTACATGCACTCCGAGTTGGGCACCGCCAACTGGCACTTCAACGGCGTCGACATCGGCCGGATCAGCGCCTATGTCCGCCACTCGGTCTACCCGGCACTCGATGGCCCGGTCCATATGCTGTTTCACGATCGCGAGTGGCCGCGCGTTGCCCGAATGATCGGCCGCGAGGATCTCGCCCACGACAGCCGATTTATGACCCGGCACCAGCGCGCCTTCCATCTCGAAGAGGTCGACGCTCTGCTCGTCCCCTGGTTCATGGAGCGCACTCGCGCCGAGGCGGTCACCGCGGGCCAGGCTGCCGGGATGCCGATCGCGTTCGACCAGACCCCCGCGGAGATCCTCGCCGATCCGCAGGTGCTCGACCGAAACGGCTTCGAAACCGTCCCGACCAGTCGCGGGCCAATCGAGGCGCCGATCGGCATCGGCCGGATCTCCGGTCACCATCTGCCGACCCGCCCCAGCGCGCCCGGCCGCGATCTCGAGTCACTCGATACCATCTGGCTGGACGCGACCGCTCGACCCCGCGCCCGCGCCACCGATTCGCTGCGCCCACTCGCGGGCGTACGCATCCTCGACCTGACCAACACCTGGGCCGCCCCGCGCGGCGCAACCTTGCTGGGCGATCTTGGCGCCGAGGTGATCAAAATCGAGGGCGTCGAATGGATGGACATGCTGCGCGGGTTCACCGACCCACCGACTCCCCACGACGCCTATCCTCATCGCCAGCCTGGCGACCGGCCCTGGGACCGCTACTTGATGTGGCTCGGCATGGCGCGGAACAAGTTGAACGCCGCCGTCGAATTGACCCGGCCCGAGGGCAAGGCGATCCTTGACCAACTGGTCGGGCTGTGCGACGTTGTGATGACCAATATGTCGCTCACCACCCGCGCCAAGTACGGCCTTGTGTACGAGCGACTGGCCGCTCTTAACCCCAGCATCATTTTTGCCACCCTCTCGGCCTATGGCGACGAAGGCCCCCGCTCCGATTGGCGACTATTTGGCGACGGACAGGCCGCGATGGGCGGCATCTTTTTCGGTACTGGCTATCCCGGCGGCGAGTCTCTCTCCTTTGGCGCCTATGGTGACCCGGTCAATGGCGTCGCTCTCGCCTTCCAGATCGCCGAGATGCTGGCGCTTCGTCAGGAGAGCGGCCGCGGCGCTTGGATCGACGTCTCAAGTGTCGAGACCTGCCTCACCTACAGCATCCGTTCCCTGGTTGAAGAACAGCTTGGCGAAGATTCGACCAGTCCGGTCGGTTTCGACGGCGGCGAACGCTGGCCGCATGGCGTCTTTCCGTGCGTCGGCGTCGATCGCTGGGTCGCAATCTCTTGCGGGTCAGACGCCGAGCGGGCCGGGCTTCAAGCCTGGTTGGCTGGTCTTGGCTCTTCCCTTCCCGAGAGGTCGGACGACCGCGACGCCTGGCAGGCCACCGTCGCCGACGCCTGCCGATCAAGAGAAGCCCACAGCATTGAGCACGCCTTGCACCAGCGCAACATCCCCTGTCAGAAGGTGATGCGCGCCAGCGATGTCGATGGCGACCCGGTGCTCACCTCGCGCAACTTTATCGCCTGGCAGTGGCGTGAGGACCTCGGGACGTACCCCATCTACGCCCCCTTCTGGTTGATCGACGGGCGGCGTCCTCCGATCAGCCTGCCGGCCGCCCGCTTCGGCGAGCACAATGAGTATGTGCTTGGCGAGATCGCTCGGCTGTCCGAGCGCGAAATCGACACGCTGCGGGCAGCCGGCGTCATCGCCAATGCCCCGCTCAAGGGCGCTGAGCTTGGAGTACGCCCAGGTTAGCGATCCTCGCTGCGCCTCATCTGGTGCGTCAGCCGGAGCAGGACGCCCGTCGGGTTGGACGGGTGGAGAAACACGTCGTTCACCAGTCCTTCGGCGGGTGAGCGGTTCACCAGCCGCACCCCGTGCTGCTCGGCGACCGCGATTGCCTCCTCCATCTCCCAGACGTCGAAGGCCAGATGGTGGACGCCGGGGCCGCGCTCGTCGACGAAGCGAGCGACAAACCCGCGCCGTTCGGCATCGTCCTCCGACGGATAGATGAAGCCAAGAAAGGGGACGCCCTGGTCGATCGTCACCGAGGTGAAACTGCCCCAGGGCACCGGGCCGACCCGGCCACCACCAAAGATCGACCGGAACCGTTCGAGAGCCGGCGGGCCGTCGGGCACGCCGATGCCGAAGTGATGAACCCGCCCGCGCACCGGCGCAGTCGGCTCCATCGGCTTGGCCCGGCCGCGCCGAAGCTCAACACGCACACCAAACCACCGCTCCGGGATCAGCCACGCAGTGCGTCGGTCTGAACCGGCCTGCCAGGCCGCCGCCTCCAACTGCGCCAGCAACGCATCGAGGTTGTCCACCCACCAAGCCAGGTGATGGATACCGGCGACGGGCCGCTCGATCAACTCGACCGGCGCCCCCGGCAAGCGGATTTGCACCGCCTTCTCCGGGCCGTCGCCGACATCGACCCTCGCCACCGTCGCACGATCACCACCCAGAAGTTCGTGCAAGAAGGCGGCCGCCGCCTCGAGGTCGGTGACGGAGATCGTCACGCGGTCGAAGGCGACCGTCCACGGGTGGACGATCGGGTCGGCAGGCGGTGGCGGTGGCTTCATTCGGCGCTCCCTAGTCGGCCAGCAAGAAGTCGAGGATCGGCGTTGCCCAGTCCGCCGGCTCGACCAGTGGCGAGACGAAATCGCCAGCGGCCAGCACGATGCCACGCGCACCCGGGACGCTGGCAACCATCGAATCGTGCGAACGGAAGAGGATGCTCTTGTCGCCGTGCATCACCAGGGTCGGCGCGACGATCTGCGCCATCGCCGCTTTGACGTCCTGCCGGCACATCGCGTACGGCGTCGCGCCGTCCCAGCCCATCACCCCGTAGACCCGGGCGGCGTCCTCACCGCGGACGACGTTGAGCGCGTTGATCCGCACCGACGCAACGAACTGGTGATAGAGCGCCGTCCAGTCGATCGGCTGCGTCTCGCGTTGACTCAGGCCGAAGGCGCGCTGCCAAAGCGGTTCGAGGTGTGCCAGGTCCGGAGATGGTTCAAACACCCGGTGCAGCCGCTCATGGGCGGCCCGTCGCTCGGGAGTGTTCCAATTGAACACCTCGGAAAGCACCAGCCGGTCGACCCGGTCCGGCCAGTGCGCCGCAACGTCCACCGCGATGTTCGCGCCGGTCATGTGGCCGGCCAGATGCGCCCGCTCGATCCCTAGCCCGTCGAGCAACGCCACCGCGGCGGCCGACCACTGGCGGATTGTCGTGTACGGCTCGGCGGGCGCGTCCGAATCCCCATACCCGGGGTGATCCATCGCGATCGTCCGAAAGTGACGAGCAAACGCCGGGAGAACCGGAAGGTACATCGTCGAGGTGCCGCTGTTGAGATGCAGCAGCAGCAGCGGCGGGCCGTCGCCGGCCTCGCGATAGTGGATCTGGCCGTCGGGACCATCGACGAAGCCGCGGCGGATGCGGGCCATCTCTTCCTCCTGTACGCCAGCCAAGCATATCCCGCGAGACGAAGACGCTCACCAAAGCTCGGCCCGCTTGCTCCGCTTGGATATCGTCGGGTTCGCCGGTCCCCTCGAACCAACGCTGACCGGACTATCGGCCATTTTCGATTCTCGCCGCCGACGCTAGACTGGTCACACTCTCGGGTCTGGAGCTTGCGATGGACGAAATCGTCCCTGCGGCGACAATATCGACATGGGATGGCGAAGCCGACGTGATCGTCGTCGGCGCGGGCGGCTGCGGCGTCACCGCGGCGCTCGCCGCCGCCGAGCGCGGCGCATCGGTCATCCTGCTGGATCGCGACCACCGGCCGGTCGCCAACACGGCGCGCAGCGGCGGCATGATCCCTGCTGCCAGCACGGCCCTCCAGATGGCCGCCGGTATCGAGGAAACCCCCGAGCACTTCGCCGAGAACATCCTCACCAAGAACCACCACCAGTCCGACCCCGAAACCACCCTCCATCTCGCCCGCACCGCCACCACTCTGGTCGACTGGCTGGTCGATCGCCACCAGCTCCACCTCGAACTGGCGACCGACTTCCTCTACCCCGCCAACACCGAGTACCGGATGCACTGTCCGCCCGAGCGCACCGGCGCGGCTCTGCTGGCCGATTTGAAGCGTGCCGCCCGCGCCGTGCCGACGATTACCTACGTCCCGGATGTGCAAGCCGATGGACTGATCGCCGACGAGCACGGGGCGGTCAACGGCGTGACGGTCACCAGCAACGCCCGCGAGTACCTACGCACGAGGAAAGTCATCCTCGCTTGCAACGGCTTTGGGGGAAATCCCGCGATGCTCGCCGAGCATTGCCCCGACGCGGCAAGAGCGCTCTATTTCGGCGGCCCCGGATCGACCGGCGACGGCATCCGTTGGGGCGTCGCACTCGGCGCGGCCACCGCCTTCATGGACTCCTATCAACTGCATGCGACCATTGCCCAGCCGGGCGAGGTGCTGGTCACCTACTCGCTGACGATGGAGGGCGGCATTCATGTCAACGAGCGTGGTGAGCGCTTCGCCGACGAGACCCGCGGCTACAGCGAGCATGGGCTGGACGTCCTCGCCCAGCCGCACGGCGCGGCGATCGTCGTCTACGACGAGCGCATCCACCGCCTCGGCCTGACCTTTCCTGATTATGTCGGCTGCTTGGAAGCCCGGCTAGTCAAGCAGGCCCCGTCGCTCGGCGACCTGGCCGCCGCCTTCCGGATCGACGGCGACGCGTTGAAGCGTACTCTCGACGACTATCAGGCGGCGCGCCAAGCAGGTCGCGATCGGTTTGGCCGGACGACCTTCGCCGACCTCCAACCGCCGTTCTACGGCATCCGCGTCACCGCGGCATTGCTCCACACCCAGGGTGGGTTGGTGGTCGACCAGAACGCCCGCGTCCTGCGCGAGGATGGAACGGCGATCCCAAACCTCTATGCCGGCGGCGGCGCAGCAGCCGGACTGTCCGGCCACGGCGCGAGCGGCTACCTCTCGGGAAACGGACTGCTGACCGCCCTCGGCTACGGCTTTCTGGCCGGACGCCACGCCGCCGCCGCCCTCGCTCAAGGAGGAGACCGATGAACTCGGTCGAAACCCTCGCCGCCTTCGTCGCCGGTCTGACGTTGGATCAGGTGCCCGGCCCGGTCGTCGAGCGCGCCCGGCGCGTCCTGATCGACACCGCCGGTGCAACCATCGCCGGTAGCACCGAGCCGGAGTTGCAAGCGCTCCAGGCCGAACTTGCCGGCGGTGGCCCAGCCAGCATCCTCGGCGCTGCCTGCCGCGCCGATGCAGCAAGCGCCGCCTTGCTGAACGCAATGGCCGCCTGCTGGCTCGAACTCGACGAGGGAAACCGCTTCGCCGCCGGCCACCCGGCCATCCATGTCGTCCCGATCGTCCTCGCGCTCGGCGAGGCGCGCGACGTGTCGGGCACGGCCGTTCTCGAAGCGCTCATCGCGGGCTACGAGGTCGCCGCCCGAGCCGGCCGCGCCGTCCGCCTCCGGCCAGAGCTTCACCCTCACGGCACCTGGGGCGCACTTGGCGCGGCAGCAGCCGTCGCCCGGCTCGCCGGCGACGACGCCCCGACTGTCGCCCGCGCGATCGAGATCGCCGCCTCGCTGTCGATTGCCCCGCCGACCGCCGCCGCCATCGAGGGAGCAACCGTCCGCAACGCCAACGCCGGCCTCGCCTGCCAGCACGGCATCGTCGCCGCGGCGCTGGCCCGCGCCGGTGTCTCTGCCCCGCGGGATGCCCTCGGTCTCGGTCTCGGAACCATCCTCGGCACGACCTGGGACGCTTCCCGGTTGACCGCCGGCCTTGGCGATCGCTTCGAGATCGAGGCGAGCTACTTCAAGCCGTATGCTGCCTGCCGTCACACCCACGGCGCGATCGACCTGCTCCTTCAGCTTCGCGCTCGCCAGCCGTTCGAGGCCAGCGAGGTCGAATCGATCGTGGTCGAGAGCTACGCCGCGACGGTGGCGCTCGACGCCCCGATCACCCACCGGCCGCTGGCGGCGCGCTTCTCGGTCCCGACCTTGCTCGCGCTCGTCCTTCTCGGCGACGCCGACCTGCACCGGATCGACGACGAGACGCTGCGCGACCCGGCTCTTCACGCGCTCGCCGGCCGCGTCCAGTTGCGCCTCGATCCGGAAATGGACCGCCAGTACCCGGCGGCCCGGCAAACCCGCCTCACGGTTACCCTGGATGGCGGGCGCATTCTCCACGCCGAATCGGACACGGTGATCGGTGATCCCGAATGCCCGCTGCCCGTCGCCGACCTGGACGCAAAGTTCCTCGATCTTGCTGGGAGGGTGCTTGGCAACGAGCGGGCCAGCCAGGCGCTCGCCACTCTCATGGCGATCGACCGAATCAATGCCCGGACGGCGGTCGCGTCGTTGACGCGATAGACGTCTCTCCCGGTCTGGCAACTCGCTTCTGTTCCCGGACTGTGCGAGGAGCGCCCGTCGGGATTTCGCCTACCGCGCCGTGTGCGCCAATGCCGGCAGGTCCAGCAGGGCCGCTTCGAGGGCAAGCCGCGGGTTGACGTTCGCCTCCAACTGTCGGCGGCACTGGCGAAGCGCCTCGATTGCCTTTCGCGCCTCGGCCGCCGGGATGCGACGCGCCGCCGTTTCGATCTCCTCGTGCCGGTCGATGTTTCGGAGCAGGTCGCCGGTTCGTCCTTCGCCGGCGGCGATGATCAGGACATCCCGCAGCCAGCCCTCCCACAGCCCGAGCGTCTCTTGGACTTCTTCCCGGCTCGCGCCAAAGCGCGCCGCGAGTTTGCCGGCTCGATCCAGTCGGGGGACCGTCCCCTCGCCGAGGGCGGCGACGAGCGCATCCAGCCGCTCGGAGCGCGTCGCGAGCAGCGCCGGGTCGCCCAGCCGCTCGATTGCCCAGCCGATCCGTCCGCCCGCGAGGCGGGCAAGCGCGGCTGCCTCGGTCTCATTTGCGCCCCGGTGAGCCAGTTCGGCGTTGATTTCGGCCTCGGCCACGAGCCGCAGGTCGACCCGTTGGCAGCGCGAGCGGATCGTCGGCAGCAACCGATCCGGCGCACTCGTCAGCAGCAGCAGCACCGCTCGCTCGGGCGGTTCTTCGAGGGTCTTGAGTAGCGCGTTTGATGCCTCGGTCGACAGTCGCTCCGCGCCGTCGACAATCACCACGCGCATCCGTCCCTCGTACGGCTGGAGCGCCAGTTCGGCCGGCAGTTCCTGGACTTGCGCGATGCCGATATTCTTGCGAAGCCGGCCAGCCTCAGACTTCTCGTCGGCCAGCAGGCCGAGGACCGTGACATCCGGATGCAACCCCCGAGCGATCCGCTGGCAGCTTCGGCACTCACCGCAGGGCCGGTCGGGCCGGTCGCAGTTGAGCGCCTGAGCAAACGCGATCGCCAGCGTCCCCTTGCCGACCTGCGGCGGACCGGTGAACAGGTAGGCATGACGCGCCCGGTCGCCCGCCAACGATCGCTCCAGCAACGACACTGCCGCACTCTGGCCGACCACCCGCCAGTCAGCCGTCAATCTCGCTCCGCATCAAGTCCTCGTAGGTTTCACGACGGCGGATCACCTTCGCCTCGCCATCACGCACCAGCACGATCGCCGGCTTGAGCGCCAGGTTGTAGTTCGACGCCATCGACGGCGCATAGGCCCCGGCCGCCGGCATCGCGACGAGGTCACCAGTCTGCAGGCGTGGCAAGGCCACGTCGCGCGCGAGGATATCCCCCGATTCGCAGTATTTGCCGGCCAGGGTGATCGTCTCGGCCGCCGGGTCGGACAGGCGATTGACCACCGCGACCTCGTACTGCGAGTCATAGAGCGCCGGCCGAATGTTGTCGGCCATCCCGCCATCGACCGAGACATAGGTGCGCACACCAGGGATGTCCTTGCGCGCGCCGACGGTGTACACCGCGACCCCGGCGCGCCCGACAATCGCCCGACCCGGTTCGACAAACAGCCGCGGACGGCCTAGCCCACGCGCATCCAGCGCCGAGCAAATCGCCGGGACGATCGACGCCGCGTAGTCTGCAGGCGTTGGCGGTGGCACGTCGCCGAGATACTGGATCGCAAAGCCACCACCCGGGCTAAGCTCGCGGAAGTCAAACCCCGCAACGTCGCGATGCGCCGCTACGAAGTCCAGCACCACTTCGGCCGCCTCGGCATACGGCTCAAGTTCGAAGATCGGCGACCCGAGATGGCTATGAACCCCGATCAGGTCGAGGTTCGGCGCAGCGGCCGCCTGCTTGAGCGCCTCGCTGGCCTGGCCATTGGCGATGGTAAAGCCAAACTTGCTATCGACGATCCCGGTTGTCGTCTTGCCGTGCGTGTGCGGGTCGATGCCCGGCGAGACCCGAATCACGACGTTTGCCCGCAGACCGCGCTCTCCGGCCAACCGGTCCAGCGTCTCCAGTTCGGTGAAGTTGTCGACGACGTAGCGACCGACGCCGGTTGAGAGCGCTTCGGCAAGTTCCTGGGGGGATTTGTTGTTGCCGTGGAAGTAGATCGATTCCGCCGGGAAATCCACCGCCCGCGCGAACGCCAGTTCACCGCCCGACACCACGTCGAGGCCGTAGCCTTCCTCGCGCAAGATCCGAAGCAGCGCAAAGCCGATGTACGCCTTCGAGGCATAGAGCGGGAGGACGTCGCCATAGCGCGTTCGAAACTCGTCGCGGAAGCCGGCAAGTTGGGAGCGCAGCGTTGTCTCGTCGAAGATATAGAGCGGGGTGCCAAAGCGCCGCACCAGGCCGGCGACGTCGCAGCCGCCAATCCGCAGACCATCGTCCGCCGCTTCGGTGGTCAGCGGGAACACCGCCGCGAGGTCGCGGCCATGCACGTTCAGCATCGAAGTCCTTCCTCCGGGGTCTGGCTCGATTATAGGCGCGGCCCCGCACGGCCGGGAGCAACTAGCCGCCGCACCAGCGCGATCCCGACTACCGCCCAGGCCGCCGCGCTCACGGCTACGCCAATCGCAAATGACCACGGCCGGTATTCGAGCAGCACCACGTGCCGCCCCGCCGAAAGCGGCACTCCGAGAAACAGCCCGTCGGCCGTCATCAGCGCCGCCGGCCGGCCATCGACCACCGCCGACCAACCCGGATAGGCGCTCTCGAGGACCCGCAGAAATCCCGGCCGGTCCCGGGCTATGTCGATCAGATAGCGCCCCGGGCGCGCCTCCACGACCTCAAGCCGCGTTGTGTCCGGCGATCCCTCGGGCGGCGGCAGTGGCGGCCGGCCGGTCAGGACGATCGTGTCGTCGTCGAGGGCC
This sequence comes from Dehalococcoidia bacterium, assembly GCA_046328265.1. Lineage (GTDB taxonomy): Bacteria > Chloroflexota > Dehalococcoidia > SpSt-223 > SpSt-223 > JANWZD01. The sequence continues at coordinate 248,901 of JAXLWW010000003.1, forward strand.
GGATCGAACAGCCGTGCGAATGCCCCCGCTTCGTCAGTCACGACCACCGCCTTGCTCGCCCAGGAGACAATCGGCCGGGTCCGGCTGAGCGTGCCGCGTCCAGCCACCTCGCCCACACCCAGCCGCGCCAAGGCAATCGATTCGTCACCCGCCGCCGCCAGTGCCCGGCCAGCCGAAGCAAGCCGCAACGGGTCGTAGGAAAGCACATCACGCCGCCCGCTGATCAGCCCGCGATTTGGCAACGTCTCCACCTCAGGCGGGACGGCAAACGACCGGCTATAGCCCGCCAGCGGAAAGGCCGCGAAGAAGCGTTCGAGGAAGATCGGCTCAGACGTGAGCAGCGGCGTCCCAGGCGCACCGGTCGGCGCCGGCGCCCCCAGCGGCAGCAACGGCCGGGCAAAGAGCAGCAACTCGACGGCGACCGCTCCAATGAAGATCGGGACCGCCAGCCGTGGCAGCCGGCCGGCCAGCAGCATAGTCGCGCCGGCCAACAGGAGCCCGGCCCCGGTCCCGAGCAATGCTGCCCCGCCGATCTCCCGCCCAGCCAGCGCCCCGGCCAGCACACCGAGCCCCACCGAACCGCTCACCAAAGCAACCCGCTGACGCGTCGACGGCGGCATCGTCAGCCAGCGCGCCAGTCCTGCCGCCGCCAACAGCGCCAAGGCAAAGTCCGCCAGCACCAGAAACCGCCCCGCGCCGCGCAACACGTCCCCACCCGCCAGCAGCCTCCCCAGCGGACCGATGACCGGCAACCGGCACAAACGCCAGCACCAGCGCAACCGTCAGCAGCAGCACCGGTAGCCCGCGCCGGCCGATCGCCGCCAGTGGCAGCGCCACAAGCCCAACCGTCCAACACCATTCCCAGAAACCGACTGCCCCACGATAGTCGCCACCCGCCGGTGTTCCGAGCAACCCCGGCGCAACCAGCAGCAGCACCGCCCACAGCGGCGGGTCGTAGGGCGCAACCAGCGCCTCGCTCAGTCCGCTCCCTCGCTCGGAAAGCGCGAGCAGTTCTGCCGCCGGCGCCGCCTGGACCGCCGCCAGCGCCAATCCTCCACCCACCGCCATCACCATTACTCCGCCAATCCGCGCCACCTGCACGACGTGCCAGCGGCGGGACCGCCATCTTCCGCCGCGCTCGTCTGTCGCGACGGCCCGAGGATGTGTCGTTTCCTCCTTCACCTCGCCAGACTGGGAGGCTAGAGGGTCATGCCTCTCCACCAACCCGAACCACCCACCGGAAAGCACCGACGCAAGCACGACGATCAGCCAGGCCTGGGGATGACCGTCCAGCCAGGCAAGCCCCAACACCACCGCTGGCAACAGCGCATCGGCCAGCCGGCGCGGACCCTTCGGCCAGGCCGCCACCGCCAATCCCAGCCAGGCCGCGGTCATGAAGAACGCGGGAAAAATCGCCCGGGCGGCGAGCGCCCCGGATAGCGGAAAGATCACCCCGGCCAGAGCCGCCGGCCCCGAGGCTACCCCGAGCCGGCGCGCGGCCAGATACGCCCCGAAACCGGCGACGTTCGCGTGCAGCAACAACCCGAGCGCCAGCCCACGCTCCGCGCCGGCGATGAGCGACAGCAGGACGAAGGGGGAAAACGCCGCCGCCTGAGGGTTGGCGGCGAGCGGCGAGCCGAAGCCGGCAAGCGAACTCCAGAGCGGCAACATCCCGGCGCGGTAGGACGCGGCCACCGCTTGCTGCCACGGCTGAGACTGGAGGAAGGTTGCGCCCCACACCGGCACAGCGCCCAGCACGATCTCGAAACCCCACGCCAGCATCACGGCGGCGATGACGACGAACGGCGCGGCGGTTCTGCTACGCTTGCTCATGGCCCCGAACCAAGCCGCGGCGCCGCCACGGCAAGGAGACCCATCAGTATGCCAGATGGAGGCGATTCCGAGGAAACGCGCGAGCAGGTCGTCGCCGCGGTCCGCGAGTTGGAGACGATCACGACGATCGACGAACTGCGCGACTGGTGGAGGCGGTGGTACGTCACCCTCGGACACAAGCGACTCGCCCGGCTCGCGATGCTGGGCTGGTCCATCGAACGACTGCTGAACAAGACGGGTAAGGAGGAATGATGTTTGTGGTCCAGGGTGTCGGCGTGGTTCTCAGCGATCCGCCGGCCGTCCGCCATCACCAGGAAGCATACGACTCGCTGCTCCACCAAACCCCGGGCATCGTCTGGAACGTCTATTTGCGCGGCGACCCGAACCGCAGCATTCACCTGATGGGCTGGCGAGAGCAGGACGACTCGGAAGGATTCGGCGTCAGCCCCGCCTTTCAGAAGATGCGGTCCGAGACGCCACAGACCGGTTCACCTCGCTCCCAGATGGTCGGACCGCTTTCGCCCGGCTACTGGGATCTGCTGCACGACCGGGCGATCGCCCCGCCGCCGACCGGCCGTGACGAATCGACGCTCGGCTTTGCCCGCCACGCTATGATCTTCGTCCGCCCCGGTCGGGAGCACGAATTCGAGCGCCTCGTCGGCAACCAGATCGACGCGCTGCCGGGCGACGGTTCGGTCTTTACCGCCCGGCTGCTGCGCAACCTTGGCCGGCCAAATGCCTATACCTTCGTCGTCCATACCCGCAGCCGAGCCAACGCCGAGGCGATCACCCTCCCCGCTGAGACGATCGAGCACCTCGACGATGCCGTCTACTGGGTCACGATGTCTTCGGACTGGCCGACCAACTGACCGATACCGGAAAAATAGTCCGTCACTTCGTGTCGAACTAGTCCGTTTGGACTGAATTTCTGTGCTACACTTCGGCGACGCAATCCCGGAGGCACAGGATGTTGGCACTTGGCCGGATGACCTACCGCTATTTTGAGTGCGCCGGCCTTGCCGTGGATTTGAGTGTCGGTGCGTTTGAAAGTCATTATCGCGTCACCGTGTTGATGAACGGCGCTCCGTCGCGGACTGGTCGCCGTCGCGACTTCGAGAGCGCGATCCGCTGGGGCCGCGCCGCCGCCAACGACCAACTCGAGCGGTTTGGTGTCCAACCGCGCCAGCTTTCGCTCTCGATGCCCGCCGAGTTACCAGCCAGCCCGGTGATGGCGCTCGCCGCCGGCTAGCGTCCCCAGCGCTCCGGCAGTCGGCCGCTCGCCTCCCATTCGCGCCACTGGCGGACCATCGGCTCGGGGATCGGCGCCGGACGCCCATTGTCCAGCCGGATGAAGCAACCTCGCTGCCTCGCGCTGATCATCAACTGGTCTCCCGAGACGAACTCAGCAGCGACTTCCCAGCGAGTCTTGCCCATGCCAACCACCCAGACCCGGCCGATCAGGTCGTCGAACATCCGCACCGCCCGGTGGTAGTCGATCGCGGCGTGCAAGATCACCGGAGCAACCCCGAGCCGAACGCATTCCTCGAACGGAAAGTAGGCTGACAACAACTCGGTGCGCAGGTCCTCGAGCCAGCGGATGTAGACGATGTTGCTGACGATCCCAGCAAAGTCGATGTCATAGCCGCGCACGACGATCCCAAGTTCGGTCAAGAACGGGCGGTCGATCATCCGGGCGTCAGACGGCGCGTGGCAGCGGCCGGCGCACCCGTCGCCGGGCCGGCTGTCGCTGGCGCAGCACGCCGACCACCCCAGTCAGGAGCGACGCCAGCCCGCCTAACCACGCCAGAAGGAGCGGGATGGCAAACTCGATTTGGATGCGAAACGCCGCCAATCCGCGCGGTTCTGGCCAGGCCACGACCCAGAACAGGGTCGAAAACAGAGCAACAAAGGCCGCCACACCAAGCCACCACAGACCCAGCTTGATCTCCGGCCAACCCGCCGGAGTGGTTGGGCGAGGAAACTCGTCGTCGGCCGGAACGGTGGGCGCCGGCGTCGCCAGCCCAGGGCCGATCACACGGCCTTGCGCCGGACGGCTCACCCGTCGTGGCAGCGCCTCCACTACCATCACCTACCCCCTTTGGCCCGCCCAACCAGTCTGCCAGGCCGCTCAAGTCCGAACAAGGGGTTGCGGACTGGCGCGCCACCTTCCAAGCCACGGACGGCCCAGCGCTCCGTGCGCTCGCGCTTCACTCACGTGTCCCGGACTTGAGGTGGCCACGCTGGCTGACAACGCCGGCCTGATGAGGCTCACCCGGCGTGGAGTGGGCGACGTATTAGACCAGCGCGCCCTCGGCCGCAGCAGCGTGGCGGCGCACGTCGTCCATTCCAAGCAATTCCCCGAGGATGGCATCACCGTCCTGACCAAGCAACGGGGCGGGGCGAAGTTGGACCGGCGCTCCAGAGAGCCGAAAGGTTGGGCCGTTCAGCCGGCTCAAGCCGGCTTCGGGGTGGCGAACGCGGACGAACTGGCCGCGCGCCGCGAGGTGGGGGTCGCGAAACAGGTCGTGGACCGATTGCACCGCCCCGGCGGCCACGCCGACTACCTGAAGCGCCTCTGCTGCTTCGTCGGGAGTGCGCAGGCGCGTCCAGCGTTCGATCGCCGCATCGATCGCATCGGCGTGCGCCCGGCGACCGGCGGCGGTCGTCAACGCATCGTCGGCGGCGAGATCGGGTCGGCCAATCGTCTTGGCTAAACGCCCCCAATCGTCGTCGCGCTCGCAAGCGATCGCCACCCAACGGTCGTTGCCACGGCAGCGGTAGACGCCGTGCGGCACGAGGTGCGGGTGACGATTAGCCGAGCTGGCCGGGACGATGCCCAGCATCGAATAGGCGGCAATCGCCGGCCCGTTGAATACCGCGGTGCTTTCGTGTTGTGAGAGGTCGATCGTCTGGCCCTGGCCGGTTTGGTCACGGTAGTGCAGCGCCGCGAGGATCGCCACCAGGAGGTGATAGGGGTTTGGCGAGTAGTCCGGGTGGGCGGTGCAGGTACCGACCGGCGGGTCGCCGGGAAAGCCGCCGAGCGCGTGCAATCCGGCGTACGACCCGGTCGTCCAGCCCAGCCCAACGAACGCGGCATCCGGGCCGCTGCGGCCCATCCCCGACGATCGCGCCACGATCAGGTCCGGGTTCAGCCGCCGCAGCGCATCGGCTGACAGCCCCCACTTGGGAAACGGGTCGACGCCGAAGTTATCCACCACCACGTCGGCGAGGCGAATCAAGTCACGGGCGATCTCCCGGCCGGTCTCGGTCGTCAGATCGAGCGCGACCGATCGTTTCGAGGTATTGACGATGTTGTAGATCCCGCTCCGATTTGGCCCTTCAGCGCCGAGCGCCCGTGGAAAGGGCATCGCCCGGAGCCCATCCGGCCGGGCGGCGCTCTCGATCCGAATAACCTCCGCCCCAAAATCGGCCAGCACCTGGGTCGCTGCCGGCCCGGCGACCACCCAGGCGAAATCAACCACCCGCAGCCCGGAAAGCGGCAACCCACCGGCTGAGACAGATCGCGGCGTGGGCCACTCGCCGATCCAGCCCTGCCCGTCATGCTCTCCCGGCGTCGGCGCGGGCCGGCTGACTTGCCAGGGCGTCGCGCTCATCTTGAACGGCGCACTCTGAATCCGGACCAACCTCGGATCAATGCCCGGCTGTTCGACGTCCAGCCAATAATCGCGGGCGGCGAGTTGAGGATCACCGGCAAGGTCGGCGACGGTCTGGACCGAGGCGGCCGCCATTCGCAGCCGTTGGGCAGTCTCCATCAGCCAACGCCGAGGACGTCCCGCTGCCAGGGCGGTGAGCGTCTCCTTCATCGCATTTGGCCGGCTCTCACGGTAAGTCGTATCAAACCACTCGGGTTGGTCCCAGTCGTCTCCCGGCATCCCGGCCGCCTGCAGGAGGCTGAGCACCGAAACCCAACGCTTGCCCAGCGTGATCGCCAGCCAGCCATCGGCCGCCTTGAAGTAGAGATCGTCGCCGGTAAAGGTCCGGCCACCCATCCGGCTTCGGTCGTGACCCATCAGGTCGAAGCCGGGGACAGAGTTCTCAGTCGCCGCGATCAACGACTCCTGCAGCGAGACGTCGACGTGCTGCCCCCGGCCGGACCGGTCGCGCCCGCGCAATGCCACGAGGGTGGCGGCGGCCGCCACCAACCCAGCGTGGAAAGCGCCGAGCGTGACGCCCGGCTGACTGGGCGGCCGGTCAGGACAGCCGGAGAGGTGTAGCAGTCCGCTGGTTGCCAGGCCGATAAGATCGCCGCCACGCCACCCGGAATGCGGGCCATTCTGTCCGAACGGCGTCACCGAGGTAACCACCAGGCCGGGGTTGGTTCGGGCGAGATCGTCGGAGCCGAGGCCACGCGCCGCCAGCCAACCCGGCGTGAAGGTCTCGACCAAGACATCGGCCTCGCTGGCGAGGACGCGCAGCGCCTCTTGACCGGCCGAAGTGTCGAGATCGAGGACCGTCGAGCGCTTGCCGAGGTTGAACCACCACCAGTCGATGCCGCCGAAGCGAGCGAGCGGCGGTTCCTGGCGCTGTGGGTCGCCGCCGGGTGGCTCGACCCGCAGGACATCTGCGCCCAAATCGGCCAGTAGGCGTGTGGCGTACCAGCCAAGCGATCCGGCGAGGTCGAGGACTCGGACCCCGTCGAGCGCTCGCGGCAAGGTCGCCATGCGCCCTCCTGTTCCGCCGGTGGCTGCGCCCCGATTTTACCCGCTGACCGCCGATTCGCCGGCAGTTGCGCCCGGCGGAAATTCCCGCGTCTCCAACATCCGCGATCCCTCGCGCCACCAGCCAGGATTGCCGTGATCGCGGTGCCAGACCCAGTGCTCGACGCCCCAGAGAGCGATTTCGGGAAAGCCAAAGCCAGCCAGCTTGGCGACCAGCCCGGCGATGTCGGTCGGCCCGAAGCTCGGCGTCTCGGCAGCACGATAGACTTTGTCACCAGGCTCCCACGGCTTGGCCTGACACTCGGCGACCATCATTCGTTTGCCGGCGGCCTGAACGGCGTCGCGCCAGACCAGCAGCGCCCCGTAATCGTTCGGGTCGACGGCGCGCAGGTAGGCCGGGACGCCGAAAAACTGCCAGCCGATGTTTGGATAGATATCCAACCCGACGATGTCGGCAAGTTCGATCAGCGTCCGCTCAGAACGTGCTCCAAAGAGCGGCGCCGTGACCGGCTGGGCCGCCATCCGCCATTGGAGCGATTGCAGCCCGGTCACCAGCCGGTGGCTGCCGACGTAGGCGGTCAGCAAGATCGGCCGGTTCAGCTTGTCCGCGCCACGAACGATCGCGACTTGCTCGCGCAGATAGCGTTCGTCGAGCGTCCAGCCATGCTCGGTCAGCACCGGCTCGAACGGCTCGTTCTCGACCTGGAGGATCGTGATGCCGCTGGCCGACGCGTAGCGTTCGGCAACCACCCGGGTGTACGCGTGCGCCAACTCGACCAACCGTGGGTCGCGGGTGATGAGACCGGTCGGCGGCAACCAGACCGATTCGTGAACCCACCAGGGGATGTGATACTCCGGCCAGACCGGCGCTTTCATCCCGATGGTGAGGATAACCGGAATGCCACGGCGCTCGGCCGCTTCAAGGAGCGGATCGAGCCGGCTCCAGTCGAAGACGCCCTCGCGTTGTTCGATGTCGTTCCAGTACGCCCCAAGGCGGATGAAATCGAGATTGAGCGAAATCACCGACTCGAACGCTTCGAGCGGGTCGAGTTCCATGTACTCGGCTTCGACCGGGCTGAAGTTTGCGCCGATTCGCGCATCTCGCGGTGGGACGGGCGGGGCGGGCGCGGCCGAGGCCGGCTGCCAGATGAACGGCGCTGCGAGATCGAGCGCCACCAACCCGGCAGCCGCCGCGCCAAGCTGACCGAGCAACGCCCGCCGGTTAAAGCGTCTCACCGGCCGATCTCGTGCAGGATCACCTCCGCCGCCCGCCGGGCCGCCTCCGGCTGACCCAATCGCCGCGCTCCCTCGGTCAACCGCGCCAGTTCCTCCGGCGTGTTCACCAGCTTGCGCAGCGCCTGGGCGACTTGCAGCGGCGTCCGGGTCAGGTACCCCGCCGCGTGACGCTCGACATACTCCTCGTTGCCCTGCTCCTGGCCGGGCAACACCTGAGTGATCAGCAGCGGTTTCCCCGCTGCCAGACATTCCACTATCGATTGGGGACCACCTTTCGAGACGACGATATCGCTCGCATGAATAAGATCGGGCATGTTGGTCGCAAAGCCAAACACCCGCGCCTGGGTGAACAGCGGCAGCGCATCGATCGCCGCCTTGGCACGCGCGTTGCGGCCGGTCACGACGATCAACTGGATTGCCAACCCGGCCTGGTCGATGGTGTCGACCAGCGCCGGGAGGTTCCCACTACCTTCCCCGCCGCCGACGATCAGCACGGTCAGACGATCCGGGTCGAGGCCGAGCGCGAGCCGCAGCGCCACCGGGTCGGCCGGCCTCGCAAAGGCGCTGCCGACCGGGATCCCGGTTAAGACGATCTGCTCGGGCGACACACCAAAGCGACCGAGGAGCGCCGCCCCTTCGGGGGTCGGCGCGGTATAGCACCGGACACCACCGGTCACCCAACTTCGATGAAACCGGACGAGGTCCGGCACCACCACGACGACCGGCGCAGTTTGACGCTCGGCGGCCAACGCCTTGAGCATCGGCCGGGTCACTAGAGCGTGGACCGAGACGACGACATCCGGCTGGTAGCGACGCAGCAGCCAGCGTCCACGACGGACGAGCACGCCATCGTTGGCCGAGGAAACCGCCTCGAACAGGCGACGCCGGTCGGTGACGGCATACGCCAGCCCGTACAGCCAGGGCGCACGCCGGATCAGCGGGCCGTAGCTATACGCGATCCGGTCGACCAATTGGCGGCGTTTGCCGAGCCCAAACAGGTCGATAATTGGCGCATCGATCGCCGGATCGATCGCATCGAACGCTTCGACGAGCGCCCGGCTGACGGCACGGTGACCGCCGCCCGTGTCGGACATCATCAGGAGGATTCTGGTCATGAGATCGGATTCAAGTATACCGCCCTCTTCCCTTCAAGTGGCGAGTATGCTAGCTTCCGGGCAGGGCCGAGGCTGGCCCACCATCTGCGAAAGTCGGGAGATTTCCGCGTGACCGAAGCTCGTCTCCACAAAGTGCTCGCCGCCGCCGGGGTGGCCTCCCGCCGTCGTGCCGAGCGGATGATCCTCGAAGGCCGGGTCTCGGTGAACGGCCGCGTCGTTCGCTCACTCGGCAACAAAGTCGAGCCAAACCGCGACCGCATCGTCGTCGATGGGAAGATCATCCGCTTGCCGGAGATCTTTCAGTACCTGCTGATTAACAAACCCGCTGGCGTACTCACCACCGTGTCAGACCCTTTCAATCGTCCCACCGTCATCGACCTCGTCAAACAACAGGTGACCGATGGCGACGGCCGCAAGCACCGTCTCTACCCGATCGGACGGCTCGATCTCGACAGCGAAGGGCTGCTTCTGCTGACCAACGACGGTCATCTCGCAAACCGTGTCACTCACCCGAGCAGCGGCCTCGAGAAGGAATACCGGGTGCGCATCCGCGGCGAGATGACCGAAGAAAAGCTCGCCGAGATGCGAACCGGGGTCATGATCGAGGGAAAGCGCACCGCGCCGGCGAAGATCGAACTCGATCGCCGCGAGGGCGAGGAAACCGCCGTCCTCTGGTTCACCATCCACGAAGGGCGCAAACGCCAAGTGCGTAAGATGTGCGAAGCGGTCGACCTCCAGGTCTTGCGGCTGGTCCGAACACGGATCGGCCCGATCATCTTGGGATCGCTACGCCCCGGCCAGTGTCGCGAGCTAACTCCGCTTGAGGTCGAGCAACTTCGCCGGGCAACCGGCATCCTCGATGAGCAGCCACTCGAGGCCATCGCGGTCGATCCGTGAGACGGCTGGCAATCGCGATCGACGGGCCGAGCGGTTCCGGAAAGAGCGTCCTCGCCGAAGCGCTGGCGCGGCGGCTCGGCTATCGCTACCTCGACACCGGCGTCTGGTATCGCGCGGTCGCTCTCGCCGCCCTGCGGCGTCACATCTCCTCCGATGACCGAGCCGCCCTGACCGCCCTTGCCGAACAGGTCGACATCCGGATCGAGCCGGGCGGACCAGAAGACGGCCGCCAGTACACCGCCCTACTCGACGGCGAGGACGTGACCTGGGCGATCCGCGAACGCTCGGTCGAGCAGATAGTCTCGGAGGTCGCCGCGACGCCAGGCGTCCGTACCGCCGTCGTCGCCCAGCAGCAGCGGCTTGCCGCCGAAGGCGGGGCGATCCTCGCCGGCCGGGACATCGGTACCGTCGTCCTGCCGGATGCCGACCTGAAGATCTACCTCGACGCCACGCCTGAGGTGCGCGCCCGCCGCCGCCTCGTCCAGATCCAAGCGCACGGCGGAAAGGCCGAGTTCGCTACCGTCCTCGCCGACATTCTCCATCGCGACCAGATCGACACCGAACGCGACCATTCACCTTTGCGCCGCGCCCCGGACGCCATCGACGTGCGCAACGACGGGGTCTCGCTCGACGAACTGGTCGAGCAGGTCTTGCGCCTCGTGGAGGAGCGAACACGTCACGCCTACAGCAGCCGATAGAGTGGGCGTTGCGGCTGATCGTCGCCGTGGCGACGCGCGCCCGCATCGACGGCCGCGAGCGCGTCCCGCCGGACGGTCCGTTGATGCTGGTCTCGAATCACCTCAGTTGGGCCGACCCACCGATGTTGGTCGCGACCACGCCCCGGGTGGTCAACTTCATGGCAAAGTCTGAACTCTGGGAGCAGCCGGTGCTCGCCTTCTTCGGGCGGCACCACGGCGAATTGCGCATCCGCCGTGGCGAAGCCGACCGCCAAGCGATCCGCGATGCCGACGCCCTCTTCAAGCGCGGCGGCTTTCTCGGCATCATGCCGGAAGGGACGCGCAGCAAGACCGGCGGTCTACTCCATGGCCAACCCGGCGCGGCCTATCTCGCCTACCGAAACAATGTGCCGATCGTCCCGGTCGGGGTCACCGGCACCGAGGCGATCCACAAGCCCGCCGATCTGCTCCGCCGGCCACGAGTGCGCATCGTCTTCGGCGAGCCGTTTCGTCTCGACCCCGCCAACCGCAAGAACCTTGCCGCCGCTACCGATCAGATCATGCTCGCGATCGCCGCGCTCTTGCCCGAACGCTATCGCGGCGTCTATCGTGACGGCCCGCCACCTCACCCGACTCGCGCCGCCGCCAACCTCGCCGAACCCGAATAAGACCGTCAAGCACCAGCGGACGGCTCACCCGGCGATGGAACCGGTGGTCGCCTTACTCGGCGAATCGAGCGGAGGAGCCTACTGAGCCTGGACCTCGAAATCACGATAGGCGGACGGCTGATCGCCGACAAGCCGGAGCGTCCGGGCGCCGTTCGCGGCCGAAAGGTCGAGGGCGTCGGCGAATGCGCCGTTCACCCAGAGGTAGCCGGAGCGCCCACGCGCCACCAGCACGAGTTGGTTGGCCGACGTCTCCGAGGTGTTGAAGACCAAGAGCCCGCCGTTCGCCACCGTCCGGACCGCCGACCCTTGCTCGAAGCGAAGCTCCCAACGGCCGGGATCGCCAAGAGAGAGCAGACCAGGCCGCGACAGCACCAGCCGGTAACCGCCGGCCGACACATCGCCAATCGTCAGACCATAGCGCTAGGCCCCGCCGGCCGGGTTGACGAAGGTCGCTTTGGCGACGAAATCGGACACCGTGACTGTGGGAACATCCGCCCCAAGTTGGCCGACCACCGGCCCGGCGATGCGTGGCAGCGATTCAAAGGATGCCAGTGTGGTTTCGGCCTCGAAGGCGGTTTCGGCCAACGCGGCAGCCGACCCGCGCGGCGGCATCACGAACAGAGCGACCAGCGCGGCCGCGATCAGCAGCAGGGCGAGCAAGGCCAGCGCCAGCCCGGTGCTCTGGCTCGCCCGCCGACGATGGGGTCGCTCGCCGGCGCCCCACGCTTCGACGGCGGGCAGGATCGGCAGGTCTCCATCCGGTGGATCGTCCTCCTCGACCGGCGGCTCGATCGCTGGCATGACCGGCAGCGGATCGGCGGGTCGAAGAGGAGCAGACGGCGGCCGAAGCGGCAGCCCAAGCTCGCTGAGCGTGCTGTAGGGACGCTGTCGTGCCGCGGAGCGCAGCGCCGCGACAAAGGCCGCGCCGGTCGGGTAGCGCTCGGCTGGGTTCTTGGCAAGTTGGGCAATCAACACCCGTTCGACCGCCTCAGGCATATCTGGCCGCAGACCGCGCGGCGGCGGTGGTGGCTCGAAGGCGATCCCCCAGATCAGCCCCTGGGGTGTGTCAGCCTCGAACGGCGGCCGACCGGTCAGCATCTCGTAGGCGATCACGCCGAGGGCATAGCCGTCCACCGCTGGCGTCAGCACTTTCTTCCTGAAGCTGTTCGGGTGCGCAATAGGCGAGGGTACCGACGATCTGACCATCCTGACTGGCCGTCGCCGTTTCAAGGATGCGGGCGATCCCAAAGTCCACTACCACCGCCAGGTCGTCGTGGGTCACCATGATGTTGGACGGCTTGAGATCGCGGTGGACAACGCCTTGCCGGTGGATGTAGTCGAGCGCCGACGCCACCTGATCGAGCAGGGCCAGGGCGCGGGTCGGGCTCATCGGTCCAGCAAGGAGCACCTCATCGAGCGGCAGCCCTTCGACGTACTCCATCGCCAAATAGGCGCGACCGCCGTCTTCGCCGTAGTCGTAGACTTGAGCGAGATTGGCATGCTTGAGCCGCGCCGCGGTGAGCGCCTCGCGCAAGAACCGCTCACGAGCGGCTGGCGTGCGCACCAACGGTTCGTTGACGATCTTCAGCGCCGCCAGACGGTCGAGGTAGGTGTGACGAGCACGATAGACGACGCCCATCCCACCTTGGCCGATGCGCGCTTCGATAAGATAATTGCCGAACATGAGCGGCAAATGTGCGTCGCTCACGGCCTCTCCGACTCGCCTCCCCGCACCGGATGTGCGGCGGTGTTGGACTCCATGAACATCACAATCGTCACCGGTCGGCGCTACCCCCAGGACGACATCGAGCGTTTCTTGCGCGCTCGGTTGGCGAGATCCCGGTCATCCTCGCCGACGGCATCGGCGGTGTGCCGATCGATCAATCAAACGTCCGGCAGATCTCGCTACCGGGCCAATCGCTCCCCGACCTTCGCGGCGCGGCACTGGCGGCCGCCGAAACCGAAGCCATCGCCTTCGTCGACCCCGATTGTCGGCTGGATCGCCAGTGGCCGACAGCCGCCCACCGCGCGATTGCCGAGTACCCGGCCGTCTGCGGACCGGTCGACTATGCCGGCGGCCGCTCGATCGTCAGTTGGGCGGCGTTTCTCGCCGAATATGGCGCGTTCGTCCCTCCATCGTCCGCAACCGCCGGCGTTGCCGGTACCAATCTTATCGTCCGGCGCTCGCTGCTCGAACAGGGCGGTCCCTTCTGGAAGGACAAAGCCGTGGATCGGCTGCGTGAGCGCGGCACGACGATCCACTACGTCCCGGAACTGCTCGTCCACCATCGCCGCCCGTGGCGACTGCTCCCTTGTCGTCGATCGTCTGCGCCAGGGCCGTTGTTACGCCGGACGGCGCAAGAAGGGCAAGGCCGAGCGTCTTGGTCGCGCGGCCGCTGCCCCGCTCAGCGCCGCCGTCTTGTTTGGCAGGCTGGCTCGCTCGTTTTGGCCGAAGCGCCGACGACGAGCGGCGCTTTATCCTCGCCGCGCCGTTGGTGTTCCTCTTCTTGTTCGCTTGGGCAGCCGGTGAGGCGATCGGCTATCTTCAGGGTCCCGGCGACAGTTGCCGACACTGTTGAGGAGCTATGACCACCCGGATCTGCCCACCTCGAGCCGGACAGCGACCGCCCGGCGACCGGCCCTCTCGGTCGTGATTGCCGCGGTCAACGGCTACCAACCGCTGGCAGGCTGCCTGCGAGCGATCGAGCGAATCCCCGAGCGCTCACTCGCCGAGGTGATCGTCGTCGACCGGTGTAACGTCGGAGCGCGGATCAAGGCCGAATTTCCCGACACCGCCATCCTGCTGGTGTCGCCCGAACTGACGATCCCCGAAATGCGCAGCCTCGGCATTCGCGCCTCGAAGGGTGATTGGGTGATCGTCACCGAGGACCATTGCGAGCCGCGGCACGATTGGTTCTCACGCTTTCTTGCCGCCGCCGAAACCGGTCCCTGGGACGTCATCGCCGGTGCGGTTGAGAACGGCAAGCGCGACCGGTTGGTCGACTGGGCGGCCTTCTTCACCGAGTACAGCGAGTACATGGCGCCGCGCCCATCCGGCGAGAACGCCGACCTGCCGGGGATGAACACCGCCTATCGCCGCGCCGCGCTCGACGGCGTGCCGGGCCTCGTCGAAGCCAGCCTCTGGGAGACCTTCCTCCACGCTCGGCTGCGCGAGGCAGGCTGCCGCCTGTATGCCGCCTCGGACGTTCTCCTCGATCACTGCAAATCGTTCGGCTACGGCGAGTTTCTCTCCCAACGCTTCTACCTCGCCCGCTCATTCGCCGGAATGCGGGTGCGAAACGCCCCGCTTCTGAAGAAGCTCGCCTACGGCCTGGCCTCGCCGCTGCTCTTCGTCATCCTGCCGTATCGCACCGTCAGCCGGATTTGGCGCAAGGGGAGGCACCGCCGCGAGTTGCTCTTCGCCACCCCGATCCTGATCAGTTTCTTCGCCAGTTGGGCCGCCGGCGAGTTTGCCGGCTATCTCTTTGGCGAAGGCGATGCCAGCAGCAAGGTCGAGTAGCCACGCGCCGGCCAGGCCAGCGTCCATTCGCCCACCTTGGCCGAAGGGCCACGTGAAGCCGCTTCGCCTGGGCATCGATGCCGCCTGCTGGACCAACCGCCGCGGCTACGGCCGTTTTACCCGCGGACTGGTGGGCGCACTTGCCGAGCGCGACGAGGTGGAGGTCACTCTCGTTGCCGACCGTTCCACCGCTGCGGCGATCGTCCCGCCCGCCGGAGCATCGCTGTTGGTCACACCAGCAACCGTTGCGGCCAGCGAAGCCGCCTCGGCCAGCGGCCGCCGCTCGGCGCGCGATCTCATCCGAAGCGGATTGGCGGCCTCACGCGCCGGTTTCGACCTCTTTTTCTTCCCGTCGGTCTATACCTACTTTCCGCTCTTCTCGCGCACGCCTCAGGTCGTGGCGATCCACGATGCCATCCCAGAACAGTTGCCGGCGCTTGTCTTTCCCGAGCGGCGGCTGCGGTTGTTCTGGACGATCAAGGTGCGCTGGGCGATCCGCGCCGCTCGTCGGATCATCACCGTCTCGCCCTTTGCCGCCCGTCAGGTCCGCGAACGGCTTGGCGTCTCGCCACAGCGACTGCGGGTCGTCTCCGAAGCGCCGGATCCGATCTTTACGCCCACCCCCGAGGAAACCATCGCCGAAATCTGCCGCCAGTATTCACTGGTCCGCCCGTATCTGTTGTTCGTCGGCGGCCTCAGCCCGCACAAGGACCTGCCCACCCTGCTCCGTGCCGCCTACCGACTGGACCGCGACGCGCCAGGGATTCAGGTGGCGATCGCTGGTGAGGTCGAAGGCGATAGCTTCTTTACCGAGCCAGTGCGGTTGCGCGCCCTCGCCGAGGCGCTCGGGATCGCCGACCGGGTGCGTTGGCTTGGCTTCGTGCCAGATCAGGACCTCGCTGCGCTCTATAGCGGTGCGACGGCGCTCGTCCTGCCTTCCCTCGCCGAGGGGTTCGGGTTGCCGGTCGTCGAAGCCGCGGCCTGCGGCTGCCCGGTCGTCGCAAGCGACGCCAGTCAGGCCGCCGAGGTGATCGCCGCCGCCCGGGTCTTCCCCGCCGGCGACGATGCGGCACTCGCCGCCGCCGTCCGTCCATTGTTGGACCCTGCCGAGCGTACGCGCGACGGCGCGCTCGCCCACCACCAGGCCGCCGCCTATCGCTGGGAGACCGCAGCCGAGCAGGCGATCGCCATCTTTCGCGAGGCGGTCGGATGAGCGCTTGGGAAGCGACACCGCGCCGCTTCGCGATGGTCACGACGTTCTATCCGCCCTATTCGTTCGGCGGCGACGCGACCTACCTTTACCGGCTGGTGAACGCGCTCGCCGCCGATGGCCACCAGGTCGAGGTCGTCCACTGCGCCGATTCGTACCGGCTGCTGGCCCGCCGCGACCCGACGCCCGGTTGGCCGAACCACCCGAACGTCCGCGTCCGAACGCTCCACAGCCGATTCGGGGCGCTCTCGCCGCTGCTCACTCAACAGACCGGTCAGCCGTGGCTCAAGCGCGGTCCGCTGGAGGAAGCCCTCGTCTCGGCGAGGCCAGATGTCATCCACTATCACAACGTCTCGCTGGTCGGCGGCCCCGGGGCGCTCACGATCGGCGATGCGCCCAAGCTCTACACCACCCACGAGCACTGGCTGATCTGCCCGATGCACGTGCTCTGGAAAGACGGCCGGGAAGTCTGCGAGCGGCCGTCCTGTTTCGCCTGCCAGATTCGTGGAAGGCGGCCGCCGCAACTCTGGCGCGCCACCGGCTTGCTCGACCGCTCGCTCGACCAGATCGACCGGTTTCTTGCCCCCAGCCGATTTACGATGCAGATGCACCAGACCCGTGGGCTGGCCGGCCGGCCGTTCACCCACCTGCCCTACTTCGTCCCCGCTCCCGAGACGCTGCCGGATCCACCCGAGGAAGGGCGGCCCTACTTTCTGTTTGTCGGCCGCCTCGAGGCGATCAAGGGATTGCAGACTTTGATCCCGCTCTTTCGGCGCTGGGACCGCGCCGACCTGCTGGTAGCCGGCGACGGTGAGTATGGCGAGGCCTTGCGCCGCGAGGCCGACGGCTGCGGTCGGATCCGCTTTCTTGGCCGACTCGACCAGGCGGCGCTCGCCCGGCTCTATCGCGGGGCGCGGGCGCTGATCGTGCCATCGATCTGCTATGAAGTGTTTGGGATCGTCATCCTCGAAGCGTTTGCGATGGGGACGCCGGCGATCGTGCGCGACCTCGGAGCACTGCCCGAGGTGATCGCCGACAGCGACGGCGGGGTGACCTATCGCACCGACGAGGAACTGCTGGCCGCCCTCGAACGGCTACTCGACGACCGCGCCGAGCGCGACCGGCTAGGTGAGAACGGCCACCATGCGTTCCATAGCCGCTGGACGACCCGGCCGCACCTCGCGCAGTATTATGCGATCGTTGCCGGGTTGTCCGTTGAGAGCGCGGCCAAGCGATCCTCCGAGGGCGGTGCTGTATGTTGAGAGAGAACACCGCGCGCCCCGCGCCACCGCCAGCCGGGCGGGTAAAACCACTCGGCATTCTGGTCTATCACGCCATCGGCGGCCGCCCTTCGCCGATCACAATCACCCGCGACCGCTTTCGCGGCCAGATCGCCGCCCTCCAGCGCGCCGGCATTCGTGGAGTCAGTCTCGGCGAGGCGCTTGGCAACCGGCGGCGTGCGGTCGGCCGGCGGGTGGTGGCACTCACCTTCGACGATGGCTATGCCGACTTTGCGACCGAGGCCTGGCCGGTCCTGCGCGAAGCCGGCTTCAGCGCGACCGTCTTTCTGGTGACCGGGCGCCTCGGCAAAGACAATGACTGGCCGGGCCAGCCAACCTGGGCGCCTCGCCGTCCGTTGCTCTCGCGCGGCGAGGTCCGCCGGCTTGCCAAGGAAGGCGTCGAGTTCGGGTCGCACACCGTCTCGCATCCCTGGCTACCAACTCTCACCCCGGACGTCGCCGCAACCGAGTTGGCGCTCTCGTGCCAGGCAATTGAAGCGGCCACTGGCTCGGCCTGCCGGATCTTCGCCTACCCCTACGGCGCACTCAACGGCGCGGTCCGACTCCAAGTGTCCGAGTATTACAGCGTGGCCGTCACCACCGAACTTCGAATCGCCGCACCAGGCGATGACCGCTACCTGTTGCCGCGAATCGACGCGACCTACCTCTCGCCAGCGCTGCTGGCGGGCGCGATCTATTCCCCGGCGGTCGGCGCCTATCTCGCGCTGCGCCGGGCCGGCCGTGGGGTTCGCAAGGCGATCCTGCGCGACCGATGACCTTTGTCTGCCCGCTCTGCAAAGGGGATCTGGACCGCATCGAGACGGCCTATCGTTGCCCGGCCTGTGACCGCACCTATCCGATCGTGCTGGGCATCCCGGATTTTCGGGTCTTCCCTGACCCTTGGATCGAGATCGAGGACGACTGGGCGAAAGCCGAGCGGTTGGTCGAGCGTTTCGACGACCTTTCCTTCGAAGAACTGGTGCGCTACTACTGGCTGATAACCCCGGACACGCCGTCGCACCTCGCCGACCGCTACACCCGCCACGTCCTCGGTGGGGTGGACCGTGGGATCGCCTCGCTCGCCGAGGTCGAGCGGTTGACCGGACCAATCGAGGGCGGTCGCTTTCTTGAGTTCGGCTGCGGCACCGGCGGCTTCCTGATCGCGGCGCGCGGGCGCTTCGATACGGTCGTCGGCAACGACATCGCCTTTCGCTGGTTGGTGCTGGCTCAAAAACGGCTGCAGGATGCCGGCATCGACGACGTAACCCTCGTCTGCTGCTGCGGCGAGTATCTGCCCTTCCCCGATCGCATCTTCGATCTGGCGGTCGCGAGCGACGTCATCGAGCATACCAACGATCAGATCGGTCTCGTCCGCCAGGCTCTGCAAGCGCTCCGACCGGGCGGCCACTTCTTCCTCGCCACCCCGAACCGGCTGTCGTTCTCGCCCGAGCCGCACGTTCGGGTCTGGGGCGTCGGCTGGCTGCCGCGCAACCTTGCGCCCGGCTATGTCAAGCTCGTGCGCGGTCTGGACTATCGCAACATCCGGACGCTCTCCTATTTCGAGTTGCGCTCTATCCTCGAAGCGGCCGGCGCGGTCGACGCCGCGATTACCCTACCGCACATCCCCGATGCCGAACTGGTCCGCTACGGTCCGCGCGAGCGCGCCTTGATCGGCCTGTATCACCGGGCAATCGAGCAGCCACCGTTGCGTTGGCCTCTCTATCTGGTCGGTCCACTCTTCCATGCCGTCTGCCGGGCGGCCGGTCAGGGACGCGGCTGAGCCTGCTTGCGGGCGGGCCTGGCCGGTGATGGAAATTGTGAAGAGCGAGGGCCGCGCCGCGCCGGCCCGCAACCCCTTCGCGCGGGTATTGGGCGGATTTGCCGCGCTGGCGGCCGGCGAATTGGTCAACAAGCTGATCGCCGCGGTCGTCTCACTCTACCTCGCGCGCACCCTCGAGGTCGCCGGCTTCGGCTTGGTCGGCTTTGCCACCGCTCTCGCCACCTATTTCGTACTGACCGTCGATCTCGGGTTGGACTTTCTGGCAACGCGCGAGATCGCCCGGCGACCGTTCGTCGCCGGCGCGTACGCCCGTCGGATCATTGCCATTCGCGCCATCGCGGCGGTGGCTGCGACGATCGGCTACCTGGTGGTGGCGCTGCTGTTGCCAAACGACGGCGGCGCGCGGCTGACGATCGCTCTCTACGGACTGCTCTTCTTCCCGTACGCACTCACCCCCAAGGGTGTGCTGCTCGGATTGGAGCGCCGCCGACCGTGGGCACTCGCCCAAGTTGCCGGCCAACTGGTCTTTGGGATTGGCTGCGTCACGGTCATTGGAGGCCCGCTGGACACCTGGCGCGTCCCGGCGATCCAGACGATCGCCGACAGCGCCCAGGCAGCGGTGGTGCTTACGGCGCTCTGGCCGGTCCTGCGTTCGGGCGGCGCTCTCGGCCAATCGATCCTTGGCACGGTTCGCCAATCGCTACCGTTTGCCTGGGCCCAGGGGATGCGCATCCTTGGCTACAACTTCGACGTGCTGCTGATCTACGTGGTCCTGGGCGACGCCGCCAACGGCGCCTACCTGGCGGCCTACAAGATCGTTCTTCTCTTTCTCGGCTTCGGGGCGATCTATAGCATGACCCTGTTGCCAGCGGTCGCTCGTCACTACCCCGCCGACATCGCCAGTCTGCCACGCTTCGTTGGCCAGTCGCTCGGGCTGACCGGCGCGCTGGTCATCCCGGCGGCGGTCGGCGTGGCTTTTCTGGCAGAGCCGGCGGTGTTGCTGACGGCCGGCCCCGGCTACGAAGCGGCGATCTTACCGCTGCGCATCCTGATGGCAACGGTGGCGATCACCGTGCTGGGCGGCGCGTTTCGCAACGTCCTGATCGGCCTCAATCAGCAGCGCCAGGACCTCTGGCTGGTCACTGGCGCGGCGGTGCTCAACGTCGTCCTGAACCTGATCCTCACCCCGCGGATTGGGCTGGGCGGCGCGGCCACCGTGACGGTCTGCTCGGAGTTGGTTGTGTTAGTCGGCGGCTGGCTGTTGGTGCGCCGGCTGATCGGCCCGATCCCGATCGTTCGGGCGCTCTTCCCGGCACTTGCCGCCACCTCCGTAATGGCCGTCGCGTTGGTCTTGCTGCTTGGGCCGCTTGCCTGGCCACTCGCCGCGCTCGGAGCCGGGCTGATCTACCTCGCCGTGTTCGCGCTGCTTGGCGGACTGGCTGGCGTGCGGCGCGCCTTCCGGGAGCGCTGACCTTCGGACTGGAGCGGGATCCTCTCGCGGCAACGCGCCCTACCAGAACCTCGCTATTTCGAATCGGGCCACCCCCAACCTCGAAACTTCCCACCAACCGCTTGGCATCGAGGTCCTCCCGACGTCGACGTTGAGCGAGGCAACCCTCGACGGCACTGGACGAACATCCTCGGCGCCTGCTCGCGGCCCAGGCACGGTCCGGAGGAACGACCCATTCGTTACGGCGTTTCACGCGACGCGCCGCTGTAGCGCTCTTCCAACCACCAGGGGATGTAGCGCCGCTCCGGGCGGCGGCGCGGGCCGCGACAGACGAACGACCAGGCCTGAGCGAGGTCGTGCATCCGAAACACCTTCACCAGCACCTGCAGGATGGCAACCAGCACCTTGTTGTAGCGATACATCACGCCGAGCGGCCGGACCTCGACCGAGCGGTAATAGCCGCCCAGCACATCCACCCAGAGCCGCAAATCGGCGAGGAACTTGTGATCGAGATCGAGGTGAGCGCCGTAGGTGCCGAGCGCCGGCACATCGATTCGCACCATTCCATCGCGCGTGACGATCCGGCCGAACTCGTCGAGTACCTCATACGGGTTCTCGAAATGTTCCAGCAGGGCGATCGCCTGGATCTCGGCGATCGAACGGCGGCAAAACGGCAGGCGGCGTACGTCGGCGACGACGTCGATGCCCGGCCGGGGGCGCAGATCGACGTTGATGAAGCCCGACTCGGCGCGTGAACCCGCGCCGACATTCAGCCGGCGCAGTCTGCTACTCTCACGGCCGTGGCTCACCGCTCCCCCTTCGCCTCGATGGTCCGAAGTGTAGGCGCTTGGGCGCGCCCGCGAACGTGGGCATGAGCGGTCCGGTGCTCGGCGTGCTGGGCGGTCGGTTAATCGGCCGGCGAACCGGCGTTGGGCGCTATCTGACCAATCTGCTGCGCGAATGGAGCGCCGGCCACGCGCCATTTGGACGGGTCGTCGTCGCCACCCCGCGGCCAGTCGAGTTACCGCCGGGGATCGAAAACGCGGTCATTCCGTTTCACGGGCCAGCCGGGCTGTGGGAACACCTGAGCGTTCCAGCACGCCTTCCTCCGGTCGATCTCCTGTTCTGCCCGTCCTACATCGTCCCGCTGGGCTATCAGGGCCGGACCGCCCTGACCGTCCACGACGCGATCCAGGCCGCCCTGCCGGGGGAGTTCCCATTCTGGTATCGCTATCGGTACGGCGCGCTGTACCGCTGGAGTGCCCGCCGGGCCGGTCTCATCCTCGCCGATTCGCACGCCACCGCCGAGGACATCGTCCAGTTCTATCGCGTTGGGCGCGAGCGAATCCGGGTTGTCCCGCTCGGGGTCGATCCGGTTTTCCGGCCGGTCGATCCGGCGCCAGTGCTGCAGCGGCTTGGCCTCGCCGACCGGCCGTACGTCCTGTTCGTCGGCAAGATGACCCGCCGGCGCAACCTCCCGGGCTTGATCGAAGCGTTCGCCGACGCCGACGACGGCACGCGCACACTCGTGCTCGCCGGCGACAACAGCGCCGGTCACGACCTCACCGGCATCGCCCACCGGTTGCGCCTCGGCGACCGTTTTCGCCACCTCGCCTTCCCGCCTGACGACGACCTCGTCGCGCTCTATTCGGGGGCGGATCTTTTCGTGTATCCCAGTCTGCGCGAGGGATTTGGCCTGCCGATCGTCGAGGCAATGGCCTGCGGGGCGCCAGTGCTGACCGTCGATGCGTCGGCGATGCGCGAGGTTGCGCCGCCCGGCACCGCCTTTCTCGCTCAGGGGGTCAAGGCGTATGAGATCGCCGGTCCCTTGCGGGTCGCACTCGAAAACCCGGCACACCGTCAGGAGGTCGCCGCCGCCGGCCAAGCCTGGTCCGCCCGCTTTCGCTGGAGCGACACCGCCCGCCAGACCCTCGATGCGCTCGCCGATCTCGTTCGAGAAGGGAACCCGCTTGGCCGATGACCGTCCGCTGATCTTCACCCCGGCCTACTACCAGCAGTTGGCCCGGCTGGAACGAAGCCACCCCTGGTTCACCGGCACCCGACGGGTGGCGGCCGCGCTGATCCCCGCCTTGCTCGGCCAGCCAACCGGCGGACTGAAGATCCTCGACGTCGGTTGTGGCACCGGTGCGACCATCGAATGGCTGCAGCGTTTTGCCGGTCGCCGGCCGGTGGCCGGGATCGACCTTGCGCCGGCGGCAGTTCATCTCGCCCGCCGCACCGGCGGCCGGATCGCCCTTGCCTCCGCCGACACGTTGCCGTTTCGCGCCGCGGCGTTCGACCTGATCTACTGCGCCGACGTCGTCCAACACCTTTCCGACGAGGAGCGAAGGCAGACACTGGCCGAGTTTCGCCGGGTGCTCCGTCCGGGCGGGGCCGTCATCATCCGCTCCAATCGGGCGACCGGCGCCCCCGACGGTGCGGCCGAGGGGTATCAGGACTTCGATCATCGCCGCTTCCCGTCTGACTTGACAGCGGCTGGGCTGACGCCGGTCTACGTTGGGACGATTGCACTGCTGTCTGGTCTGGCGGCACGACGGCGTCAAGGGGCGGGCGGTGGCTGGTCCAGCCAGGGCCTGGCGATCCAGCCGCTCCATGGTCTCGGTCGCCTGCAGGGTTTCGTCCTGACGGCGGGGTTCCGGGCCGAAGCAGCGGCGTTCCGGCTGCGCGGACAGTTGCCGACAACCCTCGGGGCGTCGTCGATCTTTGCCGCGCTCAAAATCGTCCCCTTCGAGCGAGCATGACCGAACGCGCCCGGGCAGTCGGCCGCTATTTCGACGAGGTCGCCGACAGCTACGCCAGTCGCTATGACGACGCCGGTCCAGCCGGCTATGCCCTGGCGATCCGCTGGAAGCGCCTATTTGAGCAACTTGCTTACGCAACCGGGCCGATGCTCGATGCGGGGTGCGGACCCGGCCTGTTGTTGGCGGCGCTCGCCGGCCGTGGCGAGCGGGTCGTCGGGGTCGACCTCAGCCTGGCAATGACCCGACAGGCCGCCCAGCGTGCGCCGGCCGTCGCTGGAGCGCTCGAAGCGCTGCCCTTTGGCGGCGGGCGATTCGGCGTGGTGATCGCCGCCGGAGCGGTCGAGTATGTCGCCGACGACCGCGCGGCGCTCGGCGAACTGGCGCGACTGGTGCGGCCAGGCGGCCTTCTGCTGGCCACGTTCCCGAACCGCTTCAGCCCCTATCGTCTCTGGAAGAATGGGGTGTTCTATCCACTGGTTGACCAGTTACGACCGCTCTTCTATCGGCTGCGCGGCGTCCCCAGGCCCAGTCCGGTTACCGCCTATCACCATCACTACACCCCCAACGAGGTCGCCAACGTCCTCGCAGCCCAGGGACTGGAGGTCGAGAAGGTCGTCTACTTGAACCAGCAGGTCCTGCCCTCGCCGTTGGACGAGTGGCTGCCTGATCTTTCGGTGGCGCTCAGTCGCTGGCTCGAGCGTTGGAGCAACACCCCGATCGGTCGATTCGGCACCGCGTTTCTGATGCGCGCTCGTCGGCCTGGCTGACCCCTACCCAGCGAAGAATCCCGGCTTGACGCGTCACGCCGCTCGGTATACAGTCGCTCTTGCTATCGAAGGGAGGAGACGATGGGCTATCCAGACAACGTAGATTCCCGCAAGGAGATGGACGCAGCGATCTTCGAGCGCGTCGGTGACGTGGCGGTGGTCACCTTGAGCCGGCCGCAGAACGCAAACTCGCTCAACACCCAGATGCATATCGACGTGGTGTGGGCCTGGGAGGAGATCAACGCCAACCCGGACATCCGGGCCGCCATCGTCACCGGGAACGGCAAGTTCTTCTGCGCTGGCCGTGATGTCAAGGAATACCTCGAGTTCTACGGCAAGGACGGCGAGAAGAAGATCCGCCCGATCGACGACCCGAACAGTCCGATGTTCGGCAAGCTGTGCAACCATTTCCACGTCACCAAGCCGCTGATCGCCGCGATCAACGGGGTCTGCGTCGGCGGCGGCCTCGAGATCGCCCTGATGTGCGACCTCCGGGTGATGGCCGAGGACACCTACATCGCCGACCTCCACGCCAAGGTCAACGTCGGTGGGATGAACTCGCTTGCCTCCGAGTTCCCCTGGCCGATCGCCAACTACCTGACCATGGCCAACGGCCGGCTGTCGGCGCAGGAATGCCTCCATTTCGGGTTCGTCAACCGAACCGGCCCGAAGGAGAAGCTGATGGAGCAGGCCTTCGAGTTGGCCGAGATGGTCAAGACGAGCGGCCCGGACTCGATCCGCCACCTCAAGCAAGGCTCGATCCGTCGCCAGATCCAGAGTGGCAACCTCGCCGAGCCGGGGCAACTCGAAGCGCGCCGCGGCCGGATGGAAGCGATCCGCGCCTCGCAAGAGGCCGACAAGGACCTGCTCGAAGGGATGCGCGCCTTCGCCGAGAAGCGTGGCACCGACTACGACAAGACGAGCTAGACCTCACCCCTCGCCCTTCTCCTTCCGGAGAGGGGAATAGCCGCGCTCGCTGGCCCCCTTTTCGTGAGGAGAGGGGGCTTGTCGTGAACTTGTGAGCAAGGGAGGGCTGCGATGGCGACGCAGAGCTACTCGGTCACCCCGCATCCGATCTCGACGCTGCTGGCCTGGGTTGAGTCGGGTGAGATCGCCATCCCGGAGATCCAGCGGCCCTTCGTCTGGGATTCGACGAAGGTGCGCAATCTCCTCGATTCGCTTTACCAGGGTTACCCGGTCGGCTACCTGATCGTATCGCGCAATCCGTCTGTCCGCCTCAAGGACGGGACGACCTCGGCCGGCAAGCGCATCCTGATCGACGGCCAGCAGCGGGTTACGGCGTTGATGGCAGCAGTGCTTGGTAAGGAAATCCTCACCAAAGACTATGAAACGACCCGGATTCGGATCGCGTTTCACCCGAAGGAAGAGCGCTTCGAGGTGGCCAACCCGGCGATCGGCAATAACCCGGCCTGGATCCATGACATTTCTGTCGTGTTCTCACGCGACGCCAGCCTCTACCAACTCACGAACGCCTACGCCAAGGCGAATCCCGACGCGGACAGAGACAAGGTGTCCGTCGTGCTGGAGAAGCTTCGCGCCATCACGAACAACCACGTCGGCGTCATCGAACTGGACGAGAAACTGGATATTGATACGGTCACCGAGATCTTCATCCGGGTGAACTCCGCCGGCGTGGAGCTTTCCCAGGCAGATTTCGCGATGTCGAAAATCGCGGTCAACGAAACCCACGGTGGCAATCTCCTGCGCAAGGCGATCGACTATTTCTGTCATCTGGCCGTTGCACCGGAGTTCTTCGCGATCATCGAAAAGAACGACCACGGTTTCACGAGGTCGGAGTTCTTCCCGAAGATGCGCTGGCTCAAGGATGTCAACGACGACATCTACGACCCGACGTATGCCGACATGCTTCGGGTCGCGTTCACCTCGGAATTCCGGCGTGGCCGGCTGCAGGATCTCGTCGCGCTGCTGTCCGGCCGCAACTTCGAAACCAAGCAGTTCGAGGACGCGATCATCGAAGAATCGTTTGGCAAACTGAAGCACGGTGTCCATGCCTTCATCAACGAAACCCACTTCAAGAGATTCACGATGATCCTCCAGTCAGCGGGCTTTGTGTCGAGCCGCCTGATCGCCGGCAGAAACGCGGTCAACTTCGCCTATGTGCTCTATCTCCAGGGGCGCGCCGAAAATGTTCCCTCGGCCGAGCTAGAGCGGCTGGTACGCCGCTGGTACGCCATGTCGATCCTCCGAGGGCGCTACGCCGGCGCCCCCGAGACGGCCTTCGATTTCGATATCCATAAGGTCGAAGCGCGAGGGCTGGCCGACTACGTCGAAGCGGTGATCGAGACCGAGCTTCCCGATAGTTTCTGGACGGGAATGCTTCCCCAACTGATGGAAACCTCGCGGATCATCAGCCCCTACTTTCTTGTCTACCAGGCGGCGCAGGTAAAGCTTGGCGATCGCGGGTTTCTCTCACGCGACATCACGGCGCTCGATCTCCTGCTGAACCTGACCGACGTCCACCATGTCTACCCGAAGAACTATCTGAGTAATCTGGGCCTGCCACCGCGCCTCTACAACCAGCTAGCCAACTTCGTGCTCGCCCAGAGCGAGATCAACATCGCGATCAAGGACAACCCGCCCGAAATCTACTTCCGCGAACTTGCCGAGCAATGCGCCGGCGGCAAGGTCCGCTATGGCGGTATCACCGACCGCCAGCGGCTCGAAGAGAACTTGGCGATGAACTGTCTGCCAGCCACGTTGCTCGACGGCGAGATCCCAGCCTACGACGACTTCCTCGTCCAGCGCCGCCAGTTGATGGCCCAGAAGATCAAGACCTGGTTTGGCAAGCTGTAGCTACAGCACGCCCCGCGGTTCCAGCCGCCTGCTCAATCGATCGCGCTTGCCCTGGTTGCCTGTTCGGCGCCTGTGTACCACCCTCCTGAAAGCACGGGCCAACGACGACCGCCTCAAGGCGCCCGGATGTCGGCGCCTGGCGTCCAGAGTGCAACCGGCAAACCCGTTCAATCGGCTCAGGTCGCGGCAACGCGGCAGGGCGGCCAAGTCCGCGGGCCCGAACTCTCGTTGCCCGGCGATCACCAGCACCTGACCGCCGCGGAACCGTCTGGGAGTCTGACGTACGTTGGAGTACCATCCGTCGCGCATCTTGATTGGAGACCTCGTTGCCCAGCGTCGCGGCTTCGAGCGAGCGGCCGGATTCCGTTTCGCCCAGCAATCCAGAGGCCATGAGATGGCACGCATGGGACCGCGGATGGCTTGCCGTCGTCTTGGCCGGCCTGATCGCACTGGCAATCCACCAGAACGGCTGGTGGCACGACTTTCCGATTGGGCTCGGTCAGGATGAGATCCCTTTTGCTCTCGCCGCCGCACGCGTCGCTTCCGCGGGTGACCTGAACCCAAAATGGTTCCAGCACCCCGGGTCCACCACGATCTATCCGCTCGCGTTGATGCTCCATTTCTGGAATGCTCTGTCGTTCGGCGGACCGCTCACTGCCCCGGACCCTTCGCTTGCCTCCCGGGTCGCCTCTGACCCCGCACCGGCGGTGCTTTTCGGCCGCGTCATCTCCACCGCCTACCTGCTGGCGAGCCTCCCGTTCCTCTACCTGATCGGCCGTCGTGCATTCGGGCGCAGGGTGGCGATCGTCGCCTGTTGGCTCTGGGTTCTCCTGCCGATTCCGGGTATCCACGCCGAGGTGTTGCGGACCGACACCGCGGGGACCTTTTTTGGCCTGGTCGTCGTCTGGCTTACGCTCCGCTACCGAGCCGCGCCCTCCCTCACCGCGGCGGTGGCCGTCGGCGCCGCGGGCGGATTGGCGACGGCATCGCGCTACTTCATCGCCGTCTATCTGATCTGGTTTGCCGGCGTCGCCTTGGTGACCGTCCGTCGGGTCGTGCCGGTTGCCCGTGACGTTCTGGCTGCCGGCCTGGTTGCCCTGCTGGTCTTCTTTCTCGTGTCGCCCTTTCTTGCGTTGGACTACCCGACCACGGTCGCCGGCCTGACCCACGAGATGCGAACGGGACAGATCGGCGCCGATGGGTTGGCGCCACCGGAGAAATTCGGCTGGTATCTGGGCGTGGCACTTCCGATGATTCTCAGTTGGCCGGTGATGGTGGCCTCAGTCGCCGGCATCGTCATCGCGTTGGTGCGCCGATCGCAAGAGCAATTCTTGATAGCGGCCCTCGTGATCTTCTTCACCGCGAGCATCAGCGTGCCCGCGCTTCACTGGGTACGCTGGGTCATACCGGTTGCGCCGATTCTTCTGCTTTTTGCCGCCGCCGCCGTACTTGACGTCTCGCGGCTCCCAGTCGGATCGCCGCGCCTGAGGACGGCTCTGACGGGTGTGGCGTTGGCCGCGATCTTCGCGATCCCGGGTTGGCAAATGGCGATCCAGACGGTCTCGCGAACGCGGGACAGCACCGGCATCGAGGCCCGCCTCTGGATCACTGAGAACATCCCGCGAGGGACGCGCGTCGTCACCGAGCCACTTGGGCCGGTCATCGAGGACCTCGGGCTGGACGTCGAGGTTGTCCCCCATCTCGCGGTCGGCGACCTCGCCGAATTTCGCGCGAGGAAGGTCCGGTTTCTGATTTCTACGAGCTATGTGTACGGGCGATTCACGAGCGACCCTGACCGCTTCGACTGGGTTCTCGATGGCTACACGGTCATTCGCCGCGAGGCGCGGCTCGCCAAGGAATTCAAGCCGTCGACCTTCCAGTCCGGGCCCTCCATCTGGGTCTACGATCTCGACACGGTCCGCTAGCAGGGCGCTAAGAGAACCCTCAGCACGGCTCGATGGCGCCGTCTTAGCGCCCTGCTGGAGCAACACGAGCGATCGGACTGACCCGGACGTCAGGGTGGCTGGCTGCGGGAGAGGAACCGGCCAGCTAGTAGAGAAAGATGCCCATCCGGTGCAGCACGCTCACCACGTGGCCGCTCTGGCGGCGCATCGACTCGGCGAGATGCTCGGGCGTCACCACAGCGTCGCCAGCCAACTCCTCGGCGCGATCGAGAAACTGGCGGCTCCCAAACGAAAACGGGATCGTCTCCGGGAGATCCTCGATCCGTGGTTCGAGTTCGAAGGTCGCTTCGCGCACCGCGAGACGCGCTTCGCGTGCGTCACCGGGAAACGCTCCCACCCGAATCAGCGCGATCAGCAGATGATGGGTGCCGATCTGGCCATGGCGCAGCGTGAGCGCCTCTTCTTCGGCGAAGCGAAAGATCTCCTGCGATTCGGCGCTATAGCGCGAAAGGTCCATCAGCGGCCCCAGGCGAGAATACGCTCGTCGGTGTAGTTGAAAGTAAAAACCCGATCGCCAGAGAAGACTGGCCGCAGGTTTCGTCCATCCAGGTCGACGGTGTAGAGTTGCCAGGTCCCGTCGCGGTCCGAAAGGAAGGCGACCTGCGTGCCGTCCGGCGACCAGACCGGCGCGACGTTGTTGCTCGCCCGCGTCAGAGACGGGAAGTCGGTCAGCAGCCGGACGCCGCCGCCCTCCGGCCGGATCACTGCGATGTCGTAATGGTCGGCACGACGTAGCGCGAAGGCGATCAGGCTGCCATCCGGCGACCAGGCCGGTGTGGTGTACTGGTTGTTGGTGTTCGGGATCAAACGCGGCTCACCACCGCCATGCGCCTCGACGATATACAACCCGGTGTTGCCATCAAAGACGATCCGCCGCCCATCGGGCGACCAACTGGGGTAGGCGCTAAAGGTCTGGCTCGGCACGTCTTGCAGGCTACCGCTCGCCACATCGACGACCACCAGACCAAAATGCTCTTCGAGCGCCCAGCCCGGCCGGCGCGTCGCCGCATCGATCCGAAAGACCGGGTCCTGTTTACTCCGCAGGGCGACCAACCGCGTCCCATCGGGCGACCAGACCGGGCTCCGCATGCCGCTCTGGGCGACGACCTGCCGTTCTTCACCGCTCTCGAGGTCGCGCACCCAGATGCTGTTTGGCCCGCCCCGCCCGAAGGCAAGCTGCCGGCCATTTGGCGAGAGAGACGGCTCGTTGCCGTTGGTGAGCGCCTGCTCGCCGGTGCCATCGGCGTTGATCGTGACGATCTGGCCGTTGGCAGTCTGGAAGAAGTAGCGGCCTTGTGGTTGCCGGCCGGTGATCGGGATCGCCGGCTGGGGAGCGGGCGCGGCCCGCCGAACCAGGTATGGCGAGGGAACTCGCCGCAGTGTGTCGATCCAGAAATCGCCAAGCGCCGACAGCCGCACCACGCCGTCCGGGTCAAGCTGCAAGCGCGCCCGTTGGAACCATTGCACCGACTGGCCGGCCTCGATCACCCGGTCGGTCAGCGGGTAGCCGAAGAACTCAAGGCCACCCAGCCGGACGAAGACCGGAAAGAACTCCCCTTCGACGGTCGTGTTCGTCTCGCCGAAGTAATGCGACGTCGACGTCGCAAACCCACGGGTCTGGAGATCCGGAGGCAGATCGACCTTGCGGCCGTAGATCTCTTCACCGAGCGTCCCCGGCCGCAGCCGACAGGGATCCCGGCCGTTCGCGCCGCAATCCCATTCCAGCCGGACGGTCTGGAAGTACTGGACCAACCGGTCGCGCTCGCGAAAATCCGGCGTCCGTGGCAAGCCGATCACGTCTGGCCCGCCTTTGGCCTGATACCACCGCAGGTAATCGCCCTGGACGAAGTGACCGGTCTCGGGGTAATACTCGAACAAGTCCTGGGCCGACAACGGCGGCGCAACCAGCGACAGCAGTAGCCCGGCGAGCACCGCCAGCACACCCCACCGCATTAGCGGCTGCCGGCCGTCGCCGTCCCGGCCGGCGGAGCGCCGGCTGGCGGGCTGCCAGTCGGGCGAGCGGCCGGCGTTCCAGCGCCCGGAGCTTGGCCGCCACCTGGCGCCTGGCCACCTCCAGGTGGCGCACAGCCTGGCGCGGCCGTCCGGCGTGGCGTCACCACGTCGACGTCACGCAAGGTATTCAGCCCGGAGATGATCACCGGCACGCCCTGGTCGAGGCCGCTGCGGATCTCGATGTTCCGGTCGTCCGAGACTCCGATCTCGACCGGCGTCTGCTTGGCTCGGCCATCGACGATCGCGAAGACGACGTTTTGACCGGTGCGCTGCACGACCGCCTCTTTCGGGACGATCAGGACGTTCTGACGGTCGCGGGTGATCAGCCGCACCTGGGCGAACATCCCGGGCTTGAGTTGGCCATTTTGGGAGACCGGCTCGACCCGCACCGAGACGGTCCGGCTACGCTGATCGACGGTCGGCGCGATGCTGGCGACCGTGCCGGTGATGTTCTGCCCCGGGAAGGCCGGGACGTTGATCACCGCCGAGGTCCCCACCGACAGGTCCGGCAGTCTCGTCTCTTCAACTGGCAGAACAATCTCGACATCCTTCGAGACGATCGTGACGATCGCTTGCTGGGTGGATGTCGTTGCCCCAACCGGCTGCGGGCGGTCGGCGATGATGCCGTCGATCGGCGCCCGGATCGTCGCCTCATTGACGTTGATCTGGGCGACTTCAACACCCGCCGAGGCACTGGTGATCGTGCCGCGTTGGGCCGCCAGATCGGCCTCGGTCGCCGGCTGGAGCGCCTTCTTGAGTTGCTCCTCGGCAGTGGTCACCGTCTGGCGGGCCACATCGACGTCTTGCTGGGGCGGGTTGGTCCGGTTGCGTAGGTTTGCCACGGCAGCGTTGTAGTTGTTCGTCGCCTGTTCGAGGGCGACGGCTTCCTGCCGCCGGCCGGCATCCGGCTCGAAGGCGATCCGGTCGTAGGAAGATTGTGCCTGTTTGAGCGTCGCTTCGGCGTTCGCCACCGCCACCCGCAGCGACTCCAACTCGGTCGCCGGCGGGTTGACCAACCGGTCAAGCCGGTCCTGGGCGCTCACGAGGTTCGCCCGAGCGATCGCGATATCCTCGGACCGCGGATTCTGCAACCCGTCGAGGCGCGCCTGGGCTGATTGGAGGCTGCCCTGGGCCTGGCGAAGCTGGGCTTGGAGGGTTGTCCGATCCAGTTCGGCGATGATATCGCCGCGGCGAACTTCCGAACCGATGTCGACATTCATCCGCTCGATCCGTGCCGACACACGCGGGATCAGCGCTACCTGAGCCTTCGCTCGCACGTCCCCAGTGTAGGAAAGCGACGCCTGGATATTGCCCCTTTGGGCATTACGCACATCGACTTCGGTCGCCCGGGCAACCGTCGGCGAGGTCTGCTGCGCAGGGCCGGTCGGCGGATTCTGCTGGCCTTGCTGTTGGCAGGCGGCCAACGATGAAAGCAGGAGAATACCGGCAGCGCCGGCGAGGCTGAGCCGACGATACCTCATGTTCGGGCCTCCAGCGGGGCAAGCTCAAGCGCGGGAGAGCCAGGGACGCCTTCAATCAACTGAGCCGCTCGGAGAATCACGTCCTCGTCGGCGTCAGTCAGTCCGGCCAGACGGTCGTCCAATCGCGTGAATGCCCCGGGAAACAGCCGCCGGACCACCTCGCGCGGGGCGCCATTGAGCCGGACATGGACGACCCGCCGGTCAAGCGGGTCGGCCTCACGGACGACCAGTCGCTTGCTTGCGAGCCGGTCGACGATCCCTGAGGCGGTTGGCGGCGTCACCCGCAAGGTCTGGGCGACCTCGCCGATCGTCGGCCGCTCGGCCCGCATCACTAGGGCCAGCACCTTGAACTGCGGCATCGTCAGCGGGATTTCCGCCCAATCCGAGGAAGCAAGGTTGCAAAAGGCGACGACGAGATCCAGAACGGCGGATATCAGCGGTTCAGGCACGAAGGCTGCCTCGATTCGAGCGCCGGGCTCAACCGCCCGGGCGCGTGCTTCTTCGGTCCGAGTAGCGCGGGCGGTAGTGTAGCCGGTGGAAACGACCACGTGTCAACCAGCCGCCGGACCACGGTCTTGGGGACTTGCGACCACCATGATGGGGAGAACACTAGGATTAGGTTCCGGCTTTATACCCTCGCCTGCACCCGCCACAAGCCGAGCGCCTCGACCCCTCACCCGGCTGATGCTCACCGACCAGGCCAGCCTCGATCGCGTCAAGTTCGGGCCGGTTGGTTACCTGCGCGACGCCCTTGCCGCTCTCGACCCGTCCGCGCTCACCGCCCAACGCACCCTGCTTGAAGAGCAAGACGAAGCACTTCCCGGCCAGCAGGACGAGCCACCGCTCGCCGATGTGCCAACATCTGCGAGGGGACACGCACCGCTTGCTGGCCCCCCGCTCGCTTCAGGAGAGAGGAAGAGAAAAAGGGGTGAGGTCTCGCCTGCGCGCCCACGAGCGCTCGTTAGGGCTGCCAGCGCAAATCGGGGCGGCGGGCGGCCTGGGCTTCGTCCAACCGTCCGACCGGCGTCGTCGTCGGCGAAGCCTTGAATATTTCAGGGTCGGTCTTTGCTTCGGCAGCAATCGCCCGCATCGCCTCGACGAAGCCGTCGAGGGTCTCTTTGCTCTCGGTCTCGGTCGGCTCGATCATCAGCGCCTCGTCGACGACCAGCGGGAAGTAGACCGTTGGCGGGTGGTAGCCGTAGTCGATCAGCCGCTTGGCGATGTCGAGCGTTCGCACCCCGCTCTGCTGCTTCTGCCGGACGCCGGAGAACACCACCTCGTGCATACAGACCCGGTCGTAGGGTAGGTCGTAGAGATCCTGGAGCCGTGCCCGGAGATAGTTGGCGTTCAGGACGGCGTGCTCGCTCACCTCGCGCAGTCCATCCGGCCCGAGCGAGCGGATGTAGGTGTAGGCGCGGACGAACATGCCGAAATGGCCGTAGAAGGCGCGCACCTTGCCGATCGTTCGCGCCGGGTGGACAAACCCAAAACCGTCGCCCTGCCGGCCGACCACCGGGTCCGGCAGATAGGGCGCGAGCGCCTCGGTCACGCAGACCGGCCCGGACCCGGGGCCACCGCCGCCGTGCGGGGTGGTGAACGTCTTGTGCAAATTGATATGGATGACGTCGAAGCCGCTCTCGCCGGGCTTCACCTTGCCGAGGATCGCGTTCAGGTTCGCGCCATCGCCATAGAGCAGTGCACCGGCGTCGTGGAGCAGTCGAGCGATCTCCTCGATATTCGGGTCGAATAAGCCGAGCGTACTGGGCTGGGTGAGCATCATCGCGGCCA
This sequence comes from Dehalococcoidia bacterium, assembly GCA_046328265.1. Classification (GTDB taxonomy): domain Bacteria; phylum Chloroflexota; class Dehalococcoidia; order SpSt-223; family SpSt-223; genus JANWZD01. The sequence goes on from JAXLWW010000003.1 coordinate 282,856, forward strand.
CATCGGAGCCGAGCAGCGAGCGCAGGTGATCGAGGTCGACATTGCCGTCGCGGTCGGCGTGAACCGACTGCACCGTGAACCCGGCCATCGCGGCGGTGGCCGGGTTGGTTCCGTGCGCCGACTCAGGGACGAGGATCACCCGTCGGGCATCGTCTCCCCGATCGCGATGATAGGCGCGGATCATCAGGATGCCGGCCAGTTCACCCTGGGCGCCGGCCGCCGGCTGGAGCGACACGCCGGGCAGTCCGCTGATCTCCCCCAATGCCTGCTGAAGGTTGAACATCAATTCGAGGGCGCCCTGGACCGTCTCAACCGGCTGGAGCGGGTGGATCTGCTGAAAACCGCGCAGCCGCGCCGCTTCCTCATGCACCTTCGGGTTGTACTTCATCGTGCAGGAGCCAAGCGGGTAGAAGACGCTGTCGATCGCGTAGTTCAGTTGGGAGAGCCGGACATAGTGGCGAACCACGTCCAGTTCGCTCACCTCGGGTAGCGGCAGGTCATCCCGACGGAACTCGGCCGGCAAGGGCGTGGCTTCGGGAACGTCGAGCGAGGGCAGGATCACGCCCACCCGGCCGGGCTGGGAGCGTTCGAAGATCGTTGGTTCGGTCATCGCCCCTCCACAATCGCCCGCGTTTCAGCCGCCAATCGTTCGATCTCGTCGCGCGTATTCACTTCGGTCACGCAGACCAGCCAGCCGTTCGGCGTCCGGTCCGAGATGTCCAACCCGCCGATGATCCCGCGGTCGAGCAACCGACGGTTGATTTCGACCGGCGCGATCGGCGTCCGCAACGTGAACTCACACCAGAACGGCGCCGCGGAAACGAGCGACACGCCGGGGATCTCGGTCAGCAGCGAGGCAGCAAAGTGCGCCTTGTGGTAGCACAGTTCGGCCACCTGACGGACACCCTCTTTGCCGAGCAGGGCGAGGTAGATCGTCGCCGCCAGCGCGATCAGCCCCTGGCTGGTGCAGATGTTGCTGGTTGCCCGCTCGCGGCGGATGTGCTGCTCGCGAGCCTGGAGCGTCAAGACGTAGCCGCGCCGGCCCTCGTGGTCGACGGTCGCCCCGACCAGCCGGCCAGGAAGCTGACGGATGTATTGCTGCTTGCAGGCGAAGATCCCGACATACGGCCCGCCAAACTGGAGCGGCACGCCGCATGATTGCGCCTCGCCGACGACGATATCGGCGCCATACTCACCCGGCGGCCGAAGCAGCCCGAGCGACAACGCATCAACCGACACCACAAAGAGCGCCCCGCCGGCGTGAGCCGCCTCGGCGACCTGCTCGACCGGCACCAGGAAACCCTCGAACGACGGCTGCTGGATCGCCAGGCAGGCATACGCCGCCGCATCCGGAGGGCTGGCCGGGTCGAAGGTGTCGACGGCGATCCCCTGCGGGACGAGGTAGGTCTCGACGGTCTGCCGATAGTCGGGATGAAGGCTGCCCGCAACGGCGATCCGCTGACGGCCGGTGAGACGCACTGCCATCAACGCCGCTTCGGCCAACCCGCTCGCGCCGTCGTAGACCGACGCATTCGCCACGTCCATCCCGGTTAGCAGAGCAACGAACGACTGAAATTCGTACATCGCCTGGAGGGTGCCTTGAGCCACCTCCGGCTGATACGGCGTGTAGGCGGTGTAGAACTCGCTGCGCCCGACCAACTGCCAAACCGCGCTGGGGATGAAATGGCGAGACGCGCCCGCGCCGAGAAACGAGGGCAACCGGTCGGCGGTGATGTTCTGGTCAGCGAGGCGCTCAAGATGGGTCAGCACCTCAAGCTCGGTCTCGCCGGCTGGCAACCGGAGCGACGGATTGCGCAGCGCGGATGGGATGTCGACGAACAGGTCTTCGATCGACGCGACCCCGACAGCCTCCAGCATCTGGCGGCGGTCGGCGTCGGTGTGTGGAACGTAGCTGGTGCGATTACGCTGGGCGGTCTGCTTCTCGATGGTCGTCACTCGGTGAGCGCTCCATAGGCGGCGGCGGTCAACAACTCGTCTCGCTCGGCCGGATTGGATGGCCGAACGCGCAGCATCCAGCCCTCGCCGAAAGGATCACTGTTAACCAATTCGGGCTGGTCGCTCAGTTGTTCGTTGATCGCGACGATCTCGCCCGACATCCCTGAGAACAGGTCCGACACTGCTTTGACCGATTCGATCTCGCCGAATTTCTCAGACTGGGTCACCATCGTCCCGACCGCCGGGAGTTCGACGTAGACGACGTCGCCAAGCTGCTCTTCGGCAAACTCGGTAATCCCCATCGTCACGGTGCCATCGTCGTTGAACCGGATCCATTCGTGCTCTTTGGTGTAGCCCAAGTCTTGAGGAAGGCTCATCACTTGTATCTTTCTCACTCGGCACACCGCCGAATGCCGAAACTTCGCGGGATCGATAGGGCGGAAAGTAAAGATAACCGTGCGCTCGGGCGCTTTCAAGCCGATGGGGGCGTCCGCGCGAATGGCCACACCGAACGTAGAATGGGCTAGCCGGCGTTTCTCTCGCCGGCGTCGCGCCCGCTCGCCGAGAACCCGCCAGCGAGGAGAGGAATGGACGCGGCGATCTTTAGCACGATGCAAGTCCCCACCAGCCGGCCGGAAGTCGGCCCGCTCCGCCTGCTGGAACGGATCGTCCGCGCCGAGGCGCTCGGCTTCGAGTCCGCCTGGCTGGCCGAGCGGCACTTCACCGGCTACGGTGTCATCGGCAATCCGGTCGTCTTCGCCGCCGCCGTCGCCGCGCGAACCTCGCGGATCAAGATCGGCTTCGCCGCGCTGATCCTCGCGCTCCACAATCCGTATGAGCTTGGCGAACAGTTGATCATGCTCGACCACCTTTCGGGCGGGAGGTTGATCGCTGGGTTTGGCACCGGCCGCTCGATGAAGGAGTTTGGCGGGCTGGGCATCGACGTCGAGCAGCGCCACCGTCGCTTCGACGAAGGATTGGAGGTGATCCGGGCCGTCTGGGCCGGCGAGCCGTTCGAGCGCGACGGCCTGTTTGCTGGTTCGTTTCCCGGGTCGCTGCTTCGCCCCCTCCAGCAACCGCACCCGCCGATCGTTCGAGCGATCGTCCACGAGGATTCTCTCGTCGCCTCGGCCAGGCTGGGGATCCCGATCCTCGTCGGCCGCTTCCCGGTCGAAACTCAGGTTGCCAACCTCGCGATCTACACCGACACCTTGCACGCCTGCGGGGCTGACGAGGCGCAGATCCGCACCCTGATTGGCCGGTCGGGCATCTTGCGGCACGTCGTCGTCGCCGAGAGCGACGCCGAGGCCGAGGCGATCGCCAGCGAGGCGCTCTACGGCTACATCGACCGAGCCAACGAGGTGTTCGAGCCGCACGACTTTGCCGAGTTCTACCCGAAGGCGGTCATCGCCGGAGCGCCCGACAGCGTCATCGAGCAGATCCGGCCGCTGGCCGAGCTTGGCTTTGGCCGCCTGCTCTGCTGGTTCGACTTCGGCGGAATGGACCCCGACGCCGCCGACCGCAACCTCGAACGCTTTGGAACAGACGTCCTACCCCACCTCGGCTCGCTCGGTCCGCGCGGATGAGCGCTATCACCCGCGTTCGCAATTCCGCCAAGGCGATCGTCATCGTCGAGAACCGCCTGCTGACCATTCACCTGCGCACCGAACGGCTCGGCGACTTCTTCATGCTACCGGGCGGCGGGCAGCAGCCCGGCGAAAGCCTCCACCAGGCCCTCCAACGCGAATGCCGCGAAGAGATCGGGACGACGGTCACCATCCACGAACTGTGCTTTGTCCGCGACTACGTTGGCCGCAACCACGACTTTTCGCCGGCCGATGCCGACTTGCACCTCGTCGAACTGATGTTTCGCTGCGACCTCGACGACCCGGCTCGGCTTGGCGAAGGTATCCTCCCGGACGATCACCAGGTCGGCCTCGCCTGGCTCGATCTCGAACGGCTGGATCGCTTCTACCCCGCCGGTCTTCGCCCGCTCTTGCGCGGCGGCCTCGCCGGCGCACCGCCCCGCTATCTCGGCGACCTCGCCTGACCCATCCGCCAATCCTTCCCCCTCGTCCTTCAGGAGTGGGGGGCCGAGGGGCTGCGGTTCTGTCCTTCCGGCCGGTGACAGCGCCGGTTCGCCCGGCTAGCCTGAAGCGATGGACGGTCAATCGCATCTTCTGCCCGAAGCCGCCGCCCACTACCGTGGCGCCGACGAAGGCGGACGGCTCGAAAGACCCTGGAGCCAACTTGAGCGCGTTCGCACCCAAGAACTGGTGCGGCGCTTCCTGCCGGCCCCGCCGGCAACCGTTGCCGACGTCGGCGGCGCAACCGGTGTCTACGCCTTCTGGCTGGCTGGCCTCGGCTATCGTGTCCACCTGATCGACGCGCTCGCCGAGCACATCGAAACGGCGCGCCGGGCCTCGCGAACCGGCCCACCCCTCGCGAGCATCGAGCTTGGCGACGCCCGGCGCCTCGATCTCCCCGATGGCTCGGTCGATGCCGTACTCCTGCTCGGCCCGCTCTACCACCTGACCGAGCATCACGAGCGGATCGCCGCCCTCGCCGAGGCCTGGCGGGTGATCCGGCCCGGCGGGGTGCTGCTGGCGGCGGCGATCACCCGCTTTGCCTCGTTGCTCGACGGCCTTACCTTCGGCCGGCTGGTCGATCCGGTCTTTCGGGCGATCGTCGCGGAGGATCTTCGCTCCGGCCAGCACCGCAACCCGACCGGTCATCCCGACTATTTCACGACCGCCTTCTTCCACCACCCCGATGAACTTCGCGACGAGGTGAACGCCGCCGGCTTTGCCTTTGGCGGGCTCTTTGCGGTCGAGGGCGTTCGTCAGGTTATTCCCGATTTCGCCGCCTGGTGGGAGCAGCCGGAGCGGCGCGAGCAGTTGCTCTCGGCGATCCGCGCCGTCGAGGCCGAGCCGTCATTGCTCGGCGTCAGCCCGCACCTGCTCGCCATCGGCCGCAAAGGCCGGGCCTAGCGGCTATCCTTCCGACGTCTGCACGAGGGGTCCAGATGCCCCCGACCGTCTCGGTCGTCATCGCCAACCTGAACTGTCCGGTCCTCGACCGCGCACTCGCCGCGCTCGAACGCCAGATCCTCCCGAGGGGACTGCGCGTCGAGACAATCGTCGCCGGGCGCGACGACCCCGGCCTGCGCCTCGACTTTCCAGAGGTGCGCTTCATCGAAAGTGAGCGGCCGCTCTGGCCTGCCGCCGCCCGCAACCTCGCCATTCGCGAAGCGACCGGCGACCTGGTCCTCTCCATCGATGCCGATTGCGTGCCGGGCCGGCACTGGATCGCCCGGCTGGTAGCGGCGCACGAGGAAACGGCGGGTCCGGTGGCGATCGGCGGCTCGATCCGCGTCGAGGGGGCAAATCTCTGGGCGCTCGCCGACAACCTGTCGAGCTTCAACCAGTATTTGCCATCCCGCCCGGCCGGGCCGATCGCCCAATTCCCCGCCGCCAACTTCTCGGTACGCCGGACGATCTTCGAGGAGGTCGGGCCGTTCGACGAGACGCTGCGGATCGGAGAAGACACCGACTGGCTGATGCGCGCCCGCCGGGCCGGTGTGAGCCTGCGCTTCGAGCCGCGAGCAGTCGTCTGGCATAACACCCAACGGCGCACGTTTGGAGCGGTGATCGCCCACGCCGCCGAGTGGGGGTACCACGCCGCCCACACCCGCACCCGCTACGCCCGGGAGCTTGGCACACCGGCCGTCTTTCGCCACTGGTGGGCCGCGCTGCTGGGCGCCCCGGCAGTCGCCACCGCGATTACCGCCGGTATCTATACCCGCAACCCCTCCGCGATCCGCTACATTAAGGCTGCGCCGATCGTCTGGCTGGCAAAACTGGCCTGGTGCGTCGGCGCGGCCCGCCGGCTACGACAAGCCGAGGAGGCGCATGCTCGATCAGCTTAAGTTCGCCCTCTCCAAGAAGGAGACGCTCGACCGTCCGGTTCAGCTGATCCTCTTCATCACCGACGCCTGCAACGCCCGCTGCGGTCATTGCTTCAACTGGCGCGCCCTCAACCAGGGCGAAGACGGGCTGACCATCGAGGAGTTGGACCGGCTTTCCGGCGAACTTGGCGGACTGCTGTCGCTTGGCGTCTCGGGCGGCGAGCCATTCTTGCGTAAGGATCTCGCCCAGGTCTACGGGATCTTTGCCGAGCACGGCCTGACCGATTTCACCGTTCCAACCAACGGCCTGATGCCAAAGCGGGTCAAAACCATCGTCCGCCAGATGATCGAGCAGAACCGCCAGACGCGCACCTCGGTGATGCTGTCGCTCGACGGCTTGGCGGAGATGCACGACCGGATTCGCGGCGTCCGGGGCAACTTCGCCAAGGTGAAGGACACCTACGACGCGCTCGTCGAACTCAAGCGCGACTATCCCGACAACCCGCCGATCATCAAGGTCGGTACGGTGCTATGCAACTGGAACGTCGAGGAGATCCCGGCGTTGATCGACTGGGTCCATGCCGAACTGCCCGAGGTCGACTTCCATAACTTCGAAATCATGCGCGGCGGCGGCCCGGTCGATCAGCTTGGGTCGCCGAGCGTCGACCAGCTCGAGGCGGTCAAGCCGCACATCTTCGCCACCTGGGACCGCTATTCGTTCTACGGGAAGAAATACCCGGCTCAGTCGTGGCTTGCCGTCGGCCTCAAGCGCTTCATCTTCACGATGTACATCGAGATGATGCGCCAGCAACAGCAGTTGATCCCCTGCTATGCCGGTACGACCAGCGCGGTGGTCGACGCCACTGGCAATCTCTACTTCTGCGAGATCCGCGAACCGATCGGCAACCTGCGCGAGAGGTCGTTTGCTCAGTTGTGGCGATCCGAGGAAGCTGAACGTGTTCGGGCGAGCATCCGCCGCGGCGATTGCTGGTGCGTTCATTCGTGCTTCCAGCAGAAGAACGTCTATGCCAACCCGCGCCTCTGGCCACATATCCTGCGCTACCTCGCGACCGGCCACTTTAGCCTGCCACGCCCCGACCACATCAAGCCATTGCCCGGCGTCGGAACCGTCGGCACCTTTGGCGACGCGATCACCGTTCTACCTGAAACCGCCGGCGCACGCGACTAACAGCGCGTTCGGCGCCAAGGAGAGTCGATGCCGGACACCCTCTTCGACCTACTCACCGAACGCGCTCGCCGTTGGCCAGACGCGGTTGCCCTCGGGTCGGCGAGCGGCCTCGGCTGGGAGAGTGTCACCAGCAGCCAACTGCTTGAGCGGACCACTCGCCTCGCTGGCGAGTTGCACGCCGCCGGCGTCGGTCGCGGCGACCGGGTGGTGCTCTGGGCGCCGAACAACTGGTGGCTACCAGCCTACCTCTTTGCCCTCTGGAAACTCGGCGCGATCCCGGTGCCGTTCGACCGCGAGATGAACCCCGAAGCCGCCAGCGCGATCGTCAGCAGCGTCGAGGCCCGGCTGGTGATCACCGGCTATGGCGAGCGTCCGGTCTGGGGCGGCGGCCATCCGCTGGTCGAGTGGTGGGAGCCGGGAAGCCGCAATGCCGCGCCAATCGAGGACGGCGCGAGCGAGCCGCTGGCCGCCATCTTCTTCACGTCCGGCACCACCGGCAACCCCAAGGGCTGCATGATCACCCACGCCAACCTGCTCTCCCAGGTCGAAGCGTTGCCCGACAACGTCCCGCTCGATCCCTCGACCCGCGCCGCCAGCATCCTGCCGCTCTCCCATCTGTTCGAGTTGACGGTCGGCCTCCTCTACCCGCTCGCGAGCGGCGCGGCGATCCACTACATCCCGAGCCGGCGCGCCCCAGACATCCTGCGTGTCTTCTCCGAACAGCGGATCACGCATATGGTCGCGGTGCCGCAAGTGCTCACCCTGATGGGCGGAGCGCTCGAAGGCCAGCTTCGGGCAAAGCTGCCGGGGCCAGCCTTCAACGCTCTGATGGCCACCGCCGACCGGACGCCCTTTGCCCTCCGTCGTCGGCTCTTCTTCTTCATCCATCGCCGGCTTGGCGGCCATCTTGAGGTGATCGCCGCCGGCGGCGCGGCGTTGCCACCCGAGACCCAGGTCCTCTGGGAACGGATCGGCGTGCGAATCATCCAGGGCTACGGCGCGAGCGAGACCTCGCCGGTGATCGCCTGCGGCACCTGGCGCGGGTCGCCGCTCGGGTCGGTCGGCAAGCCGATCCGCAACGTCGAGGTCAAGCTTGCGCCCGATGGCGAACTTCTGGTCCGCGGTCCGAACGTGATGCAAGGGTATTGGAAGGACCCGGTTCGCACCGCCGAGGCGATCCGGGACGGCTGGTATCACACCGGCGACGTCGCCACGATCGACCCGGACGGCAACGTCCGCCTGGCCGGCCGCGCCAAAGACCTGATCGTCCTGCCATCCGGCCTGAAGGTCTGGCCAAGCGATGTCGAAGACGTCCTGACCGCCCATCCCGCCGTCAAGGATGCCGTGGTCGTGATGAACCCGAGCGCCGCCGGCGGGGCGACGCTCCACGCTTTCCTGCTGCCAGAATCCACCCCGGACGCCTCGGCCATCGCCAGCATCCTCCATGCCGCCAACAGCCGCCTGGCCGTCCACCAGCGTCTCGCCTCGGCGTCGTGGTATCCCGAGCCGGATTTTCCGCGCACTTCGACGCTCAAGGTGCGCCGCCAACTCCTGCCACGGCCGGACCAGGTGAGCGCGGCCGCCGCCCCGCTGATGGACGACGAGATCGGCCGGGCGATCGCCGTGGCGGCCCGGGTGGCATCGGTCCGGCCGGAACAGACCCTTGCCGAGCTTGGTTTGGACAGCCTCGCGATCGTCAACCTCGCGCTCGCCCTCGAAGAGAAGAGCGGCAAGCCAATTGCCGATGCCGACCTCGGCGCCGACATGACGGTGGCGGAGGTGCGAGCGATGATCGCCGGCGCCAACGACACCGGCCCGGACCTCGCCGAGCAGGAAACCATCTCGCCGGACGTCCCGACCTGGCCATACACCTGGGGCCGGGCCCTGCGCCGGCTGTCGGCTCCCTATGATCTCACCTATCGGCTGACTGTCACCAAGACCCTGATCGCCGGCCGCGAGCACCTGACCAACCTGCCCGAACCAGTGATCTTCGCCGGCACGCACCATAGCTTTGCCGACGTGCCGGTGGTTCGTCACGCCCTCGCCAAGAGCGGCGCCAAACACCTCGTCTCACGGCTGATTATCCCGGCTGGAGCGCTCGGCTTTCAGCGGGCCGGCGTGTTCGGGCGGTACAATCAGCTTGCCCTCGGCCTCTACCCGATCCGCCAGCACTCGCGCCAGGGCGACAGCTTGCGCGGCCTGATCAACCTGGCTCGCCAGGGCAGCGTCATCCTGATCTTCCCCCAGGGCGATCACGTCGACCCGCAAGCCGAAGTGCGCGACGAGCCAGCGGCTCGCTTCCGGACCGGCGTAGCCCGACTGGCCGAGGCGCTCGGCGCGGCGGTCGTCCCCTTTGGGCTGGCCGGAACCGAGATGGTCGTCCCCCCGCACGCCGACGGCTTCGACGGTCTGGTGATCGGCGGGATGCCGATCCGGCTCAAGCCGACGCCATTGGCGATCGCCTTCGACGCCCCGCTCCGCATCGAGACTGGCGAGAGCATCCAAGCCTTCACCAGCCGGCTCCAGGAGACTTGTTTCGCCCTCACCCGCAAGGCCGAGACCGCGCTCGCCGAGGAGCGCGAAGCCGCGTTGGCTTGACCGAACCGCTCGTCCTGCGCGACGAAACCATCGAAGGCGTCTCCTTCGCCGACCGCGACCTGCGCGATGCCGTCCTCTCCGGTTGCCGATACGTCGAATGCGACTTCCGCCACGCGAAACTGGGCGAGGCGCACACCTCCGGCTGCGTCTTCGAGCGGTGCAGCTTCGTCAATGCCACCCTGAACGCCTCGGTCCACGACCAGAGCGCCTTCCTGACCTGCCGGTTCGACGGTGCGTCGCTCTTTGCGGCGAGTTTCCGCGGCTGCAAGCTGACCGGCAGCACCTTCGTCGAGGCGGACTTGAGCGCGCTCGATGTTCAGGGCGGCGACTGGTCTTATGTCAATGTTCGGAACCAGGACTTGCGCAAAGCGGTGCTGGTCGGCGTTCGCCTCGTCGAAGCCGACCTCTCCGGCTGCAATCTCGAAGGCGCAAACCTGCGGTCGAGCGACCTGACGCTCGCCGAACTGCGCGGCGCGACTATCCGCAAGGTGGACTTTCGCGGCGCGACCATCGACGGCGTCCGCTTCGCGGGACTGGACCTCCGCGGCGCTCGCTTCGACATCGACCAGGCGGTCGCGATCGTTCGCTCGTTCGGCGCGACGGTGCTTTGAGTTATCGCTCCGGGACCACCGCCCGCTCGGCCTCGATCAACCGCGTCAACGCCTCCTGATAGATCGCCCGGTTCGCCGGGTTCGGCTCGACGACGCTGGCGATCGGCGGCGGCAGCGCTTCAAGCGGCGTCTGGAGCAGGCCGAAAGTCTCGGCAGCGACAAGCGCGACGCCCCGGCTCGACCCTTCCGGCACGGCCGATCGCAGCACCGGCCGGCCCAGCACGTCGGCCATGATCTGGCGGAACGTCGCCGAGCCGAGCAGCGCCCCGCCAGTCGCCACCACCGACCCCGACGGCGTTGGTAGCGCGCTGTCCACCGCCGTCACGATCCGGCCGACCAGCAGAGCGATCGCCTCGAGCGCCGCCCGGTAGATCTCGGTGGGCGTGCTATCGATCCGCGCCCCAAGCAACGCGCCACGCGCGTCGGTGCGCCAGACCGGGCTGCGCTCGCCGGCAAAATAGGGTAGCAGCGTCAGCCCATGGCCGGCCGGCGTCATCGCCGCAACTGCCGCTTCGAGCGCGGGGCGCGCCGGCAGCCGGAGCGTCCGGCGCAGCCAGTCGAGCAGGACGCCGCCGTCGTTGATCGCCCCGCCGATCACCGGCCGGGACGCGTCCAAACAGTAGTTCCAGATGTCGGGTGCGACACCCGGCGCCGGACCGCGCCAGGCTGCTCGCACCGCTGCCGAGGTTCCGACCATCACCGCGATTCGCTCCGCCACCAGGCAGCCTGCGCCGACATTGCTGGCAGCGCCATCGCCAATCGCCGGCAGCCAAGGCACTCCCCTTAGAGCCGGCCAGCGCCCCGCGAACTGGGTGGCCAAGTTTCGCGGCCCCTCGTCGAGGGAGACTATCGTGGGAAGTTGCTCGAGGCGCAGGCCGAGCGCTTCGATCAACTCGGGATCCCAGCGCCCGGCCTGCTGGTCATACAGCCCGGTTGCCGACGCCATCGAGAGGCTCGTTCCCGCCGGTCTGCCGCTAAGCCGCTCGGCAAGATAGTCGCCAAAGGAGATCCAGCGGGCGGCCGCCCCAAACGTGGCCGGCTGGGTGCGCCGCAACCAATGCAGTTTGGCCGGCCAGTACGAGGAATGGACGGGGCAGCCGGTTCGGGCATGCAGGGCAACGGGATCGAGCGTGGCACGCAAGAGCCGGGCATCCGGGCCGCTTCGGCCATCCATCCAGAGGAGCAGCGGCGTCACCGGCCGGCCGTCGGCCCCCACCCCCAGCAGGCTGTGCCAGAAGGTTGTCAGCCCGACCGCCGCCAACGGTCGGTCGACCCGTACTCCATCGATAGCCTCGACGACGGCGGCGACAAGCCGGTCGGCATCGAGCACCGCTCCGCCGTCGGCGGTCGTTGTTGGTAGGTAGCGCACGCGTGAGACGCCACCCAAACCGCGCCCGAGAGCGCTGTACACCAGGGCTCGACACGACGAGGTGCCGACGTCGAGCGCGAGTAGGACGTTCAGGGTTGGAAGGGACCCGGATGCGCCTGCCGCATCCCGGAACTCAGGCTGTCGGTCGCTTCGGGCGGCCGGCGCGCTGTTCTCATGTCGCGCCCCTTTCGGGCACAACTATAGCGACCTCCTCGCGTGCCCAGCGCCGCACGAAGGGGTGACCGCCGGTATTCCCAGGGCATCGCGGCGGTGCTTTCACCGCTGGACGTCCCCCATCGAGCGCTGTGGGGCTTCCTGGCAACGGCAGGTGGGAGAAATCCTCGTTTGGTCCTGATTGGGATGTCGCGCGTCCGATTGTCCGTGACCGGGGGCGTCTGCCGGTCTCTCCGAGACGAGCAGAGCGGGCGCGGCGCCCTTGACGCGCTAGACCGCTCGGCGCTCCCGGACGCTGTAGGTCACCCCGCTGTACGGGTCGTACAGCCCGGCTGTGCCGGAGCCGTCGAAAAGGCCGATGAAGCCGCGCAGCGGCCTGGCCTCGGGAAGCGGGAGGTCGGCGATCACCAGTTCAATCCGCGGCTGCGAAGGTCCGCCGGTATCCAACAAGACGCCCCGGACGGCTACGTCGTCCGGCAGCCGGATGAGGGTGCGCATCGGCGCAGAATCGATCGGCGCGTCGCTCACCACCCGCCAGCCGAGCGTCTGGACGTAGAAGTCGAGCGCCTCGGGCGGAGCGCCGATCAGGCACAGCCCCGGCTCGGAGAAGAGCGTCTCGCCACGCCAGGTTGCGAAGGCAGGCGAATCGATCTCCATCACGCCGATCCGCTCGCCGTCGGGACCGAGCAGCATCGACTGGCGTACCGGCGTTGCGCCAAGTTGATAGTCCACCGGCCCGGACCATGGCGTTGCGCCGGCCGCCTCCAGGACGCCGGTCGCCTCGTCGAGGTTGTTGGTATAGAAGCCGAGCGCCAGAACCCCGCGCGAGAGAAAATCGGACGCGGGATCACCAAAGCTGGCCGGCGTGACGATCAGCCGACAGTCCGGCCGTTGGGCGAGCGCGAGGGTATTCGGGGCGCTCGCCAGTGGCGCGTAGCCAAGCGCCCCGTAGAAGGCGCGCGACCGCTCCGGGTCGCGCGCCGCCAACTGGATGCTCAGAAGGACGCCGGTTCGGCTCACTTGACCTTGTAGATCGCCTGGAGGTTCAGCGACGTGTCGGGCGCAGCAAAGACGTCCTTCAGCTTGCTGCTGGTGGTCCAGGCGAGGGTCGGGTAGTAGACCGGCGCAATCGGCGCTTCTTCATAGACGAGGGTGACCAGTTGCTTGAGGAGTTGGTCGCGCTTGGCAGCGTCCGCCTCACTGCGCTGGGCCGCGTACAACCGCTCGAACTCGGCGTTTCGCCAGATGATCCGGCTGTCTGGCCGGCCGGCGACGTTGCCGATGAACTGATAGGAGTTGTCGGCATCGCGGGCATCGCCGTCGCTCGAACGCGAGGTGAAGATGTCGTCGATCGGCCCGATGTTGGTGCGCTCGACGAAGACGGCGAAGTCGAGCAGTTGCAACTCCAACTCGACGCCCAGTTCCTTCCACATCCCGGCGACCGCTTCGGCGAAGGTCCGGCCGCCGGCGGTCAACGCCGCCTTCACCTTGAAGCCGTTGGCGTAGCCCGCCTCGGCCAGCATCCGCTTGGCCTGCGCCGGGTCATAGGGATAGCTCTTGAGGTCCTTCTGGTAGCCGGTCGCCGCCGGGCTGGCCTGCTGCCAGGCCGGTGTGACTAGCCCGCGGAAGAGGGTCTTGGCGATCCCTTCGCGGTCGATGGCGTAATTGAGGGCCAACCGGACGCGCTTGTCACGCAGCGGAGGGCTGGCGACGGTGTTGAACTCAAAGTACCAAGCGCCGGGAAAGACGCCTTCGGTGACGTTGAAGCCAGCACCCTTAAGGGCGATGATCTGGTCGGCCAGCAGGTCGTAGGCGGCATCGAGGTCACCGGTGCGGATGCCCGCCTGGAGCGTAGTCCGGTCCGGGGTGAAGCGCATCGTGATCTTCTTGGTCTTGGCCTTGCCGCGCCAGGAACCGTCCCAAGCTTCGAAGGTCACCCGGTCGCCCGCGACGTACTCGGCCACCTTGTAGGGACCAGTGCCGACCGCCTTTGCGCCCTGAAAATCGCCCGCGCCGACCGCCTCGAAATGCTTGGGCGGGATCATCCGCAGCAGGTTGAAGCGCTTGATCAGCAGCGGGTCGGCGTTCTTGGTGATCACCCGGAAGGTGGTGGCGTTCGGCGCTTCCACCCGGTCGATCGTCGCGAAGGTCGGCCGCTCGGTCGCGCGAGTCTCCGGCGCCATGAAGCGGTCGAAGTTCCATTTCGCCACCGTTGCGTCGAACACCTCGCCGTTGGAGAACTTGACATCGGTTCGCAGGGTGAACTCATAGGTCGTCCGGTCAACCGTCTTCCAGGAGGCCGCCAGCCAGGGGACAAGTTTGCCGTCCTTGTCGTAGCGGACGAGCTGGTCGTAGATCGGATCGAAGGCAAATGCGCCGGTCTGGGCGACGACCGGATGTGGGTCAAGGCTGGGCAGTGACACCGGATAGCCAATGGCGATCGAATCCGCCACCTCGACGGCCGGCGCGCTCGTCGCTGCCGTCGACGGGCCGGTCGACCCGCTCGGGGCCGGGGTGGTTGGAGCGCAGGCGACCGCGAAGATCACCAGCGCGCTCAAGACGGGAGCAACGCGAACCATACAATTCCTCCTGTACCTCACGGGACACCGGTCGCTGCCAACTGAACACGGGCAGCCTACTCCGCGACCGGCGATATTGTTGCACACGGTTGCAGGATTTTCCGGTTTAGCGCTCCCGATTGTACTGTCGCATCGTCAATGGCCCGAAGATCGCCAGCAGCACGAGGCAGACCACCGCCACCCAGAGCAGTTCGCCGGTCGGCAGATTGCCGGCCATCAACTCGCGAACGACGGTCGTCAGATGGCTGATCGGATTGGCCTCGACGAAGAGCCGCAACCAGTCGGGCATCGTTCGTGGATCGACGAAGATATTGCTGGCAAAGGTGAGCGGAAAGAGGATCAGCATGCTGATCATCATCAGGGAGTTCTGGGTTCGCACCGTCAGCCCGAGCGCCGTCCAGATCCAGGAGACGCAGAACGAGAAGGCGAGCACGACCAGCACCGCCAGCAGCACGCCGCCAAACCCGCCCGCTGGCCGGAAGCCGAGAACCAGGCCCAGCACGATCACCATCGCCGAGGCCATCGAATAGCGCGCCGCATCGCCCAGCAGCATCCCGACGATCGCCGCCGGCCGCCAGATCGGCAGCGTTCGGATCCGGTCGAAGACGCCCTTGTCGATGTCAAGGTTCAATCCCAGCCCGGTGTACATCGTGATCATCACCACCGTCTGGACGAGGATGCCCGGCAGTAAGAACTGCAGGTACTGGTCGGTCGAGCCGGCCAGCGCTCCGCCGAACAGATAGGTGAACATCAAGGTGAACATCACCGGGAAGATCGTCACGTCGATCAATTGCTCGGGAACGTGTTTGATCTTCAAGACCGCTCGCCAGAAGAAGGTGAGCGCCGCCGAAAGCGCACTCGCCCGAGGCGGCTGAGCCCGAGCAGCCAGCGCCGATCGCAGAGCAGCGTCGCCGGATGGACGGGGCGGGGTCAGGGTTGCCGTCATGCTGCGGTCTCCTCCTCGGCCGGGTGGCCGGTGAGCGCCAGAAACACTTCATCGAGACTTGGCTGGCCGAGCGAGAACTCGGTCACGGCGATGCCGGCGTGGGCGAGATCGGCGAGAGCGTGAGCGACGCGCTCGGGGTCGGAAACCCGCGCCGACAGGGCAACCGAGTCGATCTCCCGACGCAAGGGTTCGCCGAGCGCCGCCGAAAGCACCCGCTCGGCCTCCGGCCGCTGGTCGGGGTCGCGCAGTTTGACGTGGAGCGCCCCGCTGCCAACCGACCGTTTCAGTTCGTTCGGCGTGCCTTCGGCGATCAGGCGGCCGTGATCGATCACCGCGATCCGGTCGGCCAGTTGGTCGGCTTCGTCAAGATACTGGGTTGTCAGCAACACCGTCGTTCCTTCGGCGACCAGTGCCCGGACGATATCCCAGACCTGAGCGCGGCTTCGCGGGTCCAGCCCGGTGGTCGGCTCGTCGAGGAAGATCAGATCCGGCGTGACGACGATACTGGCGGCAATGTCGATGCGCCGACGCATCCCTCCCGAATAGGTCTTGACGAGGCGGCCGGCCGCCTCCTCCAACCCGAAAGCGCTCAGCAACTCGGCGGCGCGAGCGCGGGCGACTGGCCAGCCGAAACCGAGCAACCGGCCCAGCATCGTCAGGTTCTCCTTCCCGGTCAGGTCTTCGTCGACCGAGGCGTACTGCCCGGTCAGGCTGACCCGGCTGCGCACCGCGCTTGCTTCGCGCACGATGTCGTGACCGAACACCCGCGCCGTACCGCCATCCGGCCGGACCAGGGTCGCGAGCATTCGGATCGTCGTCGTCTTGCCGGCGCCATTCGGCCCGAGAAAGCCATAGACGATCCCGGCTGGGACGGCGAGATCCACGCCGGCGACGGCCATGGTCTTGCCATATCGCTTGACCAGACCTTCTGCCTCGATCGCCAATACGGTCGGCATTCGCTCCTCCTCATCCCTTCGCGACCCGAACAGGTGTTCAACCGTATCACCGACTCGCCAGTTCTTCAATCGGATTGGCCGGTGAATCTGATATGGGTCTCGGGCGCGCCGTCGGCTCACCACGCCGGTCAGAAGACGGCAGTGCTATCGTTGGCCGTTCGCCCGAGCGGCCTGATCCGCCGTGGCGGGGTATGATGGCCTCCCGCGCGGGGGCAAGCGCGAGGGCGGTGAGCGGTGACCCTCCTGACGACCATCCAGATGTGGCGATCGCGGCGGATGGTCGCCTATGCCGGACTGTCGGCGGCGCTCTACGCGCTCCTACTGGTGGCCTTCAAGCAGTCGATCGTCCTGATCCCCGGCGTCACCGAGTTGCGGCTGGCCAGCCTGCTTCCTCCAGCGCTTTCGCTGTTGCTGGGGCCGGCGGCCGCCTGGGGCTGCGCCGCCGGAAACCTGATTGGCGACGTGCTCGGCGGCACGCTGACCGCCGGGTCGATCGGCGGCGTGCTCGGCAATTTCCTGCTCGGATTTCTGCCTTTTGCGCTGTGGGGCCGGCTCGGGTTGGCCTCCAGCAACGAAGATCCGGCGCTCCGCTCTCTCTCAACTTGGCTCGAATACCTCATCGTCGTCTTCCTCGCCTCGGCAGCGGCCGGCGTCACGATTGGCTGGGGCGTTGACGCCGCCGGTCTGGTCCCCTTCGCCGTCCTCGCGAGCATCATCATCTTCAACAACACCGTCGCCGGCACGCTCGGCGGGTTGATCGTCGCGCTGCTCTATCGCCCGTTGGCGGCGCGCGGTTGG
Organism: Dehalococcoidia bacterium; assembly: GCA_046328265.1. Classification (GTDB taxonomy): domain Bacteria; phylum Chloroflexota; class Dehalococcoidia; order SpSt-223; family SpSt-223; genus JANWZD01. Next base: position 299,939 of record JAXLWW010000003.1, read on the forward strand.
ACCTGGGATCGCGTCATCAAGCGGCCCGAGCCGCGCCGTGGCTTCATCGGGCCGGTGCTGATCGCGCTTGGTGGCGGCGGCGGCTGGATCCTCGGCACAACCTGGGTCATCCCGCCGCTGGTGTTACCCGTCACCGGCGTCTGCGTCCTGCTGCTGCTTGTCGGAGTCGCGCTCCTCTAATCCTGAGCGCTCGCGTACCCAGACCGAAGGCTCGACGGTGTTCGATAGTGTACACCGTGGAAATGGGAGATTTCGATGGAGCGCGGATTTCGCGGCCTCGTCCTATTTGGCGGCCTACTCTTTACGGTGTTGACAATCGCCTTTCTCCTCCGCCTCGACTGGGCGATCGCCCTCTGGCCTTTTGCGATGCTGGAAACCCGGCTGGGCTTCATCTTCCTCGCCTCGATTGCCGGAGCAATCGCCGTGCCGACGCTCTGGATTGCCTTCTCAAATGAGCTTCGCGCCGTCGAATCAGGCGGGATCGATCTCGTCGTCACCTTCGTCGGCTGGGCTGGCTTTCTGGTTATGCACAGCCGGATCGATGGGCGCCCGGAGGTGACGATCGGCGCGGCTGTCTCGGCGGGGGCAGCAATCTTCCTCCTCGGTATCAGCGTCACCGCTCGGCGCTTTGCCTGGCGAGACACGCGTCCGATGCCGGCGCCCGTCCGCTGGTCATTTTTCGCCTTTGCCGTGGTCTTGCTGCTGGCCGACGGCGCGCTAGTCCTCGCGGTACCGAATGTCTTTCCGTGGCCGCTTGCGCCGGAGTCGTCGGTGATGTACGGCTGGATCTTCCTCGGGGCGATGGTCTACTTCAGCGTTCTGTATCGACCCGCTCGGACGCTGATCGAGGACGTGCGCGACGTTCTCGCCGACGGGGGCGTGACGCACAACTGAAGACCGCCACCGTGCTCGGCGGCCTTCGCGGAAGTCCGACGTCCCCTTCGTCGATGACGGGCCCGCTGCTGAGATAGAAGAGCGTCTCGATCCATTTGATCCGCGTTCGCAGACGACCAACCGCTAGGTGTTTCGCATGTCACCTTCAAGATGGCCGTAGATGTAGTCGTACCAGTCCTGACGGCTGGGCGCGTCCTCGCCGAACATCTGGCTATGCCGGAGGTGGACGCCATCGACGTACTCGTCGACATTCTCACCATGGAGGCTGCCACTGGCGATGTCCTGCTTGATCTCCGCTTCGGGATCGAGCGTGTCCTTGACCCGATCGAGCCATTCCCGGATGCTCATGATGGTCCCCTCTCGACGGTAGTGGGGCTAGTGTATCCGGCACGGGCGTAGACGGCGATTTCGTCCGGCAAGCGCAGCAGACGGGACAGGCCGTAGGCGCCGATCAGGAGCGCCCGGCCGATGCGGCTCGCGGCCAGGCTACGGCCTCGCTCGAGACGCCCCCGAAGCGCGAGGGTGCGCAGATCGACGATCGGCTGGGCGACTACCTCGATGATTTCGAAGCCCGCCCCGCGCAGCAGTCGCCGCAGGTCACGGCGGGCATAATGGAACAGGTGCGGACCGGGGTTGTCCACCTGAAAGAGAGTGTGCAGCGGATCCGAAAGACCGGCGGCCGCCGCGAAGTAACCCAGCCGGTTGTAGAGGCCCAGCCGGTTTGGAACCGAGAGCGCCAGCAGTCCGCCCGGTTGGAGCCGATCGTGGATCGCCCGCAGCACCCGCCGCGGCTCCGGCAAGTGCTCGAAGACGTTCCAGAGCGTGATCAGGTCGTAGCGGTCGGGATCGCCAGCCAGCGCCTCGACTCCGCCGGTACGCACGTCCAACCCGGCCGCTCGGTCGCCCGCGGCCACCTCCGGAGCCGGTTCCAGACCACGGACCTGCCACCCCGGCGGAGCGGCGCGCAAGAACCAGCCGAACGAGGTCCCGACGTCCAACGCAAGCCCGTTCGGGGCGCGGGCGGCTATCCAGCGCCAGTTGTCACGAAAGACGCGCAGCCGGAACGGCTCGTAATAGGCCGCGTAATCGGCGAGGTCAAGCGCGGAGTAGTAGTCGCCACCTCCGGCCTCGCTGCCGGGAGGCCGACCGTCGATTTCTGCAGTGACATGGACCCCACAGCGCCGACAGCGCAGCACTGTCAGGCGCTCCGTCCGGACGCGCCGGCCGAGCGGCCCGCCGCCGCAGACCGGGCAGACGCTCACGGCGCAGAGGGCGCGGTGGCTGGATCGGCGGCGGGCAAGACCCCCAACGGTTCCGCTTCGGCGGCAAAGTAGCCGATCGCCAACATCGCCAGCGTCATACCCAGATAGTTTGGGTTCATCGTTCGCGAGAAGTAATAGAACACGAGCGAGAAAACTCCGAAATGGGCAAATGCCGCCGCCAGACTGTTCCGTTTCCACTGGCGCACCAGCAGGACGGCTAATAGCGGCCCGGCGATCAGGATCTCGGCGACGGCAAAGGGAAAGGGCGCAAACAGGTCGTTCACCCAGCCGAGCGCCACCACAAAGGTCGCCACGCCCCAGCCTTTGATCGGCAGGCCGTCCGCCACTTGGTTGCCGGCGTTGTACAGCACGGTATCTTCCACCAAGGCCCGGGCGTCCCAGACAGCAAACGGAACGATGAAGACGAGCGCGGCGATCGCGATCGGCAGCAACGGGCGTAGCAGCCGGAGATCGAGGGCGAGGCGTTGGCCACGCCAAAGAAAGAGCGCGAGGAACGGCAGCAGCGGCCAGATCGTCCCTTTCGTCGCCACCGCCAGCCCGATCGCGATGCCACCGAGCGTGCTATGGCCGGTCCGGTAAGCCGCGAGCGCGAGAGCGACGATCCCCAGCAACAGTATGTCGTTGTAGCCGTAAATCAGGTCGTTCGCGAGGATCGGGTTGAGCGCCAGAATTGCCGCGAGGGCGAGGCGGCCGCCGCGCGTCGGGGCGATCCAGGGGGTGACGGCCAGCATCGCGAGGTAGGCGACCAGGTAGACCAGCCGGTGGTCGTACCAACCCCACAGCCCCATCGTCAACAGGTACAGCGGCGCAGCCGGAACGAAGGCAAAGGGAAGATACGGATAGTGGCTCAGTCCGGGACCGTTCGGATAGGCGTCCACTACCCAGGTTGAGCGCCAATCCTGCTGATAGACATTCGTCCCTTCCAGCAGCCATTTGACCGCCAGATCGCTCATCAGCACACCGCCATCGTGGGAAAACTGCGACGGTGTCGAAAGCTGGCGCAGCGCCATCACCATCCCGGTGTTGGCCACCACCGAGAAGAGGCAGATCACCACGAGCAGGGTTAGCTTGACGCGGTAGCTCCAGCGGGCGGTGATCTCGCTCACGCCAATGCGGCCCGGCCAGGTCTGGATGACGTCCACCACGAGATAGATCGCCAGCAGGCCGAACGTCGTTGCCAGCACGATCTGGGAGAGAGGATCGGCCAACCAATCGACGAGCAGATCGAACGCTTCGTCGCTCAGCAGTCCGCCGACAAGTGGGATCTGGCGGACCAGTTCCGGCGGGCGCTGAACGATGGCATTCGAGATCGTGTCGACGCGCGCCCGTGTCAGGACGAGCGCGGTCAGGATCAGCGCATCGAGCGAGAGCGGCAGGCGGGCATTCACTGCGGCGTCGGAGTCTAGTCGATCGCCCGGCCGCCGCCTGAGATCCGTTGGGCGTTGTGCTCGGCATTGACGGCGACCCGACCAATGGCGTTTCCTGGCACGGAATTTGGCATATCGCAGCGCGGGCTGGTTTCCCACGCTGCCTCAGGAGGATGCCAATGGCCGCGCGCGCCCTCGTGGTCTGGTTACTGTTCATTCCGATTGTCTTCGTCAATGGCCTGATCCGAGAACGGCTCTATCGGCCGAAGGTCGGCGAGCGCACCGCCCAGCAGATCAGTACCGTGATCGCGTCGGCGGCCTTCGTCTCGCTCGCGTTCGTCCTGCTCAAGGACCGCGTCGTGCGCCGAGGGGCGGCGGCATTGCTGGTGACCGGCGCCGGCTGGGTCGTCCTGACCGTCTTGTTCGAGTTCGGTTTTGGCCGCTATGGCGCAAAACAGTCATGGCGACAGTTGGCGGCTGCCTATGACCCCCGGACCGGCAGCGCCTGGCCGTTCTTTCTGCTGGTCGAGTTCGTCTCGCCGCTGCTGGTCCGGCTGCTCCGCACCGTACACTGAGCGCCGGCTCTGATACAGTCGCGCGAGGAGGGCGCGATGCGCGAGACGATCCAGAGCTTTGGCTGGTATGTCCGGCGAGCCGCCGACCCGGACAGCGTGACCGCGTTCTATCGCGACACCGTCGGACTGCCGGCGTTGCGCAGCGGCCCGATGGTGACGATGTTCTGGCTGGGCGAAATCTTCACCTTCGAGTGCCTGCCCGGCGGGTCGGCGCGCCCGGCCTTTGCCGACAGCGCCGAAGCGCCGATGATGCCCGTCTTTCGCTCTCACGACGCCGGTCGATTGATTGAACGGTTGAAGGCGGCCGGCGTCCGCTTTCTGAGAGACACCGCCCTCGCCGACGGCAGCCGGGTCGCCCACTTCTTCGACCCATCCGGTTCGGTTACCGGCATTCAGCAGCGCCCGGCTGAGAGCAGCCGTGTTGCCGACCAGCAGGCGCTCCGCCGTTGGAAGGCCGGGCCAGCACGCCTGCCTGGAGCAGGACCGTTGCCGGCCGGCATCCAATCGTTGGGCTGGGTCATCATGCGAGTCGCCGACGTGGCACGCGAACTTGCCTTCTATCGTGACGTGATCGGGCTGGACGTGGTCTCGGACGAAGGTGGCACGGCGGCGCTCTCGTTGGGCGAGACGGCGACGCTCAACCTCTTCCCGGGCGGCACGCTGGCCGCCATCCCAACTGACCGCAGCGGGGTGGACGACAGCTTCATCCTCCGGGTCTGGGACGTCGACGGCCTGGTGGCCGACCTGAAATCTCGCGGCGTCCACTTCGTCAACGACCCGTTCGACATCCCCGGCGGCCGCCTCGCCTACTTCGCCGACCCCGAAGGCCGGGTGATCGGCCTGCAGCAGCGCACCCCGGCCAGCGACCGCGTTGAGGATCACGAAGCCGCACGCCGTTGGGCCAGCCGTTAGCCGCGGCCGTCGGCGACCAATCGCCTGCTACCATTCTCGCTCAGCATCCGCGCGAGAGGGCTCATGCTTCGATCACTGGTGGCGGCGTTCGCGCTGCTGCTGCTGCTCCTGCCAGTCGCCCGAGCTGCCCCACCAGCACAGAGCGCACAGCAACTCAAGCAGGCGGCGCTGACGCGGCTTCGTGAAAGCGGCGCGTCACCCCAGCCGGTCCGGATCGACATCGCTCGCGTCATCGGGAACTGGGCGATCGCCCGGATGTACCCAAAACCTGGCATCACCGACCCCGCGTTGGTCATCCTCCAGCGGAAAGGCGGCGTTTGGAACGCGGTCGCCGGCCCCGGCACCGCCTTCCCTCCCGACCTCAGTCTCCCCGAGCAGTGGCCGGAAGAGATCTTCAGCACCACCGGGCTGTATGGCGGGCCGAACATCGCCCCCGAACTCGTATCGCCCGGCGCAGTCCGCCACTGGATCGCCGAAGGAACCAATGTCGCCTTTCGCTTTCCACTCGAGGCGAGCGCCGCCGTTCGCAATAACACCATCGTCGTCTCTGGGCCGCCGACCGCCACCTATCAGATCTTGATGACCCCGTTGACCGCCACCGTCGGCGCGGCACTCGACGAGTGGGGCTTCGACCGGATGCAGACCCTGCCGAACCCGGCCAGCCTTTCCGGGGAGTATTTCCAGTCTCCCACCGCCAACATCTTCTTGGTCGAAGCAGCCGACGGCCAGAGCGTGATCCGCGACTACTTGGTCGCGCCGAAACTCGGCGGACAGGTCTGGAGCGTCCGGCTGACCACCCCTCGCCCAAACCCGAGCCGCGCCAGCCTGCCGCCCGCCGATCTCGCCGCGTCGCTCATCTTGCAGACCCTCTTGATCGGCCCCGGTTCGGTCATCCGCCCTCAATCGACCTATCTCGACCCGATCACCGGCTACCGCTTCAATTATCCCGAGGACTGGACGATCGTCTTCGCCGATGGCGGCAGTGCGTCGGTCAGCGCGCCGGGACGGATCGGCCCGGCCAGCCGGAGCGTCTGGTTCGCCGCGACCGGTGTCTCGACGATGGCCGAGGCCGAGCGCCAGACCCAGTCGAGCGTCGGCCGGAACGTCCGCCAGGTCGGCACGTCCACCTTCGGCCCGCTCCAGGCCCGCCGTTATCAAGGAACGAACGCCCAGAACGGCAGTCCCAGTTGGGGCTATCTGGTCCAGGTGACGCCCGAGCAGATCGTCTCCGCCATCGTCACCAATGATCGGGCCGGTCCCGATGGTAACCCCATCAGCGGGTTTCCGATCGTCGCCAGCATCAGCCGGGCGCCGTAGCCGACCCCCTTCCAGATGACCTCGCCGTCGCGTGCCAGCCAGGTGGATCGTTTCAATCGGCGCGGTTCACCCTCGGCGGGGCAGTCGCCGGGGGAGCGCGAGCAAACGATCTCGCGAGGTCGAAGGTGGGCGCCGCTGAATCGGCGAACCCGAGCGCTGCCAACCCGGCGGACTTGGTTCTCGTGCGGTTTACTCGCAGCGTTCCCGGTCTACCCTCCGCTCACGTTCACCGAAGTGCTCGGCGCGAAGTAAATCGACTGACCAGCCAGCGAACTGAGCGCCGCGCTGCATTTGAGCCCGACCACGTCGTCACTCGGCAGCAGGCCGAGCGCCGCCGCGCTCACGCCGATTCGCAACGGCCCAGGCGCGAGCAGGTCGGCCCCGCCGGCGCTCAGCCGACCAAGCGCGGGCGAACCGGGCGCTAGCGAGAACAGCACCAGATCACCCGCCCCGAACCGGCCGTCACCATCCTCGCGGATGCAGAGCGCGTCGATCGCATCTCCCACGTCCAGCCCGAAATCAGCGGCGCTTGCCCAGCGCCAGGGCACCGTTCCGCGGGTCGTCATCAGCACGTCAGCGGGGCCCATCCCGAGCAGGATCAGGGTTGGCGACCCCGGCGCAAGCGTCAAGAGCACCGGGAGTTCCGGCAGCCCGTCGCAGTTGGGGTCGATGTACTGGCACGGATCGCGGTCAAGAGCGTCGATCTGCTGACCGGTTTCGGCCAGGCCCAGGCTGTAGCCGGTGTTTACCCCGCAGGGTGTCCCGTTCCCGTCGAGGTCCTGCAGGTTGGTCCCGCGGGCGTCGCTCTCGAAGATGTCGGCGCCCGGTTCGGCTGGCGAACAGGTCGCTTCGGCACGAACCGCACTGCCGATCACCCCGCGGGACGTGGGCCCGACGACGAACTCGATCGCCGGCAGACCGGTGATGATGAAATCCCAGCCAAACGACAGGCCGGCGAGGTCGTCGGCAGCGCCGTTGCTCGGGTCGAAACAGATCAACCCGAGGCTGCCGCAGGGGATCGACGGCGCGCCCCCCGCCGCGAGGATGTCGGCAGGCCCGACACCGAGGCTCGCAAGCGGGCCGCCGGGCGCGACCGAAAAGCTCTGGCCCTGGACCTCGGCAGGCGGGGCAGTCGCCGAGCGCAGGATCACTTGAGGGCTCCAGCCGGACAGGATCAGCGCCAGCGCCAGCCCTCCGCCGGCGAGCGTTCGCACCGCCCATCGGCGGCGGCCTAGGAGGTTGTCGGCGGCCATTGCAGGAACACCCGCGTCGGCGTGACCTGCTCGACGTCGAGGCTTTCGCCCTCGCCAACTCCGATGTCGGTACAGCTTCCGCCGGACCACCACCACCACCAGTAGCCCCAGCCACACCACCAGGGGAAGTAGTAGACCATTGCCGCGCTGATGGTAGCGCTCGATAGCCCATCTGCCTTGTCCGTCCAGCGTTGAATGTTCCACTGGCGAAGGTAGTCGTCGAGGTCGATAGTCCGGTTTTGCGGCATCACGACCGGCAGGTCATACCAGCGCCCCGGGATCCAGGGGTAGCGCCGCTGGACCGCCAGATTGCTGCCGCCCATCGGGTTCGGGTCGGTCTGGGTGACGTTGCTGACGAGGATGTAGTCGACCGACGCCATCGTGGCGTCTAGCTTGTGGCAGCCGCCCATCAGAGCGACGAGGGCCGGGTCGTCGTCCGCTTTCGGTTGGCGGGTCGGCCCGATCTGCGCTCCGAGATTGAGCGCCGCCAGGGTATGGTTGCGCTCCTGGGTATTGGTTATCGTGTTGGCGTCGTTGGATAGGGCCTGGTAGAGCAGCCCGCGGCAGTCGATGTTGCCGGTCGGCGAGATCGGGATCAGCCGCTCATACGAATAGCCCAGCCGCCAGGGGAGGTTCCACCACCAATAGGTCCACCAGGGCGTGTAATTGATGTCCTTCTTCATTACCTCGGAGCTACGCTCGTACTCGGCGGTGACGTCGAGCGAGGCGTAGCGAATCCCCGTCGAACCGGCGACGGTCTGCGGACCCATGCCGACGACGACAAAGCCCTCGACCCGGACGCCGATCCCGTAGGTGCTGACGAAGGTCGCGGTCGGGATGCCGCTGATCAGCCGGGCGATCTCGTCACAGTCGATCCGCCAGGCATAGTCCGGCTTGATCTCGACCTTCTTCCAGCCACCCGGCGCAGCCTCTGGCACGCCGTCGAGCGGCGCGATCACCGCCTTCTTGTAGACGGTGATTGGGAAGGCATTCGGATTGTGGATCAGGACATCGGTCGCCATCTTGACCAGCGGAGCGGCCGCGCCGTAGTAGAGCGTGCCGGCTGGCAGCGGTTCGAGGCAGACGAACTTTGCGGCATAGGACTGGACCATCACGTTGACACCCTGGGCAACCGGCATCGCAGCGATCGGCTCGTCCCCGCCGGCCGGCATGCCGGGGGCGGCAAGCACCTGGGGCGGCCCACCTCCGAGGGCCGGCGCACCGGCCCGCAGGCCGATCGCGGCGTTCGCGAGGGTCAACACGATCAAGGTGGCGACGACGAGGGGCAAGAGGCGCGTCATCCAGACCTCCTTGCGCTCGACCGGCCAGGGGCAAACTGTCCAGGGAGGAAGGAACGAGGTCGCCGCGATGACATGTCAGCAGCCGGGCGACGCCGGATCGCGAGGCCGCGAGACCGGTCGTACGCTGCCATACGAAACCTGCCAGGTACCAACAGACAGGTATGCGCCACGCAGTATACACCTGCTGTCAATCGTCCGGCTGGCGGTCTTTCCACCACGTTCGCCAACCCCAGGCTCGACGTCGGAAAGGCCGGAGCGGTGGCCGCCCCAGTGCTGCCGGTGGCTGGAGTGGCGGCGCTCCTGCTCACCGACGAAATGTCCAGATCGAGCGCGGTCCCGTTCGCCAACGGGTTGGTTACCGCGCGAGAACTTTCCGCGCCAAAGCGTTAGACTCCTTGCCCGAAACCCGTTGCGGAGGTTGTCCGCGTCTCGATCGCGCTGGTCCACGCCCGGGTCTCCCGACTCTGATCGCGCCCCTGAGGAGTATCCGTGACGACGATCATCTCGATTCACTCCTTCCGCGGCGGCACGGGCAAATCAAACCTCACGTCCAACCTGGCGGCGAACATCGCGCTGTCCGGCAAGCGCGTCGGCGTCGTCGATACTGACATTCAGTCACCGGGTATTCACGTCCTCTTCGGCATGGACGAATCCCAGATGGTTCGCTCGCTCAACGACTATCTCTGGGGCCGCTGCCGGATCGAGGAGGCCGCCTACGACGTCACCAACCGCCTCGGTCAGACCACCAACGGGGCGCTCTTTCTCGTTCCCTCCAGCATCAAAGCCGGCGAGATCGCCCGCGTCCTGCGCGAAGGCTACGACGTCTCACTGCTCAACGACGGCTTCCAGGAACTGGGGTCGCGGCTGCGGCTGGACTACCTGTTGATCGACACCCATCCCGGCCTGAACGAAGAGACGTTGCTCTCGATCGCGATCTCGGAGATCCTCGTCCTGATCATGCGCCCGGACCGCCAGGATTTTCAGGGTACCGCCGTCACCGTCGACGTGGCGCGCAAACTCGACGTCCCGAAGATGCTGCTGGTGATCAACAAAGCACTTCAGGCGATGGACCGCGCCGACTTGAAGAAGCAGGTCGAGCAACTCTACGGCGCGCCGGTCGCCGGCATCTTGCCGCTCTCCGAGGATGTCGTCCGCCTCGCCTCGAGCGACCTCTTCGGCATCCGCTTCCCCGACCACCCCTGGAGCAACGAAGTGCGCCAGATCGCCCAGCAGATCATGGCCTAGCCCGGCGCACCGCCAACTGGTTCCATCGCGCCCTTCCCTCGGCTACCCTGCCGGCATGACTGCTCTCGCCACCGCGGCGACGCTCCGTCGGCGCGACCCAGGCTGGGATTTCGCCGGCGAAGCGACCAAACGGCTCACCCACGCCCTTCACCCGTACCCGGCGATGATGATCCCGCAAGTCGCCGCCCGCCTCGTCGCCTCGCTCAGCCAGCCAGGCGGTTTGGTGCTCGATCCGTTCTCAGGGTCGGGTAGCGTCGTGCTCGAAGCGGTCGCCGCCGGACGCAACGCGATCGGGATCGACCTCAACCCTCTGGCAGTGTTGATCGCCCGCGCCAAAACCACCCGCCTGTCCGAAGACGCGCTCGCCGATGCGTTTGGTGGCATCGAGAAGCGCTTGCCAGCGCTGCTGGCCGCGCCGCCGCCGCCGCCGCCGGTGCCTCGCCTCGAGTTCTGGTTCAAGCCCACCGTGATCCCGACGCTTTCGGCGCTGCGGGAGGCCGTCCTCGCGGTCGATGGGCCGGGGCGCGACGTCGCGCTCGTCACGCTCTCCGAGGTGATCCGCTTCGCCTCGAACACCCGCGCCTCCGAGTTCAAGCTGTACCGCTACGAACCGGAGCGTCTGGCGCGCCACAACCCCGACCCGCTCGCCCTCTTTCGCGAGCGCGCCGACCGCAATCGCGCCCTCGTCGCGGCGCTGCCGCCGCTTGCGCCGGCACGGCTCTGCCTCGCCGATTCGCGCATCCCGCTGCCCGGCCTCGCTGCCGGGTCGGTCGATGCCGTCATCACCTCGCCGCCCTATGGCGACAGCCGCACCACCGTCGCCTATGGGCAGTTTTCCCGCCTGTCCGCCCAGTGGCTCGGGGTGGCCGGAGACCGTGATCTCGACCGGCTTCTGCTCGGTGGCGCACCCGCCGCCGGTTCGTCCCGGCCGGCCTCGCCCTCGCTCGACGCGGCGCTCGACGCCATCGCCGGCCGGGATGGCGGCCGCGCCGCCGAGGTTGAGCGGTTTTACGTCGACCTCATCCCCTGTCTGACGGAGATCGCCCGGGTGCTGCGACCCGGGGCGTCGGCGGCGCTCGTCGTCGGCAACCGGCGGGTCAAGGATGTCCAGATCCCGACCGACCTGATCTTGGCCGACCTCGCCGTGCCGTTTGGCCTGGCAGCGCGCGAGGTGATCGTCCGGCGGATCCCGACCAAGCGCATGCCCAGCCGGAACAGCCCAAGCAACGTCCCTGGCGCGGTGGCCGAGACGATGAGCCACGAGTTCATTCTGCTGCTGGACCGGGCCGAGCCCGCTGCGGCGTTAGGCGGGGATCAGGTCCTTGAGCGGCGGTTCGACGATCAGGGCGTTGAGCGGCCCCGGCTCGAGGACGGTCGGGTCGACCAGCGCGAGGCCGGTCTCTTCCTCGTGGCGTCGAACCCGGTCGAGCGCTCGCTGGACGTCGCGAGTCAGGGTCGGAACGTCGAGCACTTCGGCGGCGATGGTGTGGCGCAGGACGCCATTCTCGTCGGGGACCATCCGCATTCGGCGGATGCCATCGCGCAACGCTCGCCGGTTCTCTAGCCCGAGTTGGCCCAGCGCCACTTGGAGGACGTCGACGAAGAAGATCCGCGGACCATAGACACCGGTGCGCAAGATCGCGTCCTGGATCTCCGGCCAGTTCGGGATGATCGCCTGGGCGGGCATCGCGAAATTGCGCAGGACATCCTCGACCGCTTCGAGCGATTCGACCGGCGCGTAGTAGAGCAACACCCGCGCCAGGTCAAGATAGAAGGCGTAATGCGCGGCCTCGTCGGCGACAATCGTCCGACAGACTTCCAGCAGAACGGGGTCGCGGTGGCGCTCGGTTTCGGGAGTGTCGCCCGTTGCGAGGCGGGCGAGATTGGCATAGTTCAGCTTGGTCGCCAACTCCTGAAAGACGGTGTAGAAGACGATCCGAACCGGGTCCTCGAACGGCAGTTCCCAACTGGAGGCGCGCAGGTCGGCGGCGTAGGCCTCGACCCGGTCGGGAGACCAGCGCCCGGCAAAGAGCAGCGCATTGCGCCAGAGGTCGGCGTGCTTGGCCTCTTCGGCGCCCCAGCGGATCTGAAACTGGCTGCGCCCGTAGCTCTCGCGCAGCAGGTTGATCCCCTTCGAGGTGTAATCGGGGACGTATTGCTCGACCGCGAAATAGCCTTCGAGCAGGCTAAGGATGTCCGGGTCGTGATCGGTGCGAAGCGCCGGCCAGTCGAACCCGCTATCGACTCGCCAGGCTCGCTTGGCCTGAGAGCGTTCGATGTACCAACGATACAGCCCGCGCGTCGCCCGCTCGATCTGGCGAGCGCGCTCGTGGCGGGAGAGGAGCCCCACAGGCGTCTGCATGGTCGCGAAAACCTCACCGGCCGCTTCCCGCGGCAGGACGCAACTGCAAGGCGCTCGTCGAATGGCAGGCGTGGGGCGGTTCGGCCCCTCCTGAAGGCAGGGCCTTCGTGCAGTGCTATCACCCGAGTCTACTCGATCCAACCAGATTTGTGAAAGCGAGAACAAAGCCTATTCGCCTGATTCTCTTCAATCTTGTACAGTGCGCTGGCCTCTGGTTGGTGGCAACGAAGGCCCAAACCCGACAATTGAAAAGAGAGGACCAACACGATGCTGATCTCCCGCCGTTCAGCACCCTGGCTTCTGCTGACCCTGTTGCTGCTGCTCCCGATCCCACAGTCGGCCCTGCCCACGGCGGCGCCGGCCGAGCCTGCCGCACCGCTCGCCGGCTCGGCCGACGTGCCGATCGCGGCGCAGTATCGGTTCTCAGAACAGGCCGGAGCAGACAATCCCGCCTATCACTTCCGGCCATCGCCGAATGGCTTCCAGGCCGTCGGACGAGCGCTGCAAGCGGAAGTCGTCCCAGCCGGAGCGCTCGTCCGCCTTGGCGCAGCCGCCGTCACGATCGCCCCGGCCGCTTTCGGCCGCGCCCGTCCCGCCGCTCTGCCCGCCGCCGGCGACGTTCAGGTCGCCGCCAACCGGCTCGAACGCCAGCGCGGCCCCTTGCGCGAATGGTTCGTCAACGGCCCGCTCGGCTTCCAGCAGGCCTGGACCGTCCCGGCGCGGCCGTCGGGAAACGGCCCGCTCACCCTTGACCTCGCCCTTTCGGGCGGCGCAGTTGCGAGCGCCGGCGAGCGCGACGTGACCATCACCACTCCCGCCGGCGGGACGGTCCCCTACGGCGGGCTGCTGGCCTACGACGCCGCCGGCCGCGAACTTCCCGCTCGCTTCATCCCGGCGGGCGATCGCCTGGCGATTTCGGTCGACGACGGCGGCGCCCTGTACCCGATCGTGATCGACCCCTACGTCATGGCCGCTGTCCTCACCTCCGGCGCAAGTAACGCCGAGCAGATGGGAATGGCCGCCGCGATGAGCGCCGATGGCTCGATCGCCGCCTTCACCGCGGCAAACGCGATCTCCGACAGCGTTCCGACCACCGCGGTCTACGTCTTTACCCGCCCCGCCGGCGGCTGGACCGCCAGCAGTATTCCCACCGCCAGGCTGTACTCCGGCCCCGGCCCGGCCTCGGCGATGACCGATTTGCTGGCGATCAGCGCCGACGGCAGCACCATCGCCGCCGCATCGCGCGGCTTTTCCTCCTTCGTCAACATCTTCAGCCGACCGCCCGGTGGCTGGAGCGGGATCTTGCACCGCACCGCGACGGTGACCAGTCCGGACATCTCCTTTGGCCCCACCGGCTTTCCCCAGAGCGTCACCCTGTCGAACGATGGCAGCATCCTCGCCGCCGGGGACTCCAAGGCCCTGGGCGAGGGTCCACTTGAAGGCGCGGTGTTTGTCTTCAACCGTCCGGGCGCAACCTGGAGCAATCTTCTGTTCCACAGCGCCAAACTCTTCGTCGCCGGCCCCTTGTTTCCCGGCTCCCTCGATCTCGGTGCGGCGGTGTCGATCAGCGCCGACGGCGCCACAATCCTTGCCGGCGCTCCGCTGGATCTTCCAAGTGGCGGCGCCTACGTCTTCAACCGTCCGGGTCCGGCCTGGATTACTACTACACAAAGCGCCAAGCTCACCTCGAATGTCTTCGGGCTCGGACAACGATACGGCTCTTCGCTGGCGCTCAGCGGCGACGGCACAACCGCCGCGGTCGGCGGCTGCGCCCCGATCGCCCCGAACATCTGCAACTCCGTCGACGTGTTCGTTCGGGCCGGCAGTTGGACGACGGCGACCGCCACCGCCAATCTCGAATACGCCGGCCAGGTCAACGCGGGCGTCGGGCGATCGCTGGCGATCGCCAACGATGGCAGCCGGGTGATCGCCGCTGCGGCGATGCGAGGTCGGGCCGGCGTCTTCAACCGGCCGGCCAACGGCTGGAAGTTCACCCTCAACCAGACTGAGGAGATCCTCCCCATTGGGGCGGTGGGGCTCGCGCCGCTGGCTGGCTCGGCCGACCTCCGGACCGTTGCCGGCGGTGACGTTACCTGGCGCGTCTTCCCCGACCCGCTCAATCCCGGCTTCGTCGCCGCCGGCGCCGGCCAGATTTACGTCGAGCCGACGATCCTCAGCTTCAGCCCCAAGGCCGGAAAGCCGGGCGACGTCGTCAGCATCACCGGTCAGAACCTCGATCTGGCATCCGGCCCGCGCTTCGGCGGGACGGCGGCGTTTGCCTCCGGGATCGTCAGCCCGACGTTGATGACCGCGACGGTCGGAACTGGCGCAAGCGGTCTCGTCAGCCTGCAAGCCGGTGGGGCGACGATCTCCAGCAGCGAGCCGTTCACCTTCACCCGCGGCCCCTCGACCACGACGATCTCCCAGACCGCTCCCAGCACATCGGCGACCGGCCTGGCTGTGCCGATTGGCTTCGACGTCTCGACCGCGCTCGGCAAGCCGGCCGGGACGGTGACGGTGACCGCCTCGACCGGTGAAAGCTGCACCGGTCAGGCTACCGGGTCAGGTTGCTCGATCACCTTCGCCACACCCGGCGCCCGGGTGATCACCGCCACCTTCGGCCAGACCGCTGCCTTTAGCGGCAGCGTCTCGGGGCCGATCAGCCATACCGTGCTGGCAGCCACCAGCACCTCGCTGCTGTTCGTCGGGGCGCAGCCGATCCCGCTCAATCAGCCGGCCACCTTCCTCTATACCGTCTTCTCGTCGTTCGGCCCACCGACCGGGATGGTGACGGTCACCGCGGCCACCGGCGAAAGCTGCAGCGGGCCGGTCGTGGCCGGCGGGTGTCCGCTCACCTTCGCCACCGCCGGCAGCCGGGTTGTCACCGCGACCTACGGCGGCTCGGCGACCTTCTTCCCGAGCCAGGCGACCCAGACTGTCCGGGCCGGCGTTCCGACGACGACGACGATCACCGGTATCAGCCCGGCCGCACCGGCGATCAACCAGAGCGTCACGGTCAGCTTCGCTGTCACCTCCACCGCCGGCACGCCCACCGGCACGGTGCGCGTCTCGACCGGCCTCGAGCAGTGCACCGCACCAGCGCCGGTGGGGAGTTGTTCGCTTGTCTTCGCCTTTGGCGGGCAGCGCACGGTCTCGGTGGACTACCTCGGCAACGATCCGTTCGCGCCGAGCGGGACGACAGGGCAACTGAGCATCATGGGGCCGCCGATCCTCGGGCCGGTCAGCCTGCAGGTTCTCCCGTCCAGCGCGATGCTGAAGTTCGACGTCTTCCCGAACGGAACCCAGACGCTCGTCTTCGTCGACTACTGGACGACCGGTCTCCCCGCCGGTCTGCGCATCGCCCAACAACTGACCCAGACGGTCGCCGGGCCGGTGATTCCTGCCGGCCAATTCTCAACCGCTGCAGTCGAGCTAACCCTCGGCGGACTGCAGCGCAACACCAGCTACGCCGTGCAAGTTCGCCTCGTGACGCCGCAAGGGGTCATCCTCAGCCCGGTCCAACCGTTCACGACCGGGGCGGCACGCACCTATGCGCCGCTCGCCAACTTGAGGATCGATTCAGCGATCTTGTCCGAGCCGTAGCCGCTCAGGCGGCGACGATCTCGACCGTCACTGGCCGTCCGACTGCGCCGGCCAGGGCGGCGGCGAGCGCCGACCCAAACCGCCCACGTACCCAGTCGGCGATGAAGGCGTTCGGCGCCCGCAGGACGGCGCGCCCACCCTGCAGGCCGTCGAAGTTGAGTGGCGCGATATAGGTCTCCCAGTTTGCCCGGCTGAAGCGCGGTCGCAAGCTGTCGCGGATCGTCGGCCAATCGAGAGCCTGGTTGCTGACTGACTCTTGTTTGAAGTCTCTTGTGTATCGTGGATCTTGTCGGTCGGAAACGGCGACCGGGGCCGAATCGGCCACGCCGACCGGGGGAGTCGGACGAACCGGGTCGGGGGAGTCGGATTCGCCGACCCCCCGGGTCGGATCTGCCGACTGGCCACGAAAACGGATCTGATAGACCGTCGTGCCGGTGCCGCCATCGGGGCGGATTTGCGGCAGACGGACGATCAGCCCTTTCTTTTCGAGGGAGCGGAGGGCGTTGGACGCCGTCTCGCGGGTGACGCCCGCGCCGCCGTCGAGGCGTGAACCATCGCGCCGGACGATCCCATCGGTCAGTTGCGAAAGCGAAACGGCGTCGCTCTCCTTCTTCCAGCCGAAGGTGCGGCGAAAGAGATAGCACATCACCTTCGTCTCTGCGCCCGAGAGGTTGGGCAAGCAGACATCGAAGAACTCGTCGGGCACCTGGGTGTAGCCCGGCGCGGAGAATCCAGCGAAGCTAAACGGCTCTGGCACAGCGTTCCAATGGTGGTGTGGGGCGGCGCACGCCTGCTTGGCAGCATACCGGCGGATCAACCGTTGTGTCAAGCGAGCGAGTTGACTAATACCCAATATGTTGTGGCTATTGGTGCCAGTCCGCCATATAGATAGTAGTGCAGTCCGGACGGTGCTTGGTCTCGGGACTACTCCAAATGCTTGCCAACCATGGGCACGATGATTGGTGTAACCCCGGCCAGGCAGGCAGCCTGCCAATCACTTTGACCATAGGCCGCCCAGTTGACGATTTACCCCCCATCGAGGGAAACTTCGAAGGCCGTTGCGAGCGGCTGAGGTGTTCTGTGGAACGACGTCGTGATGTGCCGGCAGCCGACGTCCAGGTCAGCAGCGGCGTGCGCCGGTCGATCCCGACCCGGCTCTTGTTGCTCGGCGTGGCCGTTATTTTGCTTACGGCCGGCTTCTTGTTTGGCGAACCGGTGGCGCCACCGGCTGGCCTGCCTGAGATTGGCGTCTCGCCAATCGTTCGTCGTTCAATTCGCGAGGCGCTCCAGTCGCCGCGTCAGGAGTCGCCCCTCCAGAATCTCGACCCCCCACGAGCACGTGGAACAATCGTCGAGGATGTCTTCTGGAGCGATAGTCTCGATCGTGAGATGCCGTATGCCGTCTACCTGCCCCCCGGCTACGAGACCAGCGGCCAGCATTATCCGGTGCTGTATGCGTTGCACGGGTTGGCCGGCTATTACGCCGAATGGGTGGACTTCGGGGCGACCGACGTCGCCGACAGCCTGTTTAGCAACTCGAAGGTGCCTCCTTTCATCATCGTGTTTCCCCAGGGTGACCAGTCCTACTGGTTCAACCATCCCCAGGGCGGCGACGCCTGGGCCGACTATGTGACCAACGAGATCGTGCCGCTGATCGATGGGCGCTATCGGACAATCCCGCGCCGGGTTGGCCGGGCGATTGGCGGACTGTCGATGGGCGCAACCGGGGCGCTTCAGATCGCCTTGCGTCGGCCGGATCTGTTTGCGGTGGTCGGCGCGCACAGCCCGAGCTTCCGCACCACGCCGGATGCCGATGTCTTTTGGTTCTTCAGCGACCCGATCTACTACCGCCAGTACGACCCGTTCGTCCTCGTCCAAACGTTGCGCTCGGCCGAGCGGCTGCGGATCTGGCTGGATGTCGGCGACGTCGATCCTTGGCGAGAAACGGTCGAACAGTTTGATGCGCTGCTGACGTCTCGCGGGGTCGCCCACCGCTTTACCATTGGCGAGGGCGACCACGAGGGGACCTACTGGGCGCAGCGGATGCCCGACTACCTCACCTTCTATGGCTATGCGCTGGTCAACCCGTCCGGTGCCGGCGAAGGGTCAGTCAATCCAGTTTCAACCGTACCGACCCGCGTCCCGAACTAGATCGTGAAGAACGTGGCGATGCTCCGTTCGCCTGCGCTCAGAAGGCGCTCTGCCGCTTGGCGGCAATGCGACTTTGCCGTCTCGGAGGAATTGAATGTCCAGCCAGATGCTGAATTACCTCGACTGGGAGTTGTCGCCCGAGCAGCAACTGGTCCAACGAACCGTTCGCGATTTCGTCGAGCAAGAAGCTTTGCCCCTCATTCCCGGCTGCTTCGAGGAAGGACGCTTTCCGAGGGAGTTGATCGGGCGCTTTGGCGAGCTTGGTTTGCTGGGCGCGTCGATCCCCTTCGAAGGGCCGGGCATCGACGCGCTCTCGGCCGGGCTGATCGCCCAGGAGCTTGAGCGCGGCGACTCGGCGCTTCGGTCGTATGTCTCGGTGACGAGCGGTCTGGTGATGTTCCCAATCTGGCAATATGGCTCGCCGGAACAGCAGGCGCGCCTCCTGCCCGGCCTGGCCCGCGGGACGATCGTCGGGTGCTTTGGGCTGACCGAACACGAGCACGGGAGTGACCCGGCCGGCTTGGAGACGCGCGCCGAGCGTGACGGCGAAGGCTGGGTGCTCAACGGTGTCAAGATGTGGATCACCAATGCGCCAATCGCCGATTTTGCGGTGATCTGGGCGAAGGTCAGCGAGGAGGGGCGCGAGGTTGTGCGTGGCTTTCTGGTCGATACCGACTCGCCCGGCTTTCGGGTGAACCCGTTGCGTCACAAGATGAGCCTGCGCGCTTCATCGACCGGTGAAATCGTCCTCGAGGATTGTCGGGTTCCGGGCGATGCGATCCTGCCGGGTGTGCGCGGGATGCGCGGCCCGCTCTCCTGCCTGACCGAAGCACGGTTCGGTATCGCCTTTGGCACGGTTGGCGCGGCGATGGCCTGTTACGAGGCGGCGCTCGCCTATGCCACCAATCGCGTCCAGTGGGGCCGGCCGATCGCCGGCTTTCAGCTTACCCAGGCCAAACTGGTCGATGCCCTCGAAGCGATTACCCAAGGCCAACTCATCGCCTACCAACTCGCGACCCTCAGAGGACGCGGTGCGCTGACGCCGGCCCGCATATCACTCGCCAAGCGAGCAAACTGCCGGATGGCGCTCGAGGTTGCGCGCTCGATGCGGAGCATCCTCGGCGGCAACGGCATCCTGATCGACTACCCGGTCTTCCGCCATATGGCGAACCTCGAGACGGTCTTCACCTACGAAGGGACGCACGAGATCCACACGCTGGTGATCGGCGCCGATATCACCGGTCTTGAAGCCTATCGCGGGTAGCGCGTCAGACGGGGCTGCAAGCATCGACGAAGAAGACCGAATCAACCCAGGCGATCCCCTGCTCGACGTCAGGCCAGCCCGAAACCCGCACAAAGATCGTGATCGTGTTCCCGAGCGCCCGGACGGAGACGAGCGGATTGTTGGCGTTGCCAAGCGTCTTCCAACCGCCATAGCGGCCGGCGAGCTTGTCGGGCAGTCCGCCGGATGATCGACCCCAGATCACCGTGGCGGCCGCTGGGTTCGTCCCGCCGGTCGGGTCGAGACCGACCTCACGCAACAGTGGCAGCGAACCATCGATCCGGCCATTGCCGACCACCCGCTGGGCGGTGGCATAAAACGCGTGGTACCACCGGCCGGGCTCGGTCTCGGTGATCACCTGCCAGGCTCCGGCACGGAAGGCTCCGCTGCCTTCGATCCGCCAAGATGCCCGCCCCCATTTCTCGGCGCCAGTCTCTTCGAAGAAGCGAACGGCCCCCTCGGCAAAGGCGGTCCAGCCGACCGGAACGCCGCCCGGATAGGGTCCGTCCAGCCCGGCGTTGAGCGCCCAGCTTCGGTCGATCTGCTGTTCGAGTGCGCCGCAGGATGGCGCAAGCGGGTTTGGCGTTGCCGTGGCAAACGTCCCGCGGGACGTCGAACTGAGCGGCAGATAGAGCCGTGCTCCGGCCTGGCCGCCAACCTCGCTCGCCAGAAGCGCGAGGGCGAGGATCGCCAATACCGCCGCTGCTGCTTGAAACGCCATTCGCCGCATCCGTCCTCCCCGGCCATTGTGCCCGACCACGCCGCCTCGCCCCTTTCGCTTAACGATCGGACCGTGCGGCCGTTGCGGCTGACCCATTTGGGCTGGCGATCGGGCGGGCTGGCTGGCGTGGGCGACGGCCGGTTGCCCGTTCACCCGGATCGACGGGCTCACGCACCTCGGTCGATGCCATCTATACCTGTGCACCAGTGCGAGAGGCGTGGGCATCTGCCGGGCGTGCCGTCAGCCGTGTTCTCCCCGCCCTGGCCTGACGGCGGGAAGAGGGGATTGAAGATGTGCTCTCACCAACCCTGGGCGTTGACCGCAGCGGAGGGCGCGGCCGAACTCACCGGCGGTGGGATCGTCGCGGTTGGCGTCGGCTGGCCGGGGACCAACGTGGCGGTTGGACTGGGTGTCGCTGGTGGCAGAACCGGGGTCTGAGTTGGATCGCCGGGGGCGAGGGTTTTGAAGCTCAATTCCTGGCCGATGAGCGTTCCGCCAAAAGGCGCGGTCGTCGTCAGCCGGTAGTAGTACGTGGTGTTTGGTTGGAGCCCCTCGAGCATGACGCTGACAGCCTGGGTGTCAGAGATCGAGACGTTCACCGGCACAGTGCTGACTTGCAGCGTGTAGACGCTCGGTTGGACGCCGATTTCGAAGACCGGCGAGGTTGCCACAGGCAGGAAGACCGTCCCGTCAGCGATTGATGCCGGGCGACCGGTCCATCACCTCGTCTCTTTGGCCGATGGCGACATGGGCGCGGCCGATGGCATCAGCCAGACCAGTGCGATGGCCAGATTGTGCGCGCGCGACCGATGGCGGTTCCCTCGCGCAGCAGACAAACGGCGCACTGACGGTGTTCGGGATTGGTGAACTGAAGGGCCTGGTTTCATCTTCGGATCCCAGAGGCCCCGGTTCGGCACGCGCCGGGCGGGCTGCTCGAACTCGATTTCGGACAGTTGGGCGCGCTCAGCCAGCCGTCCCTCCCCTCGCGGCCGACAGCGATACCGGTCGGGTGGCCGCGGCGTGGTCGGCAAAATGCGGCATGACCTCGCGGGCGAAGCGCTCCATCGATCCGAGCACGAGATCGTGCGGTATCCCGCCGAAATCGACGAAGCCGAGAAAGTACTTCAGGTCGACGACCTGGCGAAAGGCTTCCAGCTTGCGGATGCAGGTCTGCGGGCTGCCGATGATGTTCAGCGGCAGCATCTCGTGGGCAAGGAGGCGAATGTCCTCGGCGGTAGCCTCGGGCGTGAGCGCGCCGATCGTTGCGCCGCCGAGCCGCTGGCGCTCGTAGTGCGCCTCGACGAGCAGGGTGAACTGCGTGATGTAGTGGAGGGCGACCTCTTCGGCCGCCTCGTCGGTCTCGGCGCAGTACATCAAGAGAACGTGCGGATGGCGAGAGCCGGACACGTCTCGCCCGGCCGCAGCGGCGTTGGCGAGGTAGAGATCGCGTACCTGCTTATGGCGGTCCAGCCCGAACGGCCCCCACGAGCCGGCGACCGAGCAATAGGCAAAGCCGCTCTCGGCGGCGAGGCGGATGCTTTCCGGGCTGCCCGAGCCGAGGTAGATCGGCGGGTGCGGCTGCTGGAGCGGCTTTGGCACCACTGCCAGTTCGGGGATCTGGAAATAGTCGCCCTCGAAGGAGAACGGCTCGCCGGTCCAAGCGAGTTGGAGGATCTCGAGGGCTTCGTGATATTGAGCACGATTGCCGCCTATCGGCAGACCAAAGGCGGCATGCTCGCGAGCGCCGCTGCCCCGGCCGATGCCAAGCTCGAGCCGTCCGCCGCTCAACACGTCGAGCATCGCCGCCCGCTCGGCGACCCGGATCGGGTTGTCGTAGGGCAGCACCAGCACAGCGGTGCCTAGCCTCAGTTGCTTCGTCCGCGCGGCGACGAATGTGAGGAAGGTCAGCGGGTCCGAGGCGAGGTCGTAGGCGGGAAAGCGCGCGTGCTCGAGGCCATAGGGCAGGTAAGAGGGGTCGGTCGCGAAATGATGCTCGGTCGTCCACGATGCGTAATAGCCGAGCCGGTCGGCCAGTTCCATCCGCTCGACACTTTCGGTCAGCACCTGCTGCTCGGTCTGTCCGGGGAGTTGGTGCATCATATGGACGGTGCCAATCTTCATCGTTGCTCCTTCGATACGGCGGCAGTGCATGTCGATGTGGCCGGACTGTTGGGCTATCGAGTCTCATTATAGGTAGCGGATGCAAAGTCTATCAGTGGAGAATATCCGTGCAAGCAGAAAGCGCCAGATGCTGACGACTGGCTCGGCGCTTGCCGTAGGAGCCTGGTTGACCTGCCAAGACGAGGCAGCTACGCGGGTCGCTCGACGTCCGCTTGGATGGCTCGGAGCAGCGCGTCGAGCGCGGCCCAACCTTGCGGCTTCGATTGCCGAAGGTGTGTCGCTATCGAGGGAAGAAGCGCTGGATAGTCGCGAGCAATGCGAAGGAAGGCATCCTCGATCTGGAGCGGTTCGTCGTTGGGCAGGTCCGCGAGGTCGGAAAACCGCGTTGAATAGATCTCACAGATGCGCTCGACAAAGGATCGAGTACGCGGTCGCCGACGAAGCTGAACATTCGGATAAGCCGATACGCGATCTCGACAGGAAACGGCGCCGGGTGATTGCGAGTACTTGCGCCGGTCACATCTGACCAGATCGGCACAAACCACTTGAAATAGTCTTCGTTTTCGATTCGGCTTGCTGTTTCCATTTCCGGTGTCGGCTTACGGTAGCCGCCGGGCTTGCGAAGCATGACGATTGTCTCGAAGTCGTTCTTGATGACCCCGTTCGGAAGGTTTGGCTTACCAAGAAACCGCGAACTGGTCGACGCTTCCAGTTTGATGTTGGCGACTTTCAGCCAGATGATCGGCGTCAGGTTGTCCAAACCGAATTGCCGACTTCGCACCTGGATGTCTGAAGGCAGCGGGAGCACATAGTGCCGACCGCCCTCGCGCCGTGCGACGTTCACGGCGCCGACGACGCAGCAGACCCGTCCGCCCGGAACGAGCACCCGGGCGCATTCAGCCCAAACCCGATCCAGTTGAGCAAGGAACTCCTGATAGTCGGAGAGATCGCCGAGTTGATTTGACGAGTCTCCATCGTACTTCTTGAGGTTGAAGTATGGAGGCGAGGTAACGACGAGATGGACCGAACAATCATCGAGGAACGCAAGGTCTCGCGCATCGCCAAGCCGAATTCGGTGGCTGGACGTGAGATCCAACTGGCGCAAGGCTGGTCCGTTCAGACTTCTGAGGGTTGCACCGTTTGTCGTCGGAACATGAGGCGCTGGCTTGCTCATGACCCTGCCTTCGTCACGCCCCCATCGCTCGGGCGAAACTCAAGAATTTCGCAAACGTCGACGCCGAGCGCCGCGCACAAGCGATCGATCGTGACACGATCGAACCGGCTCACCCGGTCATGATAGAGGGCGTGGACGGTGGTGTAGCTGAGCCCGGATCGACGGGCTACCTCTTGAACGGAGAGGCGTTGCTCACCGAGAACCCGGCTCAAATGGTTGACGATCATCGCGTCAACAAGCCTGCCTTGCCGTGGCAGCCTCGGCAACTAGCTGGAGAAAATCGTCGCGTAGCGCAAGTACTTGTCGGTGAACGACTGCCTGCCGACTTGTCCTTGCCGGGGGCAGCCCCGACACGTCGGAGAGCGTTGGGGCGGAGTTGAGCGAGGCGATCGGCGTCACAAGTCCCAGGCCGCGTCGCCGGACAACCCCCATCCTCACCAGCGGATGTTGGGCCATCACCGCCTGCCCGCCTAGTGAGTTCCTAATAGTTCCAGTCGCTTCAGAACCGGGGGTGGTTTACCCAGCGCCGTGAGCAGTTTGAGCAGGTTGGGCAATCCGGCGAGGCGTTGCTTCAACAACTGCTGGTGGCAGTGCGCACGGGCCTCGCCGAGACTATCGCCAGCCTGTCCGTCGTCACCGCCGGGCTGATGCTCGTCGGCCTCGCCGTCACCCTCCTGCTGCGCGAAGCGCCGCCGCGCCAAAGCCACTGAATTCGTCCGGAACATGCTTGACTCGGTCGCCTCGATCGGGTATTTTACCATTTAGCTAATTAACCATAAGGTTACGCGCCGTGACCGATGATCGACTCAGCCTGATCTTTGCGGCGCTCGCCGACCCGACCCGGCGGGCGATCCTCGAACGCCTGGCCGAGGGTGAGGCGCCGGTCACCGAGCTTGCCCGGCCGTTCTCGCTCAGCCTGCCGGCGATCACCAAACACCTGAAGGTCCTCGAGCGCGCCGGGCTGATCTCGCGCGGGCGTGATGCCCAGTGGCGGCCCGCCCGCCTCGAGGCCAGCCCGTTGCGTGAAGCCGCCGACTGGGTCGGCCACTACCGGCGCTTCTGGGAAGAGCGCTTCGACCGCCTCGATGACTACCTGCGCACCCTGCAGGGAAAGGAGCAGGATGACGACCAAACCCGGTAGCCCGACGCTCGCGGAGGTCACCCTCACGCGCAGTCTGACCGCCCCGCCCGATCTGGTCTGGCGGGCCTGGACCGACCCGGATCAACTCGCCGCGTGGTGGGGGCCGCATGGCTTCGATGCGCCCGTGTGCGAGATTGACGTGCGGCCCGGTGGGGCGCTCCTGATCCAGATGCGAGCACCTGACGGCGTGATCTTGCCAATGAAGGCGCGTTTCGAAGAAGTCGCCCCAAACGAGCGGCTGGTCTTCCGAAGCACCGCGCTCGAGGACGCCGCCGGGGTGGCGCTGTTGGAAACCGTTACCACCGTCACCATCGCCCCGGACGGGCCTGGAACGCGCCTGAGCGTCCACACCATCGTCGTCACCGCCGGCCCCGGTGCCGAAGGCGCGCTCGCCGGCATGGAAGTCGGCTGGAGCCAGAGCCTCGACAAACTCGCTCAATTCACGCAGAAGGAGATCCCCGTGATGACCAAGAACACCCTGACCGTGACCACTCCGTCCGACCGCGAGATCGTCCTGACCCGCTTGTTCGACGCCCCGCGCGACCTCGTCTGGAAGGTGATCACCGACCCAGCACTGATCGGCCGCTGGTGGGGCGAAGGCACGACCGTCGACCAGATGGACGTCCGTCCCGGCGGGACCTGGCGCTTCATCAGTCATGGCGAGGACGGCGCCGAGTATGCCTTCCGCGGCGAGTACCGCGAGATCGTCCCGCCCGTGCGGATCGTCCAGACCTTCGAGTTCGAGCCGATGGCCGGCCATATCTCGGTCGAGACGATGACCCTGCAAGAGCAGCCAGATGGCAAGACCCTGGTCACCGTCCACGCGCTCTACGACAGCCGCGAGGATCGCGACGGCGTGATCCAGTCCGGGATGGAGCACGGCGCTGCGGCAACCTACGACCGGCTGGAAGCCCTGCTGCTTAGCCTGCGCTAGCGGCGGCGGGCAACGGGGATGTGCCCGGTCAGCCGGGCGCAACCCCTTTTTCCGAACTCCCCGGCATGGTACTACTACTGCGGCGGTTCGCTGACGGTAGGGAGCGCGAATGCAGTTTCGATCGACCGTCCTCCTTGGCGGAAAGACCGCCACCGGGATCGCGGTTCCGCCAGAGATCGTCGCTGCGCTCGGCGCCGGCCAACGGCCCGCCGTTCGCGTCACCATCAATGGCTACACCTACCGTAGCACCGTCGCCCCGCGCGACGGACTGTTCATGCTTCCCCTGAGCGCCGAGCACCGCGCCGGAGCGGGCATAGCCGCCGGCGACGACGTTGTGGTCGATCTCGAGTTGGATACCGCCCCGCGCGAGGTGAGCGTTCCGGCAGACTTCCAGGCTGCCCTCGACGGCGACGAGGATGCCGCGCGGCGCTTCACCGCCCTCGCCTATAGCCACCGGCTCCGGCATGTCCTCGCGATCGAAGGGGCAAAGTCCGTCGAAACCCGCCAGCGGCGGATCGCCAAGGCCGTCGAGACGCTGCGCGTCGAGGCCGGAGGAGCATCCTGACCGGCCTGCCGGCGGGTCTTTCACAGCCAACTCGCCGGGCCCTCGCCGCGGCAGGCTGCGCCAGCCTCGAAGACGTCGCTCGGCTGAGCGAGGCGGAGGTGATGGCGCTCCACGGGTTCGGCTTGCGGGCGCTTGAGTTGCTCCGCGCGGCGCTTGCCGAGCGAGGCCTCGCCTTCGCCGCCGCCGATCGCCGCGGGGCGTAGCCGGGCGGCTGTACCGCCCTTGCGGGATTTCAGAACTGTTGTCTTATAACTCCTTCCGACTCGCGCGCCCGATTGCTACGCTGAAAGCAGGCAGGCTCGTTGGGCCGGGGGAGCGCTCTGAGCGTGGCTCGACGGGCGAAGACTGCCGGCCGAGATCGGCACGCTGAGGAAGGAGCATCGATTGAGCGGAGTACGCGTTCTCGTTGGTACCAAGAAGGGAGCGTTCATCCTCACGTCGGACGAAGGGCGTCAGCACTGGCAGGTGGACGGGCCCCAATTTGCCGGGTGGGAGATTTACCACCTCAACGGCTCGCCGGTCGACCCGAACCGTCTGTATGCCTCGCAATCGAGCGCCTGGTTTGGCCAGGTGGTCAACCGCTCCGACGACGGTGGCCGGTCCTGGGAGGTGGTCGGCAACCAGTTCCAGTATGATGGCGTCCCCGGAACCCACCAGTGGTACGACGGGACGGCGCATCCCTGGGAGTTCGCTCGGGTCTGGCATCTCGAGCCGTCGCTCACCAACCGCGACACCGTCTATGCCGGCGTCGAAGACGCCGCCCTGTTCAAATCGACCGATGGCGGCTGCACCTGGCACGAACTCTCCGGCCTGCGTGAGCACACTTCTGGTTCAAGCTGGATGCCCGGCGCCGGTGGCCTCTGCGTGCATACCATCATCGAGGACCCGACCAACACCGCCCGGCTCTACGTCGCCATCTCGGCTGCCGGGGTCTTTCGCAGTGATGACAGCGGCGCCACCTGGACGCCGAAGAACCGTGGGCTGGTCTCGGAGTGGATCCCCGATCCGGCGGCTGAGGTCGGCCACTGCGTCCACAAGATCGCGCTCCATCCGTCCCGGCCGAACGTCCTGTTCATGCAAAAGCATGGCGACGTCACCCGCAGCGACGACGCCGGTGAGAATTGGGTCGAAGTCAGCGGCGACCTGCCCTGCGATTTCGGCTACCCGATCGCGGTTCACGCCCACGAGCCAGAGACGATCTACGTCGTGCCGATCACCAGCGAATCGCAGCACTATCTGCTCGACGGCAAGTTGCGGGTCTACCGCAGTCGCAGCGGCGGCTATGAGTGGGAGGCGTTGACCAAGGGGCTGCCGCAGGGCAATTGTTATCTCAACGTTCTGCGCGATGCGATGGCCGTCGACAGCCTCGATTCCTGCGGCGTTTACGTTGGCACCAGCGGCGGGCAGGTCTATGTCTCGGCCGACAGCGGCGACAACTGGATGCCGATCGTCCACGACCTTCCTCCCGTCCTCTCGATCGAAGTCCAGACACTCCGATGATCCGGGTCGTCCTGCCGCCGAACCTGCGGGTGCTTGCCTCGGTCCAGGGTGAGGTAGCGCTCCAGGTCGCCGACCCGCCCACCCAGCGCACCGTTCTCGACGCCCTCGAGGGGCGCTTTCCGATGCTGCGCGGAACCATCCGCGATCAAACCACCCAACTGCGCCGTGCCTTCATCCGGTTCTACGCCTGCCAGGAAGACCTCTCGCACGAACCGCCGGACACGCCGCTGCCGCCCGCCGTCGTGGCGGGCATCGAGCCGTATCTCATCGTCGGCGCGATGGCCGGGGGCTGACCCCAGCATTCGGCGATTTTCGGAATTTCCGTCAGGTTCGCCGACGCTTTGTCGATTCGGACGCTCCCGGTTCGACGTCTTAATAGAGCCCGGTCATGAACAGGGGCCAGGCTACTCTGAAGCAGGAGACGACGATGCGTGTCATGGTCTTGATCAAAGCCAATACCGATTCCGAGGCTGGGGTCCTGCCCGACGAGCAGTTGCTCACCGAGATGGGCGCGTACAACGAGGCGTTGGTCAACGCCGGAATCATGCTGGCGGGCGAAGGGCTACAGCCGAGTTCCAAGGGCGCACGGGTTCGCTTCTCCGGCAACGAGCGCACCGTCATCGATGGGCCGTTCGCCGAAACCAAGGAACTGATCGCTGGCTTCTGGATCTGGAAGGTCGACTCGATGGCCGAGGCAATCGAGTGGGTCAAGCGCGGTCCAAACCCAACCGGCGTCGAGGCGGTGGTCGAAATCCGTCCGGTCTTCGAATCCGATGACTTCGGCGAGGAGTTCACCCCCGAGCTTCGCGAACAAGAAGACCGGCTTCGCGCCCGCATCGCCGAGCGAGCCTAACCCCATTCCAGCAGGAGGCGCCGCGCAGATGCGCTACCTTCTCGCCGTCTTTGGTGACCACGACTGGGAACAGGGCGCCCGGCTGGATCGGATCGAACGGATAGGCGCTTTCATCGAGCAGGAGACGCGCGACGGCGTGCTGGCGTTTGCCGGCAGCCTCGCGCCCAGCGTGAACGGCTCGCGTATCGCCGTCACCGGCTGCGTCGTTCACCGACGGCCCCTTCAACGAGCCCGAGGAACTGGTCTCCGGCTTCGTGATCGTCGAAGTCGAGTCGCACGAGGAGGCGGTCGCCGCCCCCACGCATTGGTTTGCCGTTGCCCGAGATAGGCGCGGCGAAATCCGCCCGATGAACGGGTAACCGGCCGTCCGGACGCCCTCAGGCTCCGGGCGCTTGTCATCTCGCAGAGAAGGACGACACAATGCCAAATCGAAAAGCCATCTCAGCCGCTCTCTGGGTTCTTCAGGTCTTTCTCGCGCTCTTCTTCGCCCTCGTGAGCGGAGCGCCAAAGTTGATCTTGCCGATCGACCAGATCCCGATGCCGATCCCGTTGCCGGCGGCGTTCCTCGCGTTCATCGGCGTCGCCGAGATCCTGGGAGCACTTGGCCTGGTCCTACCAGGACTGCTTCGGATCCGGCCGGGCCTGACGCCCCTGGCCGCCGCCTGTCTGGTTCTGCTCACCATCTGCGCCACCATCTATCAACTCCTCGGCCGACAGCCGGAGAGCGCCGTCTTTGCCGCGGGGATGGGGCTGCTCTGCGCGGTGGTCGCCTATGGCCGCTGGCGGCTCGTCCCGCTCGGCAGGCCGGCGCGCTCGGCCGCCGTCCAAGCGCCTGCCTAAGGCTTCGTCCTCCAAGGAGCCAAGGTCCCGGAGGGAACATCCCAGATTGTGGGAGGGGCTGCGCCGCGATTATTCCGTTCAGCGGCCCTCGGGCTGCTAGCATCCCCGCCGGCAGGAGGGGGTCTATTCGCACGTGGCCATTGCTGCTGGTGCTGGTGGCAGTCCTCGCCGTCCAATGGTGGGTCGCCACCGCTGGAACCGCCACGATCGCCATCCCCGATGCCCGTTACTCCTCGACGCTCTATCGCCAGCAAGCTGATGCGTTCACCCAGGGCCAGCTTTCTCTCCTGGCTACCCCGCCAGCCAACCTTGCCGCCCTTCCCGACCCGTACGAGCCTGCCGCCCGCGCCGGCGTTTGCGCCATCCACGACGTGTCCTATTACGATGGCCGCTACTTCCTCTACTTTGGCCCCCTGCCGGCGATCACGCTGTTGGTTGGGGACTGGCTGAGCGGCGACCGCCTGACCTCCGACAGCGTCGCGGCGATCGCCGGGGTGGTGGGGCTGACGGTTGTCGCCGCGGCGCTTGTCTGGCGGGTCTGGCGAGACGGGCCGTCCGGCGCACCGCTGATCCTGCCCGCGAGCGCACTCGTCGCCGTCGGGCTGGGTAATCCGATCCCCTTTCTCCTCTCTTCCCCCGCCGTCTACCAGGCCGCGATCGCCACCGGCCAGGTTGCCCTGCTCGGCGGGATCCTCGCTGCGCTCACCGCCCGGCGCTCCGGTCGCTGGGCGGGGGTGTATTGGCTGGTCGCCGGGACGGCCTGGGGGCTGGTCCCGCTCGCCCGGGCGAGTTTGATCCCGGCGGTTCTTCTCTTTGTCGTGGTCGCGGCGATCGCGTTGCGGCGCCAGCCGCGCCGTCTCGCGCTGCTGCTCGGTCCGTTGGTTCTGCTTGGAGCGGTCGCCGGCTGGTACAACGCCGCGCGGTTTGATACCCCCTTCGAATTCGGCCAGCGCTACCAGTTAACCGACCTGAACTTACATCGCGACTATGCCGGCTTCTTTTCGGCCGACAACCTCGCCACCAACGCCGGGCTGTTCTTCCTGCGCCCGCCGGAGTTCTCGACGCGCTTTCCCTTCATCGGCTGGCCGCCCGCCTCCGAGCGCCGCGCGACGATGCGCGAGGCGAGCACCGGCGCGATCATCGAGCCGACCGTCGGGCTGCTCACCGCCGCACCGTACGTCCTGCTCGCCGTCGGGGCGCTCTGGGCTGCGCCGGGCCGACGGCGCGACCTGCTGCTGCTGGCCGGGGGGACTGTCGCGGCGGCCGCGCCGGTGCTCCTTCAGCGTTGGGTCTCGATGCGCTATCTCGCCGACTTCATGCCGCTGGCTGTCCTGCTCGCTTTTGGCGGGTCGTTGGCGCTCTGGCAACGCCGAACCGCCGTGGCGAGTGCCGCCGCGGTCATCCTCGCGCTCGGGACGGCGGCGTTCGGCGTGCTGCTGGCGGTCACCGGCTACAGCGGCCATTTCGAGCGTCACAACCCCGCTCTGTTCGCTGCCCTCGGCGGCGAGGCAGCCGGACCACGCCTCGTTCCGCTCGGCGCTCGCTTTGGCGATCTCGTCGAGTTGACCGCCTATCGCTTCGAACCGGAGCGGGTGCTGCCCGGCGAGGAGGCGACGCTGCTGCTCGACTGGCGACGGTTGCGCCCCGACGGCGCCGTGGTTCGCTCGCGGCTGATCGACAGCGCCTTTCGCCCGCTCGCCGAAGGAGAACCGTTCCCGCTTCCCGACGCCGATGGACAGCAGCGCTTGAGCTTCCGCTTGCCGCCCGACGCGTCGGGACCGGACTATCTCGCCGTCGAAATCGCCGTCGAGAGCGATGGCCACCGCCTGGCGATCCGCGATCGCGCCGGAAAGATCGTTGGAGATCTCCTCACCGTGCGGCCACTCCGGCTGGCTACAATCACCGCCTGGCCGCCTCCCGGTGTTTCAGAGCGTGACGTCCGTTTTGGCGAGGAGATGCGCCTCGAGGGCGTTCAGTTGAGTCGTGATGGCCGTTCGCTGACCGTCGAGCTATTCTGGCAGGGCGGCTGGATCGAGGAGGAGCGGTTGATCACGTTGCGGGTCGTCGACGCTGCCGGCCGCGAGGTGGCCTCGGCGCGTGGGGCGCCGGGCGGAGGCTGGTACCCGACCCTGCTCTGGCGGCCGGGCGACCAGATCCACGACGAGTGGGAGATCCTTCTGCCGGAGCAGATGCCGGGCGGACCGTTCCGGCTCATGATCGAGGTCGATCGGTGCGCCGGGCCGATCGTGCCGCGCGGCAATCCGGCGATCGCGATCGTCGAGTAAACGCGTCGGCCTTGTCGATTGAGTGCCGCCCCGTTCGACGCGTAGAGGAAACCGGTCAACCGGAGAAAGGGAGAGCAAACGATGCGCTTCATGTTGCTGGTCATCCCCAAAGGGTACGAACAGGCGGAACCGGGCGTGATGCCCGACCCCGAAGCGGTCGCACGGATGATGCAGTTCAACGATTCACTCCAACGGGCGGGCGTGCTGCTGGCGCTCGATGGTCTGCACCCGCCGTCGATGGGCGCTCGCATCAGTTTCTCGGGCGGCAAGAGCACGGTCGTCGATGGACCGTTCGCCGAAGCCAAAGAAGTGATCGGTGGCTACTGGATGATTCAGGTGAAATCCAAAGAAGAGGCGATCGCCTGGGCAAGCCGTGCGCCGATGAGCGACGATGAGATCATCGAGGTTCGGCAGGTGCAGGAGATGGAAGAGTTTCCCGCGGACGTCCAGCAGATCGTGGATGGCTACCCCGAACTGCAGCGGCTCACCGAGGCGTGACCGACGTCGCCCAGGCGATTGAGGCAGTCTGGAGGATTGAGGCAGCCCGGCTGATCGCCGGGCTGACACGCCTCGTCCGCGATGTCGGCCTCGCCGAAGATCTCGCCCAGGACGCGCTGGTCGCCGCGCTCGAACAGTGGCCCGACGACGGCATCCCCGACAACCCGGGCGCCTGGCTGATGGCCGTCGGCAAGCGGCGCGCCATCGACCGACGGCGGCGCGACGTCCGGCTCGCCGCCAAACAGGAGCAATTAGGCCGCGACCTCGCCGTCGACCAGGACCTGGCCGCGTTGGAACTGGCGGCGGTGATCGACGAGGACGATGTCGGCGACGACCTGCTGCGGCTGATCTTCATCGCCTGTCACCCGGTTCTTTCCACCGAAGCGCGGGTTGCGCTCACCCTGCGGCTGCTCGGTGGCCTGACTACCTCGGAGATCGCCCGCGCCTTTCTCGTCCCGGAGCCGACTGTTGCCCAGCGGATTGTCCGGGCCAAGCGCACGCTCAGCGCGGCCGGCGTCCCCTTCGAGTTGCCGCACGGCGCCGACCGTGCCGCTCGCCTCGCCTCGGTGCTCGAGGTGATCTACCTCATCTTCAACGAAGGGTATGCCGCGACTGCTGGTGACGACTGGATGCGAACGGCGCTCTGCGAAGATGCCCTTCGCCTCGGCCGTATCCTTGCCCAGTTGACGCCCGACGAGCCAGAGGTCCACGGGTTGGTCGCCTTGATGGAGATCCAGGCCTCCCGCGCCGGGGCGCGCAGCGGTCCGGATGGCGAGCCGATCGTCCTGCTCGAACAGAACCGCGCCCGCTGGAACCATCTGCTGATCCAGCGTGGGTTGGCTGCGCTCGATCGTGCCGAGCACCTCGGCGGTGCGCTCGGGCCGTACGCCCTCCAGGCCGCCATCGCGGCGTGCCACGCCCGCGCTCGCACTGCCGAGGAGACCGACTGGGAGCGGATCGCCGCGCTGTATGATGCCCTCGCCCAACTCGTTCCCTCGCCGGTCGTCGAGCTCAACCGCGCCGTCGCGTTGGCGATGGCGTTTGGTCCGGCGACCGGCCTCGAGTTAGTCGACCAACTGACCGGCGAGCCGTCGTTGCGCGGCTACCATCACCTGCCGAGCGTTCGTGGCGACCTGCTTGTCAAGCTTGGCCGCTACGCCGAAGCGCGCCAGGAGCTTGAGCGTGCCGCCTCGCTCACCGGCAACGCTCGCGAGCGCGCCTTGCTGCTGGCTCGCGCCGCCGAGGCCGCCCGCGCCGCCGGCTAATCGCCCGCGCCCGCCGTCCAGGCCGGCACGATCCGCTCGCCGTCCCAACGCCAGAGCACGCTCTGCCCGCTGAACCGGACCCCGCCCACCCACCGGTCGATCCCGTTCAACGGTACTTGATCCGCTTCGCCGGCCAGCACGCTTCGGCCTGACTCGGTGAGGCGAAGCGGGTCTCCCTCCACCAACGGTGCTTTGCCCCGGGACAAGCCGTCGAGAATGGCGAAGAAGGAGGTGTCGCCCAGCCAGATTGCCTCCTCGCGCCGGGCGTTGGCGCGAAACAACTCGGCCCGGTCGGTTGGGCCATCGGCGAGGATCTGGAGGATTTGTCGCTCGGTGCGCGACAGTCCGTCTCGCAGGCCGGGATACTCTTCACGAAGGCGGTGCAGCGCGGCGCCGAGGAAGGGAAGGGCGGCACAATCGTCGATGGCAGCCAACTGAGAAGGGTCGGCAGCGCGGAAGGCGGCCCAGGTGCGTCGAGCGAGGTCGATCTGAGCGTCGGAGACAGGAAGGCGCGTCGGGAAGAGCGCGGCAAGCTGCAGGTCGGAAAGCTGGCCAAGCCCGGCGAAGTTCAAGACGTCCGGATGCCGGTCGATGCAGATCAGCGACAGCCGGGCTGGAGGATTGCGCCCGAGACGTTCGAGCACCTGGATCAGTTGGAGTTGGTCGTAGAGATCGTGCTCGAACCAGAGCACCACCTCGTCGTGGAGTTGGCCGAGCGCGGCGTCGCGATCCTCAAAGTCGCGCAGGATGTCCGCCTCGGCCAACTCACCGGCGCGGCCAGAATTTGCCAGAAACCGGGCGCGGACCCGTCGAAGCTCGTCGTCCGGGACGTCCGGAACCGGCCCGTCGTGAAGGACGTCGCGCCAGACGACGACCGTACCCGATACCGCCCGCCGCAGCGGGTCGCCGGCGCTCTCGCCATTGGTGATATGGAGCATCGCTTCCCGGCCTTTCCGCCGCTATAGTGTCGCTCAGACCCCGGTCTCGATGGGAGTGCCATGCCCGACCCGAAGTATGCCGACGAAACCGTCATCCGCGGCGCTCAGATCATGACACCCGAACTCGCCAATTTCGCCGGCAACGTCCACGGCGGCCACCTGATCATGGCTGCCGACAACCTCGCCTACGCCTGCGCCACGCGCTTTGCCGGTCTCGCCTGTACCACCGCCGCGATCGATCGGGTTGACCTGCTTGCCCCGGTCCATGTCGGCGAACTCCTTCACCTGACCGCCCAGGTCGTCCATGCTGGCCAGACATCCCTCGAAGTCGAGGTGACGATCGAGGCCGAGAA
Source organism: Dehalococcoidia bacterium (assembly GCA_046328265.1). Taxonomy (GTDB): domain Bacteria; phylum Chloroflexota; class Dehalococcoidia; order SpSt-223; family SpSt-223; genus JANWZD01. The sequence goes on from JAXLWW010000003.1 coordinate 334,672, forward strand.
CGTCTCCACCGGCGACCGCCGGCTGACTGGATTGTGTGCGATCACGCTCGTCGCGCTGCGCGACGGCAGGGCGGCTCCGGTGCCGTCTCTCGTTCCCCGCACCCGCGAGGACAAGATCCGCTTCCTGCGTGCCCGCGAGCGGCTTGACGCCGCCCGGGCTGAGCGTGCCGCCGAGCGCCACGACCCGTTCGCCGACCTGGCCGACGCCGATCTCGATTCGCGAATTGTCGGCGGCTGAGTCTCACCCAGCACCCAACTCTTCAAGGAGCGACGATGAGAGCGACTGCCACCTTTGAGATCACCGGCTGGGATCAGACGGTCTACGACGAACCGCCCGATGGCCCGCCGCTTGCTCGAGCCACCGTCTACAAGACTTTCTCCGGCGACATCGTAGGAACCAGCACCGCTGAAGTCTTGCTCTGTCAAGCCGACGACGGTCGGGGCTACCTCGCCTCCGAGCGAGTTGTTGGCCGAATCGGGGACCGGGCCGGCGCCTTTGTCATCCAGCACGGCGGCATTCAGGATCGCGCAACATCCGACGCCTTTGGATCGATCGTCCCCGGGTCGGCGACCGGCGATCTCCGCGGCCTGCGCGGTACGGCCAGCTACGTCCACGACGAGCATGGCGCTTCCCTGACCCTCGACTACGAGATTGACGGGTAATCCTCTGCCCGGCTTCCATGCGGGAGCATCGTTTGGTCGAAACGCCAGGCTCACCTGCTGGCTCGGCCGCTTGGCGGCCGTGCTATCCTGCGCTGGTAGGAGGTGCTGAATGGGCGTCCACCCCCGGATCGAGTTGACCGATGCTGAGCGCGCCAGCATGAAGCAGAAGGTGCTCGACCTGATCCAGCCGCCCCAAACGGCCACCGTCATCACCCGCGGCGCAGACGGCTTGCCGCGCTACCGGCTGATGGGCGGAAGGGTCGCGGACGATTTCACCTACCGGCTGATCAGCATCCGCCCGTCTGCCAAGATCGACGAACTCAAGCGCGACCCCTATCTCGCGGCGATCTTCCACTATCGCAACATCTTCAACGACGACAACGAAGAGGGCGTCCGCTTCGTCCTGATCACCGGCGAGGCCGAACTGATCGAGACTGGCGCGGGTATCCGTGGCTTCGCGAACATCAACTTTCCCCATCATCTTGACGACGAGACGATCCAACGGACCCGCTGCGGTGTCATCCTCCACCCGACGCTGGTGCGGGTCGAGGGGTTCATTCCCGGCTCGCGCTATCCGGTCTATTTCCGGCCCAAGGAGGACCGCCGATGAGTTGGGCAAAGGTCGATCCGATCAACGCCGCCGATCTGCCGGTGCACGAAAGCCCGACCGGTAGCCGGCGCGTCCACCTCAACGAAGGGACCGACGGGTTTCGCCTGTCGTTGCTGACCCTCCCACCCGGCTGGGTCTCGCCCTATGCCGGCAACGAACTGGAATATCACACCTTCCACGAAGAGGCGTTCGCCCTCGAGGGCATCCATCACTTTGGCCACTGGCGCGATTTTTGCTCGCCCGGCTACCTGAACCACCCGGCCTATTGGGTGCACCCCTCCGACGAAGCGACCGATACCGGAACCCGGCTGCTGATGAAATACGGCGGCCCCTTCGATATCAACTACCTGCCCTTTCCGGAAAACTGGGACGGCGTCGAATTCATCGCGCCGACCGGCGAGGCGACCCACGATCCCCGGCTGCGAGGTGTTACCGGGGTCGATCTGGATGAGGTGCCTTGGGAGCCGGTTTTCAGCCAGGACATGCGGCCGATCCAGAACTTTCAGGCCAAGACCCTCTATCGCAACGAGGTAACCGGCTGGACGACCTGGATGATGCGGCTTCCCGAGGGATGGCGTGGGGTTGGTCCTCGGCGCAGTTGGCCGGCCGGCGATGAACTGTTTGTCGTCGAGGGCGACCTGACGATTGACCGGGGCGCCGGGCAGGTGCGGCTGACCGCCGGTGGCTATTATTGCAACCCCGACCGCTATATCGAAGGTGGCGCCAACGACTCTTCGGAGGGTGGCTGCGTCGCAATCCGCTGGTCGCGCGGCGCGGAGCATCTCGTCCTGCCTTCGATCAAGATCTGAGAGGAATCATGGTCCGACCGATCCAACTGGCTCTCGGCGCGGCAGTTCTGTCCGTCCTCGCGCTCCTGGTTCCCGTTGCGGCTCAGGAACTGCCGCGGATCACCATCGAAAGCGCCATGCCCGGCGTGCGCGTCGAATCGGTCTTCGTCCCCGGCAGCCCGCCCGACTTCGAGGTACCGCCCGGCAGTGTTACTCCCGGCTACCAGCGTCTGCGCTTCACCAACTATTTCTCCGGCACCTTCGACCTCGACGAGTATAGCCAGCCCGAAATCTGGGTCCTTCGGATGGACGAACTTGCCGCCTACGGCTGGGATACCACCGCCAACGAATTGATTTTGCTCCTGGCGTTGCGGCCAAATCTCGCTCAGATGAGAAAGCTCCCCTATCTCCCGTTGGTGAATGCCGAACAGGTCTTTCATGCCCAGGAGCAGACGATGGGCTTCGCCTCCGGGTCGGGCATCCGCTACATCGCCTACTTTTCCCAGAGCGCAAACCCCATCGAAGACAACCAGTTGATCTACACCTATCAGGGCGTCACCAGCGACCGGCAGTACTACGTCACCGCCCAACTGCCGATCGCCGCCAAGCTCCCACCGCCACCACCGGGCCTATTCGACATCGAAGACCCGGATTTCATCCCCGCCTATCGCGTCTATCTGGCCGAAATCGTCAACCGGTTGCAGGTGACCGACCCCAACGCCTTCACCCCGCCGTTGCCTCAGTTGGATGCGACGATCCAGTCGCTCACCATCCGGTGATGCGCTTCGAACAGCCGATCGACAGCATCGACCAGCTTCGGGCGATCCTCGGTGAGCCGTCGGACCTGGTGATCCGGAAGGACATCGGCATTCTGGACGCCCACGCGCGCGCCTTTCTCGAACGGTCACCCTTCGTCCTCGTCGGCACCGCCGGACTTGACGGGCGTTGCGACGTTTCGCCACGCGGCGGCCCGCCCGGCGGCGTGTGCGTGCTGGACGAAATGACCCTCGCCCTGCCCGAATGGCCGGGCAACCGCCGTGCCGACACCCTCGGTAACATCCTGGCCAATCCCCGGGTCGGGCTGCTCTTCCTGGCGCCGGGTGTCGACGAGACTCTGCGCGTCAACGGTCGCGCCCGGATCGTTCAGGACGACTGGCTGCGCGATCGGCTCGCCAACGCTGGCCGCCGGCCACGCCTCGCGATCATCGTCGAGGCCGAAGAGGTGTTCTTCCACTGTGCCAAGGCGTTTCGCCGCTCGCGGCTCTGGGACCCTGCTGCCCAGATCGACCGCCGGGCGCTGCCCTCGCTCGCCAAGATCCTGACCGACCAGCTTCAGATCGAGGATTGCCCGCTCGACGAACTCGAGGCGCGTGTCGAGCGCGGCTACCAGACGACACTCTATTAGCTCCGGCGTGCTTTCGGGCGGGGCGGCCGGTGGGACGGTTCGCGCCGACCGCCAGCAGGCTGGTGCTTTGGAGCCGACTTACCGGCAGCGGGCTTTGGTGCACCCTTCGCCGGAGCGCCCTTTGCCGGCGGGCGCTTGGCGTCTCGCGGCGGGCGGCGGCCGGGGTCGGCGTCTGGCCGGGCGATCGAGGCGCGCACGCGCAGCCCTTTGATCGTCGCCTGCGAGAGCGCCTCGATCACCCACTCGGCGCGATCGTTCGGCACCTCGACGAAGGAGAACGTGTCGTAGATGTCGATTGCGCCGATCGCCCGGCCGGGAATATCCGCCTCGTTGGCGATCGCACCGACCAGATCGCCAGGACGTACACCGCCGTTCCTGCCGACGTCCAGAAATAGCCGCGTCATTCCCGGCTCAGCGCCCGCTCCATCGCCCTCGAGTGGAAGATCGACCGGCAAGGGCCGACTCGCCTCGATTGCCAGCTTCGCCGCCGCCGCGGCGATCTCGACGACCGCGAACTCCTCGCTCAGGCTCTCGACAAGGAGCAAGTACGGCTCGTACTGGTCTTCCAGCAAGGTCCGGCGCAGCGTCTCGCGCAGTGCGTCGATCCGTCTCGCTGCCACGTCTGCCACCGTCGGCAGCCGCATCGGCGCGATCTTCTTGCCGATCCCGCGCTCGATAAAGCGCAGGAGCCGGATCTCGCGCGGCGTCACAAAGGTGATCGCCACGCCGTAGCGCCCGGCACGGCCGGTTCGGCCGATCCGATGGACGTACGCCTCCGAATCCTCGGGGATGTCGTAGTTGATCACGTGCGAGACGCCGGCGATGTCCAGTCCGCGCGCCGCCACATCGGTGGCGACGAGGATCTCGACCTGTCCATCGCGGAAGCGCCGGAGGACGCGCTCGCGCATGATTTGGTTCAGGTCTCCGTGGAGCGTGTCCACCGCGTAGCCACGTCCGGCGAGGCTTTCGCCAAGGTCGTCCACCTCGCGCTTGGTCCGGCAGAAGATGATCGCCGAAGCCGGCGCTTCGACATCGAGAATGCGCGTGAGTGCGTCCAGTTTGGCGCGTGCCGGCACCTCGACGAACCATTGGTCGGTCTGGGGGAGAGTGAGCCGCTCTTGGGAGACGCTGATCCGTTCGGGTTCAGTGAGATAGCGTTCGGCGAGGTTGGCGATACGTGGCGGCATCGTTGCCGAAAACAGGGCAATCTGGCGTTGCTGGGGCGCCTGGTCGAGGATCCACTCGACATCCTCGATGAAACCCATGTTCAACATCTCGTCGGCTTCGTCCAGCACGACGATGCGTAGGTCCGCCAGGTCGAGCGTCTCGCGGCGCAGGTGGTCCATCACCCGGCCGGGCGTGCCGACGACGACCTGAGCGCCGTGGCGCAAACCGCCGATCTGGCGGGCATAGCTCTGGCCGCCGTAGATCGGCAGCACGTCGACGCCGCGATGGCGGCCGATCCGGTGGGTATGCTCGGCCACCTGGACCGCCAATTCGCGGGTCGGAGTGAGCACCAACGCCTGGACCGCTCGCCGCTTCGGCTCGATCTGCTCGACGATCGGGATGGCAAACGCGGCGGTCTTGCCGGTTCCGGTCTGGGCCTGGCCGATAACGTCGTGGCCGGACAACAGTGGGCCGATCGTTTGTGATTGGATCGGCGTTGGCTCTTCGAACCCGAGATCTTCAAGTGCCTTGAGCACGTCGGCGCTCAAGCCGAGGTCGGCAAAACTCGCGGGCATGGCCGCGCCTCCTATCGTACACCGTCACCACGCGGCCCGGACGACCGTTCGATCATAGGCTCTGGCGGTCCGGCCCTGCCGTCCGAGAATCAAACGCTCCCGCTGACCAGAGCGGGAGCGTTGCATTTGCTATTCGGTTGTCTGGCCGGGAACGCCTACCAGCGGTTGCCGCCGCCGTAGCCGCCCCGTCCGCCGCTCCGGCCGCCGCGGGACGATCCGCCCTGGCTCTCGAAGCAGGAAGAGCAGTAGACTGGACGGTCGCCACGAGGCTGGAACGGGACTTCGGTCTCCTTGCCGCAGGCGCTGCAGGTCGCCGGGTACATCGTTCGCTCGCGTCGCTCGCCGTAGCCGCCGCCTGAGCTATAGCCGCCCGAACTGTAGCCACCCGAACTGTAGCCACCACCGGAGCTATACCCGCCATCGCGCGAACGCTTGCGCTCGGCGCGGCAGGCCGGACAGCGGCTCGGCTCGTTGGTCAGGCCCCGGCTTGCGTAGAATTCCTGCTCGCCGGCGGTGAACTCAAATGAGGCTCCGCAGTCCCGGCAGGTAAGGGTTTTGTCGATCATCGCGCTGACTCCTTCTGGTCATGTGGTCGTGAATGCTTCGGTCAGCGCAACATCAAGGAACTTTCAGCCGGGCGGGGATTGCCCGTATGACACTTTGGTGTAGCACCACGTTACCGAGTCATACCATTCATTCAGTATAGCGTCTTGTCCGCCCGCATGTCGATTCCCAAAATGGTTCGAATTTCGTTCCGACCGGCTCGATCGCAGGCACAAAGTCGGATACGAGCCAAGAAATCCGGCCGGCCGCCGCGATCAGAAGGCGGCTGCCGCCGGTTTCGGGTGGCCTGGCGTGGCGGTTAGTAGCTGACGGCGCGATCGAGGGTCTTGGCGTGCTCGATCCACGCGGCAACCTGGTTCTGCGTGGGAAGTTGGCGCACCAACTTCTTCTCGCCGTTCACCTCGACAAGTTTGGCATGAAGGTTGTCGGCTCGCCGCTTGGACAACTCCACCACGGTATCTACCCCGGCCGCTTCCAGCAGATCGGAGTACTCCTCGCCGATCCCCTTCACCCGGAACAGGTCGGCGCGGTTGACCCACTCGAGGATCTGAGCCTCGCGTGCACCTGACTTCTCGGCGAGGTCCTTGCGCCCCTTGGGAGTTGCGCCGGCCTTGAGCAAGGATTCGACCGTGCCGATGCCCAGTTCCTTCAATTTGGCGCCAAATACCTTGCCGATGCCCTCGATGTCCATGATGTCAGTCATGCGGCTCCTCCCAACTGGGGATCGCGATACTCCGCCGCACCCGCGGCGGACGCATAATACTGCGGATATAGGAAGCAAGCAACCGCACCTACCACGGATCGAAAAAAAGGCCGCTTCACCGGGCGCTAGAGCGGCCGCTGCGCCTGATACTCGCGGCCTTCGTAGAGGTTCTTCTTGAACGCTTCGTAGAAGATCGTCGTCTGGTCATCCCCGAGAAAACGGGCGTAGCCGTAGTACCCCATATCCCCCAGAGCGCCAAGTTCTGGCACAGCGTTTGGCCCGAGGCCGTGGAAGAAGACCTCGCGCCCCATGAAGTAATGCTCGCTGGCGACCGCGCCATGCTCTTCGATAGTTGTAGGCGCCATAGGCGCTGGCGCTGTCGAAGGTTGGCCGGCTGCCACCGCGAGAGATGATCGATGCATAGATCCGTTCAAGTTCGCCTGAGTGCGCATCCCGGTTGGCCGAAAGAGTTAAGCCATACGAGTTTGCCTGCTCGAGATTACTCACCTTGTGGGTCAACTCATGGATGATGACCGAGCGGGAATACGCGCGGCCACGGGCGCTCACCGGAAACGACCCGATCGAGATGACCACCGGATCGGTGCTGAAATATGGTCGGGTTTCGGCAGCGATCGAGAAGCTACGGCTCTGGTCGACCTGGCGGAGCAGGCCAAAATGGACGTAGAGCGGTTCGCCGCTCCGCCGGTCGGCTGTCCTGTCAATGATAAAACGACTCGGGCAAGAGCCGCATCGTCTCGTCGAGCACCCGGACCCGCTCGTCGTCTCCAGTCGATCACGAGGTCGTGCCCCCGGGGGTCAGGGTTGATCAGGCGCCGGTCGGCATTGAGCGTCCGGGTGATCAGGCCGACCCCATAGCGTCTGAAACGCGCGCCGTCGCCGACGTGGCCGTTGCTCTGAGCCGGCGCTGCCGGCGCGGCTGGAGAGGGAAGTGACGCGCCTTTCAACAATCGGCAGCCGGAAAGCGTCAGGGCCCGCGCCTACCAGACCGGCTGTTCCGCGCAGCCGTCGTCGCGTCCATCCCTGTCAGGCATCGTTCGCACATATCAGCACTCTAACGCTCGACCGTCGCCGCCGTCGATAATCTTGAGACTGGCGTTCAGCGGCGCCTGCCTTGCGAAGGCGTGATTGCGAGGTGGCGATCGACCGCTCCAATGACGAGACGGTGAGCCTGGCCTTGGGCGGACCGGTCGCCCGGACGGCCTAGCTCAACGGTATCATTCGAGGGCCACTGTGCTAGGCTGATCTTTCGTCCGGAAGGAGTGAGAAAAACGGCGCTGTCCCACCGGCGGCGCTACTTGCGTTTGATCGTCGATGCACCTGATCCTGCCGTCGTCCCCGCCATCGTCTTCGTGACGGTGAACGTCGCCTTGCTGTTCTACGGCTGGCGCTTCCGCTCTCGGCCTGGTGGTCGCGCCTTCCCCGTCTTTGTGCTGGCCGGTGCAGGCTGGGCGCGGTTGGCCAGATCCTGATCGGCAGCGGACCGACCATGCCGTTCAAGATCGCTGGTCTGCTGGTGGCCAAAGGCCACCACTGGCGCGGTCATCCCCGCCGCCAGTCTTGTCTTTGTCCTGGTCCACACCGGCCGCGCTCGTTGGGTGAGTTCTCGGCTGGTTCTCGCGCTTGCCCTCTTCCCGGTCGTCTCACTCGGGCTGATCGCCTGGAACCCGGGTGACGTCGCGTTCGTCGACGTCCGGTTCGAGACCGTCGACGGCCTTCCCAAGTTGCTTTTTCGCCGCGGTCCTGCTCATTACCTCTTACTACTGTATGCCTATGGCCGCGGTCCGCTCGCCAGCGCTTTACCGCCGCCATAGTCTCTGCCACTGTTTCAATCGCCACGCTCGTCCCCCTTGCTGGCAACCTGCTGTTCGTCCTCGGCATCACGTCTGCCCCGACGGTCGACCCGACCGCGCCCGCCGTCACGATCGCCGCGCTTGCGCTGCTCTGGGCGCTGCTGCACGATGAGTTGCTCGACCTTGCGCCGATCGCCCGGGCGGCGGTCTTCTCAAGCATGAGCGACGGCGTTATCGTGCTGGACGGCGCTCGGCGGATCGTCGATCTCAATCCCGCCGCCGAGCAGATCCTTGGCAAGCCGCCCGCTGCCGTCCTCGGGCAGGCGGCCTCGAACGTCCTCGGCGTATCGTTGGAAACCGGCCTTGGCGAAGGGCGGCGCATCACCCGTCAGGATCTCGCGATTGGCACGGGCGCAAGCCAACGTGACTATGAGCTTCGTTACTCACCGCTGCACGGCGCCCGCAACGATCCGGTCGGCTGGCTGATCGTCCTCCGCGACGTCACCGACCGCAAGGCGCTCGAGCAGCAACTTCGCTACCAGGCATTTCACGATTCGCTGACCGGGCTGGTCAATCGGCGGATGTTTCTCGATCGGCTCGATCAGGCACTTGGCGGCGAGCGGCCCGTCCAGGTCGCCGTCCTCTTCATCGATCTGGATGGCTTCAAGGAGATCAACGACCGCTTCGGTCATGCCGCTGGCGACGAACTCCTCAAGGCGGTCGCAAAGCGGCTCGCCGGCTGCACCCGCGCCGAGGACCTGATTGTCCGCTACGGCGGAGACGAATTTGCCGTGCTCATTGCGCCGGTCGGCGACGAGGCCGACATCCGCCGGGTGGCCGATCGCGCCCTGGCGGCGATCGGCGAGCCGTTTGCTATCGGCGGACGAACCGTCCAGATCGGCGGCAGCGCTGGCTATGCTTTTGCAGATGCCGGCTCACGCGCCGACGACCTGCTCCACCGTGCCGACGTTGCGCTCTATGCCGCGAAAGCCGCCGGCAAGGGGCGCGCTGCCGCCTATCAGCCGAGGCTCGAAGTCGAGCCAGCTTTCCTGACCGACTGAACCGCGTCGGGTGGTCGCTCAGCAGGTCACGAGGTTGCCCGCGTTCATCACCTGCCGCCGTGCCGGAGCCGGATCTCCGTCAAACCAGCGGCGTCGCGAGTGCCGTGGCGACCTTCACCCTTGTGCGACGTTCACGCCGTTCCGCCGATCGCCGAGCGTGGCAGGAACGCCGTCACCACCCAGTTCGGCGCATCGACCACCTCGCCGATCCGCAGATCCCCGCAGACACTGGTCAACGCGTACGCTTCTTCGCGCGAATAGCCATGCTCGGCGCTCAGATAGGCGATCGCCTGGCGGACGGCCTGGCGGGTCGCTTCGAACAGGTCGTCGGCGATCCCGGTGGTGACGTGATACCCCGCCGGGTCGGCTGGGGCGAGGCTGCCGGGCGGCAAGTCGATCTCAGGTCCGGCCATCGATCGGTCGCGCCGCAGCCGAAAGCGCAGCGCGATCGTCGCCGCGCACTCGATCGCGGTGCCGCACACCTCGCCATCGCCCTGGGCGGCGTGGGCGTCGCCGACCGAAAAGAGCGCTCCCTCGACCAGCACCGGCAGCAGCAGCCGCGTCCCGGCAACCAGATGCTTGACGTCGAGGTTGCCACCATTGTGGCGTGGCGGGACGATGCTGTGACGGCCCGGCTCGGCCAACGCCACCCCGATCGTGCCGGGAAACGGCCGGACCGGGACCCGTACCGCTCCGAGACCTGTCGCGACCCCGTCTGCGATCCGCCAGGTTGTCAGCCACGGGTCGGGAAACTCGTCGGCCAGTAGCCCGAAGCCTGGACTGATCCCGGTCCAGCCCCAATCAGCCGGTTCGATCGCCCGGATCTCGACCTCGAGGACGTCGCCGGGTCGCGCGCCACGGACCAGCACCGGTCCGGTCACTGGGTTGACCCGGCCGAAATCGAGCGTTGCCAACGCCTCGGGCGGTGACCCCGCGGTGAGTTGGCCGCCCGAGGCGTCGATGACGGCGAACTCGAGTTCGTCGCCGCTCTCGATTTCGGCCACCGGCTCAATCGTGTTATCCCAGCCGAAATGCTGTGAATGAATCGTCCGCATCGGTCCCTACCGACGGTCAGTATAGCGGCCGGCTCCGCTAGCTCGCGCGTGCCTTGGCGGGTGGAACACCCTTCAGGAGCAGCCGGGCGAGCGTCAGAAAGAGCAGCCCGCCGCCGGTCGCCCAGTAGAGCGTCGCTACCCAACGGTTCGCACTATCCGAGCCACTGCCGATCCCGTGCAGCAACGCCAGAAGCACGACCACAAAGCCGAGATAGTGCAGCAGCCGCCAGGCGCGCGTGCCGATGCGGGCGCGGAAATAGAAGCTGAGCCAGACCGCCAGGCCCAGATAGAGTGCAAGCTGACCGAGGCCAACCATCACCGGCTGGTAGCCGCTCGCAAACGGCACGAGCAACTGAGTCGGCGAGAAGCCGATGAAGCGGTCGCCCAGCAAGACCAGCGCGTGGAAGAGGGCGGTTCCGAGGCCGGCGAGGGTCAGGTCCTGATGCCACAGGACCGCCCGCCCTGCGCCCGGCCAACTCCGGCTCAGCTTGGTCGAGATCAGAAGGCCAAACGCCGTCGATAGCCACAAAAGCACGTAGGAAACGATCGCGCTCGACCGCGACAGATACCAGTAGACCTTCGGCTCCGGTCCGCTGGCGCTGGTCGCGAGTGCCGGTATCACGCCGAGCAGCAGAGCGATACCGGCGGCCGCGCCAAGCAGCACGGCCGCACTCAGTCCTGAAACCGACGGCAGCGGGATCTCCTCATTGCCTGGGGAGACCGGGAGTGAGGTTCGGTCCACGGGTTTTATGCTCGTCATCGTGACGACCTCGTTCGAGCAACTGGCCTTGGCGCCGCCGGAGCGGCTGGTGCAACCAGCGCCGGCGAGACCGCGCCAGCCGGCAACCCGGTGACCGTCCGCAGCGTCGCCGGTGGCGGAGCGATCGACGGTGGATCGGTGGGGGTTGCCATCAACGCCCACCCGGCAATGGTCGCGACACCCGCCGCGGCGGGGAACAAGAACGGCGCGAGGCGGCGTGGCTTCTTTGTCCGGCTAGTCATCGTCGTGTTCCGCCGCTTGGAGCGCGGTCCGGCGTGAATCGCCGCGGCGGTCTGACCGCTCGACCTTGGCGAACACGACCTCGCCGCTCTCGGCGTCGACGTACACCTCGCTGCCCGAAGCCAGTTCCACCTCGTAGGCAAGGACGCCGTGCTCGCGCTCCAACTTCGCCGAAATCGCCCGGTCGCCGGGCAGGTAGGCAGCCGCCGTGTGCATCGCCGCTTCACGGCTCACCACTGCCTCACCCGGGACCGGTTGCCCCGCCGCAACCCCTGCTGGCTGCATCACCGCTGCGCCGCTCGCCGTCGAGCCGAGAATTGTTCCAGTCGTCGCGTCTACGTACACCACCCCTCGGTCGAACTGAACTTCATAGGCGGTCTGTCCACGGAAACGCACCAACTCCGGTGACCGCTGGCTGATGGCGCCGGGCGCACCGGCGAGGGCGATCGCCGCGGCCTGATCGGGCGCAATCGTCGCTGCAACCGCTTCTCGCGGCGTCGCGATCGGCCAGCGCACCGCCAGGCCGCCAGCGACGACCAATGCGAAGGCAGTGACCCCCGCTGCAAGGAGAAGGGCGAAACGTCGGGTCATGATTTCCTCCTATCTTGGAACCTGGCTTCAGACTAGCGACCTCCTGTCGGCCTGAGATTGGACCGGGCCACCTGGGTTCTCATCTTCTTCCAATCTTTCCCATCGGATTCCTAGGAAGCCGATCTACCCTTGGAGGAGACAAAGGAGCCAATCGTGCGCGTGGCTATCGTCGAGGACGATGTGCGGCTTGCTCGCCTGATCCAGCGGGTGCTCGAAGAAGAACGGTTTCAGACTGCGGTCGCGACCGATGGCGACAGTGGCGCTCAACTGCTGCTTGACGGCAATTTCGATGTCGCGATCGTCGACTGGATGCTCCCCGGGCGAGACGGACCGTCGATCTGCCGGGCGGTGCGCGCCAATCGCCTGCCCACCGCCCTTCTGATGCTCACCGCCCGCGGTCAGGTGGAGGATCGAGTTCGCGGCTTGGAGAACGGCGCCGACGATTATCTGGTCAAACCGTTTGCCTTCGAAGAGTTGGTCGCCCGCGTCCACGCGCTCACCCGGCGCTTCACCGTCGGCCAGGGTTCCGGCGCCGAGTTGCGGGTCGGCGACCTCGTGATGGATCTCAAGGCCCACACCGTCCGGCGCGGGACGCGCTTTCTCGATCTCACTCCCACCGAGTGGACCCTGCTCGAATACCTGATGCGCAACCGCGGCCAGACGCTCAGCCGCCAGCAGATCCTCGATTATGTCTGGTCTTTCGACCGGGAAGTCCAGGCCACGATGGTCGACATCTACATTTCCTACCTGCGCAAGAAGCTGAACCAGCCCGGCGAACTCGACCCGATCCACACCCAACGTGGCTTTGGCTATCGTCTGGAGGCGGCCGCTGACTAATCGGCTTCGGCCGCAGCTAACGGCGGTCTACCTGGCCGCCGGGATTGCCCTGCTTGTCGCGCTTGGCGCCGGCGCCTATGGCATGCTGCGCCGGTATTTCGACGTGACCACCGACCTCGCGCTCCAGCACCGAATGGCGCATGAGTTGATGTCGCTTGGCGCATCGCTCCCGCCCGAGTTGGCCGAGGCCGACCGCGCCTGGTACAGCTATCGCGAGAGTGTCTTTCCGGCGCTCATTCCGGTTCGTCGTTCTGACCGGGACCATGATGACGACGACGATCTCGACCGCTACGATGGAGACGTCTCGGCGATCTTCGTCCTTCCGCTCAGCGCGGACGGACGCTTGCTGTTCGACCCCAATCCCGGCGCTGCGCCGATCTCGCCTGATCGCGCCGCGGTCGACGTCGCCATGCAGACCGGAAGCGATGTCCGAACGATCTCCACCATCGACGGTGAACCGATCCGGCTGCTGACGTATCGGGTGGGGCGTACCGGCGGGCCGGCGGCTCTCCAGCTTGGACGCAGCTTGACCGATCAGGGCCGGGTGCTCGACCAACTTCTGCTGACGTTCCTGGTGCTCGGGACGTTCTCGACGCTGGCGATCGGTGCGGGCAGTTGGATCGTTGCTGGCCGGGTGCTGCGTGCCGACACCAAAGCCCGCCAACGCCAGCAGGCCTTCGTTGCCAATGCCAGCCACGAGTTGCGCTCACCGCTTGCCTTGATCCGTGCGAGCGCCGAGGTCGCCCGGCGCGAATTCATCACCGGCGACGATCGTGCCGCCCTCCTCGACGACATCATCGCCGAAACCGACTATCTGGCCCGGCTGAGCGACAACCTGTTGCTGCTTTCCCGGCTTGATGCCGGCGCACTTCCCCTCACCAAACAGTCCGTTGCCCTCGATGAGCTTTTCGAGCGCCTCATCCGGCAGGTTGGCCGCCTGGCCGTCGAGCGCGAAATTCACCTGACCGCTGAGGATGTGACCGGCGCGGTGGTCGCCGACCCGGACCGGCTGCGCCAGGTCCTGCTGATCGTGCTGGACAACGCGCTGCGCTTCGCTCCGCCCGGCGGCACGGTCCGGATCGCGGTCCGGCCCTCCGGTAAGCAGATGGTCATCAGCGTGACTGATAACGGCCCCGGGGTCCCTGCCGAAGCGCTGCCCCACCTGTTCGATCGTTTCTACCAAGCCGATCCCGCCCGCGGCCATCGGTCCGGCGCGGGCTTGGGTTTGGCGATCGCCCGCGCGCTGGTTCAGGCGATGGGCGGCGAGATCCGGGTCGAATCGCCGGCAACCGGAGGAACCCACGTCACGATCGCGCTGCCCACCGCTCGTTCGTCACGTACCGACGTTTAGCACACCGCATACGAACTCTCGACGAATACTGACCGGTCTGGTACGCTGCGCTGGGCTTCTCCGGGCCCTTCCGTCATTCGAGCGCGTTTGAGGAGGTTCGCATGCGGTCGCTTCTGTCACGCCTTGCGTTGTTCGGCTCGCTCGTCTTCGCTGCCTGTACGCCGGTTGCTCCGCCGGCAAGTCCGGCCGTGCCGACGGAGCCACAGCGAGCCGACGTCCAATCGATCCAGATCGCGATTGGCGCGATCCCGCCAAATCTGACGCCGCAAGCCGGTTTTCGCGATCTCTACGTCTGGACCACCATGTACGACACCGTCACCGAGATCGGTCGCAACTTCGAGGTGATGCCGTCGCTCGCCGAAAAATGGGAGGTTTCATCGGACGGAACCGTCTGGACCTTCACACTCCGCCCGGGGGGCACCTTCTCGAACGGCGACCCCGTTACCGCCGAGGATGTCGCCTTCTCGTTCAACGAGCCGATCGCCAAGGCCTGGCCGATCCGCACCTTCTTCGCCACCGTCACCGCCGCCCGCGCCATCGACGCGCGAACGGTCGCGGTCACCACCCGCTCGCCGGACATGAGCCTGCCGGCCGGCGCCCAGTATGTGCTGGTCATTCCGAAGGCCTACTACGAGTCGGTGGGTGGCTTCGATGGGTTCCGCGACAAGCCGATGGGATCGGGGCCCTACATCATGGCCGAGTACGTCGCCGAAAGCCGGGTCATCTTTAAGCGGCGTCCCGAGCCTCACGCTTTTCGCACGCCGATCGCCGATGAGTTGGTCGTCCGCGAAATTCCCGACCACGGCCAGAAGATCAACGGAATGCGCACCGGCCTCGTCGACGTCATCTCGCCGTCGGCGCTTTCAACCGACCAGATCCAGCAGGCCGAAACCGCCGGAATGAAGTATCAAGTCATCCGCAACGCTTTCATCTTCTTGTCGGTTGCCCAAGGCACCGCCGAACTGAAGAAAAGCCCGCTCACCGATCGACGGGTGCGCGTTGCGCTCAACTACGCTATCGACAAGGCGGCAATCTCACAGACACTCTTTCGCGGTTTCGCCCAGCCGCTCGGCCAACTTGCCCTGCCGGGCAGCCAATCGTGGGACCCGGCCGTTCAGCCCGCCTACGACGTTGCCCGTGCCAGGCAGTTGCTGACGGAAGCCGGTTATCCGAACGGGTTCCGGCTCAGCGTTGACCTCTCGGTTTCCCAGAATCTCGACGACCTCGCCATCCTGGTTCAGTCGATGCTGAAGGAAGTCAACATCGCCCTCGACATCAATGTCGTCGATGCCGGGCTCTACTCCGACAAGGTCTATGGCCGAAACAACCAGCAGAAGGGCGACCTCGTGATGAGCGGCAACGGCGATACCACCGGCTTCTTCACCTCGCTGCGTGCGCTCTACGGCTGTGGCCGGCCCTTCGGTAGCCCGGCGACCGCCCTCTTCTACTGTAATCCAGCCTGGGATCGCGCCCTCGATCAAGGCCTCGCCGAGCGCGACGACGCAAAGCGCACTCAGCTCTATCTCGAAGCGAACCGGATCTTCCGCGAGGATGGCGCGATGACGCCGCTGTTTGCCCCGGCCAGCTTCATGGTCTACACGCCCAAGATCGCCGGCATCGACGTCACCGACCGCACGCAGTTCAACCTCGACTCGATTTACAAGCTGAAGTAGTGACCTCACCACGGCTGGCGTGATCTGGCGAGCAGACCGGCGCGCCGGTGGTGCGAACGAGCGGGCGTCGTCTCTGGACTACGCCCGCGGAGGCTCGAAGCGCCGAACGATCCGTGCTGGGTTGCCCGCCACCACGACATTCGCCGGCACATCCGAGGCGACTACCGATCGGAACGCCACCACCGAGTTCTCGCCGATCGTCACGCCCTTGAGGACCGCGCTCTGGCCGCCCAGCCAGACGTTGTCTCCCACCCGGATCGGAGCGGACGCCACCGGCGCGCTCGCGTCGTGCCGTCGAGCCGGGTCGAGCGGATGGTGATCGGTGTCCAGCAGCAGCGTCGATCCGAGGATGCAGCGCTTGCCGATCGTCACCGTGGTGCGCGCCTGGATACCTGCGCCGTTCAGCCGGGTTCCAGCACCGATCGCGATTCGTGAATCGCGGGCAAAGGTGATCAGCACGTTTGTCTCGGCGTGAGACCAGGCATTGACGTCGTCGCCGATCCGCACCCGGCCTGGGCCGAGGACCACCAGGCGGCCATTGGTTCGAAAATTGCGCCCGATCCGCAGCCGTCGGCCATGGCGCAAGCGCAGCCGCGCGATCCAGTAGGCGCTGATGAGCTGGACCGCCAGCGCTTTCAACCGTTCTCGCCCGGACCGCGCCGCAAGTCTCACCGTCGCTCCTCTCGCCAGCAGGCGAAGTATAGAGAGCGCCGGTTGGGCAAGAACCTGGGCCGCGCCGCCGATCGGGCGATGAGCCCGGCTACAATCGCTCATCACCCCGGCGAGACGGGAAGGGCATGACACAACGCGAGCCAGACGAGCACTCGCATCATTCCCATTGGGGCGCGTTTCTCGCGAGCTATGATGAGAACGGGATTGCCGTGCGACCTCATCCCGACGACCCGGAGCCGTCCGCCATCCTCGAGAGCGTCCGCGATAGCCAGCAGCCGGCGGTGCGGATTGCCGAGCCGATGGTGCGACGCGGCTGGCTCGAACGTGGCCCCGGCCCGGACGATCGTCGCGGCGCAGATGCCTTCGTCGCCGTGTCCTGGTCCGAGGCGCTCGACCTGGTGGCAAACGAACTTCGGCGCGTCCGGGGTCGCTTCGGCTCGACGGCCATTTTCGGTGGGTCGTACGGCTGGGCGAGCGCCGGCCGTTTTCACAGTGCCCCGGCACAACTCCATCGTTTCCTGAACCTCGGCGGCGGCTTCACGAAATCGGTCAACTCCTACAGTTCGGGAGCGGGCAGCGTCATCCTCCCTCACGTCGTCGGGTCGAGTTCGCTTGTCTCGCGCGCCACCACCTGGCAGGACATTGCCGAACATACCGAACTCGTCGTCGCCTTTGGCGGGATGCCGGTCAAGAACCAGCAGGTCGAAGGCGGCGGGCCGTCGCGTCACACCGCTGGCGAATGGATGCGGGTAGCGCAGGCGCGTGGCGTACGGTTCGTCCTGATCAGCCCGCTCCGTGACGACATCCAACCGGCGGTCCAGGCGAACTGGATCGCTCCGCGGCCCGCCACCGACACCGCCCTGATGCTCGGCATCGCCCACACCCTCGTCGCCGAAGGGTTGGCCGATCGCGATTTCCTCAGGCACTGCTGCTCCGGTTATGACGAGTTCGAACGGTATCTCTTGGGCAGGGACGACGGGCAGAGCAAGGACGCCGCCTGGGCTGGCGCAATCTGCGACGTCGCTCCCGGCACGATCGTCGCGCTCGCCCGCGATATGGCTGCCAAGCGCACGTTGATCAGCGTTGCCTACGCCCTCCAACGCGCCGAGTTTGGCGAGCAGCCGGTCTGGATGGGCGTAGTGCTGGCGGCGATGCTTGGCCAACTTGGTCTTCCCGGTGGCGGCTTTGCCTACCCGCTTGGCGCATTCGCCGACGATGGGGCGCCGCCGACCGCCGCCCGCTTGCCAGGCCTTCCCCAGGGCAAGAACCCGGTCTCGGACTTCATTCCAGTCGCCCGAATCGCCGACATGCTGCTCAACCCCGGTGAACCCTTCGACTACGACGGCTTCCAGTTGCGTTATCCGGACATTCGCCTCGTCTACTGGGCCGGCGGTAATCCCTTCCATCATCATCAAGATCTCAACCGGTTGCGCCGGGCGTTCGCTCGCCCAGACACGATTGTCGTCCACGAGCCGGTTTGGACCGCCACCGCTCGTCACGCCGATATCGTTCTGCCAGCGACGATGACGGTCGAGCGCAACGACCTTGCTCAGGGTCAGGACGACCCGATGCTGGTGGCGATGCACCGCGTCGCGCCTCCGTTTGCCGCCGCGCGTGACGACTACGAGGTGCTGGCGGACCTCGCCGAGCGACTCGGCTACCGCGAGCAGTTCACCGAGAACCGCAGCGCTGACGACTGGCTCCGCCACCTCTACGGCCAACTTGAGCGTTCGCTGCACGACCGTGGGTTCGATGCGCCCTCCTTCGACGAGTTCTGGCAGGCAGGCGAACTTGCCCTACCACGCCGACCGCGCACCACCTCGTCGTTGGCGGCCTTCCGCTCCGACCCCGTCGGGTCGCCGCTCGCCACCCCGACCGGCAAGGTCGAGATCTTCTCGACGACCGTCGCCGCCTTTGGCTATGACGACTGCCCCGGTCACCCGGCCTGGCTCGAACCAGCCGAGTGGCTGGGCGGTGAGCGTGCCAGCCGCTTTCCCTTGCAGTTGGTTGCCAACCAGCCGGTTACCCGGCTTCACAGCCAACTGGATTTCGGCCGGACCAGCACGTCCGCAAAGGTCGCCGGACGTGAACCGATCCGTCTCCGCCGCGACGAGGCTGCAGCGCGTGGAATTGCTGCTGGCGATGTCGTTCGGGTCTTCAACGACCGTGGCGCGTTTCTCGCGGCGGCGATTCTCTCCGACGATCTGCGTCCGGGCGTGGTCCAAATCGCCACCGGCGCCTGGTTCGACCCCGACGACCCGGCCACCGAGATCGCGATGTGCGTCCACGGCAACCCAAATCTCGTGACGCGCGACGTTGGCACCTCGCGCCTGGCCCAGGGCTGCACCGGCCAACTTGCCCTCGTCGAAATCGAACGCTTTGACGGTCCTCTGCCGCCGGTCCGCGCCCATCAGCCACCCGAGATCGTCGCGCGATAACTACGACCGTCGTCCATTGCTCAACCGGGCCATGCTCAATCGAGCCTCGACGCCTCGTCCCCCGCCATCCTTCGAGTGGCTGGTGGAACCTCGCAACCCTGCTACGTCTGTCTCGGCGACGCCTATTCCATCACGATCTGCGTGGCTCGCTCCAGGTCGTCCGGTGTATTGACGTTGATGAACGAGCGCAGCGCCGGGTCGATCGCCCGCACCGTCGCCTCGTCGATCTCGCGCACGTCGAGCACTCGCAGCAGCGCCGCCAGCGACCAGTCGTCCCCGTCGAGCAGCCGTTCGATGGTTGGCAGGATCGCCGCCCGGTAGGCGGCGCAGAGCGGCTCTGGCTGTCCCCCGACGATCGGAACCGCGGCGTCCCGCCCTTCGCAGGCCGCCGCCAGAGCCGCCAGCAACGCCGGCTCGATCAGCGGCATGTCCGCGCCGGTCAGCACCGAGACCGGCCGGGTGACGTTCGCCAGCCCGCTCCCCAGCCCGCCGAGCGGGCCGCGCCCCGGCCAGCGATCGGCGACGACTTCCGCCGCCAGCCCTGCCAGCAACGGCTCGAGCCGCTCCGGGGGACCAACCACCACCACCTCGTCGGCCGCCTCGCTCACCCGGCGAACCACCCGGCGCAGCAGCGGCTCGCCGCCAAAGGGCAGCTGAATCTTATCGCGTCCCATCCGCCGGCTTGCTCCACCGGCCAGCACGATCGCCGAGATGCCTACCCCCACCGTCGCTGCGCTTCGCGATCCTCCGGCCGGTCACTGGCCGGGTCGCGCTGCTGGATACCGACCAGGTGGCCATCGGGGTCGGCGAAATAGGCGATCCGTCCGGATGGGATCTCGAAGATGTCGTTGACCAAGTGGACGCCCTTTGCTTTCAGGTCGGCGACCAGACCGTCAAGGTCGCGCACCCGCAGCACCGGCGTGTTGCTCACCTCGCTGCGATCGGATGGGGTCTCCTGTACCGAAGCGCCGGGTGACAGTTCCAGCAACGTCCCGTCGCCCAGATCCATCAGCACATTGGTTGGGCTGTACTGCACCGCCATGTCCAGACCGACCGCATCGCGATAGAACTCAACCTGACGCTCGACATTCGGCGAACGAAAGACGATCCAGCCGAGATGCTGAATGTCCGGCGGCAGCGGGCCGACCCCCTCGATCCGGGTCTCGCCGGCATCCCAACGGCGCCAGGCCTCCCGGTCGGCGGCGCGGTCGGAGCTTCGGTAGCGCTCCTGGAGCCCGGTGACGTGGCCGAGCGGGTCGAGAAAGTAGGCGAGGTGGTTGTGGTCGCGCTCGAACTCGTTGATGAACCGCACCCCTGCGGCGCGCAGCCGGGCGATCGTGTCGACGATGCCATGCACTCGGAAGATCGGCACGCAGGGCGCTTCGGCGCGGTCGGAATAGGCCGGCTGAGGGCGACCTCCCGTCGTCAACTCGAAGACGGTTGCCTCGCCTGCCCAGAACTGGACGTTCGTACCGTGCTCGCGCAAGACTGGCAAGCCCACGACATCGCGAAAGAAGGCCGCTAACGCTGGAATGTCGTCCGTCCGGCGGACGAACCAGCCGACCCCGATGATGTTCGACTGCACGACGCTTCTCCCTCTTCGCCCGCCTCGCCAATGATTACGGGCGAGGAGAACGCCTCCTCGATTGTCGGCAGGCGCCCCACCCGTGCCACCGCGAGCCCGAACCCTGACAGACCGTTCGATGGGTGATCGAGCGACGCTTCGGTCGACTGAACCACTATGGTCGTTTGACGAGCGACGAGGAGCGGCTGCCCACCACCGTGGCCGATCTGCGCTGCGCCGGGCTCACCGCCATTCTGCATCATCGCGCCGCTTCCCTGGTTCGTTCACTCGGCTGGGGCTCCGACTACTCTCTCGGCGTGGCGCGGCTTGTGGGCGAGCCCCATGGTGATGATACCGAGGATGCTGACGACGACGAAAGCGGTGAAGGGGATGGCGTAGCTGCCGGTCAAGTCGAAGGCGAGCGCCGCTGCGAATGGGCCGAGTGCATTGCCCATCAGTTGGACCGGCATCGTGATCCCGCGGATCGCGCCCAGAGACCCTCGGCCGAAGTATTCCGCCCAGACACTCTGCTGAAGGGTGACGTAGCCACCGAAGGCGACGCCATAGAACAAGGCAAAGCCGGCGAGCATCCACGGCGATGCCAGCCAGAGGATCAAAACCGCGCCGATCGCCGCGCAGGAGAACGTGCCCATGTAGGTTCGCCGCACACCGATCCGATCGGCAACCAACCCCAGGCCAATCGTCGCCACCATGCTGACGAACCCCATCCCGGCGAGAGTTCCCACTGCGGCGTCCGCCGAGAATTCCTTGTCCAGCAAATAGGGGATCAAGTGCAGGTTGTACGACGCGGCGCTAAACCAGGCACAGAACCCGCCGAACGCTACCAACCAGAGTGACGGCGTCCGGACCGCCTCGCGCAAGGTCCACGGCCGTTCGGGCGAAAGCGCCGCCGACAGGGGCGCCGGACTGGTCTGGTCCGTCACAAGCCCGACGTCCTCCGGCTTGCGGATCGTGAGCAACGCCGGCGCCGGCACCGCCAGCAGCAGCACCATCACCCCGAGAAAGAGCCAACCGGCCCGCCACCCCTGGGCGACGATCAACGCGCTGATCCCCAGCGGGAGCACCCAACTTCCCAGGCGCCAGGCGCTCGCGATGATCCCAAAGGCGAGGGCGCGCTTGCGGGTGAACCAGTTCGACACCACCACCGTCGTGGCGATCCCGGTGCCGCTGTTGGTGGCAATACGGGCGACTGAATAGAACAGATAGAGCCAGATCAGGCCAGGGGTGAAGGCGATCGCGAGCACCGCACCACCCAGCACGAGCGACCCCACTGACTGCGCCAATCGCGGTCCAACCCGGTCGACCAACGCACCGCCGAACGGCGCAACCACTGCTGAGGCGACCGTCGCAATCACCACTGCCACCGAGAACTCGGTGCGCGACCAGCCGAATTCCTCGGTCATCGGTAAGAGAAAGAGGGTCAGGATCGGGTTGAAGGTGGGCATCTCACAGAAGGTGACGACGAAGCTGGCGAAGACGATCACCCAGCCATAGGCGATGCCCCGGGCGTTGGCGAGCCGAACGAACAGCGGCGCATCCGGCCGAGTGGGGGAGGTGGGGGTCACGGTAGGCAGTATACGCGTTGTCGGATCGATGCGCCTGGCACGGCTGAGGAGGCGATTCCTGGTGGAAAGACCGGCCTGAAGGCTTCTTCATCGGCGCTATGGCAAACGGTTTGGCGCTCTCCCGGCGCACCACGGGGTGCTGGCCGCGATGAGCCTGAGAGCCCCCTGGTGGTTTGCTGGTGGCGGCCGATCGGTTTGCTGAGCATCGGTTGGAAATCAGATTCGCCAGGCGGCCAGGTGGCTTCCTGTCGACGGAAACCTACCCGCGCGACCGCTCGCGCTTGACGCCCCTTCCCGGCGCGTGCTATCTCTTGGGAGACGCCTGACAGGCTAGGGAGCGCCGCTCGATGAACCGAGAGCCTTTGCACCGGCTCGCCGGCCGCCACACCGGCCGCTTCGACACGCTTCCTCCCATCGTCATTCGCTAGCTCGACCGCGCCGCCGGGCTGGCTCCGAGCGCGCGGCCGAGCGGGTCCACCGGACCACGCCGCTGCCACCGCACTTAATTGCGTGCATGATTCAGCCGCGTCCGCCGCTCCCGGCGGGTTGCCGCGCTTGTGACCGATGGAGTACTGATGTTTCGCGATGTGAACAGCCGGGCAAAGTTCCCGGAGCTTGAAACCCGCATCCTTCAGTTCTGGCAGGACCGGAGCATCTTCGACAAGAGCGTCCGGCAGCGCCAGGGTGGCCCCGAGTTCGTCTTCTACGAAGGACCGCCGACCGCCAACGGCCGGCCGGGCGTTCATCATGTCCTCGCGCGCGTCTTCAAGGATCTCTTTCCCCGCTACAAGACGATGAAGGGCTACCACGCCGAGCGTAAAGGCGGCTGGGATACCCATGGCCTGCCAGTCGAGCTTGAGGTCGAGAAGGAGCTTGGTCTCACCTCCAAGCGCGAGATCGAGGCGTTCGGCGTCGCCGAGTTCAACGCCCGCTGCAAAGAGAGCGTCTTCCGCTACGTTCAGGATTGGGAGCGGATGACCGACCGGATCGGCTTCTGGGTAGACATGACCGATCCGTATGTCACCTTTCACAACAGCTACATCGAAAGTAGCTGGTGGATCCTCAAGCAACTGTGGGACGCCGGCCTGATCTACCGTGACTACAAGGTGACGCCGCATTGCCCGCGCTGCGGCACCTCGCTCTCGTCTCACGAGGTCGCCCTCGGCTACGACGAAGCGACCGACCCGTCGGTGTTCGTCCGCTTTCGGCTGCTGCCCGGCCAGAGCGCGCCATCCGCCGAGTTGGCTGAGGCGCTCGCCGGGGACCGGCCGGTGTCGCTCCTCGTCTGGACCACGACGCCCTGGACCTTGCCGGCAAATGTCGGCGCCGCCGTCAATCGGACCGCCGACTACGCCCTCGTCGAGAGTGCTGCCGCCGATGGCTCGCCCGACTATCTCATCCTCGCTGCCGCCCGCGTCGAGGCGGTGACCGGCGGGACGGTCGTCGCTACTTTCCCCGGCGCCGACCTGCTCGGGCTGCGCTACGAGCCGCTCTTTCGGCCCGCCCTCGCGCCCGACCTACCGGCCTGGCGGGTGGTGGCGGGCGATATGGTCAGCGGCCCGGCGCTCGACGACGAGCCGGCCAAGCCGTTTGTCTCGCTCGAGGACGGGTCGGGCATCGTCCATCTTGCCCCGGCCTACGGCGCCATCGACCTTGAAGTTGGCCGTACCGAAAACCTGCCGCTCATCCACACCGTTGACCTGAAAGGCGAGGTGACGGGCGTCGATCCGGAGTTCGACGGCCGTTTCGTCAAAGACGCCGACCCGCTGATCGTCGATCGGCTGCGCGAGCGCGGCATCCTGTATCGCGCCGAGCGCTACGTCCATCGCTACCCGTTTTGCTGGCGCTGCACCACGCCGCTGATCTACTACGCCAAGGCGTCGTGGTACATCCGGACCACCGCCCGCAAAGCCGAGTTGCTCCGCAACAACACCAGGATCAACTGGTATCCCGATCACATCAAAGAGGGCCGGTTCGGCAACTGGCTGGCCAACAACATCGACTGGGCATTTTCGCGTGAGCGCTACTGGGGCACGCCGATCCCGATCTATCACTGCGCCGCCTGCGATAGCTACGACTGCGTCGGGTCGGTCGCCGACCTTGAAGCGCGCTCCGGGCGCGACCTGAAGGACCTCGACCTGCACCGCCCCTTCGTCGACGAGGTGACGATCACCTGTACGAACTGTGGCGGGGAGGCGCGGCGCGTCCCCGAAGTTTGCGATGCCTGGTTCGATTCGGGGGCGATGCCCGTTGCCCAGTGGCACTACCCCTTCGAGAACGCCGACACCTTCCGGATGAAATTTCCGGCGGACTTCATCTGCGAGGGGATCGACCAGACCCGCGGCTGGTTCTATACCCTGCTGGCTGAATCAACCCTGCTCTTCGACGAGCCGTGCTATCGCAACGTCATCTGCCTCGGCCTGATCCTCGATGGCAAGGGCGAGAAGATGAGCAAGTCCAAGGGCAATATCGTCGATCCCTGGGCGATCTTGAACGCTCAGGGGGCCGACGCGCTGCGCTGGTATCTCTACACCGCCGCCCCGCCCGGCAACTCGCGCCGCTTCTCCGCCGAGTTGGTCGACGAGTCGCTTCGCAAGTTCCTGCTGACGCTTTGGAACACCTACGCCTTTTTCGTCACCTACGCCAACCTCGATGGCTGGCGGCCCACCGCGGGCGCCGGAACGCCGTCGGATCTAGATCGCTGGGTGCTGGCCGAATTGCATCGGACGGTCCAGACCGTCACCAGCCGGCTCGACCGCTACGACCCGACCGATGCCGGCCGGGCGATCGAGGCGTTCATCGACCGGCTGTCGAACTGGTACGTCCGGCGAAGCCGGCGGCGCTTCTGGAAATCCGAAAACGACGGCGACAAACTGGCGGCGTACGCCACACTCCACGAGTGCCTGGTCACCGTCGCCAAGTTGCTCGCGCCCTTTACCCCGTTCGTCGCCGAAGAGATCTACCAGAACCTGGTGGTCAGCACCGATCCGGCTGCGCCCGAGAGCGTCCACCTGTGCGACTACCCGGTCGCCGACGAGCGCCGGGTCGACCGGCGTCTGCTCGACGATGTCGCCCTCGTCATGCGCGTGGTCGGCCTTGGCCGGGCGGCGCGGGCGAAGGCGAACCTGAAGGTGCGCCAACCGCTCAGCACTCTCTACGTTCGCCCAAAGACGTTGGACGAAGAGGAGATCCTGACCCGGCTCGGCAGCCAGATCACCGACGAGTTGAACGTCAAACACCTGGCGGTGGTCCACGACGCGGGCGACCTTTTTGACTATCGCATCCGGCCGAATTTCCAGGTCCTTGGCCCGCGCTTCGGCAAGCAGGTTCAGGACGTGGCCCAGGGTCTGGCGGCGCTCGATCCGGCCCACGCCGTCCAGGTCTGGCAGGGTGGCGGGACGGTGACGGTCGTTGGTCACCCCGTCGGGGCGGGTGACGTGACGATCGCGGCGGTGCAACGCCCGGGCGTGGTCGCCGCCGAAGAGGACGGCTACGTCGTCGGGATCGCCACCGCCCTGACACCGGAACTGATCGCCGAGGGCCAGGCCCGCGAAATCGTCCACCTGATCCAGACGATGCGGCGCAACGCTGGCTTCGAAATCGCCGACCGGATCGAAACGGCGGTCGAGGCGTCGCCGACGCTCGCGGCGGTCGTCGAGCGCTTTGGCGACTATATCGCCGGCGAAACGCTCTCGGCCGCCATCGTCCCGTCCGCCGGCCAAGACGGCGCGTACCGCGAGGAGCACGACGTCGACGGCGAGCCGATCGCGATCGCCGTTCGGCGGGTGTAGGGAATACCTGGCGCATGTGTCGTCTCTTGCAACAATCGCAGAGGCACTGAAGCGCGGTCGCATCTTCGCGGTGTCACCGTCCACCCTGGGCGGGCTAGCCCGGATAATTCACGCGCCTGGTTGAACAGGCGAGCGCTTGACCGGCTGGCCGGTTTCGGATGTGTGGGCGGTAGCGAAGCGAGACGCCTCTCGGGTATGAAGGCGGGTGCTGTAACCACCCCATCCCGAGGAGGCGCTCGCCATGCCAGAGCCTGCCAGATCCCCCATTCGGTTTGCCACTCGCCGCCCGCTGGAGGCCGACTTCAGCATCGACCATCTGACCAGCGATGGCGGCCTGCCCTGGCTGGCCGAAGCCGACACCGCGCTTGGCCTGTGCGCGGCGCTGGCTGCCTGCATTCCCGACTGGCGGCGCGGTCCCGTCCAGCATGCGCTCGAAGCGCTGGTTCGCCAACGTGTGTTCCAGATCGCCTGCGGGTATGCCGACCAGAACGACGCCGACACCCTCCGGACCGATCCGTTGCTCAAGCTCGTCTGCGGGCAGTTGCCGGCCACCGGCCCCGCCTTGGCGAGCCAACCGACCTTCTCCCGCTTGGAGAACGCCGTCGACCGGCCGGCGATCGAAGCCCTCGCCGAGGCGCTCGTCACGCTCTATCTCGCTCAGCGCGAGGCCGACGGTCCGCCGACCCGGATCGTGCTCGACTTCGATGGGACCGACGATCCGACCCATGGTGACCAAGAAGGGACCGGCTACCACGGGTATTACCGGCAGCATAGGTATTTCCCGCTGCTCGTCTTTGATGGCGATACCGGCCACTTGGTCACGGCCATCCTGCGGCCCGGGCGCTGTCACGGCAGCCGCTTCGCCGTGCTGATCTTGCGCCGGTTGGTCGCTCGCCTGCGCACCCGCTGGCCGAGCGTGCCGATCGAAATCCGGGCCGATAGTGGGTTTGCCATCCCCCGGCTGTATGCCTGGTGTGACGCCAACCATGTCGTCTTCACCATCGGACTGATCCCCAATCCCCGCTTGGAAGCGGTGGCCGCGCCGCTGCTCGCCTTCGCCCAGATGATTCGCGACGACGAGTTCGTGCCCAAGGTGCGCCTGGCCGGCGAGGTCCAGTACCAAGCCGGAACCTGGCCGCAGCCTCGGCGGGTGGTTTATAAGGCCGAAACCTTGGAAAAGGGACCAAACACCCGGTTCGTCGTCACCAACCGCACCGATGCGCCGTTAGCGCTCTATGACTGGTACGTCGATCGCGGCGAGGTCGAGAACTGGATCAAGGACCTCAAGAACGCGCTCGCCGCCGACCGCTTGAGCGACCACCGCTTCTGGGCCAACGCCTTCCGGCTCATCCTCCACGCCGCCGCCTTCTGGCTGCTTGACACCCTCCGTCGATGGTTGGCCGAGGCGAAGTATCCGGTGCGCCACCAGCTCGACATCCTGCGGCTGCGCCTCCTCAAGATCGCCGGCTGGGTGCGCCAACTGCCCGATCGCGTCCGGCTCCACCTCGCCACCAGCCATCCCGGCGAGCCACTCTGGCGCTTACTCGCCACCAGACCGGGGCGTCCGTGAATAATCCGGGCTAGCATTCTCGGAAGCGCCGGGCCGCCATCCACTATAGTGAGGCTATCCTATGGCGAACCCGGCGGCCTGCCATGCCACACAATACCGCGCTTATCGCCACCATCAGCATCGCCCTTGTGTTTGCCTTCGTCGGCGGCTTCCTCGCCACGCGCCTGCGCCTTCCAGCGATCGTCGGCTATCTGCTGGCCGGCGTTGCCGTCGGGCCGTTCACCCCCGGCTTCATCGCCGACACCACCCTTGCACCCCAGCTTGCCGAACTTGGCGTCGTCTTGCTGATGTTCGGTGTCGGTATGCACTTTTCGGTGCGAGATCTGCTGGCGGTGAGAAACATCGCCATCCCCGGCGCGATCGTCCAGAGCGCCGTGGCGACCATCCTTGCCATCGCCCTCGCCTCGGCCTGGGGCTGGGGGTTCGGCTCCGGGCTGGTGCTGGGATTGGCGATCTCGGTCGCCAGCACCGTCGTCCTGCTGCGCTCCCTGATGGATCGCAATTTGCTGGATACCACTCCTGGCCGGATCGCCGTCGGCTGGCTCATCGTCGAAGACCTGTTCACCATCCTCGTGCTGGTCTTGTTGCCTGCCTTCGCCGGCCAGCTTGGCGGCACTGTCACCGATACCGCCGCAAACCCGATGCTCGAGATTGGCCTCGCGCTCGGTAAAGTCGTGCTGCTGGTGGCGTTGGTGCTCGTCGTTGGCTCGCGCGGGGTACCCTGGCTGCTCGGCCAGGTTGCTCGGTCCGGCTCGAAGGAACTGTTCACCCTCGCCGTCCTCGCGATCGCTCTGGGAATCGCCTTCGGGTCGGCGGAGATCTTCGGCGTCTCGTTGGCGTTGGGCGCGTTTCTCGCCGGGTTGGCGGTTGGGGAATCGGATCTCAGCCACCAGGCGGCGCTCGATGCGCTGCCGCTGCGAGACGCCTTTGCCGTCCTGTTCTTCGTCTCGGTCGGGATGCTGTTCGATCCAGCGGTCATCGTCTCCCACTTCTGGAACGTCATCATGGTGTTGGCGATCGTCCTCGTCGGCAAGCCGCTGGCTGCGTTCGTGCTCGTGGTGCTGTTGCGCCATTCGGCGCGCACCGGGTTGGTCGTCGCCGCGGCGCTCGCTCAGATCGGCGAGTTCTCCTTCATCGTCGCCGAGCTTGGCCGCTCGCTCGGCCTGCTGCCCGAGGAAGGCCATACCCTGATCCTCGCTGGAGCGCTCCTCTCGATTACCATCAACCCGCTTGCTTTCCACACCATCGGCCCGCTCACCCGCCTGCTTCAGCGCATTGGACTGCGCGTCGCCGACGAGCCGGCCTCGCCGACCGCGCCAGCCGCGCCGGTCTCGCCGGCCGGGCACGCCATCGTTTGCGGCTATGGCCGGGTCGGCCGGGTGGTCGGCGCAGCCTTTGCCGAGGCGCGGACGCCCTATCTGGTCGTCGATGAAGACCGCGCCCGGGTCGACGACGCCCGCCAGCATGGAATCACGGCGATCCTCGGCGACATCTCCGATTCCTCGCTCGTCGAGCGGCTCGAACTCGACCAAGCCCGCGTGCTGGTGCTCGCCATCCCCGACCCGTTAGCGATGCGCCACCTGATCGACGTCGCCCGGCGCGATCACCCGGACCTGCCAATCGTTGCTCGGGCGCACGGCGATGCCGACCGCGACTATCTCAAAGGCGCCGGAGTGACCGATGTCGTCCTCGGCGAGGAGGAACTGGCTCGGGCGATGAGCCGGCTTGCCCTCGCGGGGGCCGGCGTGGCTACGCCGACCGTCGATCTCCATTAATCCGAGCCGGCTGCGTCCAGTCGCGTTCGAGGGCCATCTGCCTGAATCGAGCAAGTGCCCCGACCAGCTGCGCCAGCAGCCCTACGGCGTCGTCGCTCACCGCTCGGCAGTGCTGGCCGCGATCGCCGAGCCGAGCCGATAGTCGCGAATGCGTGGTGAGAAGACGAAGACGCCGATCGCGATCGCCGCGGCAATACCGGCCATCGCGATGGTGACCGTTCGCGGCCCGATCAGGTCGGCGCCGACCCCGGCGATCACCGCTCCGATCGGCAGCAGGCCGGAGTTGAGCGTCACGATCCCCATCACCCGCCCGCGTAAGGCATCCGGGATTGAAAGCTGGAGCAGCACCTGATTGGTCGAGAGGAAGATCAGTTCGAAGAACCCCGAGAGCGCCAGCATCGGCAGGGCGAGCCAGAGGTCCGGGCTGAGCCCGACGCCGACCAACGACAGCCCGAGCAGCAGCAGCGACCCCAGTTGGACCAGCCCGCGCCGCTCGTAGCGCCCGAGCGACGCGGTGACGATCCCGCCGGCGATCCCGCCGATCCCGACCGACGACAGCAGCAACCCGAGCACTTCCGGACCGCCCGAAAAAACGGTCTTGGCGTAGATTGGCGACAAGGCGACATAGATCGGGATGATGAAGAGCGGCAGCACCCAGCCCATCAGGACAAAGGCTCGGGTTGTTGGCTCCTTGGCGATGTAGCGAAGGCCGTCGCCGATGGTGCGCCAGATCGCCGGGCGCGGCCCGGCCGGAGCGACACGCTTCGGAAAGCGCAGGCCGGGGATCGTCAGCATGATCAGCGCGTAGGCACTGGCCTGAACGAGAAAGTTGCCACCGGGTCCAAACCAGAGGATCAGCACGCCGCCAATTGCTGGCCCGAGCGAGCGCATCACCGCCCAGCCAGTCTGAACGAGGGCGAGCGCATTCGGGGCATAGGCGCGTGGCACGAGGGTGAACACGATCGTTTGGCGCAGTGGCAGGTCGATCGCCTGGCCGACGCCGCCGAAGAAGGTGAACAGAAACAGCCACCACAGTTCGGTATGGCCGGGAAGCACCGCCAGTCCGAGGACGAGGCTGATCGTCAGCAGCCAACCGTTGGTAATGACCATCAGCAGGCGCGGCGGAAGCCGGTCGATCGCCGCGCCGGCCACCGGCGCAAGCCCGAGGGTGGCGATCGCACGGACCACGTTGAGCGACCCGAGAATCGCGCCCGACCCGGTCAGTTCGTAGACGAGCCAGCCGAGCGTCACCTGCTGGATCCACTGGGCAGCATTCGACAGCGTGGTGCCGGCCAGCAGCAGCCGGAACGGCGGGAGACGCAAGGAAGCGAAGGTGCCGATCCGCTCCGCCGGCGCATCGTCCTGGGTAGGCGCTTCCGGATCGGCGCGGGTGGTCAGGCTCATCGATCAGGCTCCAGCGCGGACCGCCGAGCGATCGCCGGTCATGCCGGCACCCTCGGCAGGAGACGAATCGTTCGGTGCAGACTGTAGCCGATTCGTCCGATGCCGGCTGAACGCGACGTACAATTCCCCAATGAGCCGCATCCCACCCTCCGCCGGCCTACGCGTGATGACCTACAACGTCGGCAACGGCCTGGCGCCCGCTTCCCGGCTGGCCGAGGTGATCCGCGCCAGCCTCGCCGATGTCGTCGGCCTCCAAGAAGTGACCGCCGACCAGGAGGCGGGGCTGCGTCGGCTGCTCGGCGATGACTACCCGTACCAGATCCTGCATGGCGACGGTATTCCTGGCAAAGGGCTGCTCAGTCGCCACCCGATCGTCGAAGGTGAGCGACTGCATAGCCACCCGGCCCGCCCCGATTTGCGGGCCACCATCGATGCCGCCGGCCGGACCTTCCAGGTCGCCGTCGTCCATCCGGAGCCGCCTCGCTTGCACGCTCGGGGCCTGCGCTCCCGGCCGCACACCGCCGCCCAATTCGACCGGCTGGTCTCACTGGCCGCCCACGAACTGCCGTTGGTGCTTCTGGGCGATTTCAATATGACGCGGCTGCAGGCTCAGTATCGCCGGGTGACGGCCGCCGGGTTGGTCGACGCATTTTTCGTCGCCGGGCGGGGCTTCGGCCAGACCTTTCCGCTGCGCCGTGGACGGATGCCGCTGTTGCCGGTGCTGCGACTGGACTACATTTGGCTGTCCTCGCAGTTGGAGCCGCTCTCCGCGCATGTCGGACGCGATGCTGGCTCGGACCACCTGCCGGTCATCGCCGACCTGCGCTGGCGACCATGCTGAACCTCGGCGCTGGACCACTCCGAACGGCTCTGCTCCATCTCGTGACACTGGTGGTCACTCTCGCCGTGATCGTTCCGCTCACGGCGATCATGCCGGGCTTGGATGTGGTGGATGTCGAATCTGGCGCGATCGCCGTCGTCCTGATCGGATTGCTCAATGCCATCGTCCGGCCTTGGATCATCCGCGTTAGCCTCGTTCTCAATCTGCTGACGCTCGGCATTCCCAGCCTCCTCCTCAATGCCCTGCTCGTCCTGCTGGTCGGTTGGGTCGTGCCCGGCTTCGTGGTCATGGACTTCTGGACCGCCTTCATCCTCTCCTTCGTCCTCGCCGTCTGCACCTCCGCCGCCGCCGCGATCGTCCTCCACGGACCCAGTCGCGAAGCGCATGACTACGCCGCGATCCGCCGCTTTGCCCGCCAAAGCGGCCCCGCTGACCCCAACGCGCCGCCTGGGTTGATCCTGATTGAGATCGATGGACTGGCCGAGCCGATCTTGCGCCGAGCGATCGCCGATGGCCGGATGCCAACCCTCAAGCGCTGGCTGGACGACGGCAGCCACCGGCTGATCCCCTGGGAAACCAGCCTACCGGCTCAGACGTCCTCGATGCAGGCCGGCATCCTCCACGGTAGCCACCGCGACATCCCCGCATTCCGCTTCTACGACCGTGGACTCGGCCGGCTGCTCGTCTCCAACCGCTCCCGCGACGCCGGGCTGATCCTCAAGCCGAACGACACCGGCGAGGGCATCCTGCAGGGTAAAGGCTTTAGCATGAACAACTGGGCGCACGGCGATGCCGAGCAGGTCGTCCTGAACTTCACCACCGTCGGCGACCAGACCCGTGGCGTCATCCCCCAGGCCGAGAACCTCTACGGCTATTTCGCCCAGGCCAACTCGATCCAGTTGGCGCTGCTGAGCATGATCATCGAGGTCGGCGTCGAGATCTGGGAAGGCTGGCGGCAGCGCATTGCCAATGTCACCCCGCGCGTCCATCGTGGCTTTCCCTATCCCCTGGTCCGCGCCGCCACCACCGTTCTCCTGCCGCGGTTGAGCGAGTTTCTGCTGATCCAGAAGATGTTCGAGGGCGTCTCTGCCGGCTATACCACGTTGGTCAGTTACGACGAAGTGGCGCATCACGCCGGGATTGAACGCCCCGATTCGCTCCGCATTCTCCACCAGATCGACGCCCAGATCCGCCACGTCAGCGACGCAGCGAAGTTCGCCGAGCGCCGCTACGAGGTGATCATCCTGTCCGACCATGGCCAGAGCCAGGGCGCGACCTTTCGCCAACGCTACGGGCGGACCTTAGCCGACCTCATCGATTCGCTGGTTGCCGAGGAGGAGCGCACCGTCCAGAGCGACGACACGACCGATGAAGGCATGGCCAACTTGAACCTCGCGCTCACCGAACTGATGATGGAAGAGTCTTGGCGATCACGGATGCTCCACCGGTTGCTCGGGTCCCAGGTCCAGAACGGCGAGGCGCGGGTCGGCGAGCGCGCCGAGTCCGCCGAACCGGCAGCAAACATCGTCGTCTGTCCCTCCGGCAACCTCGCACTGATCTACTTTACCGATTCCACCGAACGGCTCACCTTCGAGACGCTGCTCGTCCGCCATCCGCGGCTGATCGACGGGTTGCGCTCTCATCCCGGGGTCGCCTTCATCATGCTCTTGTCCAGCGAGCATGGGCCGATCGTTCTTGGCAAAGCCGGCGCCCATTACTTGACCGGTGGCGAAATCGACGGCGAGGATCCGCTTGCCCCCTTCGGGCCGAACGCCGCGCGCTATCTCGCCGAACTTGCCGGCTATAGCAACTGTGGCGACATCGTGATTAACAGCCAGTACGACCCGCTGACCGGCGAGGTGGCGGCTTTCGAAGAACTCGTCGGGTCTCACGGAGGGCTGGGTGGCCCCCAGAACCATCCGTTTCTGCTCTACCCGGCCTGGCTGGACGGCGACGACGGCCCACCCGCCGTCCACGGCGCGTCCGAAGTCTATCAACTGCTCAAGCGGTGGCAGGCACGCCTTATCGAGCGACGGGAGACTGACGACTCGTCTGCCGAGGTTCCGAAGGTCTAGCCCGGCCCGTCCAGCCGCCGCGCGGTGCTCTCGATGATTCCATCGAGGCGTGCCACAAACGTCTCGCGCCACGAGTCTGAGAGCGCTTCCAGCGCCAGCAGCCGTTGCAGTCCTTCGCGATCGAGTTTGTCGGTGTGCATCACCCGGTTTGCCTCGTCGATCGTCGCCTGCGGGTGCGGCCGGTCGACGAGGGTGATCGCGTCACCCGGCGCGACCTCGCCCGCCTCGATGCAACGAAAATAGAAACCAGTTTGTCCGGCCTGCTCAAGCCAGAGCGCCAGTTTTCGCTCGCTGTTCCAGGTCGCCAGCTTATAGCACGGCTGGCGCGGCTGGCTCACTTCCAGCAGCGCCGAGCCGGCCCGGTAGCGGTCGCCGATACACACCTCGTGTTCGAGCAGTCCTTCGGTGGTGAAGTTCTCGCCAAAAGCAGGAACCTCCAGCTTTCGACCCAGCCGTGATTCCCAGACCGGATAATGCTCGGATGGAAAGACACAGGCGACCTTGGCCGGGCCACCATGCACCGAGAGGTCGGCCTGGGCATCGCCATCGATCCCGGAGGGTGAGATCCGGAGCGGCCCGGCCACCGGCCGCTTGCCGAAGGCGGTCTGGACCGTGCTGAAGCGATAGGCGAGCGGGGCGGGTTGCCCGATATTCAAGGAAACCAGTCGGGTGGGCATGGGCATTCTCCTCGGGCAAGAATACCGCATCGGTTGCATTGGCGCGCCGGCCCAACCTGTCCAGTATCCTGAGAGTGACCGTCGCGTCAGCCGCTGTCGGAATGACGGCGAGTTCCAGCCCAGGAGCCGCCCGTGACTGATCGAGCCGCTTCACTCGCCGGCCTTGCGCCGGCCGTCGATACCCAATCGGTCGCAATCGAAGCAGTCTCACCCGAAATTGACGCCGGCCGCTTTGCGATCAAGCGCACCATCGGCGAGCGTGTCGTCGTCGAGGCCGACGTCTTCAGCTACGGCCACGACCAGATCGCCTGTGACCTCGTCTGGTGGCCAGCCGGCGGAGAGCCGCGCTCTCTCCCGATGGAACCGGTCGGCAACGATCGTTGGCGCGGCGAGTTCGTCGTCGCTCAAATTGGCGAGCATCGCTACACCATCATCGCCTGGCGCGACCATTTCACGACCTGGGCCGACGACCTCGCCAAGCGCCTTGCCGCCGGCCAGGACGTCGGGATCGATCTCGAGATCGGCGCCCGCCTGGTGGAGGCGGCTGCCGGGCGAGCGGCGGGCGCAGACGCCGGAACGCTGGCCGGCTTTGCCGCGGCCTTACGAGCGAGCCGACCCGATTCGGCCGGCCCAGCCCATTCGCCCTTACTGGCGGCCTTGATGCGCCGCTGGACCGACCATGCCGAATCGAGTCGCTACGCCCACGACCTGCCGCTCTGGGTCGATCGCGAGCGCGCCCGGTTTAGCGCCTGGTACGAGTTGTTTCCGCGCTCCTATAGCAGCACGCCGGGAGCGCACGGCACCTTCGCCGACGTCGAGCGTCACCTCGACTACGTCGCCGAACTTGGCTTCGATGTCGTCTATCTGCCGCCGATCCACCCGATCGGCCTCACCCATCGCAAGGGCCGCAACAATTCGACGACCGCCGCCGGTGACGATCCCGGCAGCCCCTGGGCGATCGGGAACGAAGCCGGCGGCCACACCGCCGTCCATCCGGAACTGGGCACCCTCGAGCAGTTTCGCCGGCTGGTCGCCACCGCCCGTCGGCGCGGCCTCGAGATCGCCCTCGACATCGCCTTTCAATGCTCTCCCGATCACCCCTATGTCAAGCAGCACCCGGAGTGGTTTCGCGGGCGGCCCGACGGCTCCGTCCAGTACGCCGAGAACCCGCCGAAGAAATACGAGGACATCTATCCCTTCGAGTTTGAAATCGCCCCGGACGATCGTCTGGCGCTCTGGCGTGAACTGCTGGACGTGGTGCGCTTCTGGGCCGAGCAGGGGGTGAGCATCTTTCGGGTGGACAATCCCCACACCAAACCGTTTCACTTCTGGGAATGGCTGATCGCCGTGATGCGCAAGGACTATCCCGAGACGATCTTCCTCTCGGAAGCGTTCACTCGCCCGAAGGTGATGTATCACCTCGCGAAGCTCGGCTTCACCCAGTCCTACACCTACTTCGCCTGGCGGACCGCCCGCTGGGAACTGGCCGAATATCTCACCGAGCTAACCCAGACCGGCGTCCGCGAGTATTTTCGCCCGAACTTCTGGCCGAACACGCCGGACATTCTGACCGAGCAATTGCAACATGGCGGCCGGTCGATGTTCGCGATCCGGCTGATCCTCGCGGCAACCCTGAGCGCCAACTATGGCATCTACGGTCCCGCCTTCGAGCTTGGCGAGCATGTCGCGATCGCCCCCGGCAAGGAGGAATACTTCAATTCCGAGAAGTATGAAATCAAGCGCTGGGACCTCGACCGCTCCGACAGCCTCAAGCCCTTGATTGCCCGGGTGAACGCGATCCGCCGCGAGCAGCCCGCCCTTCAGTACAACGATCTCCGCCTGCACCCAACCGACAACGACCAATTGCTTTGCTTCAGCAAGCGCGACCCTGCCGGGAGCGTCGTACTGGTTGTCGTCAACCTCGACGCCGCAAATATCCAGGCTGGCTGGACCCAGCTTGCGCTGGCGGACCTTGGTGTCGATCCGTACCAGCCCTTTCAGGTCGAGGACCTTCTCACCGGGGCGCGCTACCGCTGGTTTGGATCGCGCAACTATGTCGAATTGAACCCGCAGATTCTGCCGGCGCACATCTTCCGGGTTCATCCCTTCCGTCAGGTCGAAAGTGGCTTCGAGATGTTCGGGTGAGTGAGGGCCTGCCGGGCTTCGCGCCATTCGATAGCTCGGCCACCGGCTGGCTTGAAGCGGTCTTGCCTGCCTACCTGGCGAGAACTCGCTGGTTTCCTGCCAAGGCGAGGGTCATTGCCCACGTCACTGCCACTCCGCTTGCCAGTATTCCGCTGCCCAAAGCGGTCGCCACGCTGCTGCTCGTCGGTGTTGAATTCGAAGGAGGTGTGACCGACGAGTATCTGGCGCCGCTCTGCGCTGTACCGGCGGACGGAGCCGGCGAGATCCCCGAGCAGGCCATCGTCACGCAGGTTGGCGACGGAACGCTTCTCGCCGATGCGACGGCGCTCCCGGCCTTTTCCACGGCGTTGCTCCGGCTGATCGTCGACAATGCCCGTCTTTCCGGTGCTCACGGTCAGATCATCTGCTCTTCGCTTGGGTCCCTGCCGCTTGGCGCACTGCCGACGCCGATGGACGCTCAGCAGAGCAACACCTCAATTCGCTTCGGCGACCGGCTGATCCTGAAACTGTTTCGCCGGATCGAGCGTGGTCTGAACCCCGACCTCGAGATTGGCCGTTTTCTTACCACTCGCGGCTTTCCTGCGATTGCTCCGGTCGTCGGAGCGATCGAGCTTGCTCCGCCGATGGGCGAGCCGTGGAGCCTGGCGATCTTGCACCCGTTCATCCCAAACCGCGGCGACGCTTGGACGGTCGCCCTTGCCCTGCTCGGCGCGTTCGTCGCCCAGCAGGATGGCGATCTGCCACCTGTGCCGGCACGGCTGCTCGATGTCTTGATCCCGCCCGAAGTCGAAAATCGGCTTGGTGAATCGCTCGCCTTTGCCCGCCTGATCGGCCGGCGCACCGCCGAACTTCACCTGGCCCTGGTGGGTGACCCAGCCGACCCGGCCTTTGCCCCCGAAGCGGCGACGGCCAAGGACCAGGCCGCCTTGGCCAAGGAGGTTCGGACGCGCTGGGGGCGGGTCCATCGCCTGCTGACGGACGGGCCGCTCGCCGGCCGTCGCGATGCCGCCAGGCTGATCGACGTCGGCCCGGTCCTTGCGGCGAGGATCACCGGCTTTCTGGCGCGGCCGCCGTCGGGAGCGCTCATCCGCTGCCACGGCGACTATCACCTCGGCCAACTTCTGGTGCGCGACGATGACGTGGTGATCGTGGATTTCGAGGGCGAGCCGTCGCGTTCGCTCGCCGAGCGCCGAGCAAAGCACTCTCCCCTTCGCGATGTCGCCGGGATGCTGCGCTCGTTCGACTACGCCGCGGCGACGGTCGGCTCCCCCCAGGCTGAGCATTGGCGCGGTTGGGCGAGCGCGTCCTTCCTTCGGGCATATCTGGACACCTTCGGCGGCGCGATGATTCTTCCTGTTTCGAGCGAAGACCTGACCGCTTGGCTGGAAACGCTGCTGCTGGAAAAGGCGCTCTACGAGGTCGAATATGAGGCGAACAGCCGGCCCGAGTGGGTGGGGATCCCGCTTACCGGCCTGGCGAGGGTGCTGGGCATCTGAACGACCGATCAACTCGGGAGGCAACCCGACCGCCCCACGTCGGACGTCGTAGGAAGTTGCCGTCGCTCCAGGTCTCAGCGCAGGCAAATCACCGGGTACCGCTGCTACAGTGTGGAGGACCGCGAGGCACTCGCGTCGGGTTGACGAAGAAGGGCAAGGGCGCCAACTTGATGCTCACCGGGGCGATACTCGGCCCGCCATGCGGAATTCAGTTCGCCAACTTCGACCATGCCGACGTCAAATTTGTCACCACGATTCTCGTCGTGCTTGTCGCCAACCGTGCGGCCGACCGCGGTCCGCGGCGACGTCGGTTGCGCTATCCGGGAACGTCATCGAGCGACCCTCGCCGGGTTGACGACTGCCGTGAGCGGCTCAACCGCGAAGAACGCAGGCTGGCGAGATACACCGGCTTGGTTCTCTTCACCGGTGCCCTCATCGACCTGAGATGGGTTCGGAAATGACTGCTTGGAATAACACCCGCTTCGTGTTCAAGCTTCGTCGGAATATTGCGATCGAGGGCGATCTCGAACTCGCACGGTTGGAACTGAAAGCGCTGCTCGGTGTTCGGGTGGACGACGTACCCATCATCGCCAGCAGTCTGGCGGGGTACGCCGGAGGATTCTCCGGGCTGGCGAGAGTGGACGCCCAGGTTCGGCTGTTGGGTCAACAGGGGTTCGCGGCCATTGGAGACCTGCGGCTTCTGCCGACCCTCGTTGCTCGACTAACGTTTGTCCAGAGGATCTACTGTATCGTCGATGAGTGTCCCGAGGTGCGTTGCCTGCTCGCGGAGATGGAGCAGCGTGTTGGCGCTGTTCTGACCTACCGGACGGCCGAAGGGAAGCTGCTGGTCGATGCCGTGCCCTATTACGCGATCATCGAGATGGCTCAGGTTGTCGTCCGGCAGGCGCGGAATGCCGGCCAGACGAAGGAGGCGCTGAGCCGGTTGCTTGCCACGCTCACCGGCCGAGCACGAGAAGAGAGTGCTTTCAAGGAGGCTGAGCGTTGCCTTGTTGCGCACGGGACGACCGCTCATTTGTCGCACGATGTCCATTATTACAAGGCGAAGTTCTTTCCGAGGATGGTCCGGGCGTTGATCAACATCTGCTCGGATGGAGCGGGTTCGGCGCATCCCCTGGTCGCGGACAATTTTTCCGGAAGCGGGACCACGCTTCTTGAGGCATCGGTTCTGGGGTTTGAGAGCGTCGGCTTCGATATTGACCCCCTGTCCGTCATGATCGCGCGTGCGAAGCTGGAAGCGCCGTTGGTGGGGAGTGAGCGGTTGGCGAGCGTCGCCGCAGAAGTCAGCAACGCGCTTCAGGTTGGACCCCGTTCTCAACTCTCGCTGTTTGGCGCTCATGCTGATGGGAGTGGTTCCGCGCAAATGCGCTTCCCGGCGTGGCTCCTGAAGAACCGAAATATGACAGGGGAGGTTGCCGGCGAATTGGGCCGCGATATTGCCGAAATACGTGCGGCGATTGGTGGCCGCGACCCTGTAACCCAGAATTTGCTTCGCGTCCTGATGTCCGATGCGATCTCTCGGAAGATTCGTATGAGATTCCTGGGGACCGGAGTGGGTCGATTCGCGCTTTCGTTTGCGGCAACTCCACTAGCAGTCCATTTCACCAGGTCACTACACCGATACGTTAGGGTGGCGGCAGCGGCGGAATGGATGCGAGAGACGCTGGGGATCTGTTTTGCGGATGCGGCGGTGATTCAAGCTGACACCCGCTGCCTACCCGAGAGAGACAATCGCTTTGATGTCTTAGTTACCTCCCCCCCGTACTTGCCAGCGTCCAGCGGACGAGAAAGCTACGCAAAGGCAAGAGCACCATCGCTGATTGCGTTGGGCATGCGAACCCACGAAGATGTTGATTTGCTGGTCGATGAATCGATTGGCGCAATGGACTCAGGCGAGCATCCCTTCGACGATCTTAGTCCCGAGGAACGGCGGCTCGTTGACTGGCTGTCGTCTGATCCTTTGCGCGGCATCAAAGCCGCACCGACGGCTCGCTACTTCCTGGATATGCGAACCACATTCTCGGAGATGTTCCGAGTACTCCGCCCGGGAGCGATGGCCGCAGTGGTCAGCGGTAAGACGAGCACCTTCTACCAGTTTTCAACGCGGACTCCGCTGTATGTCGCCGAGACGGCGGAAATGCTGGCGGACGAAGCAAGGCGCTCCGGCTTTGACGTCGAGCGACTGCTCGACATCGAACTCGACAAGACCAACTTGAATGCGCGACCCCGGTCGTTGGACGCCTACTTTGAGACAGTGATCATGCTACGCAAACCCGCCAGGTAGGTCCCTACGCGCGGTCAAGAAGCAAGCTTGCCTGGCGAATTTGCTCGGCGTGTGAGCACGATCACCATCCTCGGTAGTCGTGCTCGACGGAATATCTGGTACCATCGGTCCAGAAGGATCGTACCGTGCGACTGGCGATTCTGGCTGCTCTGGCTGGCATGCTTCTCGCGCTCATCCCGGCGGCGCCGGCCGCTGCGGTCGAAGACCCGCTGCGCTGCGATCCGTTCACCAAGCAGGCCTGCGACTGGCCCAGTCCACCCTTTACGATGGTCTCGCCCGTTGAAGGCTGGGCGAACGGTGGCCGCTCCACCCTGATGCGCTATCTCGATGGCCGTTGGGTCCGCACCGCCGTCGATCTCGGTGGCGAGCCGTACTATGGGCTGGACCTCCGCCAGATCACGATGCTGTCGCCAGAGGAGGGCTGGGCGGTCGTCGGGCGGGTCGGATCGAGCGGCACGATCACCACCGCCCCGGGCGTCAGCCAGTCCCCTTACGCCGAGAGCTTCTTTCTCCACTACCAGGGTGGCGTCTGGCGGCGATCGCGCCTCGAGCCGCTCGACCAGACGCTCGATTTCTTTTCGGTCGGGATGGCCTCAGCGTCGCTTGGCTGGGCGGTCGGCCAGGCCTTCGCTCGCGCGAGCGACCCCCCCAACCAGCCGATCAACCCGATCGCCGAGTATCGCGATGGCCGCTGGCGGCTGCTGACGAAGGTGCGCGATCCGCTGTATGCCGTGGCGGCGCGCTCGGCGAGCGAGGCCTGGGCCGTCGGCCGGGGCGGCGTCTTCTATCGGCTGCTGAATGGAGGCTGGGTCAAGCACGAGCTTCCGGTTGATCAGCGTACCACCCTCGACCTGACCGCGATCGCCTTCCTGCCCAATGGCGAAGGCTGGGCCGCCGGCCGTGACTACCTGCTCTATCGCTACCGCGATGGCGACTGGACGCGTGAGCCGCTCTGTGGAATTTGCGGCGCCCGCGGCCCCACCCAGTTTTCGTTTGCCTCGCCGGGCGAGGGACTGCTGGGCGGCAACGAGGTTCTCCTGCGCCGGACAGCCGGCCGCTGGGGCTTCGTCTCGCTGCCGGAAGAGAGCTACATCCGGGCAGTCTCGATGCCCAGCGAAGATGCCGTCTTCGCGATGACCCTCGACGGCACCCTCCTAAGGGAGATATCCGGTCAGTGGAAGGTCCAGACCCCGCCGCCGCGCAAAGGCATCCTGCGCGACGTCGCGATGACGTCGTCGGCCACCGGCTGGGCGGTCGGCGACGCCGGCCAGATCCTTCGCTATCAGGGCGGGCGCTGGCAGGACTATGCGTCCGATCCGCCGCTTCGCGCGGTTGCCACCGCCGCCGATGGAACTGGTTGGGCGGTCGGCCGACGCGGCACGATCGTTCGGCTGGAGGCGGGAGCCTGGCGGCAGGTCGAAAGCCCGACCTTTCTCGATCTCCACGCCGTCGCGCTCACCGGGCCAGACAGCGGCTGGGCCGCCGGAGACAACGGCGTCCTCCTCCAACTTGCTGGCGGGCGCTGGTCGGTTGTTGCCAGTCCCAGCGTCCGGCGAATCGAGGCGCTCGGGTTCCCCTCGCCGACGTTCGGCTGGGCCGGCGGCGAGTTCGGGATGCTGCGCTTTGCCGTCGGCGGCTGGACCAGCGTGGCGGTGTCCGGGGCGCTCGGCTTTGCGATCCAGTCCCTCAGCCATGGCTGGGCGATCGGCAGCCTGCCGGACCAGACGACCCTCAGTCACCTGCTGCGCTTTCAGGGAAGCTGGCAAGGGCAATCGACCACCTGGTGCTCGCCACGCTCGGTTCAGGACGATTGCCCGACCCCCGCCGGCATCGCCGCCGCTCCCAGCCCAACCGGCACATCGACGCTCTGGATC
This sequence comes from Dehalococcoidia bacterium, assembly GCA_046328265.1. Taxonomy (GTDB): domain Bacteria; phylum Chloroflexota; class Dehalococcoidia; order SpSt-223; family SpSt-223; genus JANWZD01. Next base: position 376,736 of record JAXLWW010000003.1, read on the forward strand.
GTCGGCAACTTCTCGCCAGCCCGCATCGTCGGGCTGACGCCCGCCGGCGCCCAGCCCTACACCGATACTGCCTTTAGCCGGCTGAACGCGGTCAGCGCTCCCAGCGAGACCAGCGCCTGGGCGGTCGGCGCGGCGGGCGCGATCGCCCGCTGGGACGGCTCGGCCTGGGCGAAGGCGGCCAGCCCAACCACCGGCGATCTGCTGGCCGTCTCGGTCTCCACCGGCGGCGCTGGTTGGGCGGTTGGCGAAGGGACAATCCTCGAGTTGCGGGGAGGGCAGTGGCAGCCGGTCGTCGTCAACCGCGCCACGAGCGTGGCGCTTCGCGAGATCGTCGCCCTGTCCGACGAGGACGCCTGGGCGATCGGCGAGCGAGGCCAGTTGCTACGCCGTGAGGCCGGCCGTTGGACGGTCGTCCCGACGCCGCTCTCCGGACCGCTGACCGGTCCCTACCCGATTGACGATCCGATCACCACCCTCGACGTCTTTCCCAACGGCGACGGCTGGATCCTTGGCCGGACCGGCACGGTGCTGCGACTGCGCGACGGCGCCTGGGGTCCGGTTGCGATACCGGGTAAGCCGCGCTTCACCAATGCCGGTTTCATCTCACCCGATCGCGGCTGGGCGTCCGCCCTTTCGATCCCGGCAACGCCGATCGACCCAATCTGGTCGATCCTCTGGGAATATCGCGACGACGCCTGGCGCAAGGTCCCTGCCACCGTTGGCTCGCTCTTACCCGAGGCCTTCTTTTCCGGCCCCGGCTGGATTCGCGCTAATGGCCCCGAGTTGACAAAGGATGGAGTTCCCTCGACGACGTGGTACCTCTGGCGATGGGATGGCAACGCCTGGCAAAAGGAAGCACCGCTCGGCTACATCTACGATGTCGTAATGCTGGCCCCCGATAACGGCTGGGCGTCCGCCGGCCAACTCTATCACTTCGATGGCGCAAACTGGACTGCCGTCTCGCCCGCCTGGAGCGGGCTCGCATTTGCGCTGGATACTGCCGGCGGCCAGGTCTGGGGCGTCGGAGCGAACGGTGATCGAACGGTGGTCGTTTCCACCATCCCGGGTCTTGCCATTGACCAGACTCCGCGCATCTGGTTGCCGGAGGTGCGTCTTGACCGCTAGAACGGCCGCTCTGCTGATAGTGGTGTTGCTCGTCGCCCCGTGGCTTCCCGCCGGGGCCGCCCCGCTGCCCCCGCCCGCCCCGGCCATCCCGCCGGCCAGCGCTCCGATAATCCCGAGCGAAGCGTACGACGGCGGGCGAATCTACTTCACCAGTGGCGGCACGGGCCGGTCGCATATCTACCGGATGGAGCCGGACGGTGCGAATCAGGTCAACTTCAGCCGTGGCAGTCAGGACGAGATCTCCCCCGAAACCGGTCCCGACGGCCGCATCCTCTATCTGCGGCTACCCTCCGCTGCCCCACCCGGTGGCGCAACCGTCGTCTCCAGCGGCGAACTTTGGATCATGGACCACGATGGCCGCAACCAGCGCCAGGTGCTGCCTGCCCACGACCCGCTTGGGCATGGCTGGTCTCCCACCGGCGACGAAGTGGTCTATGCCACGTTGAGCGGCGGCCGCGGCCGGCTGCGGCGGATCGGACTGGATGGCACGCTCAAGGCCGAGATCGCCTCGACCACCCGCTCACTGCTCGACCCGGTCTGGTCGCCGAGTGGTGAGATCGTCTTTCACGCTCGCGAAGCGACCGGCACGATAGACAGCGGCTGGACGATTTACAGCATCCCCGCCGCGGGTCCGGCGATCGACGACCTGAAGAACGCGACGGTCGTCGCCTCGGGACTGGGCGCGACGCTCTCGCCCGATGGCACGACGATCGCCTACGTCCAGCCATTCTCCAGCCAGAATGGCGCCGTCAATGCCACCATCGTCACCGCGCCGCGTGCCAACCCGCAGGCCGCAACTCCGGTCGCCTCGTGCGGTCTGATCTTCAGCACCAGTCCGCCAGCCGCCAGCCGCTGCAAACTCGCCTTTTCACCGGACGGGCGCTATCTCGCTTTCGACTCGGCCCACAACGGCACGACCCAACTCTACGTCGCCCGCGTCGATGGCGGCAGTTACGGTACGTTCTTGAACATCGGCGCAGCCGGTTCGAACGGGTCAGCCTATGACCCCTCCTGGAGCCGCATCGGGTCGGCCGGCCCGGCGGTTTATGGCCCGTGGGTCGCCTACCAGACCGGCGGAGTCGCCGGGCCGACAACGATCCATCTCTACGATGCGTCCACCCGCCAGCGTGTCACCGCCGCCATCGGCGACGGCCTCCGGCTCGCCGGGATCGCCGGTCAGTGGCTCTATTACCAGGCGCGAAACCGCCTCGGCGGCTACGACCTGTACGTCTACGACATCCTCAAGCGCACCGCGAGCCGGGTCGACACCGCCCGCGACGGCGAAATGACCAACCGCCCTTCGGTCGATGCGAATTACGGCTATGCGCTCTACCGGGTCAGCTTCCCGGTTGGCACGGCGATGGATGCCCTGCTCTACCTGCACGATCTCGGCAGCCGCGTCGGGACGGCCAGCGAACAACCGGAGTCACAGCAGGTGCTCACCCTCGACCCGCCCGATGGCGGCGGCCGCACCACTCAGACCGTCCATGTCTTCTGGAGCCGCTACGTCCTGGGTGAGGACACCGTCGCCGTCATCCCGATCCAGAACGACGCTATCCTCGTCTACACCAGGGACGGTACGTTGATCACGTCGCTGATCCCCGGTCAGGTTTCGCCCGCAGCCAATGGCCGGCCCTTTCTCACTCTCGCCGGCGTCAGTCCGCCCTATGTTGCCGTGGTTGAGCGCAGCGCCGCCGGCGACAACGTCCTGGTCGTCTACGAGTGGGAGAGCGGCGCCCGCTTCGAGATCGCCGGTGGGGTGGACGGACCGGCGGTGCTTCAGGAGCACCAACTCGTCTGGCTGGCCGGCGGGTCGCTCTATCGCTTCCACCTCGCCGAGAGCCTCACCCCGAAGAAAGTGGCCGACAACGTCGGCGGGTTTGCGCTGGAGCCGGGCCGGTTGATCACCTGGCTCGATTCGGCGGGGGCCTGGCGCGAGAGCCAGACGGCGTTTCTCGAAAGCGCCGTCGAGATCGGCAACCTCGGCGGGGAGGCCGAATGGCTCGGCCCGGAGCCTGGCCCACTCAGCCTCCAATCGGTCTTCGTCTGGAACGATTACATCGCCACCATCTCGGGTGGGGCGGTCTCGGCGATCTGCCCGGTCTACTTCAACCGTAAGACCAAGTACACCGAATGCACGACGCTGCTGGATGTCGGCGACCGGATCTTGCCGCGCTTCGTCTATTACGTCCGGCGGACGCCTGCCGAGATCACCCTGCGCAACGGCGCGAAGGTCGTCGTCAAGACCAATTCGTTCTTCCGCTTTCTGCCCAGCCCGACCACCGAAGCCGACGTGATCAAGGCCGTTTCCGAGACGATCCTCGGCAACCTGAAACAAGAATGCGTGCAGGGGCTTGGCCAGAACCTTCTCGATTACTACAAGTTCCTCGAGAGCGGCGAATCGACGAAGCTCGATCTCGACCTGTTCGAGAAGTTGAACGGACCGATTGGGCCGTGCAGCGACGACCTGATCAAGGCGGTAGACGGGCGGATTACCAGCCTGACGAAAGCGAAGAAACCGGTCCCCAAATTCCTCGAATCGCTCAAGAAGCGTTTCGAGTATGTCTCGGCGGGCAGCAAGGCCTTTGGTAAGGTGCTGGGGTATGTCAAGAAGTTTCTCGATTTCAAGGCGCAGTACCGCTTTCTGACCGGCGAGACGTTCTATAGCGGGCTCGATCAATCGTTCCGTGACTACCTCGGCGTCGCCACCTTCCGCACCTACGTGCAGGGCAGCGATTTCGAAGAGTACCGTCCGCGGCCGAACTACCAGCGCGATAAGCTCGCAACCACCGCCGACGTCCTGTTCAAGATGGTCTTCCTCTCCTCCTACGACAAGCGCTACGACAAGGGGGTGGACTGGTTCAACTGCTTCGTCGCCGATGCCTGGCGGGTGCGCTATCACCCCGGCGACCGCCAGTACCGGATCTGGGGAAACTGGCCGGCGAACGGCTCGCCCAACACCGCCTGCGTAGGAACCTTCACCTACAAAGAGATCGCCGCGTTGATCGCCCGCACCGATGGCGACTCCTTCCTCAAGGGGATCGCCGTGCCGATCGCCGACGAAGTGAAGTGGTATTACGAGACCGTCCTGACCACCGTCTTCCCCAGCGCCCGCTATCTGGTCGATGGCTCCGAGACGATCGCCCAGGTCTATAGCGCCGTCTTTCCCCAGACGATCACCGTCGAGTTCTCCGGCACCGTCAAGGGAGCCTGGGATTGGAGTGGTTTGCGGCTGCAAAAGACCTGGAAACCGCTTACCCGCGTCTCCGACAAGGCGTTCAAGGACCGCGAGCCACGGGCGATCTACGCCATCCGTGATCGCTACGACGCCGTCCAGGGGTCGCTCATCTTCTGGGGCACCGCCGCCACGGTCGACTTCGAGGAGACGGGCGGCCGGGCGGTCGTTCAACCGTCGGAAGGACTGACGGTGATCGGCGGAGTGACCGAGGCGGGCGCGACGGTCGCCGAGGCCTTCTTTCCCCACCAAGGGCCGATCGCACTCAACGGCGCGACCTGGACCGCCGACCTCCAACAGGCTGCTAAACCGCGGAGTTTCCCGGTCACCCTGCTTGGCGTTTCGCCAAACCCGGACAGTGTTGTCCCCACCGCCGGCTGGGAGGCCGAGCTAATCTTCAGCACCTCGATGAACGAGGCCTCGGTCGCCAGCCACGGGGCGCTCACCGTCACCGCCGCGTCGGGGCTTGTCTTCGCCGGCGCGGTCGGCGACTTCCCCCGAAGCTGGGATTCGGCCGGAACCCGACTGGTGATCACTCCGGCGGTGGTCCTGCCGGCGGGCATCCTTACGCTGACCTTGGGCCTGCCGCCCAGCGTGACGGCGCTCGATGGCCGGCCGGTCGAGGGTTCTCCATTCGTCGTTCCCTTTGCTGCCGCTGCCCCAATAGGCCCGGCGGGCGGAACGATCGCCCTCGCCAACGGCGGCCGGATCACCGTCCCGCCAGGCGCGGTCGGCGCACCAACCAGTTTCGAACTCCGCGCCTCCCCGCTCGACGACGCCCCCGCTGGTTGGGCGGCGCTCGACGGCCTCGTTCATGACTTTCGTCCGGATGGGGCTCGCTTTGCCCGTCCTATCGAAGTGGTCTTGCCGGGATCTGCGCCCGGGGCACGGGTCTTCCGCCGAACTGCCGGTGGCTGGACCGAGGTGGGCGGCACGATCGCGGCCGATGGATCGATCGTCGTCCTGCTCGATGGCTTCTCCGAGTACGCGATCTTCGCGCCCTTGCCTGCGCCGCGTTTTGCGCCGCCGCCCGCCACGCTGATGCCGATCGCCGGCAAGCGATTTCTCGCCGCGCCCTGAAGCGTGCTACGCTGATCTCACGATGACCGACCTGCTTTATCAGCGCGATGCCTACCTGCGGGAGTTCGACGCCACCGTTGTCGCCACCGCCGACGGTGGAGCGATCCTCGACCGCACCGCCTTCTATCCGGGTGGCGGCGGTCAGCAGCCAGATCGCGGGACGCTCCAGAGTGGTGGCCGGGCCTGGACGGTGACCGGCTTTCGTCGCGAGGGCGACGATCTCGTCCACCTGTTCGAGGGCGACGCGCCGCCGGTTGGGGCCGCCATCCACGGTGCGATCGACTGGGACTTTCGGTATCGGATGATGCGCACCCATACCGCGCTCCACTTGCTGTGTGGGGTGATCTGGCGCGACCTCGGCGCACAGGTGACCGGCGGGCAGATGTATGAGGATCGCGCCCGGATGGACTTCTCGCTCGAAGATTTCGGCCCCGAGCGCCTGCGTTGGATCGAAGGGCGCGTCAATGAAGAGATCGCCGCCAGCCGCCCGGTCGAGGTGAAGTTCCTGCCGCGCGAAGAAGCGTTCCAGATCCCCGACCTGATCCGGACGAAGGTGAACCTGCTACCGGTCGGGATCGAGACGATCCGCATCGTCGACATCCACGGCCTCGACCTCCAGGCAGATGGCGGCACCCACGTCGCCAACAGCCGCGAGGTCGGCGCGATCCGCATCGTCAAGTCCGAGAACAAAGGCAAGCAGAACAAGCGCATCGAGATCGTCGTGGAGGAAGCTCCCCCGTCCCACGATCTAGGACGGACCGCGGCGGCTTCTGATTCTGAGTAGCCCGATAGCCTCGGTCCCGTTTTACCGGATCGTCAAGTCTGATCCGCCTACGAGCGCAGATACCGAGAGCCTCGCGGAGAAGTACGCCCGCCAGGGCAAGCCACTTCCCCACGACTGGACCGAGCACGAACGTCGCCTTGCCGAAGGTCTCTCCGTCTATGACACCATCGAATCGGCGGTTGCCGTCGCTGTCCGGCGGCGAGGAAAGCTCGGATTGCTAATTGCCAGGGTGACCCTCGGCGATAGTCCCGGTGTACAGTATGAGGAGACCGGCCAGAATGGACATTGGACCCTTTGGGGCGACAGGGCCGTTATCCTGAAGGCAATGGAAGTCGTCGCCCGCGTACCGGGGCTTTGAAAGGTCCGCGATGTCGTTGCCATACGAGCTTTGGGACACCGAGACCGGAAACATGATCGGGAACTACGCGACCGAGGATGAGGCGCTCGACCGCGTTCGGCGCGACCTGGAAAGCAGCGGCCCTGAGTTGGTTGGCGCCCTGGCCCTCGACGGTCCCGATGCGGCCGGTCGGAAGTGCCAGATTGCCGAGGGTGACGCACTGCTCGCGCTCGCCCGGCGGCTCCCAATCTAGGGGTTCGTCTTCTGGGCGCGAGGCGAACCGAGCGCCGTCGCCAACAGCGGCGAGGTCGGCGCGATCCGCATCGTCAAGTCCGAGAACAAAGGCAAGCAGAACAGCGCATCGAGATCGTCGTGGAGGACGCGCCGGCTGGATAGCTTGGCGCACGCCCAGCCGAATGCCCATCGGTTTCGGAACTTCCGTTGATTCCAGCCCGGCCGGAAAAAGCCGTATGCTCTACGGGCCAGGCGCAAGTCAATGGCCTGTAAGAAGTGGGGGGTACTTCGTGCGTCGTTTCATCTCGGCACTTGTCCTCGTCGCCCTTTTCGCGCTCGCTCCCGCCGTCTCTGCCGTTCATGCGGAAGGGGTGAGCGTCTCCCCGGCCGCCGGGAGCCAGCACGAAACGTTCACCTTTAGCGGTAGCGGCTTCGAACCCGGAACCCAGCTGGTGGTTGCATTCGTCGCGCCCGATGGACAGACGGTCAACTGGTATCAGCAAGGCACCACCGACCCTTTCATCATCACCGCCGATGACTATGGCGATTGGACCTTCAGCGTCCTACCCGTCGAGGAGTTGGCCGGCTTTCCGGCGGGCGAATGGGCAGCCGCCTTCTGCGTCGTCGGTGGCACGGAAAGCTGCTTCTCCGGGACGTTCACCATCAACGCCGAATAGCGCGAACCGACCGCGCATCGGGTCTTCATCCAGACAGTCCGAAGGGTTGGGTTGACCGGCTGCTCGGTTCGACTCGTTCCAGTATTTCCGGTAGAGTGAACTCGGAGCCGTGCCATGACCGACCCCGCCACGTCAACCCGACCCAGCATCCGCACGCCGGACCAACGGCTGCGGGTGTTCGTCTCCTCGACCCTCGGCGAACTTGCCCCCGAGCGCCTGGCGGTCAAAGCGGCCATCGAACGGCTCCATCTTGCCCCGGTGCTGTTCGAACTGGGCGCCCGTCCCCATCCCCCGCGTGAGCTATACCGAGCCTATCTTGCCCAGAGCGACATCTTCGTGGGGATCTACTGGCAGAGCTACGGCTGGGTTGCGCCGGAGGAAGAGATCAGTGGGTTGGAGGACGAATACCGTCTGAGCGTGGGCAAGCCCCGGTTGATCTACCTGAAGGAGCCATCGGAACGCCAGCCCCGGTTGGAGACGCTGATCGCCCAGATCCGTGAAGGGGACACGGCGAGCTACCAGAAATTCCGTAGTGCTGAGGAGTTGGGAGAGTTGGTGGCCAACGACCTTGCGGTGCTGTTGGCCGAGCGGTTCGATCAGGCCGGGCGTGTCGTCCCCGCTGATGCGATGCCCGAGCAACGGCCACTGCCCGCCGTCCGCGGTCCTCTGATCGGGCGCGAGCGCGAACTCGAACGGCTGAAGGAGTTGCTGCTTCGCCCGGACGTTGGGTTGGTGACGTTGACCGGCCCTGGCGGCGCCGGTAAGACCCGTCTTGCTCTTCATGCCACGGCTTCGCTCGTCGAAGCGTTCGAGGACGGCGTGGTGTTCGTCCCGCTTGCACCGACCCGCGAGGCCGGGTTGGTCCTACCGACGATCGCCCGGGCGCTCAGCCTTGCCGATCATCCCACCTCGCCGGTCGACGAGGTGCTCAAGAGCGCGATTGGAAACAGACATCTGTTGCTGGTACTCGACAACTTCGAACAGGTCGTCGATGCAGCACCGCAGTTGGTTGCCTTACTCGCTGCGTGCCCTCGCTTGACCATCCTGGTGACCAGCCGGGTCTCACTCAACGTGCGCGGCGAACGCGATCTGGCGGTGCCGCCGCTGGCGCTTACCACCTCGGCCGGCGAGCGTGCTCCCGCCGAAGCGCTATTCGTCGAGCGGGTTCGCGAGATCCAGGCGGGGTTCGACCCGGCTGGCGAGGACTCCGAGCGCGTCCGGCGGATCGTCGCCCGTCTTGACGGCCTGCCGCTTGCCATCGAGCTAGCCGCCGCCCGGATGCGTCTATTGTCGCTCCCGGCGCTGCTCGAACGCCTCGAGGACCCGCTCGATCTGCTGACCCGTGGCGCACGCGACCTGCCTGAGCGCCAGCGAACCTTGCGCGGCACGATTGGTTGGAGCTACGGGTTGCTCAGCCCGGCGGCGCGCCGGCTCTTTCGGATGCTCGGGGTCTTTCGCGGCGGCTGGTCGCTTCGCGCCGCCGAGGTAGTCTGCAGCGCGGCCGATGGCTCGTTGGATGTGCTCGACGAGATCGAAACCCTGCTCGACAGCAGCCTGATCGTCCGCCAGGGCGCCGATGGCGGCGGGCCGCGCTACACCATGCTCGAAACGATTCGGGAATTTGCCATCGAGCAACTTGATGCCGAAGGCGAGATCGAGACGCTTCAGGCCCGGCGAGCGGACTACTTTATCAACCTGCTGCGCGAGGCCTGGCCCGAGTACGCGTCGATGGACCGGCTCGCCTGGCTGACCCGGATCGACCGCGATATCGACAACCTCCGGGCGGTCCTCGCCTGGGGAGAACAGGCGCGTGGCGAGGCGCTCGAACGCGCCTGCCAACTGGCTGGGAGGCTATCGATCCAATGGTATTTCACCGGGCGCGCCACCGAAGGCCACGACAGGTGCGCTGCGCTCGATGCACTCGCCCGTCAGGACGGCGTCTCCGACGAAGCGCGGCTCTGGCTGTCGCTCGGATTGGGAATCACCGCCTACGCCCGCACCCGCCCGCTCGAAGCGGTGGGTCCGCTGGCCGAAGCCGAACCGATCGCCCATCGGCTCGGCCTTGAGCGCGAAGCCGCTCTGAGCTTGATGTTCCATGGCGTCGCCTCGCTCTATCTTGCCGACCCCGCATCCGGTGCACGGTTGATGGAAGCTGCCGAGCGCTTTCGCCGGCTTGGCGACCGTTGGGCCGAAGGTCTCACCAATGGCTATCTCGGAATGGCGTTGATGAGCGGTGGGATGCCAGAACCAGCACGCCAGACCATCGAGGCCGGCATCGCCGCTGGACGGATCGCCGGCGACGTCTGGCTCGAAGGCTTTCTGCTCAACCTCCTCGGCATCTGGGCCAATTGGCAGGCTGATTTCACGCTGTCGCTCGAAGTCAACGATGCGGCCGTCGGCCTGTTACGCAGCGGCGGAGACCGTCACGCGCCTTGCTGGCCGCTCGCCGGCGCCGGGATCGCCGCGCTCCATCGCGGCGGGGCGCCAGCCTCGTCTCTGCTCGTCGAGGGGCTGGATGAGGCGCGCCAGAGCGGCCAGAGCGACCCCGCTTTGATGGCTGTCGCCGGATTGGCGCACGGCGCCGCGCTCGAGGGAAATCGCGATCGGGCCGTTCGCTTTGTCGCGATCGCCAACCGGCTGATCTCCCAACTTGAGCCGGCGCTCTGGCCGATCGGGCTGGTCATTTCCCGACGCGAGCTAGAACTCGTTCCACTTTCCGACGCCGAGTTGGGGCAGGCCGAAGCGTCGATCTCGACGCTCGCCCCGGACGACCTGTTCGCCCTCGCCCTCGCCGCCGCCCGGCAGGCCGAATGACCAATCCGTCCAGCCGTCCCAGCATCCGCACGCCGGACCAACGGCTGCGGGTGTTCGTCTCCTCGACCCTCGGCGAACTTGCCCCCGAGCGACTGGCGGTCAAAGCGGCCATCGAGGCGGCTCCATCTTGCCCCGGTGCTGTTCGAGATTAAGGCGCCCGTCCACCCATCACCACTCCGCGTGAGTTATACCGAGCCTATCTTGCCCAGAGCGACATCTTCGTGGGGATCTACTGGCAGAGCTACGGCTGGGTTGCGCCAGAGGAAGAGATCAGCGGGTTGGAGGACGAGTACCGGTTGAGCGTGGGCAAGCCCCGGCTGATTTATCCTGAAGGAGCCATCGGAACGCCAGCCCCGGTTGGAGACGTTGATCGCCCAGATCCGTGAAGGGGACACGGCGAGCTACCAGAAGTTCCGTAGTGCTGAGGAGTTGGGAGAGTTGGTGGCCAACGACCTTGCGGTGCTGCTGGCCGAGCGGTTCGATCAGGCTGAACCAACAGCGGTCGAGGCGTTCCCCAACCATATTCTGCCGGCTCCACGCAGCCGGCTGATCGGGCGCGAGCGCGAACTCGAGCGGGTGAAGGAGTTGCTGCGTCGTCCGGATGTAGGGTTGGTGACGCTGACCGGCCCTGGTGGCGCTGGCAAGACCCGTCTCGCTCTCGAAGCCGCCCGGGCGCTGACCGGCTCGTTTCCCGATGGTATCTGGTTTGTCCCGCTGGCGAGCGTTTCAGGCCCGGAACTGGTCGTGGACGCGATCGTCCGGGCCATCGGCATCCCCGAACAGGCCGGCGAAGCGGCCGAGACCGCGCTGCGGCGGTTTCTGCGCGATCGATCGATGCTGCTGGTGCTCGACAATTTCGAGCATGTGATCGACGCCGCGCCCTTCGTCGCCGACCTGCTGCTGGTCTTTCCGGCGCTGCGCGTCCTGGCGACGAGCCGAGCACCGCTGCGGGTGCGCGGCGAACACGAACTCGCGGTCCCACAGTTGCCGGTTCGGCCGGTCAACGGCCGCCCTTCGCCGGCCGCTGAACTGTTGGTCGAGCGGGCGCGAGACGTGCGGCCGGACCTCGAATCGGCAGGTAACACGCTCGTCGCCGTCGAAGCCCTCACTGCTCGCCTCGACGGCCTGCCGCTTGCCATCGAACTTGCTGCCGCCCGGACCCGGCTCCTCAGCCCCGAGGCGTTGCTTGAGCGGCTCGACCACCCGCTCGACCTTCTCGAGCGCGGCCCGCGCGATCTGCCCGAGCGCCAGCGCACGATGCGCGACACGATCGCCTGGAGTTACGGACTGCTCGACGAGGATGCCAAGCGGTTGTTTCGCCAGCTTTCGGTCTTCCGAGGTGGCTGGACCCTCGAGCAGCAGCAGGAGGTGTGCGGCGAAGACCCGCTTGAGGCGATCGAGCCGTTGATCGACGGCAGTCTGGTGGTGCGGCCCGTCCATCACCGTGAGGGGCGCTTTGGGATGCTCGAGACGATCCGCGAGTTTGCCGCCGAGCACCTTACCGCCAGCGGTGAGGCTGACGCGGTCCAGCGGCGTCATGCCGAGCATTTCCTGGCACTGGCCGAGAGCGCCTTTCCACCGCGGGCGAACCGCCTCGTTGCGCTCGAGCGCTGCGACATCGAACAAGACAATCTGCTGGCGGCGCTCGAATGGTGCGTTGGGCCAACTGGTGACCTCGAAATCGCCTGCCGGCTTGCCGGAGCGCTCAGTTGGTTCTGGTACTTCCGCTCTCGGTTCGCCGACCTACGCCGCTGGAACACGGTCTTGCTTGCTCATGGCGGCGATCCGCTCTCCGACCGGGCAAACGCCTTGAGCGCCTTCGTCGCCGGGTTTACCGCCTACACCAACGCCGACCCGCCGGCCGCCACCCGGCACCTCGAGCAGGCCGTCGCCGAGGCGCGCGGCAGTGCTCCCGACCAACTCCCCTGGGCGCTCACCTTGCTGGGGATCTCGCGGCTCGATCACCCCGACCCGTCGCTCCGGGAGATCTTCGACGAGGCGATCGAGCGCTTTCGTGCTGCCAACATACCCTGGGGCGAAGCGTTCGCCCTGACCTTCTCGGCGATCGAGTATCTCGACGACCCTACCGCTGCCAGCGTTGCACTGGCACACCAGGCGCTCGACCGCGCGATCGCCCTCTTTCGCGGTCTCGGCGACGGCTGGGGCGAAGGGATGGCGAAGAACTCGCTCTGCTACGTCCTGATCGAGGAGGGCAAGCCCGACGAGGCGCGCTCCATCATCGAGGAGACGATCGCGCTGTTGCACCCGACCGGTGATCGCTGGGCGTTGGCCTGGGCGTTTGCCAGCCTGGGGGTCGCTCAGTTGGAGGCCGGACAACTTCCAGATGCCCGCGAAGCGCTGCGCGAGAGCTTGCACGCCGCCGCCGAGACGGGTAGCCATATCACCGCCGCACCCTGCACCTTCGGCCTGGCGATCGTCGCGCTGCATTCGGGCGATCTTCCCCGCGCCACCGAGTTGACCGCCATCGGCGAGCGGCTGATGACGCTCGTCCCGCTCCAATCGTGGCTCCCCTTCCGGATCGCACGCGATCGCGCGCTCGACCAGTTGCTCGGTCACCTCGATTCGGCGGCGCTGCGACTGGCCGAGGAGCGCTTCGCCGCCGCATCCGGAGAAGAGTTGGTGCGCTCTGCGCTGAAGGAGTGATCGCCAATTGTGGTCCGTACGGTGGCGAGGTGGGGATCTCATCCCGGGATCCCTCTCCGCCGAACCGAGAGAGGGGAAAGGGAAAACGTGAGCCCGGCCAATCCCCCTCTTCTGAAGGATGAGAGGGCGGCGAAATGGGGATTAGGGGCGGGCGGCCCAGCGCTCGCTGAACTCGGCGGCGGGGTTGGGGAACTCGGCGCAGGCGGTCGGGTCGGCGGGATCCCAGGCTCTGCCTTCGAAGAAGCCGCCAGTGACGCCGACCGAGTCGTCGGAGGCGAGGAAAACCGCCGGGGCGACCATCACCTCCGGCGCGACGTGGCCCAGTCGCTTCAGAAAGTCCGGCATCTTGTTCGGGCCAAACAGGTTGGTGTCGACCATTCCGCCCGGCGCCAGGCAGTTCACCCGGATGCCACGCTTCTTCCCTTCGCCGGCGGCGAGATGCGTCAGAACGTCCACGCCGGCTTTGCTTGTCGCAAGGGCGGCGTTTCCGGCGCTCGCTCGCCGGCCCCTCCCCGAGCCGACGAGGATGATCGACCCACCTTCGGTCATCGCCGGCATCGCCGCCTTGAGCGTCAGGAACGCGCCGGTGAAGTTCGTCTCGAGGATCGTCTGCCAGGTCGCGAGGTCATAGCTGGTCACGTCGGTAAAACGCCGGCCAGACACCGCCGGACCGACCGCCGCGTTTACGACCAGCACGTCGAGGCGGCCAAAGCGGCGGAGCGTCTCGTCCACCATCCGCTGCAAGTCGTCTTCACGGCGGACGTCCACCACGATGGCCGCAACCCCTTTCGCCCCGGTCTCGCGGCAGGCGGCTGCCACTCGTTCGAGGTCGTCGGCCGACCGTGCCGCGAGGGTGAGAGTCGCTCCTTCGGCGGCGAAGCCGAGCGCCATCACCTCGCCCAGACCCCGGCTTGCCCCGGTAATCACGATCGTCTTGTCGTCCAACCTGCCCATTTCAGATCCCCTCGCGCGGCGGCGCACCGGTTTCGGCCAGATAGTCGTTGAACCACTGGCCGTAGTAGCACTGGCCGGTTACGTCGCGTGAATCGTCGCTGGCAAGAAAGAGCGCCGCCGGCACGATCACCTGGTCGTCGGCTGCCGCAGGCATGAACTGGCGGTCGCGAATGTTGGCGAAGAAGTCGGTTTCGACGACCGCTCCCGGGCAGAGGCCATTGACCCGGATGCCGCGCTCGCGCTGCTCTTCGGCGACGATCCGGGTCAGCGCGTCCAGCGCCCACTTGCTCGCGATATAGGCGCCGCCGCCGCCCGACCCGGCGATGCGGGCGCTCATCGAGGTGATGTTGATGACCGACCCGCCCTCCTGCATTCTCGGCAGCGCCGCCCGCATCACCAGAAACGGGCCGGTCAGGTTCGTCCCGATGATGCCGTCCCATTCGACCCGTTTGGTATCGGCGAGGCTGGCAAGCGGCCGATAGGGATCGTCGCGCATTCCGGCCTCGTACGGCCCGATCCCGGCGTTGTTGACGACGATGTCGAGCCTGCCAAGTTCGGCGACCGTCCGCTCGACCATCGCCGTGACCTCGTCTTCGTTCGTCACGTCGCACGGGATCGCGATCGCCCGTACCCCCGCCTCTCGGCAACGCCGGGCGGTCTCCTCCAGTTTCTCCACCCGTCGCGCCGCCACTGCCACGTCCGCCCCCTGCTCGGCAAAGGCGATCGCCATCGCCTTGCCCAGTCCGCTGCTTGCGCCGGTGACCAGGGCGACCTTCCCCTGCAAGCTCTTCGTCATGCCGCCTCCCGCCGGGTTCATTGTACGCGTCGTTCAGCGCAACTCGGCGATGGCGTGATAGGCCGCCGCGAGGTCCGGCTCGCCGCGCAGCGGTGGCGCGAGGATTGGCAGGTCCACCCCGGCCTCGGCAAACGCCGCCAGTCGCTCCGCGACGTAGCTTGGCGGGCCGGCCAGCATCAATGCATCGATCGCCTCGTCGTCGAACTGTGAACCGACGCGGATCCCCTGCGCGGCAAGTGCGGCACGATAGTAGGGGCGTTTGAGGTAGCCGGTGGTGGCGGCGCGGAGGACCTCGCGCGCTTCCCGGCGGGTCGGTCGTAGGCAGCAGAACTGGATCGTCGCCAACGTCCGACGGCCGCCGCCCAGCCGCGCCGCCGTCTCGTCCAACAGCGCCCGCCGTCGTCTCGCCTGCTCCGTCGTCGCCAGTGAGAGGATGATCCCATCAGAATCCTCGGCAGCAATCTGTGCCATTCGGTCGCCAAGCGCCGCCGACCAGATCGGCGCACGACGCGTCGGCGCCCAGAGGATCTGTCCGCCTTCCACCGTGAAGCGCTCGGTCTGGACCGCGATCGGTGCGCCACCGGACTCGAGCACCGCCCGCACCGTCCGCAGGTAATCGCGCATCGCGCTCGCTGGCCGGTCCATCGGTAGGCGCAGCCAGTCGACGTTCTCGTCCGGATGGCCGACCCCCAGTCCCAACACCAGCCGTCCCGCGGACAGCGACTCGACCGCCGCCGCCGCCATCGCGAGGCTGTAGGGATGGCGAAAGGCGATATTGGCCACCGCCGTCCCGATCGGCGAGAGGCGCGTCTGGTGCGCCAACGCTGCCAGCAACGAGACCACGTCCATCTGGTATTCGGTCAGGAACAGCCCGGCCGCCTTGCCGTCCAACTCGCGGGCGAGAGCCAGCAGCGCCGCCGGGCTTGGAAAGCAAACGCCGAAGAAGGCCAACCCGATTGCGCTCATCCGCTCCTCCGTTCGTTGCTATCTTGCCTCGATACGACACCCGGCAAGGGCCGAGGGCAGGCGGTTCGTCCTTCCGGCGGCCGCTCTTCGCAAAGTCGATCGGCGGTGGCTCGCCCACTGACGAGGCGACGCGCCGATGGTAGCGCCAAGGAAAGGATGGACGAAACCCTCGTCGACGCCTGACAATTTCCGGAGCGCCTGTCTACGCGCCCCCACGGAGGAACCCGTATGTGGCCTTCTCTGGCCCGCCTCATGCTGGTCGTCGTCAGCCTCGGGCCGATTGCCGCCTGCTCGATCGCTGCTCGTCCCGCCCCGGCCGGTCCGGCAGCCGTCACCGCCCAGGCCGCTCCGACCACGCTCAGCTACAGCAGTTTCATCGGCGGGACCAAAGACGATCGAGCATTCAACAGCGCGGTCGACCCAAGCGGGTCGTTCTATCTCGTCGGCCAGACCGATTCGGGCGATTTTCCGCCCGGCGGCCGGACCGTCGTCGGCAAGGATGTCTTCATCGTCAAGCTTGCGCCCGACGGCGCTCGGCTGTGGACCCAGTTTCTCGGTGGCAACGGCGACGACATCGCCTACGCGGTCGCCTACGACCCGACGGGTGGCGTGCTGGTCACCGGCAGCACCAGTTCGGACAACTTCAACCTCGTCAACGCCGCCCAGACGACCTACGGCGGCAACCAGGACGGCTTCGTCGCGCGACTGCGCGCCGATACCGGGGCAGTGGTCTGGAGCACCTATGTCGGCGGCTCCGGCACCGAGCAGGTCAACGGCATCGTCGCCCGGGCGGACGGTTCGGCCTTGATCCACGGCCATACCGAATCGCCGAACTTGCGGACGCTCAACGCCTTCCAACCAACCATCGGCGGCAAGGGTGATTCCTTCGTCGCCGGCTACACCCCGGTCGGGGCGCTCGCCTGGTGCAGCTTTCTGGGCGGCAACGATGGCGAACTGAGCGCCGGGGCGGCGCTTGATTCGAGCGGAGCGCTCTACGTCACCGGTCAGACGCTCTCGTCCAACTTCCCGGTGAAGAACGCTCTGCAGGGGAATATCGGCGGCTTTCAGGACGGCTTTGTCACGAAGATCGCCCCTGCGGGCAATGAGATCGTCTGGAGCACCTTCCTCGGCGGCGGACAGTACGACCTCGCTCGGGCGATTGCCGTCGACAGCGCCGGCCGGATCGCAGTCGCCGGTTGGACCGCCTCAATCAACTTCCCGATCAAGAACGCGGTCCAGTCGGTGTACGGCGGCGGGATTTTCGATGGGTTCATCTCGCTGCTCGCGCCCGATGGCAGGTCGCTGCTCTGGAGCACCTATTTTGGTGGCAACGCCCGCGAACGCTTCCGCGGTGTCGCGATCTCTTCGGTCGGCGTCTCGGTTGTCGGCTACACCGAATCGACCAACTACCCGACCCTCAACCCGGTTCAGGCCGCGCCCGGCGGCGTCGGAACCGACCTTCACGACATCGTCGTCACCCAGATCGGTCTCGACGGCAGGACCAGGTTCAGCACCTATCACGGCGGCAGCGGGAACGACGTCGCCTTCGGCATTACCGACCACGGCGGCAAGATCGCCATCGCCGGAGGATCGACCTCCGCCAACCTTCCGCTCGCCGAGGCCAAACAGCCGGCCCTTGCCGGTGGCGAGGACGCGATCATCGCAATTTACACCGGTCCGACGCTTGCTCGCGGGCCGCTGATCCCGATTGCCGGGGTGAACGCCACCGGCTGAGACCGGCCACAATCGTCAGAAACGGATCGGTCGCGGCCGTCGTCGCCATCGTCGCGGCGGGCCGGCCGGCTTACCGAGCCTTTCTCACAGCAACTTGCCTACGATACGGCCCCTTTGTCCGCGGTTCGCGTACCATCGCCGGGCAACCGCGTACTGCCGTCGGAGAGTGCCCGTATGGAAGATTTCGTCATCCTTCGCGACGGCGACCAGATGAGGGTCCGGCCGTATGCCCCGGCGGACCGCGATCAGGTTCGCGACCTGCTGCTGCGGATCTCGCCGGAGAGCCGAACCCTTCGCTTTCACGTCGGCGGGGCACACGTCAACGACCGGCTGATCGACGCGGCAACCTATGGTCACGCCCTCGTCGCCGAGATCGAGGGGCGGATCATCGCGCTTGCCTCGTACGTGCCGCTGCGCCAACCGCAGCGCGCTGAGATGTCGATCGTCGTCGACGACCGGGAGCATGGCCGGGGTATCGGAACCTCGCTGTTCGAACTTCTGGCGCGCGATGCCCGTCGTGAAGGGTATCGCAGTTTCCTTGCGCTGGTGATGGCATCGAACGCCGGCATGCTCGGGATGCTTCAGTCGCTCGGCTTTCACATCGCCCGCCGGTACGAGGGCGGCGAGGTCGAGGTCCAGGTCGATCTCAGGCCGGATGCCGACTACCTCCAGCGTGCCGACGAGCGCATCCACGTCGCCGCGGCCGCCTCGCTCGAGCCGCTGTTCCGGCCGCGCTCGGTGGCGGTGATCGGCGCGTCGCGGACCCCTGGCGCGGTCGGTGGGGCGCTCTTTCGGAACGCGCTTTCCGGTGGCTTTGATGGACCGATCTTCCCGGTCAATCCGGCCGCAACGTCGGTCGCCTCGGTGCACGCCTATCCTTCGGTGACTGCCCTGCCCGACCGGGTCGACCTGGCGGTGATCGCGGTGCCGGCGGGATCGGTGCTGGCGGTTGCCCGGGAGTGTCTTGACGCCGGGGTGCGGGCACTGGTGGTTATCTCGGCGGGTTTTGCCGAAGTCGGCGAGGAAGGACGAACACGCCAGGCCGAACTCCTCGAGTTGTGTCGGCTGCGCGGGGCGCGGCTGGTCGGGCCAAACTGCCTGGGAATCCTCGTCTCGGATGAGCGCGGCGTGCTCAACGCCACCTTCGCCCCGACCCTACCGCCGCGCGGCCCGGTCGCCGTCGCGTCGCAGTCCGGGGCGCTCGGGATTGCCGTCCTCGAGGAGGCCAGCCGGCTTGGTATCGGGCTGTCACATTTTGTCTCGATGGGCAACAAGGCGGACGTTTCGTCGAATGACCTGCTCGAATGGTGGGAGGACGACCCCGCCACCGGGCTGATCGTGCTCTACCTCGAATCGTTTGGCAATCCACGCCGCTTTGCTCGGATTGCCCGACGCGTCGGGCGGCGCAAGCCGATTGCGGTGATCAAAGGAGGGCGGTCCGAAACCGGCAAGCGCGCCGCCGCCTCCCACACCGCCGCGCTCGCCGGGTCGGACGTTGCGGTCGATGCGCTCTTTCGCCAGGCCGGGGTGATCCGCTGCGCCACTCTCGACGATCTGCTCGGGGTGACCTCCTTGCTGGCGAACCAGCCGCTGCCGGGCGGCAAGCGAGTTGGCATCATCACCAATGCGGGCGGGTTGGGCATCCTTTGCGCCGACGCCTGCGACTCCTACGGGCTGGAGGTTCCCGCATTGAGCCCGGACACCCAGGCCGCCCTCCGGGAGCGCCTGCCCGCCGAGGCGGCGGTCGCCAACCCGGTTGACATCATCGCCTCGACCGACGCGTCTGGCTATGCCGATGCGCTACGGCTGGTGCTGGCAGACCCGCTGATTGACGCGGCGATCGTCCTGTTCGTCCCGCCGCTCGTCACTCGCGCCGCTGATGTCGAGCACGCCGTCGCCGCGGTCCTGGCGGCAGGCCAGCAGAAGCCGGTGCTCGCCAGCTATGTCGGCGTTCCGGATGCAGCCGGGCCGGTTGCCGGCGCGCCGATCGTGCCGCGCTTTTCCTTTCCCGAAACGGCCGCGCGGGCGCTTGGCCAGGTCGTCGGCTACGCCAACTGGCTGCGCCGTCCCGCGGGGTCGGTTCCCTCGCTCTCCGGGTTGGACGTTCCGGCCGCCCGCCGGGCGATCGAGGCTGCGATGGCCGACGGCGGTCGCTGGCTCGACCCGATCGAGACGGCGGCGGTCTTGGTGGCATTCGGCATTCCATTACCTGAGTGGGCGGTTGCCATCACCGCCGACCAAGCCGCCGCGGAAGCACGCCGCATCGGCCGGCCGGTCGCCGTCAAGCTGCTCTCACGCTCGATCACCCACAAGACCGATGTCGGCGGCGTCCACCTCAACCTCGACACACCAGAAGCGGCCGCCGCGGCCTTCGATGCCATCCGCCGGGCGCTCGAGGAACGCGGCCTAGCCGGCGAGATGCAGGGTGCACTGGTTCAGAGCATGGAGACGGGCGGGGTGGAGTGCCTCGTCGGCGTCGTGTCCGACCCGGTCTTTGGACCGCTGATCGGTTTTGGGCTGGGCGGCGTGATCGCCGAACTGATCGGCGACGTCCAGTTTCACCTCCATCCACTCACCGGGTTGGACGCCGAAGAGTTGGTCGCTCGCAGCAAGGCGGCAACGTTGCTGGCCGGCTACCGCGGCGCTCCTCCGGCCGATACCGAGGCGCTTTGCGAACTGCTGCTGCGAGTCTCGCGGTTGATCGAGGATCTCCCCGAGGTGGCCGAGTTGGACCTGAACCCGGTGCTGGTTCGTCAGCAGGGCGTGATCGCCGTCGACGCCCGGATCCGGGTCGCGCCGTCGGCCGGGCCCCCGCCCTTGCGCTAGATCGGCCATTCGGCCCGGCTCGCCCAGGCCGGAGCGCCATTGAGGCTGCTCTCCGCTTCCAGTTAGTCTCAAAGTGCCGGCAGCGTTTTGGGCCAACTTGCCGATTGCTGACCGGCCCAGCATCATCGAGGCAACCGACCTGACGGACGTTGGTCCGGAAAGGAACGCAATGTTCGAGAACATCCTCCTCACCCTGGACGGGTCTCCCTTTGGCGAGCAGGCGATCCCTTATGCCGTCGAGTTGGCAAAATGCCACGGCGGCACCCTCCATATCTTGCGCGTCGCCCAGGTGCTCGCGCCGATCGACTTCGAAGTCGGTACGGCGGTTTACCAGAACCTGCTTGCCCAGGAACTTACTGTCGCCCAGAATTATGTCGATACGGCGATCGGCCGATTGCGCGCCGAGGGAATTGATGTCGAAGGGGAAGTGCTGATGGGTGACCCGGCGACAGTCATCCTCGACCGCGCTAGCCGCACCGGCGCCAGCGTGATCGTCATGGCGACGCACGGCCGTAGCGGGCTAGGTAGGCTCGTCTTTGGCAGTGTCGCCGATCAGGTGCTTCGTGGCGCAACCGCCCCGGTCTTGATGGTGCGCGTCGTCGAGATGAAAAGCGAAGCGGTGCACCAAGCCGAAGGCTCCGGCGCTCTCTGAAGCAGAATGAAGTTTGGCGTCCTCGCGCTTGATTACGACGGCACGATTGCCCACGACGGGGTGCTTGCACCCGGTGTCCGCGAAGCGATCCGCGACATCCGCCGACGTGGGATCGTCGTCGTGCTGGTGAGCGGGCGCCGGCTGCCAAGTTTGCGCGAAGCGATCGGCGATCTTTCGGCTTTTTCGGCCATCGTCGCCGAGAACGGGGCGATCGCCTACTTTCCACGGAGTGGCCGGACGATCGTCCTCGGCGCGCCACCGCCACCCAGTCTGCTCGATGCACTCGGTCGGCGAGGTGTCGCCTTCGAGGCCGGTGTCTCGGTGCTCGAGGCCGACGCCCAGACCGCTCCGACGGTGCTCGATGCCATCCGCGAAACCGAACAGCCGCTGGCGATCTTGTTCAACCGAGGGCGGCTGATGGTGCTGCCTCAGGCGATCAGCAAGGCAACCGGGCTCCGCTCCGCACTGGCGGCGCTGCGCCTGTCGGTTCACAACACCGTCGCGATTGGCGACGCCGAGAACGATCACGAGTTGCTGCGCGTCGTCGAACTTGGTGTCGCGGTTGGCTGGGGCAGCCTGGCGCTCCAGGCGGCCGCTGACGAAGTGCTGCCCGGCAGCGGACCGGCGGCGGTCGGGCCGTTCATCCGGTCGCTGGCCGACCTCGTACAACTACCGCCTTCCCGCATCGGCCGGCGCGAGTTGGCGCTTGGCGAGGAGGCGGACGGCACGCCGGTGGCGTTGGCGGTGCGTGGCCGCAACATCCTGATCGTCGGCGACCCGCGCAGCGGCAAATCGTGGGTCGCTGGCCTGTTGTGCGAGCAGTTGATCTTGCAATCCTACTGCGTCTGCGTGATCGACCCGGAGGGTGACTACAGTTCGCTCGCCAACTTGCCCGGCGTGGTCGTGTTTGGCGCCGACGGCCCGCCTCACCCTGCCGAACTGCTGCGGGCGCTGCGCCACCCCGACGTCAGCGTCGTCGCCGACCTCTGCAAGTTGCCGCGCGAAGAAAAGCCGGTCTGGGTCAGGGCATTCTTGCGCGAACTGGCGGCGTTGCGTCGCGCCACCGGCCTCCCGCATCGGATCGTCGTCGACGAGGCGCATTACTTCCTCCATTCCCCCGACGCCCACGAGGTGCTCGACTTGGGGTTCGGCGGCTACACGCTGATCACCCATCGGACCGCGATGCTCCACCCCGAGGTGCTGGGCGCAACCGAAGGGGTCATCTCGACCCAGGAGACCGACCCGTGGGATCTTCAGGCGCTCGCCAGCCGGGTTGCTCCCGGAACAGACCCCGCGACGTTTGCAGCGCTCTTTGCCGACCTGCCCATCGAGGAAGCGGTGCTCTGCCCTGGCATCGAGGAAGCCGGCGGCCGGGCGCGGCGCTTTCGGGTGGCAGACCGGCTGACGCCGCACGTCCGCCACCGCCGGAAATACCTCGATGTCGCCGTTCCCGACTCGGCCGCCTTCGTCTTCACCGAGAACTTCGAACCGACCGGCCAGCGCGCCCACACCCTCAGCGAGTTCGCGGCGCTGCTGCGGGCGATCTCGTCAAGTGCGCTGGCCGAGCACCTGCTGCGCGGCGACTTTTCGCGCTGGGTCGCCGACGTGTTCGGCGACTGGGCGTTGGCGGCAAGCATCCACGAGATCGAGACCTCCTATCGTGCCGGAGCCATTGCTGACCCCGGCCTGGCGATCGCCCGGCTGATCGTCAATCGCTACGCGCCGGCGCCGCCTGCCGCTCACTCGCCCTGAAGGCCCCGACTTCCCGGCGATTGCGCTATCCTGCTCTCGGGGCCGAGGGGCCGGCCGGCGATGGGAGTGAGCGGATGAAGATCGTTCGATATGAAGGGGCGCGAGGCGAGGGCTGGGGCGCACTGGACGGCGACACAGTCCGGCCGATCGCTCGCTTTGGTTTCGACCAGGCGGTCCGGCCCGGCGGCGAGGGCGAACTCCTGTCGGACATCCGGTTGCTTGCGCCGATTGCCCCTCCGCGCAACGTCTTTTGTCTCGGCCGGAACTACATCGAGCACATCAAAGAAGGTCCCGGTGGAGACCAGCCGCCGCCGGCCGCACCGCTCTGGTTCACCAAATCGATCACCGCGATCAACGACCCCGAGGCCGATGTCGTCGTCTCGCGGTCGCTCACCAGCCAACTCGATTGGGAAGTCGAACTGGGCGTGGTGATCGGTCGTGGTGGCAAGAACATCGCCGCCGAGCGCGCCCTCGACCATGTCTTTGGCTACACCGTTCTGAACGACCTCTCGGCCCGTGATCTCCAGAGCGCTCGCGGCCAGTGGTTCTTCAGTAAGAGCCTCGATCACCTCTTGCCGGCCGGGCCGTCTCTGATCACCGCCGACGAGGTCGCCGATCCTCAGGATGTCGAACTTCGGCTGCGAGTCAACGGTGAGGAGTGCCAGCACGCCAACACCAAGGACATGATCTTCTCGGTCGCCGTCGCGATCGCCGACCTCTCACGCGGGATCACTCTGCTGCCCGGCGACGTGATCGCCACCGGCACCCCCGCCGGGGTCGGGATGGGCCGCCGCCCCCAGGTCTGGCTTCAACATGGCGACATCGTCGAAGCCGAAATCCCGCTGATCGGGACGCTCCGCAGCCGGATCGTCCTCGTCGACTAAGCCGTTGGCGCTCAGTCCCTGGCCAGGTCAGTGCCGGTGAGAGGCCCCCGCCTCCAAAGGCCGTCGGATATAGGTCACCAAGATCGTCAGCAGGCAAAGCGCGACCATCGTCTCGGCCCAGAAGAAGGCAAAATAATCGATTGCCGCCCCGATCGGCGGCGCACCGGGTACCGCGCTCCGCAGCGCCGGGAAGGCAAACAGCATCGCGCCCAGCCAGGAGAAGATCGTTGCCTCGATCCGTTTGTCGAAGAACACGATCGCGATCATCAACGAGTAGACGCCCAGAGTCAGCCCCCACATCATCGCCATAACCAGCAGCGCAAACCCGATCGACGCGTTCGATCGGGTCACCAGGAAGTCGATCTCCACGAAGCCGGAGCCATGAGTTCCGGCGGTCGTATCGATGCCTAGCCCATTGACCGCGCTCGTGAGCAGAAGTGTGAAAGGGACCTCCTGAGCGTTCTCGCCCGGCCCGTCGGTCAGATCGAGGAGCAAGACCGCCCGGTGCCGGTCGAAGGGAAAGTCCGCCGGTTCTCCGCCAAAGATCGAGATGGTCACGTCGGTCGGATTTGGTGGGTGGCCGGCGAGCAGCGGCCGCTCGGTCTGGCCGCTTGCGGCATTGACCACCAGCAGCAAGTTGCGCCGGAGGGAACGGCCATCGGGCGCAAGCAGATCGTTTTCTGGCTCGAAGGTCAGCCGGATGGACATTTCCGACCGGTTGACGTCCACACCCAGAACCTCGCCGCGTAGCGTCAGCCGAGCCGGCGTTCCGGCGCGGAACTCTTGCTCGCGCTCGGGTTGCTGGTTGACGAACCAGGTGACGAAAAGCCCGACACAACTCACGGCGACTAACGTCGTTATCGCTGCGCCGAGCGCCCCGCGCGGCAGTCGCGCTACCCTCGCGCCAGGATCGCCGCGAGGGCGGCGCGATTGCGGTCAAGCGGCAAGACGGCGGCCCGTGCTTGCTCGACCGCGTCGCGAGTAAAGAGATCGCGCCCGCGAATCAGGATCTCCTTGGTCCGCTGGACGGCGGCCGGGTCGTTGCGGGCGATCGCCGCAGCGATCTCGCCGGCCCGTGCCAGCAGCCGGTCCAGGCTGGTCAGTTCGGACACCCAACCGACCTCGTAGGCGCGTGCCGCATCGATTGTCCAGCCACCGCCTGAGAGGACCAGCAGTTCGGCCAGCGGCATCGCCAGCCGTCGCCGTTGGTAGAGCAGGTCCTCGAACGGCACTCCCTCGGCGAGCGGTGCGCCGGCAAAGACTGCCCCTTCGGCGGCGAGGATGACATCGCCCTGGCCAACGAAGCGCAGCCCAGCGCCGGCGCAATGACCGTGGACCGCGACCACTACCGGCTTCCAGACCCCGTGATCGGTTGGGTCGAGCGAGACCGGCAACGGGCCGTCGCTTCCCTCGCAAAAGCTGTCGCCCGCGCCGGTCAAGATCGCGCACCGGACCGCGTCGTCTGCGCCGATCTTCCGCCAGGCGTCGCGGAGCGCTTCAGCCGTTTCGGCGTTGAGCCGATTGCCGTTCGGACCATTGATCGTCACCGTCGCCACCGCACCGTCGAACGAGAGTTGGACGGTCATCGCACATCCTCCGCAAGTTCGGCCGCCCGGCGGGCTTCGAATCCGCCATAGACGAGCGCATCACGCAACCCCAACTCGCGGCTTCGCTGGGCGATCCGTCGCAGCGCCTTGACTGCCTCGGGTGGTTGATTGGCGATCATTCGGGCGATCTCGAGGGCGCGCGGCAGCACCTGATCATCTGGGACGATTTCGTTGTAAAAGCCGAGTTGATAGGCGCGGGGCGCTTGGACCCGAAACGAGATTCCTTCGGTGCCGACCCGAAATACTTCGCCCCAGGGCATTTTGTCGGTGATGTCGAGCGCCTCGCCGGTGCCGGGCCAGCCGGCGTAGGTGACGTGAGCGTCGGCGACATAGGCCCGTTCTGAGGCAATCAGGACATCGACCGGCCCCAGCAGCATCGTCCCGGCGCCGACGGCGAGGCCGTTGACCGCCGCGACGATCGGTTTGTCGAATTCGAGCCACATGTTGTTGTCCGGAAAGGAGCCGGTCAGTTCGAGACGGGTTGGGATCAGGTTGTTCTGGCGCTTTTCACGTTCGATGATCTCGCCACGCTGGCGCGCCTCGCCGCGCTCGCGCAGGTCTGCGCCGGAGCAAAAGGCGCGCCCGGTTCCGGTCAGGACGGCCACCTTCAGGCCGTCGTCCTGCATCACATGCTCCCAGGCCTGATACAGTTCCCGGTGCAGCGTGCCGTTGAGCGAATTCAGCCGGTCAGGGCGGTCGAGCGTCAAGATCGCGATTGAACCCTGCTCTTCGTAGCGGAGCGTTTCGAACTGCGGCATCATTCCATCCTCGGCGGCCGGATTGTCCAGGCCGGCTTGCGCTTTTCGGTGAAGGCGCGCGGGCCCTCGAGCATGTTCTCGACGTTTTCGAAGCGTTCGTGGTACTCGTAACC
Organism: Dehalococcoidia bacterium; assembly: GCA_046328265.1. Classification (GTDB taxonomy): domain Bacteria; phylum Chloroflexota; class Dehalococcoidia; order SpSt-223; family SpSt-223; genus JANWZD01. Next base: position 402,728 of record JAXLWW010000003.1, read on the forward strand.
GAGCACCAACGAATCGTCGTAGCCCAGATCACGACGGGCGTGCATCGTGGAGGCCATCGCCCGGACGGCGTCGCCAGCCTGGTCGTTGATCGTCTCGGCCACCTGACGCGCTCGCTCGAGCAACTGACCGGCCGGTAGCACCTCGCTCGCCAGCGACAACTCGTGCGCCCGATGCGCCGACAACTCCTCGGCATTGCCCAACAGCGCCATTCGGAGCACCGCACCGAGCGGGATGCGGTCCGCGAGATAGAGCGCCTGCTCGGCGGGGACGAGTCCGAGCGATACCTCGGGCAGTGAAAAGGTCGCCGTCTCCGACGCGAGGATGACGTCGCCCTGGCCGACGAGGATCAGCCCGGTCCCTCGGCACGGGCCGTTGACCGCCACGATGACCGGCTTCCAGATATTCAGCTTGCGCCGACGGTAGTGTTCGTAGCGGAAGCCCCAACGGCGTCCGTCGCGCGGTTCGCGGTACCGAGCGGGGACGCGGTCTTCACGCAAGGCGGCGCCGATCTCGTCCAAGTCCTCGCCAGCGCAGAAAGTTTCGCCCGAACCGGTCAGAATGACCGTCCAGGTATCCCGGTCGAAGCGGACGTCGTTCCAGGCAGCCCAGAGCGCTTCGTGCAACTCGGCGTCAAGCGCGTTGCCCTGCTTGGGCCGGTCGAGCGTAAGCGTCGCGATGTGATCGCGTTTCTCGACGATGAGGGCCATATCACCTCCTGGTGCGAGGGAGTTCGCCGCAGTATACGGAGAGTGGTCCGATAGCTGTCGACCGGCCACTCCCGCCGGTCGGTGGAGACGGCAGCGAACGGCCCGACCGGGCGATATACTGCGAAGCGCTCGGCCGGGGAGGTTGCTTGTCATGAGCCAGTTGCCTCGTCTCCGCCTTGCCGTGCTCGCCGGACTGCGGACGGCAGGGGCGTGCGTTGCCCTGGTGCAGCACCCTGAGTCGTCGACCGCCGCCGGTTTCCGGATCGTTCGTGGTTGCGCCGACCAGTGAAGCCCGCGCCGCTGACTATCGCCCCACCCGGAGGTACCTTTGTCTGAACGCGCGTATCTCGGCCCGAGCGGCACGGTCGTCGCCGTCTGCCGCAGCGCTGGCCACACGATGAACAAGCCGGTGGAGGCGTTCATTCGCCTGACCGCCGGGTTGGGCGTGGACGGTGATGCCCACGCCGGAACGACCGTCAAGCACCGTTCACGGGTCGCCCGCGACCCGAGCCAGCCAAACCTGCGACAGGTTCACTTGATCCACGCCGAGTTGCTCGACGAACTTCTCGCCGCCGGGTTTCGCGTCGCTCCGGGCCTGCTCGGCGAGAACGTGACCACCCGCGGTGTGGATCTGCTCGCCCTGCCGACCGGAGCGCGACTACGGCTTGGCGAGTGGGCGGTCGTCGAAATCACCGGCCTGCGCAATCCCTGCGCCCAGCTTGACGGCCTCGAGCCAGGGCTGATGGCGGCGACGCTCGACCGCGGTCCGGACGGGCAACTGATCCGCAAAGCCGGGGTGATGGGGATCGTTCTCGCCGCCGGTGAGGTGCGCCCGGGCGATCCGATCGCCATCGAATTCCCTCCGCAGCCGCACCTCCCGCTTGAGCCGGTCTAGATCGGTTCCTCTTTGGTGAAGAGAAAACGCGCGAAGAACGGCCGATTATTGGACACTGTTCGGTAGGCATACTCCACCAACGCCAGCATGGGCGGCAGCGACAGCACCGCCGCAAGGCGGGGATAGCCGAGCAGCGCCAGCACGTGCAGCACGGCTCGGCCGGCGCGCAGCGTTCGGCCGTCGGGTGTGATCACATGTATCGCCCGCTCGCAGGCCGCCTGCAGCGCGGGCGTCATCGGTGGTGAGGGCGCATCCTGATAGGCCACGATCCGCAACCGCCCACGGCGGTCATGCCGCCCGATCCAGGCGGCACTTCGGCGTCAGAACCCTCAGCCGCCGTCGATAAGCAGCCAGTCTTGCTCGTCCATCCCGCCACGATAGCGCCCCGGTGCTTCGGCCGCCACTGGGTGGACGAGTCGCGAACCTCGTCGTCGGGCGGTACGATGCGCTGAGACCACGAAAAGAGTGAGGTCCGAATGCTGCTCGATCTGACCTTGTTGATGACCGAGGACGGCGTCCAACTCCCGGCCGGTTTCTTCGTCCCGACGGGTGAGAAACGCGGCACCGCGATCGATGCGGTCGTGCTCAACCCCGGCACCTCGGCCAATTTCTGGCATCCGACGATGACCGGCGTCGCGACGGCGATCGCCGCCGGTGGCTATCCGGCGCTTACACTCAGCACGCGCGGCCACGACCTCGCCTTTCGCGACGCCCGCAACAACCGCTACCTCGGCGCGACCTACGAGAACATCGCCGACTGTGGCTACGACTACACTGCCGCGATCCGCTGCCTGGTCGAGCGCGGGTATCGGCGGATCGCCCTCTATGGACACAGCCTCGGGTCGACCAAAGCGACTTACTACGCCGCTCACGGGCCCGACCCGGCGCTCGCTGCGTTGATCGCGGTGGCCGGGCCGCGCTGGTCGGCCTCGCTCTATGAGACCGGCGCCGCTGCCGAACAGTTTCGCGCCACCCGCCGGCAGGCCGAGGATCTGGTCGCTGCTGGCCGGGAAGGCGACGTCTTCGAGGCGCGTTTTCCGACCGCGCTCCCGATGACCGCGGCCGGTTGGCTCGACAAGTACGCCGGGGAGAACTACAACCTTGCCAGATGGGCGCAGGGCATCCGCGTGCCAGTGTTGCGCCTCGATTGCAGCCTCGACGAAGGCCTGATGATCGCCCATATGGCCGGCCAATTCGACGACATCCAACGCCTTGCGCCGAACCCGCACAACCGCCACGTTGTTCTCGATGGCGTCGATCACTTCTTCACCAAGCCCGGATCGGCCGAAAAGACCGGCCGGGCGGTGGTCGAGTGGCTTGACGGGTTGGAGTAGGACGGAAACCGCGCTGCTGGTCCCATCCCCACCGAGGACCGAGACAAGCGATTCGTCAATTCAAGGGAGGTCCATTGGCGGCTCTCATCGCTGGGTAAGGCGTCGGCCGGAAGGCGCGGATCGATCGAGCCGATGCGTTCAAGATTGCTCAGGCTAGGCGGCGTCTGGAACCGCTTGCCGGGCGGCGAGGAGTGCGGTGATCTCTGCGGCCGGCAGGGGGTGGGCAAACAGGTAGCCCTGGCCCAACGCACAGCCGAAGTCATGGATAAGGGACGCTTGCTCTGGACGCTCGATGCCCTCGGCCACCGTCTGCAGTCGCAGGATCTTGGCCAACTGGATGATCGTTTTGACGAGAGCGGCGTCGTCGGGGTGAGTCTCGATCCCGGCCACGAACGCTTTGTCGATCTTCAGGATGTCTACCGGGAACCGTTGGAGGTAGCTGAGCGATGAGTAGCCGGTGCCAAAGTCGTCCACTGCCAGCCGAACGCCCAGACCGCGCAGCGCGACAAGCGTCTCGATCGCCCGCTCGGCGTCGGCCATCACGTCGCTCTCGGTGATCTCGAGGGTAAGGCTCTCGGCCGGCAGGCCGCTCTCGGCGAGCGCCATCGCGACATCGTCCACGAGGTCCGGTTGCTGCAGTTGATGCGCCGAGAGATTGATTGCCACACTCAAGGGCCAGCGGCATTCGAGTTGCCAACGGCGCACCTGCTGACAGGCCTCGCGCAGAACCCAGCGCCCGAGCGGCACGATCAACCCGGTCTCTTCGGCAATTCTGATGAAGAGCGCCGGCGCCACCGACCCGCGCACGGGATGCCGCCAGCGGGCCAGCGCCTCGACGCCGTAGATCGTCCCGGTCGCCAGTGTCACCGTTGGCTGATAGACGATGTCAAGTTCGGCGTTTTCGATCGCTCGGCGGAGGTCGCTGCCGAGTGCAAGACGATCCTCGATCGCCTGGTCCATCCCCGGCTCGAAGAGCACCGCCCGGCCGCGACCTTCGCGCTTGGCGGCGTACATCGCGATATCGGCATTGCGCAGCAGTCGTTCGGCCGAGGCTTCGGTCGCCACCGCGACGCCGATGCTGGCGCTTACCCGGAAGTCGCGATCGTGCACCTGGAAGGGTTGGGCGAGTGCCTCGAGAACCCGCTTGGCGGCAAGCGTCGCGTCCTGCTCGCCGGACAGGTTTTCGAGCAGGATCGCAAACTCGTCGCCGCCCAGGCGCGCCACCATGTCGGCGGAGCGGATGCAGGCGCTCACCCGGCTTGCTACCCCGATCAGCAGTTCATCGCCGGCCGCATGGCCGAGGGTGTCGTTGACTTCTTTGAAGTGATCGACGTCGATGAATAGGACGGCGTGCACCACCGGACGGTCGGCGGAGCGGGAGAGCGCTTGGGCAACCCGTTCGCGGAACAACTTGCGGTTGGCGAGATTGGTAAGTGGGTCGTGGAAGGCCTGGTAACTGAGACGCTCCTCGAGGCTGCGCCGTTCAGTGATGTCGGTGAGGGTGCCGGTTGTGCCGACGATCCCGCCGGTCTCGTTCAGGAGCGGCCGAGCGTGCACCTGCACCCAACGCACCATCCCGTCGCGGGATCGACAGCGTACTTCATAGCGGCAGGCTTGCTCCTTGCCGTCGATTAAGGCGGCGAAACGGTCGGCGTAGAGCGCCCAGTCGTCAGGATGGAGCGAACTTTGAACATGGGCGCCGAGCGTCTCGGCGACCGCCAGGCCGGTGATCTGGGTCCAGGCCGGGTTGAGGAGCAGCCAACGGCCGGCCCGATCGGTCTGGAAGATCACCTCGTTGACGCTATTGACCACCGAGCGGTACTGATGTTCGCTGGCACGCAAGGCCGCTTCGACCCGCTCGCGCTCGGTGATGTCGCGCAAGACCACTAACCGACCAAACGAGGGGTCGCCAGCGCGGCGCAGCGGCGAGACCTCAATCTCGAAGGTATTCGCACCGATGAGCCGCCGCGTCGGCCGATCGTTGGAGAGCGGCCAACCCGGGAGGAGGGTTTCCACAGACCGGCCGACCGCCCGCACCGCCGCATCGCCAAACAATCGGCGCGTCACCGGGTTCAAGTCAACGATCTGATCGTCTGAATCGAGGACAATCACCCCGTCGGTGATCCCCTCGAACACCGCATCGCGCGCCGACGGAAGCAGGCCGCTCAACTGAGACAATTGACGACGGCGGGCGACCGACGGGGCGACCACCAGGCCCGAGAGGATGATGGCAAACGGAGTGAGGTTGACCGACGGGCCGATCTGAGCCACATAGAGGCCGCTGGCAACCAGGGGAACCGTCTGGGCCACGAGCAGGAGGGCAGCGGGCCAGCGGTTGCGCGGCAACGAGCGTGTCAGCATCGGAGTGAGCATCGCCGCGCCGGCCAGCAACGACAGATAGACAGAGGCGACAAATACCCAGAAGAACGGCCCATGCGTGAAGACGATCGCGCCGCTTGGCTCGATAGCGTTCCCGCGCCAGACCAGCAGGTTCGGGTCGCCAGCGCCGACGATCGTCGTGGTCGTTACTCCGATCGTCAGCCCGACACCCGCCCAGGCGAAAAGCCACGGTGCGGCATGGCCGAAGGCTCGCCCAAGGTAGACGAGCCAAGCCATCGTCGTCACGCTCGCCAGCAGGAACTGGGCATTCGACCACGCCAGCTTTTCGGGAACCGTCGGGGCGGCGAGGGCAAGCAGGACGACCGTCGACCAGCCAGCGGCGGCGGTCATCATCACAGCCAGGGCACCGGCGCCCGGAGCCGTCCGACGGCTCCAGAACACGATGGCGAGCAGGGTGAGCAGTCCCCCGGCCGCCAGAGCGCCGTTCATTGGCCGACCGACATGACAGCGATCATCGTCTTGCTCCGGCGCTTGGAGTTTCGAGCGTCCGCCGACACGATGCGCTGCCGGCGCTTGTCCCTTGTCTTGTTCTATCGGCCGCCCGCGTCATTCTGCGTAGAGGGACGCTCGCTTGGCAGCGTCGGCGGCCGGACGGGACTCCGGTCGCCTGCCGTGCCCTCCGAGGCTGAACCGGTCAGACCGGACGCCGGCCCAGCGAGGTAGACGTCGGCCCGCCGTTCGCCGCCGCCGGCCAGTACCAGCACGACGCGACGAACGTAGAGCCCGCTTCTCGTGCCCTCATAGCGGTCCACCCTCGCGAGGTCAGCCTCCGTCAGGCCGTCGATCAGCAGCCCATCGACACAGTCGTCCGGTGCGCCCGGGATGAGGTAGCGATACTCGCGTTGGCGGACGGCATAGCCGGTCAACCGGGCCGACGTGAAGTAAAAGCCTCCCGCCGGCCGGCCGACGACCCGCGCGAAGACAGCCGGGTCGCGCAGGGTTCCGTAGACGAAGAGGGCGCTCAGTAGCGACCGCCGTCGTAGCGCTGGCGCGACTCGCGGAGGAGGTTCGAGCGGTAGTGCAGGTCCTTCCGCACCGGTTCGCTCATCCCGAGTTCGGTTTCGCGGGCGTCGCGTTCGAGCCGGCCGATCTCCTCCCCCAACTCGCCAGCCGCCGGGCTGTCGCTGATGCTGGTCGCGGCGGCGCGCAGCACCAGCGCCGCCCCCTGCCAGTCGCCGTTGCGGCCAAGGAGCGCCGCCTCGTACTGGGCGCGGGCGACCGTCAGGCGGGCGGCCTCGGCGACGACGGCCAGGTTTGGCATTTCGAGCGCCGCCGCCTCCGGCGGGACCACCTTCATGATCATCTCGGGAAAGCAAAGCCGGATTGGCGTATCCTCGCCGGCCGGGGTGACAACCAACGCCGCTGCGAGCAGCAGTTCGTAGTCGGTGGTCTCGACCGTCAGTTCGATCAGGACGCTCCGCGGCTGGTCGGCGATCAAGTCGCCCAACACCAGCCGGACCCGGCCGGCTCCCCGCTCGATGACGACCTCGTTCAGACAGCCAGCGACGTCGACACCGTCGGGCAAGGTCAGCTCAATCGTCGCGTCGCGCCCGGCGACTTGAAGGGTTTCGCCCAACTCGCCGGCGACGCAGGCGTCGATCAGGCCGGCGTGGGCGATGTACTGAAATCGCCCGCCGCCCTGCTTTGCCATCTGCTCGAGCAGCAGTTCGTCGAAATCCGCGCCGATACCCATCGTCGATGTGGAGACGCCGCGCAAGCGTAGCTCGCCGGCGTGGTGGGTTAGCTCGTGGGAACTGGTGATCCCGCGGTTGGCGAGGCCGTCGCTCAGCAAGATCGTCCGGCAGATCGCCGGACCGTCGCCGAGATGCTCGGCGATGGCCTGGCAGCCAGTCAACCAGCCCTCGAACAGGTTGGTGCTGCCGCGAGTGTGCAGGCGCTTGACCCGATCGATCACGACGGCCTGGCGCTCGGGCGTCAGACGCTTGCTCGAGGCGATGACGTGCGCGTTGTCGTCGTAGGCGATTACCGCGACCCGGTCACGCGGGCCGAGTTGGCGGACGACCTGGCAGGCCGCGGTCTTGGCGTGCTCGAGTTTGTCGCCATGCATCGATCCGCTGCAATCGATCACGAGGGCGAGGCTTACCGGCGGCCGCTCGCCGCGTGCCGGCGGTGGGATGACCTCCAGCTTGAGGAGGCGGCGGACCGGCTGACCGAGGGGAACCAGTTCGCGATCGAGGGTGGATGCGAGTTGAAACGCCATGAGTACCTCCTCGGCGGCTGGGATTACACCAGGCGCCACATACTCCGTTCCGCGGTTGCGGACGAAGTGCGACAGGGACGGCCCGCCGCCCTACTGGTCCGGGGGAAGTGAGGCGAGGCGCGCCTGCGCCTCCTCGATCCAGCGTTGGATTCGCTGCAGCCGTTCGCGGCCACGGGTCTCCTGGTAGTGCAATTCGACGCCCGGCGCGATCTCCACGCGATACCACGGGCGATCCGGTAGGCGGGAGCGGCTGCTCCGGCGCGGTTCCGGCGATCGGCTGGTCAGTTGAGCGATGTAGTCGAGCGCCGACGATGGGCCGGGCCCGGCGACGAGCGCCTCCACCGCATCGGGCGGTGTTTCGTCCAACTGCTGACGGATTCGTTCGAGCGGAAGACCAAGATCCTTCAGCCGCAGGATCGCCTCGAGCCGCACGAGATGCCCCTCGTCGAAAAGCCGGTAAGCTCCGGCGCTCGGCAGCGGCTCGAGCAGCCCCTTTTCGACGTAGAAGTCGACGGTGCGGGGTGTGACGCCCGCTCGCTTGGCCAACTCACCGATGCTGTAGGTCCGCATCATGACTACATCGTAGCACGTACTACGTGCAACGTCAAGCTCTCGGCACCAATTTCACCACCATGGGACAATCGCGGCGAAAGGAACGCCAATGCCGGTTCTGGTCCAAGTGACGCGCGGCAGCCGGGTTGAGAGCGTCCATTCCGGCACGATCGTCATCGCCGGACCGGACAGCGCGATCAGAGCGGTCGGGGACCCGCGGCTCGTGATCTTTCCCCGGTCGTCGCTCAAGCCGTTTCAAGCCGTTCCGCTGGTCGCGCTCGGGGGCCTTGAACGCTTCGGACTGGACGATGAGGCGCTCGCGCTGATCTGCGCAAGCCACACCGCCGGCGAACGACACCTCGCGGTGGTTGCGAAGATCCTGGCGGCGATTGATGCGCCGGAAAGCGCATTTCGCTGCCCGCCAGGCCTGCCCGGCCGCGTTGCCGGTGGCCGCCGGCCCGGGGACACCCGGCCCCCGTCGGCGATCGCCCATCAGTGCTCCGGCAAACACGCCGGAATGCTGGCGCTCGCCGCCCTGTTGGGTGCCCCCTTCGACGGCTACCTGCGGCTTGACCACCCGGTCCAGCGGACGATCCGCCGCTCGTTAGAAGTCCTGTTCGGCCCCGGCGCATTGCGCGCGGTCGCCACCGACGGCTGTAATGCGCCGGCCTATGCCGTGCCCCTTGAGACGCTGGCGCGCGGGTTTGGTCTGCTTGGCCGTCCGGCCGGGCAACTGGCGGGGGCGCTCGAGCGGATCGGCCAGGCGATGCGGTCTCATCCGACACTAATCAGTGGCGACGAGGGGTTTCTCGACACCGCCCTGATGGAAACAACGCCGGGGTTGGTTGCCAAGCGCGGCGCGGAAGGGGTGTTCGCTGCCGGCCTTGCCGATGGTCGTGGCCTGGCAATCAAGGTGCGCGATGGCGATCCAACCGGCCGGGCGGTCGGGTCGGCGGTGGTAACGGCGCTGGCTGACTTGGGCGCGCTCGACGGCGCGGCGCTTGCGCCGAACGTTGCTGCCTTCGGACCGGTGGTTCACCTGCACGACCTCGCGGGTGAACCGATCGGGTCGGTGCGACCGGCGTCGGCGTTGGTCCGGCTTGGACGCTCGTTGGCGGCCGGTTGATCGATGGTCCTGCGCCGGGGCGGCCGGGCTAAGCCGGGTGCGTTTCCTCCTGAACATAGCGAATGCTCCGGATCTGAAGTCGCCCGGTCTGGTGATCGCGCCCGTCTCGCCGAGACGGATAGCCGGCGTTCGTCCGGCGACGTCGACGCGCCCGTCAGTACCCCGGTCCGGATTGACCGGCCAACCGATGCTCGGTGGCGGCTGGTGCGAAATGGCAGGTCAGGATGGGCCGAACGGCTCACGCGGCGGGTCGCTCACAAGGCGCAGACTTCGGATTGAGCCAAGGAGGCGGTCATGGAGAATCGGACATTTGAGGAGGAACTTCGTCGGGTCGGCGCCGAGATCGACCGGCTCGTCGCCAACGCCCGCACCTGGTTCGACGAGCTGACCGGGTCGCCAAGCGCGAGGAGGCGCTCCGCCAGTTCGGCATCGTCCGCGATCGGCTTGGCGATCGCTGGGAAGCGATTCAAGCCCGAAGTCGAGCGCGCCCTCAAGGACATCGAGCAGGCGCTCAACTCCCTGTCGACGCCGCGCACTCCGGCCGCTGACCAACCGGAGACGTCCGAGCCGCCACCGTAGCCGCCCCAATGCCTCCGGACGATTGGATCTGTCGAGAAGGAGGTTGCCAGGCATCCGATCGCCACCTTGCCGGATCGACCGTTCAACCCGCGTTGGCCCCCAACGCTATTGCGCACGCTGATCGTGGCTGCGGGGATCATCATCGGACCGCTCGCCGCACTCGCCACCCCCACCGCTGTTCCCGTCTGGGAACTTGCCTTCTTCGCCTTCGCGCTCGTCGTCTACCTTCCCGTGGACGCCGGCTTCCATCTACGGTCCTGGCCAAACCGGGGTCGGGGTGCTCTCCTCGCTACGGTTTTCCCACCGGCGGCGGTTCGGACGCTCGATCAACCGAACCGGACCGGCTGACCATCCGCGCCGTCGCGCTCATGCGGCGTGCAACCTTCTGAGCGCTGGCGCGTTCTACCACCAAGGGCCGGCGGGTTCGTTGGGCCTGGCCGAGAAATGGAGTGAGGTCCGCTCGGCGGATCGGGAGGCGTCCTTGAGGTACCGGCGCTTCGCTGCGCTGCTGCTGGCACTCCTGTTGATGGTTGCGCCGCTTCAACCGGCCGCTGCCCAGGCGCCCAACGACTTTCCAGTCCCCGGAGGCTGGTTCTTCAGCCAGGCAAACGGACTCGGCGGCGGTGGCCTGACCGGCTTTTCTGTCACCGACCTCGAAGGTGTGCCGTTCTGGACCTGGTTTCAGCGCTACGGCGGGGTGAATGAGGTCGGATATCCGGTCTCTCACCGCTTCCAATGGAACGGCTTCACGGTCCAAGCCTTTCAGAAGGTCGTCTTCCAATGGCGGCCGGACCAGGGCGGGCAAGTTTGGTTCGTCAATGTGCTCGACGAACTGCACTCGGCCGGGCGCGATAGCTGGCTGCTAGAAACGCGCCAGGTGCCGCCGCCACAAGATTGGTCGAGCGATCAGGGCCTCCCTTGGAACCAGGTCGTCCAGCGCCACGAGGCCCTGCTCGACCAGAACCCGGCCATCCGACAGGTCTATTTCGCCAAAGCCGACCCGGTGCTGTCTTTTGGGCTGCCGATGAGCGCCCAGGATTTCGGGAATGTCTTCGTGGTCCGCGCCCAACGTGTCGTCTTCCAACAATGGAAGATCGCGGTGCCGTGGGCGACCGCCGGCCAGGTTGTCCTCGCCAACGGCGGTGACCTCGGCAAGGAGGCCGGGCTGTATCCCGGCTGGGCGATCGTCCCGCTGCCGCCGGGTGCAACGCCGACGCCGATCCAGCCGACGCCCGGTGCTTGCAACGGTGACGAAGCGCTGAGTGTCATTCCACCTTCCCCGACAACCAGCGGTCCGATCGCCATCCAGGCGACCTCGGCGCGCCCGTCGACGAACGTTGCGCTGGTCGGCCCTGGCAATCCGCAGCTTGCTGGCGTCGGGGCGGGTGGCAAGGGCACGGTCTGGACCTACAACGTCACGCTCGGCCAACCCGGCAGCTATACCTTCGTCTTCACCGTCGCCGGTCAGAACTGCGCCGAGGTGGTCGCCAATGTCACCATCGGCCCTGCGCCGAGTGCCTGCACCGGCCAGGAGCGATTGAACTTCTTCCCATCGACGGCAGCGGTCGGTCAGACGGTGACGATCCTCGTCTCCAATGCCGCGCGCAACGCGGCCGTCGGGATGTCTGGCCCGTTCAATCCGCAGTTCTTGGGGGCTGGACCGAGCGGGACCGACTACAGTTGGCAAGTTGTTCCGACCCAGGCCGGCCAGCAATTCCAGTTCCGCTACACCGTCAACGGTATTCCCTGCACCACCGGCTTTTTGAACGTCAGCGGGTCGTACACCGCGCCGACACCGCCGCCCGGCAGCGGTTGCCCGGCAGATGCCCAGTTCGCCTTCTTCCCGAACCCGACGCGCGTCGGCCAGGTCACAACCGTCACGGTGACGGGCAGCGGCGGGCCAACCAGCGTCTCACTCGCCGGGCCGTTCAACCCGCAGTTTCTCGGGGCGGCATCCGGTGGTCGCGGCACGATCTGGACCTGGCACGTCACCCCCACCCAGAGTGGGCGCGGCGTGCAGTATCGCTTCCTCGTGAACGGCATTCCCTGCGTCACCGGGACGCTTGACGTCGACTAGTCTCTAGCGGTTTGGCCGGCCAGAGAGCGGGTTGTTCGGGTACCGCTGCGGGTAATAGACGGCGTCGACCGGCACCACGCCGCCGATGTAGTCCTGGGCCTTGCCGGCAAAGACCGGACGCGGCTGGGAATCGAGGTAGGCGGCAAGGTTCTGGGCTTCGGTCAGGTTGATGCTGCCCGGCGCGTTCGCCGGCATCTTGTTCTTGATGAAGGTCGCGAGCGTGTAGACCTGTCCGAGGCCGGCGCCGTCGTTGAACGACCGGTCGCCCCAGAGTGCCGGCGCTGCCGGCAGTGCGCCCGAGGCGCTCTGGCCCTGCCCGCTGCTGCCGTGGCACTCGGCGCACTTCTGGAGAAACAACTGCTCGCCCGCCTTCGGGTCCAGTTTGTCGATCGCGATCCGGTCGATCGGCTGGATCTGCCCGCCGTCGCGCCACGCCGGAGACTGGCCCACCGGCTGACCTTCTGACAGCCAGGCCAAGTAGGCCACGACCGCCAGAAGTTCCGGCGCGTTTGCCGGCGGGGCGCTTCCGTTGAGCGACCGGACGAAACAACTGGTCACTCGTCCAGCGAGGTCGACCAGGACGTTCGAGCGGGAATCATAGGTTGGGTAGACCGCCGCTACGCCGGCGACCGGGAAGCCACGGTAGGCCTGTCCGTTGTCGATGTGACAGTTCGTGCAACTCATGGCCGGGCCGGCGTAGCGCGGCGCATTCGCCGGGGTGTTGGCGAAGATCGCCGCCCCCTGCTTGACCGCGGCGGCAAGCTGCGGGTTGGCTGGGAGTGCCGCATCGTCGACGCTCTTGGGGATGAGCCCGCCATTGGAAAACGGGGCGTTGAGCCGCGTCCACGCCCCACAGCCCACCGCCACGATGACGACCAACACCATCGTCACCAGCACGACCATCCGCCCACGAAGCGAAGCCTGCATGCACCCCTCCGGCTCGCCATTGTACGGCTCGACAGGACACGAGGGGACCGATATGCTGAGGGAGTGACGGTCGATCTTGCGCGTCCGCTTGTCTTTCTGAAAGTCGGAACGACCGGGCTGCAGGTGGATCGCGACCGGATCGTCCAGCTTGCCGCGCTCAAGCGTCTGCCCGGCGGCGAAGAGGTGGCGCGCAGCCGGCTGATTGACCCCGGCGTGGCGATCCCGCCGGAAGCGACCGCGATCCACGGCATCACCGACGAGGACGTTGCCGGGCAGCCGACCTTCCGTCAGATTGCCAGAGGGCTGGCCGCCTTCCTCGCCGGCTGCGACCTCGCTGGCTACAACATCATCCGTTTCGACCTGCCGATCCTCGAGGCCGAGTTTGCCCGCGCCGGCGTTCCCTTCGACCGGCCGCGCGTCGTCGATATCCTGACGATCTTTCGGCAAATGGAGCCGCGTACGCTGGGCGCCGCCGCCCAGTTCTACCTTGGTCGCGATCGTGAGGGTGATGCCGCGGCCGATGCCCGGCTGATCGGCGACCTTCTCGATGCCCAGATTGAGCGTTATCCTGGCCTCGCCTCGAAGGTCGATGCCCTCGCCGAGGTCTGCAAGCCCGCCGAGTGGATCGATTCCGACGGTCGTCTGCAGTGGGAAAACGGCGTCGCAACGATCCGGTATGGGCGACAGCACCGCGGCCGACCGCTCGAGGAAGTCGCCCGGACCGACCCCGGCCATCTCGACTGGGTTATCGCCGAGAGCAACCTCCCCCACGAGGTCAAGTCGATCATGCGCGCCGCCCGTCAGGGCCGCTTCCCGGTCCCGCCCGTGCCGCCAGAGGACGAGCCGCCGTTCTAAGGACGTTCGTCCAAATTCCCTGCGACAAGCCGATTGGCGATCGGTTCGTCGTGAGCAATGCCCAGGCTAGAATGATCACCATTCTCTGCGCCAAGAGTTTCGCCGACCTCGGCGGCGAACCGGCTGGTCCACCCGAATTGAAGGCTATGCCGGTGACGTGGCGAGGGAATCCTCGCCGCTCCCCGGAGCAGGCGTTACACTTCTCACGATGAACCGTTCGTTTCGGCCGGGCCGGCGCGGCTTTCTCGTCGGTGGAGTGGGGCTATTTGCCGCTGCCTGCTCGCCGCAACAGGCGGGCAGCCCGCTTGTCCAGCCGCGCACGGGAGCGCCGCTGACGATCGCCGTGCCGAACAGCGACCTTGCCATCGGCAAGAACCGCTTCGTCCTGGCGATGCTTGATGCCGACAACCGGCCGATCCCCAACGCCAAGAACGTCGTCCGCTTCTACAAGGTGCGCAGCGCCACCACCGCCGAACTCAAGGCCGAAACCACCGCCGCCTACCAGGTGATCGGCCCGGGCGACCGCGGCGTGTATGTCACCCGGGGTGAGTTCGACGAAGCCGGGAACTGGGGCCTGGAGGTAGTCGCCGCATTGCCAAGCGGCGAACAGGTCAGTCGGGTGGCGTTCACCGTCGCCGAGAAGAGCAAGACCCCGGCGATTGGCACGCGCCCGCCGGCCAGTCGCCAAGCGATCCTGCCGGAGAAGCCCCTCGACAAGCTGTGTACGGCGAAACCAGGCGATCCCTTGCATGACCTGACCGTCGCCGATGCGCTCGCCGCCGGGAAGCCAACGCTGATCATGATCGGCAGTCCGGGCTTTTGCTCCTCGGCCACCTGTGGGCCAAACCTCGATCACATCCTCGCCGCCCGTACCCGCATCGGCAACAAGATCAACTGGGTGCATGTCGAGATCTATCAGGACGCCCAACCGCCGACGCTTGCCCCGGTGATCGGCGAATGGAACCTGCCAAGCGAGCCGTGGATTTTCCTCGTCGATTCGGCCGGGTTGGTCGTCGACAAGTTCGAAGGCGGCGTTTCACCGGCCGAACTTGATGCTGCTCTGACGGCCCTCATCCCCGCATGAAGCGCTGGCTTGTCGCCGGCGCGCTCCTCTTCGTCGTCGTAATTGCCGGGACCGCCTTTGTTACCTGGTCGCGCCGCGAGCCGCAGGTCCGCGGCGTCGTTCTCGAAGTGCAATCGCAGTCGTTGGTGATGCCGGACTGGTTCCGGCTGCGCGAAAAGAGCGGCCGCGAATGGCGATTTCGGGTCGATCCAGCCGTGATCGTCGACCCCCAGCATCCGATGAACGCCGCGCACTTACGTCAGCATCTTGCCCTCGCCGACGAGGTCACGGTCTTCTACCGCGATGAGCCGGAAGGCCCGATCGCCTACCGTATCATCGACTGATCGGCGCAGCGGCCCCGGACGAGCGCACCGAATCGGCATCCGGGATGCCTGAATGCGGCAGACTCAGCCCCGCCGACGAGCGCGGCAATCGCAACGGGAACCCCGGTATCAAGTCTCCGGGGGCTATCTGGGCGATCAGTTCTCTTTTCGTCCGACGTTGTGACAGGCGACGAACAGCCAATCGATGGGGTTGGAGCAAACCGCGCCCAAACGCAAAATGGCCCCCGCGCCGGTGGGCGGCGGAGGCCGAGGTGAGCTAGCGAGCGGCTAACGCTTCTTGGTGGTCTTGGTGGTCTTGGCCGCGGTCTTGGTGGTCTTGGTGGCCGTCTTGGTGGTGCGGCCCTTGCCACGGACCGGCTTGGTTTCGGCGGCAAGCTGACCGCTCTGTAGCGCGTTGAGCCGGCGCATCAGTCGGGACTTGCGGCGGGCAGCGGCGTTTTTGTGGATGACGCCCTTGCTGGCGGCGCGATCAAGCGCCGAAACCGCCGTCAGCACCACCTCAGCGGCGTTGTCGGCGTGCTCGGCGATCGCGACGCGAGCGTCCTTGACCGTCGAGCGCGAGCGCGTTCGGATCGGCTTGTTGATCGCGCGACGGCGCTCCGCTTGCCGCATCGCCTTCGCGGCGGACTTCGTATTCGGCACGGTGGCTCACCTTTCTGATCTCAGTACAACCTCGGAATCCTAATGCCTGCGGCCTGTCGCTGTCCACGCGGGTGACAGCGACGCCCGGGTGGCGCATCATCCCGCCCATGGAACTGGAGCGGCTGATCGCCGCGCTCGCCGACCCGACACTCTACCCCGGTGCGCCAGAGGTCACCGTCTGTCAGACGCACGCCTCGGTCGTCTTTCTTGCTGGCGACCGCGCCTATAAGCTGAAGAAGCCGGTAGATTTTGGCTTTCTCGACTACAGCACTCTGGCCCGCCGCCGTGCGATGTGCCGTCGCGAGGTTGCGCTCAATCGCCGGCTCGCCCCGGAGATCTATCTGGGCGTTCTGCCGGTCGTCGAGCGCGCCGGCAAGGTCGCCGTCGGCGGCTCCGGCACGGTGATCGATTGGCTCGTCGAAATGCGCCGCCTGCCCGACGAGCGGTCGCTCGCTTCGCTGGTGCGCCACCGGTCGGTCGGAGACCCAGATATCCGGGCGATTGCCCGCCGCCTCGCTGCCTTCCATGCAGCCGCGGAAACCGGGCCGGGGATCAGCCGCTACGGCTCGCCAACGACGATTCGGCGCAACATCCGCGAGAATGAGGTCCAGATTGCTCCGTACGTCGGGATTGCGCTGTCGGCGGCGGCCTACCAGGAGATCGTCGTCGCCGGCCGGCGGATGCTGCGCGAACGACGCAACGACGTGCTAGCGCGTCTCGTCGCCGGCTGGGTGCGCGATGGCCACGGCGACCTCCGCTGCGATCATGTCTACCTGCTCCCTGAGATCCAGGTGGTCGACTGCATCGAGTTCAACCGCCGCTTTCGCTACGCCGACCAGGCCGCCGACCTGGCCTTCCTGGCAATGGACCTCGAAGCCTCCGGCCGGCCGGACCTTGCTGCCGTCCTCGTCGACGAGTATCAGGCTGTCTCCGGCGACGATCTGGGCGCGGTGCTGCCGCTCTACGTGAGTTATCGCGCCTGCGTCCGGGGCAAGGTCGCCACGCTCCGTTCGGACGAACCCGAACTGGCCGCTGCCGATCGCGCCGGCGCTCTAGTCGAAGCAGCGCGCTACTTCGCGCTTGCTCGCCGCACCGGGCGGGGCGACTGCGCTCCGCGACTGATCGTCGTCTGCGGCTTGACTGGCTCAGGTAAGAGTGTGCTGGCCAGCGCACTCGCCGACGCGATCGGAGCACAGGTCTTCGAGGCTGACCAGATGCGGAAGCGCCTAGCGGGGTTGGACCCCGCTGCCCATCGAGACGACGCCCTCGATACAGGGCTGTATGACACCTCGATGAACGAACGTGTCTATCGTGCTCTCCTCGATGCGGCTGACGGGGAGATCGCCGCCGGCCGGCCGGTGATCCTCGACGCCACCTATCGCCGCCGAGCCGACCGTCAGGCGGTCGCCGCGCTCGCCGGTCGCTCCGGAGCGCAGGCGGTCTTCGTCGAATGTGTCGTCGACGAGGCAACCGCGCTTGCGCGGATCGGGCGGCGTCGCGCCGACCCAACCCGGACCTCTGACAGTCGCTCGGAAATCTACTTCGCCCAGCGCGCGAGCTTTGAGCCGCTGGACGAAGCGCCGGCCCGACTGCACCTCGATGCGACCCAGCCGCTGGACCGCCAACTGGTTGCCGTCATCGAGGCGACTGGCTAGCTGGCGATCCAGATCGCGTCGAAGGTGTTTTGCGTCGGCGTTACCAGCGTGAAGCCCCGAACCTTTGGCGCAAGGACGTTGGCGGAGTTCAAGGTCACCAGCCACAACTGGGGGAAGTCCGCCCGCATGATCCTGTTTGCCTCCTTGAAGATCTGCGCTCGCTTTGTGGCGTCACGTTCGGCGAAGGCGTCGGTCAGCAACTTGTCGACCTGCTGGTTGCAGTAGATCCCCAATCCCTGCCCCCCGGGCGGCGTACAGGTGTAGGCGTTGCGCAGAGATTGGAAGAACCCGTTCGTTTCACCGCTGACCAGCGGAAAGAGGTCACCCTTTTGGGTGCGGGCAAAATACTTGTCGAGGAAGCCTGCCTGCTCGTTCTGGACCAGTTCGACATCGATCCCGACGTCGCGCAGGTTGCTCTGGACTGCCAGCACCATCTCCTGGGGGATCTGGCCGGGCTGAAGGTCCATGGTCACCTTGAACCCGTTCGGATAGCCAGCCTCCGAGAGTAGTTGCTTGGCGCGCGCGACATTGAATGGGATCGGTTGGACGCTATCGTCCCACCAGGGTGACCCGGGCGTTCCCATCTGGCCGACTGGCCGGTTGAAGCCGCGGAAGATCGCCTTCGACATCGTCTCTTTGTCGACGGCATAGTTGATCGCCTCACGCACCCGCTTGTCCTTGAGCGGCGAGTTCTTCGCCTCGTAGGTGCTGTAGGGGAAGTTGACGTGCGAGCTGGTCCGCTCGGCCTGGATCACCTGCATCCCGTTGCGTTGAAGCAGTTCGAGTTGGTCAACCGGGAAATTGCCAGTGATCATGTCCAACTCGCCGGTGCGCAGCCCGTTCAACTGCTGAGCGGGGTCCGGGATCGAGCGGAAAATCAACTCGTCGATCGGCGGATTGCGAAAGGCGTGCTTCTGCGCACGCTTCTTGAAGCGGATGATGTCACCGGCCTTGTACTCGACCAGTTCGTAGGGCCCGGACCCGACCGGCTTCTGAACAAAGCCCTCGAAGCCGACCTGGCTGAAATAGGCTTTGGGGATGATCCGAAACGAGGCGGCGTTGTTCGGGATCGCCATATCGACCACTTTGGTCTTAATCTGGACGGTTGCTGGGTCAACCGAGATCGTCTCGCCCACCGACCCGAAGAGTGAGGTCTGTGGCCATTTCAACTCGAAGATCGTGTTCATGGTGTAGACGATGTCGTCGGCGGTCAGCGCCGATCCGTCCGGCCACTTCACGTCCTTACGGAGGTTGAAGGTCCAGGTCAGCCCATCGGCCGAGACATCCCACTTTTCGGCGACCGCCGGCCGCGGGACGAAGCCCGGTCCGAATTCGGTCAACATGTCGTAGAGCGGTGCGTAGAACTCGGGAAAGAAAGTGCCGCCCTGCGGCGTCATGTTGCCGGGGCCGGAACTGGTGCCGACACGCAACACCTGCCGCTCGGCACGCCCCGACGCCGTGGCTGCCGCCGTCGCGCCAGGGGCGGGAGCAGCCGGGGTGGTCGTGGGTGTACACGCTGCGAGCAGTAAGGCGCTCAAGAGGATCAACGATGACCGATGCATAGTGCCCCTCCGTTCTATTGGTCCGTGCGGAGATGCCGCGATTCTACTCTTATGGAAATTGCATTACGAATGTTTTGAGACTTCCCGGCAGCGAGGAGGGATGGTACGATCTGGCGGTCTGGGCCTGCCTCCCGCGCATTCCCCGCGCCTTGGCGTAACTCGCGGCCTGAGGGACGAATTATGACGATCTCACTGGGCAGCCTGGCCGGCGGGCCGGCGCGATGACGACCGTCATTCGACCGAGTTGGGTTGTTGTTCCCAGTCCGGCCGGTCCAGTCGCACGCGAAGGACTGAGCGTCGCCATCGATGACGGCTGGATCGTCGAGGTCGACGCCGACCTGGCGGCCGGCGATCACACCGTCGACGCCCCGGGCCGGTTGCTGATCCCCGGCTTCATCAACGCCCACACTCATCTCGGCGCGTCGCCGCTGGGCCGTGGTTTCGTCGACGATCTCGATCTGCGTGGTGCGCCGTTTTATATGGTGGCCGCCTCAGTCACCAGCCTCCCGTACCTCCCCGACTACCGCGAAGAACTGGACGCGCTGATGGAGGCCGACCTCGTTGGGCTGCTGCGAAGCGGCGTAACCACCGTCGTCAACCAGCACGCTGCCGAACCGGCCTGGTTGCTCGAACGGCTCGACCGGTCCGGCGTTCGCGCCTATTCCGGGCCGATCCTCCCGGCATCGGCCCAGGCGCGTGGCACGCTCGGACCGGATGGTAGGATCGTCCGGGTGCCGGTGTCGCCGGACGTGCTCGAGGCCGAACTTGCAGCCGGGATCGCCCTGCACGATCGGTACGACCAAGGTCCGGACGGCCGAGTGCGAGTGATCGTCGGACCAGCGAGCGCTGAGACCTGCCCCGACGAGTTTCTCGTTGCGATGGCGCGGCTCAATGCCGAATGGGGAGCGCCACTCACCCTCCATCTGGCGCAGAGCGAACATGACCTTGCCCAAGCCCAGGCGATGTTCGGGATGACCTCGGCGGCTCACCTCGGGCAACTTGGTCTGCTCGGCCCGAACTTGATCGCCGCCCACGGCAGCCTGCTTTCCGACGACGACGTCGCTCTGCTCGCCGCCGCCGGCGCGACCGTCGCCCACTGTGCCACCCGAAAGGCGCGCGAAGCGGTCTTCAGCCCCTTCCTCCGCTTTGTCGAAGCCGGCTTACGCGTCGCGATCGCCAACGATGCCTTCACCGTCGATTTTGTCGAGGAGATCCGCGCCGCCGCTCTGCTTGGGAAACTCCTGCTCCACGACACCGCCCGGCCGACCGCCGCCGATGCGCTCGCCGCCGCCACCGAGGCGGGCGCCGACGCCCTCGGCCGGCCGGATCTCGGCCGGATCACTGCCGGCGCCCGCGCCGATCTCGTGCTGGTGGACTTGCGCTCGCCCTTTATCGGTGGGGTGCTCGACCCGATCCGTTCGCTCGTCTATTACGCCACTGGCCGCGAGGTCGAAACCGTCTGGATCGACGGACAGGCGGTCGTCGAGGGCCGCTGCCTCACCACTCTGGACGAAGCAGCGGCAGAGCGCAATCTGGCCGCGGCCACCGATCGGCTCTGGGGGGTTGCCCGCGAGCGCGGAGCGTTGCGGTGATCGACTTGCTCGATCTGGTCGAGCGCAACGCTGCCACCATCCCAGATAAGACGGCGTTCGTCTTCGAGGACGAGCGCCTCAGCTTCGGCGAGTTTGCCGCGGCGGTGGCGCGCCTGGCCGGTGGCTTCCGGGCGGAGGGGATCGGGCCGGGCGACCGAGTGCTGGTTGCCTTCTATCATGGCAACGCGGTGGCGGTGGTCTACTTCGCCTTGATGTGGATCGGTGCGGCGCCGGTGCTGGCGAGCGCGTCGTTGCTGACCGACCTTCCGGCGACGGTCGCCGAAACCGATCCGGTGGCGATCGTCTACGGAAAGGAAGCACGGCCGCATCTTGGCCCCTCGATCGGGCGGCAACTGCTGGTTTCGGCGGATGGGCCGGACGGTATCGGTCTGCCGCTCGAAACGCTCCGCGAGGCCGCGCCGATCGGGGCCGCGCCGCGCCGGCAAGACCAGCCCAGCGGGATCATCTTTAGCGCTGGTACCACTGGCCGTCCCAAGCCGATCGTGCGAACCTACGCCTCCGACCTCTGGGATGGCATCCACAAGCTGATGGTCTACCGTCTGGGGATGCAGGACGTCTACCTTTATATCTCACCGCTTAACCTGACCGCCCTGCTTGGTCCGATCCGTCAGACGCTCTTTACCGGCGCGACCTACGTCGTGATCGACGGTTTCGATGCCGAGCGGGTGGCCGCCGTCTCCGCCCGGGAGAGCGTGAGTCAGTTGACGCTCCTTTCGAGCCAATGGGCCGAACTGCTGGAACTGCCATCGCTCGGCCGATTTGACCTGTCGGCGATGCGCCAGATCGCCGCCGCCGCTGGCCAGGTGCCGACCGCGCTGCGTCGGCGCATCGTCGAAACCTTTGGCGATCTTCCCTTCTTGCAGGTCTACGGGATGTCCGAGGCCGGGATGATCGCCGCTGTCCAGACGCCCGACCCGCATTTTGGCGAGTCGAATTACGTCGGCCGTCCGCTTTCGACCGTCCGAGTGCGGATCGCTGACGAGGATGGCGCACCGCTCGCGCTGGGCGAGATCGGTGAGATCGTCGTCCAGACGCCCTCGGCCTCAGCGGGCTACTACCGCCGGCCCGAGGCGTCCGTCCGCACCTTTCGCGATGGATGGATCCATACCGGAGATCTCGGCCGTCTCGAGGAAGGCGGTGCGCTGTATCTGCTCGACCGGGCGAGCGAGGTCTTCACCGTAGCCGGTCGGCGGGTCTTCCCGAGCATGGTCCAGGATGCACTGTATGCGCTGCCGGGCGCCCAGGAAGGGGTGCTGATCGGCGTGCCGGTTGGGGGTGAAACCAGGCCGGTTGCCTGGGTGGTCCCACGGCGCAGCGCATTCCTCGACGAGACGACCGTGCGGACAGCGGTTGCCGCTGCCGTCCCATTTGTCCCGTACGACCGTATTGGCGTCGTCATTGCGCCAGCTCTGCCGCGCACGCCCGCCGGCAAGGTGGACAAGGGCGCCCTGGCTGCCGACTGGCTGGCTAAGTTGGACACAAACGAGCGATGACGAGCAGCGCTCCGAGAGCGCCTGTCATCGCTCACGCCAGGTCGATCGATTGAGGTTGCAGGGGTGGCGGCAAACGTAGGACGATCAGGCGGGTTCTCTCGCGGGCGAGGAGCGTTCAAGTGAGCGGGGTGGGTCAATGCCTTTCTTCTCACGACGTGGTCGCGTACCGTGGCAAAGGAACTGAGCATCAGGAGGGCAGCAATGAACGCGCAAGACTTTTGGATCGCCGCCGAGTCGTTGGGGATGGTGCGCCTGATCATGCGCAACGCCGCCGGCCTCTTGGAGATCGACACCGTACTGTCGGATCATCGAATCTCGGAGCAGTTTGTCAGCTTTCCTGGCCGGCCGATTGATCTGCACTTCACGCGTGACCTGACGGTCGATCTCGAGTTCCGCGACGGTCCGAACGCTCACACCGGCCGCGTCGAGCACGGGATCACCCTCCGCGACCAAGCAGGCGCCGAACTGCTGAGAGTGTTCTTAGTCCGTCCACAAGGCAGCGACGACCACGATCCCGCCTGCGTTGCGGCCTATCGTCACCTTCGCGAGCAGGCCGAGCAGACCGTCTCGGCCTAGCGTCCTCAGCTTTCCGCAACCAGAACAAGCGCTTCCCGAAGGCAGTGGGTCTGCGGTGCCTGGTGGGGTGAATGTTGAACGCCCGCCACCGTCGGTGATCTGGCCGCGAGCCTCGTACCCTTGACCCGGTCCCAATTCGGTCGACCCGGCCGATGGCGTTTGCCCGATGAAATCACCACGCCGGTGGGGCCACGGCTTTGGGCCGACCGTCGCCGGATCGGTCATCAACATCTGGCTGAGGCGCCTCCTCCCGCGGACCTGGCCCGATGGCAATCACCCGCGATCAGTTTTGGCGAGAAATTGTCGCACGGCGCAGATGCGAGAAATACAATGTGTCACGTATGGGGATGAAGGAGGAACGATGACCCGACGGTTTTGGACGCCACTGATGATCCTGGCGCTGGCCATTGCGGCCTGCACGCCGGCGGCGCCAACCACTTCTCCCTCGGCGCCATCGTCTCCGGTGATCGAGCGAGCGGAGAACCAGTCGATCAAGGTCGGGACGAGCGGCAACCCGACGACGATGACGCCGGCCTACGGCTTCTCGAACTATTTCATGATCACGACCATCTACGACACCCTGACCACGCTCGGGAAGGACTTTACCCTCCAGCCGGCGGCCGCCACGAAATGGGAATCGTCGGCGGATGGGCTGACCTGGACGTTCACGATCCGGCCCGACCTGAAGTTTTCGAATGGCGAAGCAGTGACGACCGAAGACGTCGCCTTCAGCATCAACGAGATGCTGGCGAAGGCCTGGCCAGCCCGAACCTTCGTCAACACGGCGACCGAGGCTCGCGCAACCGGACCGACCACCGTCGAGGTGAAGACCAAGTCGGTCGATACGAGCATCCCGCATGGGGCGATGTTCCTGGTCATCATGCCGAAGAAATACTATGAGCAAGTCGGTTTCGAGGGATTTGCCGCCAAGCCGATTGGCTCGGGTCCCTGGGAGATGACCAGCTTCTCGCAGGACCGGATTGTTCTCAAGAAGCGCGCCGAGCATCCATTCCGGCGGGTCACCGCGACTGAACTGACCTTTATTGCGGTCCCCGAGCATGGCCAGAAGATCAATGGTCTGCGCACCGGTGACCTCGACGTTACCGTGCCGATCGCGATGACGACCGACCAGATAACGTCGGCTGAGAACGGCGGCTTGAAGTTCCAAATCATTCGCAACGCCTTCATCTTCGTATCGATCCCGCAGGGCACTCGCGAACTGCGGAACACGCCGCTCAAGGATGTCCGCGTGCGCCAAGCCCTCAACTACGCCACAGACCGCGAGGCGATCTCGAAATCGCTCTATCGCGGGTATGCCGAGCCGTCCGGTCAGTTGGGGATCAAGGGGAGCCAATCGTGGGACCCGAGTGTCAAGCCGGTCTACGACCCGGCGATGGCCAAGAAACTCCTGGCTGAGGCGGGATATTCGAACGGTTTCAGCAACATCGTGATGATGGCCGCCAACTCCCAGAATTTGGGCGACTTGATGCTGCTCCTGCAAGCGCAATGGAAGGAAGTCGGCATCAACGTCACGCTCGACATCATCGAAGCCAATCTCTACAACGACCGACAATATGGCCGGAACAACACCCAGAAGTCAGATCTCGTGATGAGCGGCGCTGGTGACACCAATGGGTTCAACACCGGCAATCGCGTGCTCGATGGCTGTGGCCGGCCGATCGGCGGCACCCCGGCGTCGCTCGTCTACTGCAATGCTGAATGGGACCGGTTGCAAGATGCGGCAATCGCCGAGCGCGATCCAGCAAAGCGGGCCCAACTCCTGCGCGATGCGAACAAGATGATGCGCGACGACGCTCAAGGCGTGCCGCTCTACCTTCCGGCCAGCTTCCTCGTCCACAGCCCGAAGATCGCCGGTATGGAACTCGAGGGCTACACCCAGGTTACCTTGGACGGGATCTATCGCATCAAATAGCCCGAGAGCGACAAGCTGCCACCTCGCGGACCGAGGCGAGACCGATCTCGTACCGACGACCGGCCGGCGTTGACAACCGCTCCGGCGGACGGCTACCGTGGCGCACACCAGAAGCGCAAGGGGTGACCCGTGGGGATGCCGTCCGTCGAAGAGATGCAGGCGATCGTGCTCGACTTCTGCAAGCCGCCGCGCGCGTCTCAGATGATCACGATCGACAAGAACGGGCTGCCGACCGGCCGGTCGCTCGGCGCAACCCTCAACCCCGACTTGACGATCGACATCGTCACCATCACCAACCTGGGCTTCAAACGAGCCGACCAGGTGAGACGCCATCCGGGTGTGCTGTTCGTCTGGTCGGAGCCTGCTGGCGATCAGGGACGGGTGCCGCGGGTGATTTTCGCCAAGTGCACCGCCGAGGTGCTGAGCGGCGACCCGGTGGCCGAATGGTACGACCAGTCGGTTGCTGCTGGCCGCAATTTCGAGGGGACGACGCGCGAGCAAGTTGTCGCGACCCGGGTGATCATTCGCGCGACCGTCAAACAGTTCCGCGCCGAGGGCTTTGCTAAGGAAGGCGAGACGCTCGATCGTACTGAGGTCCGCTACGGAATGACCTGGAAGCCGTAGGGTGATCCGCCGGACCGGCCGATGACCACCGACTGGATCGTGGCAGGCGCCGGGCACAATGGGCTGACTGCCGCCTGCTACCTCGCAAAAGCCGGCGAGACGGTGCTGGCGCTCGACCAGGCCGACGTCGCTGGCGGCGGGGCGTCCACTCGCGAGTGGACCCTCCCCGGCTACCGGCACAACCTTCACGCGATGCGGGTGCGCGGCCTGACGCTCGGCCCGGTGTTCGAAGAACTTGAGCTTGGGCGGTACGGCGTCGATCTGATCCTCAGGGACGAGTTCAGCGCTCATGTCTTCGACGACGGGAGGGCGTTGGTGCGCTATCTCGACGTCGAGCGTACCGTCCGGGACATGGAGCGCTTCTCCAAGCGCGACGCCCGCGCCTATCGCGACCTGTTCTACGAAACCCAGGATCTCCGTGCCGCCGCTGTCCGCCGGCGCATCGGCCCGCCCGCTCCACCGGGCGGCCCTCCTGCCATCGATCCCAGCCGGCCACTGTCGGCGACCCTCAACCGTTGGTATCACAGTTCGCTGATCCAGGTCGTCCGCGAATTGTTCGAGGATGAGCATATCCAGGTCTTCATGCGCGGCAGCGCTCAGGCCGTTTCGTATCCCGGCGACCTGCCGTTGACCGGCCTCGATCTCGTCGGCGGGATCATGGCGACCCATTCCTCGCCGCTTCAGCTTATTCGCGGTGGCTCGGCCGAGGTTGCGCGGGCGTTGGAGCGGATCCTCGCCGAGCATGGCGGGGCCGTGCGGACCGGCGCTCGGGTGCGCGAGATCCTCGTCGAGAACGGCCGGGCGGTGGGCGTGGCGCTCGATTCGGGCGAGCGCCTGCGCGCCGCCAAAGGAGTGATCGCCGGCTTCGGCCATAAGGTGCTTCTCGACACGATCGATACCGCTGGGTTGCCCGACGACTTTGTTGGGCCGATCGAGCGCTTTCGCGGTGAAGAGATTGTGCTCTTCGCGGTGCACGGAGCGGTTGAAGGGCCGGTCCAGTACCACGCCGCCGCCGACAACCCCGACGTCGACCGCTGCCTCGACGTTACCTTCGGGCTGAACCGGGTGATCGATCTGATCAAGCAGTACAACGACTGCCGCGAAGGAGCGCTGCCGCGCGTTCTTGGCGGCTTCTGTGATATCCCGTCGGTCTGGGATGCGTCCTACGCGCCGCCCGGTGGTCAGGTCATCGACATCGGCATCAACGTGCCCTACCGCCTGAGCGGCAGCCCCGACGCCTGGGACGACGTCGCCGCCGACTTCGGCGACCGGCTGGTTTCGGCGTGGCTGCAGTACGTCGACGTCCCACGCGAGCGACTGCTGCGCTCGTTCACCTACAGCCCGTTGGATATCGTTCGCGCCAACCCGAGCTTCTTCGAGGCATCGCCGATTCAGGGATCGCCGCTTCCCGACCAGATGGGCATCTTCCGGCCAGCCTACGGCTGGGCGGAGTACGCCACGCCGATCGAAGGGCTGTACGTCGCCGGTTCAACCGCTCACCCGATGGGCGGGCTGAGTGGCATCCCTGGCCACCATTGCGCCAGCCGGATCGCTCACGATTACGGCATCTCAGCTTGGTGGCCGTCTTATCTGCTACCATAGCCTGCTATGCAACGCAGCGTCGCTCGCGGCCGAGAAGGCGCCGATGCCGGGCTGAGCGCCTGGGATCACGTCCAACTCGCCCGTCATCCGGCCCGCCCGTACACCCTCGATTACGTCAAGGCGATCTTCCGCGACTTCGTCGAACTTCGAGGCGACCGGCTGTTTCGCGATGACCGGTCGTTGGTCGGTGGGCTGGCGAAACTGGGTGACCGCACCGTCGTCGTGCTTGGCCACCAGAAAGGCCGCAGCGCCGTCGAGAACGCCGAGCGGAACTTCGGGATGCCGCAGCCGGAGGGTTTTCGCAAGGCGCTCCGGCTGATGCGCCTCGCCGAGAAGTTCCATTTTCCGGTGGTCACCTTCATCGACACTCCTGGCGCCAGTCCGGACAAAGAAGCCGAAGAACGCGGCCAGGCCAAGGCAATCGCCGACAACCTGCTGGCGATGGCCGGGCTGAGCGTCCCGATTGTCGGGGTGATCATCGGCGAAGGCAACAGCGGTGGCGCACTCGCCATCGGGCTGGTCGACCGGCTGCTGATGCTTGAGCACGCTTATTTCTCGGTTGTCTCGCCGGAAGGGTGCGCCTCGATCCTCTGGCGCGATCCAAAGCACGCCCCCGAAGCCGCCGAGGCGATGCGCATCACCGCGCGTGATCTGCTCCAGATGCGGCTGGTAGACGAGGTGATCGGCGAGCCGCGCGGTGGCGCACACAGCGATCCGGCCGCCGCGACCCAAGCGGCCGGGGCGGCGATTGCCCGCCAACTCGACGAATTGAGTAACCGGCCGGTCGGAGCGTTGCTGGCTGGGCGCTACGACCGCTATCGCGCGCTCGGTGCGCTGATCGACCCAAAGCCGGCGACGGCCGGCGTCTAGCGGGATGGACACCGAGAAGGTCGTCGCGTTCCCCGGAGCGTCGGCGCCGCCTGACCCTCCCTCAGAGAGCCCGCCGAGCGAGGAAGAACAACTGATCCTCGCCAGCCAGGCCGGCCAGGTCGAAGCATTCAACCAACTGGTCGAGCGCTACCAATACCAGGTGTTCAACCTCTGCCGGCGGATGCTTGGCGACCCGGAGTTGGCCGCCGATGCCGCTCAGGAGACCTTCCTCAACGCCTTCGAACATATCGGTCGATTTCGGGGCGGCACCCTCAAGACCTGGCTCTTGCGGATCGCCGCCAACGCCTGTTACGACTTGATGCGCCATCGCAAGCGACGACCTTCGACGTCCCTCGACGAGATCGTCGACGATGACGAGGACCCGAAGGATTTCGCCGGCAACAGCGAACTCCCAGAACAGTTTGCCCTCCGCCGCGAGCTTGGCCGACTGCTGGTGCGCGCCCTCGATCAACTGCCCGCCGAGCAACGGATAGTTGTGGTGCTCAGCGACATCCAGGGGCTCAGTTACGACGAGATCGCCGAGGTGACCCGGAGCGAGCTTGGCACCGTCAAATCGCGCCTCTCGCGCGCCCGCGCAAAGTTGCGCGACTATCTCGAACAGCACCGGGAACTATTGCCGCGCGACTATCGTTACTAGGGGTAGCAAGCCACTGCCACAACGTCGTGGCTCCGACGACGTTTCGCCTGTATTACGTCAACGAGGCAATCATGACCGATCAATCACTTCGTTTGATGCTCTCGGCATGTCTTTCGGAGAGCAGCCTTCCCCAAGAGGTTGAGGACCATCTTGCCGAGTCGGCGACCTGCGACGACGAGTGCACCGAGCTTCGACTGACGGTGCTGGCGTTGCGTCAGTTGCCAACGACGGCGCTACCGAGGTCCTTTGCGCTCGACGATTTGACGCTCCATCGCTACCGCCGCCGGCAGCATTCGAGTGGAGTGACCTGGATCCTGCGGTCGGTGGTTGCCTCGGCCGCGGTCTTGTTTCTGGTGGTTGGAGCGGGCGATCTTCGCCACTCACTAGAGGGACCGACGGTCAGTCCGAGCATCGTCTCCTTCCAGGCACAGCCGATGACCGCCGCCGCCGTCGCCGCCGATGTCAAGCCGATGCCGGCCACCAATGCCGCCCAGATCAACACCACGCTGTATCGTGGGCTGGAAGTCGCACTCGCCGGGATTGTCGCCACCACTGGCGGCGCGCTCTGGTGGACCTCCCGGCGCAACCGGGCGTAGTCTCCTCCAGTGACGCTCGGGCGTGCGGTCGCACTGCTGGTTCTCCTCTTCGTTGCGGGCTGCGGCCCGGGTGGGCCGAATGGCGCCCTTCCCGAGCCGACCGTTCCCGCCGAGGCGGCCGGTTTCGTCGCCGATGCCAAAGCGAAGCTCGCCTCGGACAAAGGCGCTGACCTCGGCCAGATCGTCCTCAAGAGCATCGAGCCGACGACCTTCAACGATTCCAGTCTCGGCTGCCCCGAGCCGGGGCGCTCCTATCTGCAAGTCATCACGCCCGGCTATCTGATTACCCTCCAGTATGCCGACCAATCCTACGAGTATCACGCTGGCCGCAACGCCGTCGTCCGCTGCGACGGCAAGTAGCGTTCCGTCGGTTCGGCGAGCGTCGTCGCGCCACCAGAGCAGGGGATCGGATCTTGCTCTGCCTGCTGCTTGGCATTGGAGACGGCCTCGGGCGGCCAGGACGTGAAGGTGCTCCCCGCGGCGTCGCTTTGGTCGCAACGCTGAGTGCGGGAAACTCGGCCAGACAAGACCGCTTGGCCGCCCTATTCTTGCGGAATGGACCCAGCTTCCGTCGTGGTGAGGAAGCTGCGACCCGACTGACGTGGTGATTGCTCTGCTGGCGTTGTCGTTCGCATGGGCCAGAGACAGCAAACGCCCCGGCCAAGCTGACCGGGGCGTCCGATTGCAGGAAGCGCGAGGTTACTTGACGGTGACGGCCGCGCCGACGGCTTCGAGCTTCGCCTTGAGGGCATCGGCCTCGTCCTTGGCGATCCCTTCCTTGACCGGCTTGGGAGCGGACTCGACGAACTCCTTGGCCTCTTTCAGGCCGAGGGCGGTGATTTCGCGGACCACCTTGATCACTTCGAGCTTCTTGTCGCCGAAGCCAGTCAAGATGACATCGAACTCGGTCTGCTCCTCGGCGGGCGGTGCGGCGTCGCCACCACCGGCCGGGGCGGCCGCGGCGACCGGGGCGGCGGCGACGGCGGTGATGCCCAGGTCTTCCTGCAGGCGCTTGGCCAGTTCGGCGGCCTCCAGGACGGTCATGCTCTTGATCTGCTCGATGAGGTCTTCGATCTTCGTAGCCATTGCTCCCTCCAGCCCGGCGCCCTCGGCCGGGGTTGCTCCTTCGTCTTCCAACTGCTTGACCCGTCCCTGAAGGGTCAGCAGGAGTTGTTGCATTGCGCCTTGCAGGGCGCCGATCAGCGCGGCAGCCGGACCCTGGATCGACCCCAGCACCCGTGCGAACAGTTCGATCTTCGGTGGCAGCGCCGCCAGTTCGGCAAGCTGACTGGCCGGGATCGCTCGCCCGTCCAGCACCGCACCCTTGACGGCGAGGATCGTCCGGGTGGTGCGCAGGTAGTCCTGGATCGCCTTGGCGGTCGCCACCGGATCGGCGAACCCGAAGGCGATCGCCGATGGCCCGGCGAGGAATTCCCCCATCGCCTGGTTGCCGGTTTCCTTGGCCGCCCGAAGCACCAGCGAGTTCTTGACGACGTGGTATTCGGCGCCCGCGTCGCGGATCCGTCCACGCAGGACGTTTAACTCGGCCACCGACAGCCCACGGTAGTCGGTGACCACCGCGATCGAACTGCGGCCGAGCAGGTCGGTAAGCTCGTGGACGGTTTCGACCTTCTTCTTGGTCGGCATACGCTCCTTTCTCGCAGGCCCTACAACGCAACATGGCCTCCGCGCCCGACGGAGGCCACTCCAACCTACCGGCAGAGCCGGTGAGTGTGGGAGCCTCGGCAGGTCACTTCAGCGCGATGCGCGCCTGCGTCTTCGGCTATCTGGTTGTCGTCCCGCCGGAGCGGGCCTTACGCCGCCTTGAGGGCGAGCGTCGGCGCGAGATCGAGCGGAATGCCCGGTCCCATGCTGGTCGTAATCGTGGCGCTGCGGACGTATTGTCCCTTCGCGCCGCTGGGCTTGGCCTTGACGATCGCATCGACGATCGTCGCGAGGTTCTCGAGCAAAGCATCGTCCTCGAACGTGCTCTTGCCGAGCGGAACGTGAATATTGGCGGTTCGGTCGAGCCGGAACTCGACGCGGCCCTTGCGGGCGTCGCGGATCGCCCGGACGACGTCCGCCGGGGCGACGACGGTTCCGGAGCGCGGGTTCGGCATCAAGCCACGCCGGCCGAGCACCCGGCCAAGCCGGCCAACCTTGCCCATCATGTCGGGGGTGGCGATGGCGGTGTCGAAATCGATCCAGCCGCCTTCGATCTTCGTAATCAGGTCGTCGCTGCCGACGAAATCGGCGCCAGCCTCTTCGGCGTTGCGGACGCCGTCGGGATCGCTGGTGAAGACCAGCACCCGCACCTGCTTGCCGAGCCCGTTTGGCAGCAGCGCGACGCCGCGCACTTGCTGGTCGGCGTGGCGCGGGTCCAGTCCCATCCGCAGGTGCAATTCGACGGTCTCGTCGAACTTGGCGAAGCGGATCTCCTTGGCGAGCGCGAGCGCTGCCAGTGGCTCATAGAGTTTGTCGGGGTTGACCTTCTCGATGGCGGCGTTGTACTTCTTGCCGTGCTTTGGCATTGTTTCCTCCCGGGGTGCAGCCGTGCGCTGGAGCGCACTCCCCCAGCAGCCGTCTATTCGACGACGATTCCCATGCTGCGCGCCGAACCTTCGATGATCTTCATCGCGGCCTCGACGTCGTTGGCGTTGAGGTCCTTCTGCTTGAGTTGGGCGATCTCGCGGATCTTGTCCTTGGAGATTCGCCCGACTTTGTCGCGCTGTGGCACCGGGCTGCCCTTGTCGACGCCGGCAGCCTTCTTGATCAAGTCGGAGGCCGGCGGGCTCTTGGTGATGAAGGTGAACGAACGGTCCTCGAAGATCGTCACCTCGACCGGGATGATCGAGCCGACCTGCGAGGAGGTGCGCTCGTTGTACTCCTTGACAAAGGCCATGATGTTGATGCCGTGTGGACCGAAGGCCGGGCCGACCGGCGGGGCCGGGGTAGCCTTGCCGGCCGCGATCTGCAGCTTGACGACTGCCTTGACTTTCTTCGCCATTACAACTTCTCAACCTGCAAGAAATCGAGCTCGACCGGTGTCTCTCGTCCGAAGAACGACACCAGCACCCGGACCTTGCCCTTTTCGTGATTGATGTCCTCAACCGTCCCGACGAACTCGGTGAACGGCCCATCGATGATGCGAACGCTCTGGCCTTTTTGGAAGCCGATCTTGATCCGCGGCGTCTCGGCCTTCATCTGGCGCAAGATCTGCTTGACCTCGATCTCTTCCAGCGGGACCGGGCGGTTGCCGTGGCCAACGAAGCCCGTCACCCCCGGCGTATTGCGAACGACGTACCAGCTATCGTCGCCCATAATCATGTTCACCATGACGTAGCCCGGGAACACTTTGCGCTGGACGTTCCGGCGCTGGCCGTCCTTGACTTCGATCTCTTCCTCGGTGGGGATCACCACCTCGAAGATCTTGTCGCGCATGTCCATCGTCTCGATGCGGTGCTCGAGGTTGCGCTTGACCTTGTTTTCGTACCCGGAATAGGTATGGATGACATACCAGTCGCCGCCGGGCGTGGGAGCCGCCGACTCCTGGTCGACGGTCGAAACCGCGGCATCGGGGTCGGGCGCGAGATTCTCGTGCTGTTCCATCGGGGACGTCCTTCGCGGGGCGCTGGTGATCTAGAAGACCGGGTTGAGGAGCAAAATCTCCATCAGCTTGGAAAACAGCCAGTCGATGCCGCCGAGGATGACCCCGACGGCGGTCGACATGGCGATGACGACAAGCGTCAAGTCGCGGATCTGCTGGGTCGACGGCCAGGTGACCTTGCGCAGTTCGGAGATGATATCGCGAGCGAACCGAAGATCCGGAGCCTTGAAGCGGAGCCGCCGTCCGGCGGGCGCCTGCCCTCCGCGAGCGACCGGCGGCTTGGGCGGACGCGGCGGGGTCCGCGTAGCTTGGCCCGGACGGGCCGTCTGCTTGGTCGCCATCGCTCTCTCCTGTGCGCCGGCTGGTCCAGTTGGGCGCTCCGACCCAATTGTCGGGGCCGGCCGCCCTCGCTGACAAGGGTACTGCTAGCGCGTTTCCCGGTGCTCGCGATGGCCGCGGCAGCGCGAGCAATACTTCTTGAGACTCATCCGGTCCGGGTCGTTGCGCTTGTTCTTCTGGGTCAGATAGTTGCGCTCCCGGCACTCCGAACAGGCCAGGGTGATCAGCAACCGCGCCTCACCCTTCTTTTTCGCCATAGCGACCCCTTTTGCTGATGTGCCCGCCTACGGGGCGGGCACACACCTTATTCGAGGATCTGCGTCACCGCGCCGGCGCCGACGGTGCGGCCGCCTTCGCGAATAGCGAAGCGCAAGCCTTCTTCGATGGCGACGGGGGTGATCAGCGTGATCGTCATCTGGACGTTGTCGCCCGGCATGGTCATCTCAACGCCCTCGGGGAGTTGGATCGAGCCGGTCACGTCGGTCGTCCGGATGTAGAACTGCGGCCGGTAGCCATTGAAGAACGGCGTGTGGCGGCCGCCCTCTTCCTTGGAGAGGACATACACCTCGGCGTGGAACTTGGTGTGCGGCTTGATGCTACCGGGCTTGCAGAGCACCTGGCCGCGTTCGATCTCGTCGCGCTCGACGCCGCGCAGGAGGCAGCCGACGTTGTCGCCCGCCTGGCCTTCGTCGAGGGTCTTCTTGAACATCTCGACGCCGGTGACGATCGTCTTGCGACTCTCGCCGAAGCCGACGATCTCAATTTCATCGCCGACGCGGACGATGCCGCGCTCGATCCGGCCGGTCACCACGGTGCCGCGGCCCTTGATGCCAAAGACGTCTTCAACCGGCATCAGGAAGGGCTTGTCCACCGGCCGCGCCGGGGTCGGGATGTAATTGTCGACGGCTTCCATCAACTCGAGGATGCACTTGTACTCCTCGGAGTTGATATCGGTCGAGGTGCTCTCGAGGGCATTGCGGGCCGAACCGCGAACGATCGGGATCTCGTCGCCAGGGAACTGCTGCTTGGTCAACAACTCGCGCAGTTCCAACTCGACGAGGTCGAGCAGTTCGGGGTCGTCCATTTCGTCGACCTTGTTCATGAAGACGACCATCGCCGGCACTTCCACCTGGCGGGCCAGCAGGATGTGCTCGCGGGTCTGCGGCATCGGGCCTTCCGGCGCGGCGACGACGAGGATCGCGCCGTCCATCTGGGCCGCGCCGGTGATCATGTTCTTGATGTAGTCGGCATGGCCGGGGCAGTCGACGTGGGCGTAATGCCGGTTGTCGGTTTCGTACTCGACGTGGGCGATCGCGATCGTGATGCCCCGCGCCCGCTCTTCCGGCGCATTGTCGATCGAGTCGAACGCCCGGAATTCAGCCTTACCCCGCAGGGCAAGGGTCTTGGTGATCGCCGCGGTGAGGGTGGTCTTGCCGTGGTCGATGTGGCCGATCGTCCCGACGTTGACGTGCGGCTTTGTTCGCTCAAACTTCTTGCGGGCCAAGTGCTTTCCTCCGATGGTTCTGGCTGCGCACGTGCGAGCGGCCTTCGAGGCTTGCAGGTCCGCTCAACGACAAACCGGCTGCGGAGCCCACGACCGGACTTGAACCGGTGACCCCGTTCTTACCAAGAACGTGCTCTACCAACTGAGCTACGCGGGCAACACATGCTGATCGCAAAAACGACCAGCGGAGTTCCGCCGGTCAAGCCACGATATGATAGGACAGGAGCGCGAAAAAGGTCAAGATCGGTTTTCAGCGATCATGGTGCGCGCACGCGGGGTAGTCGCCGGGAAGCGCGGGATATCGCGCTCGACAACGACGCCAAGACCAGCCAAGCGAGGGGTCCGCTGGCCGCTCAGTCCTGCGGCTGGTTGAGGGAGACCAGCGGCGCACGGACGCTCCTACTCGTCACCGGCGTCCCGGTTGGGGCAGGTGTGCTGGTCGAGGTGGGTGTACTGGTCGAGGTGGGCGTGCTCGTCGAGGTCGACGTGCTCGTGGTCGAGGTCGGTGTACTGGTCGAGGTGGGCGTCGTGGTCGGGGTCGGAGCATTGACCGTAAACGGCAGGCTGTTGGACAGGCTGTCGGCGGCCACCCCGTAGCGAGCCGCCACCGTGAACACCCCGGACGCGCTCAGGTCACCCGCACTCACCACCACCGCCAAGCGCGTGCTGCTCAGCACCGTCGTCGGGCGCACACTCCCCTGCCAGAGCGCCACCGTCCCACTCAGAAACCCGCTCCCTTCCACCTCCAGCAACACCCCTCCACTCCCTTGCATCGTCGATGGCGGGACCAGCAGCGTCAGCACCGGCTTGCCACCCACCTCATAGGCGCCCACATCACACGGTGCTCCCCGTGGCACGCCCCGCTGGTCCACCCCGGATGCCGGACAACTGTTGGCGGTGTTGATGGCCGGACTGCCGGTCAGCAACGCCTGGGTCAAGGTCGGGCCACCGTTGTCGGCAAGCGGACCGAGCAGGGGGTTGAGCGGGTCGTTGCCGATGCCACAGGTGGCATCGGGCAGGAAGTTCTTGCCAGCCAGCAGTTTGACGCCCGCTCCGACGCAGACGATGCCGCTGCTCTGGGCGACGATGCTGTTGCTCAGGGTGAGGGGACCGGCCGTCGAAATCGTGCCACTGGCCGGGTTGTGGGCGCTGAGGGTGGAGAAGGCGATCAGGGTGGGCTGGGAACCGGAGCCATTGAAGACGGCGCTGGCGAGGGGAGCGTTGTTGGCGACGAGGGTGCTGTTCTCGATGCTGAGCAGTGTGCTTGCGCGGACCGCTCCACCCTGAATGCTGGCCGTATTGCTGACAAAGGTGCTGCTCGTCACGATGGTGGTGGAGGTGCATACAGCCCGCCACCGATCAGGGCGGTGTTGCTGACAAAGCTGCTGCCCGCCACCGTCGCGATGACGCCATACAGCCCGCCACCGCTGCCCTTGGCGGTGTTGCTGACAAAGCTGCTGCCCGTCACCGTCGGGATGTCGCTTCTCAGTCCGCCACCATCCGACTGGGCGGTGTTGCTGACCAAGCTGCTGCTCCCCACCGTCGCGATGGCACTATTCAGCCCGCCACCACTGAAAGCCCTTGGCGGTGTTGCTGACAAGGCTGCTGCCGGTCACCGTCGCGATGGCACTTTTCAGCCCGCCACCAGCTAAAGCCCTTGGCGGTGTTGCTGACAAAGCTGCTGCCGGTCACCGTCGCGATGGCACTATTCATCCCGCCACCATCGGACTGGGCGGTGTTGCTGACAAATGTGCTGCCGGTCACCGTCGCAATGGGACTATTCATCCCGCCACCATCGGACTGGGCGGTGTTGCTGACAAAGCTGCTGCTCGTCACCATCGCGATGGAGAAGGCATACAGCCCGCCACCGGTCTGGGCGGTGTTGTTGACAAAGCTGCTGCCCGTCACTATGGTGGTGGAGGTGCCGCAGCCCGCCACCAAACAGGGCGGTGTTGCTGACAAAGCTGCTGCCCGTCACCGTCGCGCTGGAGGCAAACACCCCACCACCAGAACCTGAGGCCGCACTGCTGCGCATGACCGTCACCCGATCCAGCACCACCTCCCCAAGCGACAGGAGCGCACCCCCATTGCCGGTGATGGCACGGCCTCGGTCGAGCGTCAGATTGGTCAGGGTGAGCGCCACACTCCCCGTCACCGACAGAATGCGCGTCACATCCTGCCCATCGAGGGTGATCTGACCGCCTCCATCGATGGTGGTAGGTGAGGTGATGACCAAGGTCGAACCGACCGGGATGGTGGCCACGCCACAGGAAAAGGTGACCAACCCACCGCCTGAGAGCTTGCTCTGGAGGTCGGTCTGATTGGCGCAGTTGGTGACCTGCCCGCTGGCCTGGGAGAAGGAGGGAAGCCAGACCAGCAGCAGACAGAGCGCCCCGGTCGCCAGTGCCGCGCATGCGGCCAGACGCCAGAAGTGCCCAGCACCTGGGTTCCTCAGCGGTGGCTCCCCCTTCATCGATATGCTCCTTCTCTCGCTCTTGCCTGACGGCAGAGGGTACAGCACTCGATGCGCTGTTGTCCGACGCCTCTCGGGGTTGCGGCTAGTCGGCGGGTATTCGCAACGGCAGCCCCGGCATATAGAAGTAGGACGGTGGCACCGGCCCCGGTCCGCTGGGCGTGCCGGGTGTGCCGGTCACCGTCAGGTTGACCGTCACCGTCGTGCTCGTGCCAAGCTCAGCGCTGGAGAACGTGAGCGTCCCGGTGTACGAACCGGGCGCAAGCGTCCGGGCGTCGATGGCGATCTGGGCGGCATCGAGCGTGCGTCCGGCGGCCCGTGGCGCATACAGCCAGTTGGCACTCGCGGTCACCGCCCAGTCGACCGCTTTCTGGCTGGAGAGAGACACCAAGCCGAGAGGTGGCGCGGTCGGATTGGCATGGTTGTAGCTGAAGTTCAACGTCGCCGGGGCGGCGGTCAACACGTTCGACGACGGCGGAGCAGCATCGGCCGCTTTGGGGTCGCTGCCGTCGACCAGTTCCTGGGCGTCGCTGCGGCCATCGCCGTCGGTGTCGGTCTTGGTCGGGTCCAGGCCGCGCTCAAGCTTGACGATGAGCGGCAGTCCGCCAGCATCGCGGAAGACGTCCGCCCCATCGAGCGGGCTGAGCCCCAGCCCCTTCGACAGGTCGTCCTGGTCGGCGATGCCGTCGCCGTCGTAATCACCACCGACGAGGACGACCGCCGTCGCGGTGGCCTTTAACCCGGCGCTGTTTGTCGCTTCGAGGGTGATGGTGTGGCGGCCGGCGCTGAGCGTTGGGACCACCCGGCCGCCGGTGCCGAGAACCCCGTCGCGGCTGCTGGTCCAGCGCAACCCGCTCGGCGGGATGATTCCGTCTTGGAGATCGCGGGCGCCACCGGTCAACTCGACCGGCCGGCTTTCGAGCGCCCCGTTGATCGCGTTGATAAACGGCAGCGGCGCCTGATTTCCGACGCTAAAGGGCGTCGAGGTGGCGGTTGCCGATCGGAATCCGTCGCTGACGGTCGCCCGGATGACGGCCGAGTTGCTGCCACCGAGGCGCGCCAGCGGGATGTTGAGCGTGCCGCTTGCCTCGCCGATGCCGTGCAACTCCCAATTGATCCCGTCGCGTGAGTATTCGATCATCACGGTCAGCGGGTCGTTGTCCGGGTCGCTGGCCGCCCAGGTCACCGGCAGGTCGCCGGAGGTGAACGACCCGCCGTTCGGGCTGCTCAGCGAAATGGTTGGCAAGGCTCCGCCGGCCGTGTAGCTGGCCAACACCCGGCCATCCTTTCGAAGCTGGATCGCCGCCACTCCCTGAGCGCGGACGATCGTCGCGCTGAACATCTCGCGGGGACGTTGACCAGCCGGCAACGGGACGTCATGGATGTGATAACTGCGGCGCAAGAAGCCGATCTCGGTCAGGACGTTGCCAGCGGCATCGACCTGGGCGAGCGTGTACTCCGAAGTGTAGCCGGGGCTGAGCGAGGCGTCCGGGCCGAGCGCCCGAACTTCCATAATCCGCCCGGCTTCGACGTCCGGGGTAATCACGCCGCTGACCGAGATCCGCTCGCCGAGGATCGTCCGTGGCCGGATGGTGACGTGGCTGTCGAGGGTTCCGCTTGAGAGTGGCGCCGCGGTTCCCGGCCGGCCGGCATCCGGGAACGCGAGATATTTCGCTCGCGCCGCGAAGAAGTCACTCGGGTCGAAGAAGAGGTTCATATCGCGCCGGGCGCAGGCATAGCTGAGTATCGCCTTGGCGCGGGTCACCACATTCTGCGAGGCGATCCCCGGCAGGCTGGCGTTGGGGAACAGTTGGGTCAGGGTGACCGGGTTGAGCGGGTTGACGACCGGCTCCCGGACTGTCAATCCGTTGTTGTACAGCGTAAGCTGATGGTTGTAGGTTGTTCCACTGGCGCCGCAGGCGCCACCGTTGAGTTCGTCGAACATCGAATGGTTCCCCTGGCCCGGTGCGGTCAGGTCGGTGGCGTAGTTTGGAGCGCCGTCGGCCACCAGCCCGAGCGAATGGCCAAGCTCGTGGCCAACGATGCGGCTGACCGTCGAAGTGGGGATGCCACTGGCATCCAATCCGAAGCCGTGCCAGACCCCCGAGACGAAGGTCGTGCGCGGGAGGTCCATGTCGCAGTCATCGCCGAGGTCGGCCAAGCCGAGGGTCAGGGCATTGCCAACCGCCGAACCAATGTCGCACCACGTCTCGGCCCAGTCACGGTCGAACTCGTCGTCTTCGGGCACCCAACTTGCTCCGGCGGCGGCGTCGTTGGGCGTTGCCAACGACGGGTGAACGAAGCCGACGACATAGGCCCCGCTCCCGCCAACGTGGCTGTGCCAGACCTTGCGGATGAAGTCGAGATCGCGATTGATTTTCTCGAAGTCCTTCTGGCCGGCTTCGCTATTGTCGCCGATGTTCACCGGGTTGGTCCGTTCGAGGTAGTAGTTCGTCCAGGTCGTGTTCAGATAGCCGAAGGGCATCATCCGCCGG
Source organism: Dehalococcoidia bacterium (assembly GCA_046328265.1). Taxonomy (GTDB): domain Bacteria; phylum Chloroflexota; class Dehalococcoidia; order SpSt-223; family SpSt-223; genus JANWZD01. The sequence continues at coordinate 442,051 of JAXLWW010000003.1, forward strand.
CGGACCTGGTCGAGATTGGCGTCGACGGTTGCCTCGAAGGCGCGCCGGTCGGCCATCGACAGCGTCGGTGGGACGATCGGCACCATCAGCAGCGTGTGTTGGTCAGACGATAGGAAGTTGAAGGTCTGGGTGCGTTCGGCGAGGGTATACGGCCCGTTCTTCAGGACGACCCGTTTCTCCGCCCAGGCATTCGGGAAGAACGGCACGTTGAAGCTGAGGCTGACGTTGATCAGGTCGGCTGCGCTTGGCGCGCCCAACGTGGGCGTCACCGTCGTCCCATTCGGGATCGTCAGGACATAGGGCGTGCTCGCTTCACCGGTCGCCGGGTTGCGCTGGATGACGTCGATCGACCCGATCCGGACCACGTCACTCGGGCGTCGATTCGGGCTGCTGATATAGCTGCGCAGCAACGATGGCTTCCCGTCGACGAGCGGAAGGCTTGGCAACCCCTGATTGATGTCGATCGCCTGGAGTTGCAGTTCGACCACCCGGAAATTGCCGGCGGTCGCCTCGTGGCCGGGGCAGCCGGGGGTGGTGTTGCGGATGCGGATATTGCCCGACGCGTCTCCCGGCTGAATTCGCGTCGTAACCCGGCGCGGGCTGGTGCTGACGTTGCGCAGGGCGCCACCAAGAGCAATCTGGGCGGTCGGGTCGAAGTTCGCGCCAGCCACTGCCATCTCGACGTAGAGATTGCCACCGGTCGGCGTGTAGGCGCTGATCGTCGGGATGGCGCAGAACGCCGGCCTGGTGCCGGGGGACAGCGACGACGATCGGCGCAACCGCTTGACCACCACGTCGCCGCTGGTCACATCCGGCCCGATCGTCACGACGATCGCATTCGGACTGACCGAGTTGATCGGCAAGATCTGGCTGCCGATCCGCACCTCAAGTTCGGAGGGGTTGGTTCCGAAGCCGGTCCCGGCGATCGTGACGACCTGGCCGTTTGCTCCGGAATCCGGACTGATACTGTTGATCGTCGGGATCACCTCGGGCAGCGGGGCAAGGTAGGTCGCCCGCAGGCTGACCCCGGTGTTCGGGGCATGGGCGAACCAGACCCGGTCGGCCTTGTCGGCGGCGACGTCGCTGATGGTGCTGTGGCGCAACCCGGAGTTGGTCCAGTAGTAATTCATGTAGCCGGTGGGGATTTTGTTGAACGCCCCGAGCCAGAGACGTCCGAGTTGGTCGACATCCAACGGCAGGTTCGGCGCGACCCCTTCGACCACGAAGCTCGTACCGTTGAAGATCGCCGTCCCATTGGCGTTGCTTGCCGCCACCCGGCCGTCGCCGAGCAGAGCCAGATCGGCGATGTCGTTCGATTGAAGGCCATTGGCGGTGGTGAAGACGGTGAAGGTCGTCCCATCAAACCGGGCGAGGCCGGCGGTCGTGCCGACCCAGAGGCGGTCATCGCGGTCGACCAGCAGCGCCTTGACGGTGGTTGCCGGCAGGGCGCTGTTGGCTGCGGTGAAGGTGGCGACGAAGCGCTCGCGGTCGAACAGCGTCAGACCGGCGTCGCCGCCGATCCAGATCCGGCCGTTGGCGTCCTCGGCGAGGGCGCGGGTCGGCCCGGTGGGCGCGGTACCCGGGGTGTCGGGCAGCAGGTCCCAGCCGGTCGGGGTGTAGCGACGGACGTCGCCGTCGGTGCCGACCCAGATCCGGCCGCGGCGGTCGCCGATCAGCGCTCGGGCATGAATACCGCTCCGATTGTCCCAACTGACCCCGTCGGGCTGGAGGATGTAGAGATTGTTGGCGTCGGCCATGAAGGCGCGGCCGCGGGCGAGAAAGATCTTCTCAATCGTCTTGTCGCGGATGCTGTTGGCGCGGTCCACCTGGGCCCACCGTTGGGCGACCGTCGCCAGGAGGCCGGAAGGGCTCCCAAACCAGACCCGCTCGTCGACCGCCCCAACCGATCGGTAGGGACTGACCCAGCCGCCCGAGGTCGTCTTGAACACGTTGCTGCCGACCGGGGCGTTCAGCCAGTTGAAATCGCCGGTGCGAAGCTCGCCGGTCGACGGGACCGACTGGAACACCGAGATGCCACCACCGGGCAGGAGGCTGCTGTGGTCGCGGACCACCCAGACCCGGCCGTCGCGGTCGACCGATACTTGATAGGCGCGTGGTTTGGCGCTCGGGTCGATCATCTGAAACTGCGCTGCGCCCGGCAGGTTCAGCACCCGGCAAATGCCGCCGCCAGCCTGGGAGTTCGGGAAGTTGGCGTTGGTGGCGCTGCCTACGGCGACAATCCAGAGATCGTTGTTCGGCCCAAAGGTCATGCTCTGGACAATGTCCATCGCGTTTGCGCCAACGCCGCAGGCCTGGCCGTAGTCGGCCGTGGACGGCTTGGCGTCGCCAGCGCCGCCCGGACGCAAGTAACCATAGTAGGAAAGGATCCGTAACCGTTCCTCGTCACCCGGGTTGTTTCGCTGGGTGTACCAGGCGGTATTGAAGTCCTGATGGGTGATCGCCGAGATAAGAAAATTGATGCCGGTCTGGCCAGTCTCATACCAATACTGCCCGGTCTGGCCAAACGCATCCGCGAAGAGGCTCATCACGATCCGCGCGTCATAGGTATAGGGCTCGCCGAAGCCGCCCTTGAGATATGCTCCGAAGATCGGCTGGAACGCCTTGGTACTCCGGACACCGGGGGCGGCGAAGCCGACCGGCGCGATGTCGAAACTTTGCAGGCCGTCGAAACCGTTGCCGTAAGGGGGCGGGACCACCGCGCCAAAACTTGCAAATCCTTCTGGTGAGAACTCGATCCAGTCCGCACGGTCAGACCGCAGCGCCCACAGCCGGCGAAGGACCGGGTCCCATTTCACCTGATTGTTGGACGTGTCTTCGATGCGGAGCCCTTTATTCTCGTCCCACAGGTAGTATTTGGGACCGCCGCCCATCGCTACCCGATTGCCTGAGCCGTGGATACTTCCGATCTGGGTCGTGATATTCGTGACGAAATCCCAGCGGCCGACCGGCACCGCCGGCCCATCGCCGAGCGGGATGCGCCAGATCGTGTTGCGAGGCGTACCGCCGGATGCGCCGCCGACCAGCAGGGCGTGGCGCGCCTTCGGGTCGTAGATCGCCGCGGCCTGCTCGCGCGGCTCGGGCTGGAGGATCGGCGTCTCCCAGGCCCGCTCGGCCACCGGGTCGAAGGCGACCACCCGATTCGAGGCGAAGGTGGACCAGCCGCCCAGAAGATAGAGCATCCCGCTGACCGGGTCTTCGACCATCGACTTGTAGATATCGCTGGCGGGAAGCTGGCTGGTGAGGGTTCGCATCGACCCGCTGCCGTCGGCGTTGACGGTCACTTCGGTGATCGCCGCCGTGGTTCCGGGGCTGGCCAGCACCCCGCCGCCGGTCAAGTAGATCTTACCGGTCAACCGTGAGGCGGCGATGGTCTGCGAGTTGTTGGGAGCCGGCAGGGCGAACGACGCCGTCGTCACCGTCTCGGTGGCGGGGTCGAACATCCAGATCGTCGTCAGCCCGGTCGGGGTGAAGCCTTCGCCGCCGTGCCAGCCGCCGAAGATCCAGATCTTGCCGGTCGGCGCGTGGTAGACCGCCGCGCTGTTGTTCGCTCGCAACGTCGCATTGACGACCCGCGTCGTGCCGTCGGCCGGGTTGACCGCCAGCACCACGCCGTCGGACTCGAGGTTGAAGCCGCCGGAATTGCCGCCAAAGAGGTAGACCAGCCCGCGCTCGGGCGAATAGGCCGCCGACATGCTGGTTCGAACGGTCGGCAGCTTGCCGGCGAGCGTGGTCGCCTTGCCGCTGCCGCCGTCCACCGACACCACCCGGTCCGACGCCGCCCCACCGACGGTGCCGCCGGCGAGGATCAGCCGGTTCATCTCGGGAACCGCCGCCCGGCCGCCAAAGACGACCGCCATCGACGGTCCGGTCGTGTCGGCCAGAAACTCGGTGTCGATCGGCACCAGCATCGGCCGGGGCGGCGGCGCGCCTGGCTGGAAGCTCGGGCTGCTCGCGCCGCCCTGGGCGGTTCCGTGGTGGCCGCCAACCACGTCCTCGAGGTCCCCGGCGAGGTTCCAGTTCGCCACCAGGAACGGTAGCTTCTCCTGGGTCGCAACGTGGAGCATCTCGCGGATGTCGTTCTGGCTCCGGGCGACCCGCCAGATTCGCACCTCGGCAAGATAGCCGCGGAACGGAAACTCGGCGGCGTTCGGGCTCTTGCCGATCCACAAGGGACGGTCGTTGGGGACCGGGCTCGGGCCGGCCGTGCGAACGGCGTCGAGGTCGCCGTTGATGTAGAAGCGGGTCTCAACCCCGGCCGACCAGGTCACCGCCACATGGGTCCAGACGTCCTGGGGGATCGCCGTCGCGCCGTAGACCGCGGCGAAGGTGCCGTTCGAATTAAAGGCGAGCCGGTTTGTCCCGCCGCCGTCGAAATTGCAGATCCCGAACCAGTAGGAGCCGGCGGCGTAGTCTTTGCTCAAGATCGTCGGGCAAGCGCTGGGATTGTTCACTTTGACCCAGGCCTCGATCGTCATCTGGGTCGACATGTTCAGGTCGCCGGCGTGCGCCACCGCGACATGACCGTATTGGACGTTGCCGCCACCAAAGTCGGTGCTGGAGAAGAGGAGCGATTGACCAAAGCTGTCGGCGGCGTCGGCCTCACGAGAAAGGTTGTACAACAAGAGAAGCGGCAAGAGTGCGATCAGGACCCGTGCCAGACGCCCAACCACCTTCATGGCTCCACCCCTCCCCTTATGACAACGACAAGGGCCATCTTACCCTTTTCGCGACCGATGAAAACCCCCAAATTGGGCTAGGTACTATTTCCTAGACGGCGCGATTGGATGCACAGGTTTACCGTCCGCAGGTATCCTGTCGGCCGCGAGAGTGGCGATCTGAGCTTGCTCTGTCGTCTCGCAAAGTCGGATCAGAGGCGGCTGTTGCGTCGATTGCGCCCGTGCGTTCGGCAGTCCTTGACTGCGCGATTAACCGTCGGCGCGTGCCAGCAACCGCCGCGCCCGGGTGACGATCGGCGCATCGATCATCACGCCGTCCAGTCCGACCGCTCCCAGCCCTCGCCGCTCGGCATCCTCGTACACCTCGACGATCTTGCGGGCCTGGGCGATCTCGTCGTCGGTCGGTCGGTAGCCCGTGTTCACCACCGGAAGTTGGGCCGGGTGAATGCAGTAGCGCCCTTCGAAACCGAGATCTCGTGATCGTCGTGTGTCGGTCGCCAGCCAGTCGAGGTCGCGGTATTCGGGGTCGGGCGTGTCGAGCGGTATCACCCCCGCTGCCTTGCAGGCGAGCGCCATCAACGCCCGCGAGGCAGCGAGTTGGGCGTTGTCGCGTTCGCGCGGGATGCCGAGGTTCGAGGTGAAGTCCTCCGCTCCGAAGGAAGCCGCCACGACCCGCGGCGACGCCGAGACGATTGTCTGGCAGTTCAGAACGCCGGCTGCCGATTCGATCCAGGGCAGGATCGCGATCTCGCCGGCCGGCAGGCCGCGCATGCGTTCGAGCAGGGTCAGGTAGTGATCGACCTGGCGGACGATCTCAGGTGAAGATGCCTTTGGCAGCGAGATCGCCGCCACCCCCGGCTGGACAACCGCCGCGAGATCCTCTTCGAGCAAGCCGGTGTCCAACCCGTTGACGCGGACGATCAACGTACGGACCGCCGGCGCAACGGTTGAGATCGCTCCGGCGACGAGCGAGCGGGCCTTGAGCTTGTCTCCCTCGGCGACCGAGTCTTCGAGATCGAGGCAGATCACGTCGGCCGGGGCGCTTTTTGCCTTTTCGAACATCGGCGGGCGAATGCCCGGCGTAAAAAGGATGCTGACCAGGCGTGCGATGGCCATCGGAAGCTCCTTGCGGCAGATGTGCCGGGGTGGATACTGAAGTGGTGACGGGCTGCCACTCGTGCGGCGTATACTGAAGCGACATGATTGACCTCGGCCAGCTCGAAGCTTTTCTTCAGGTCGCCGAGCATTCCAGTTTCAGCCGGGCAGCCGAGGTACTGTATCTTACTCAGCCGACGATCAGCGCACGGATCCACACCCTTGAGCGCGGGATTGGCGAGCTCCTGTTCGAGCGGTCCAGCCGATCGGTACGTTTGACCGAGGCTGGCCAGACGTTCCTGCCGTTTGCTCGCCGCACCCTTGACACTTATCGGGAAGGACGCTCGGCGCTCGACGCTCTCCGCCAAGCCCAGGGCGGCCGGCTGCGGCTTGGCGCATCGCCGGTCTTTGGCGCCTATGTGCTGCCCGATCTGCTGCGGGACTTCAAGGAGCGCCATCCGGGCGTTAGTCTCGCGGTGCGCACTGCCCGCGCCGCCCAGATGCTCGAACTGCTGCTGGCCGGCGACATCGACCTCGGACTGACCCGCTTTATCGACCACGACGAAGTTGTCACGATCAAGCTGGCCGAGGACCCGGTTTATCTCACGGTCCACCCCGACGACCCGCTTGCCTCGATGGGCGAGGCGGCGCTGCGCTCGCTGGTGCGCGAACCGCTGATCCTCTACGAGCCCGATTCCAGCTATTACAGCCTGATCTTGAGCATGTGCCGCGACGCCGGTATCAGCCCCGATATCTTCATGGAACTTGACGAGATCGAAGGGGCAAAGCAGATGGTGGCACGCGGACTCGGTATCTCGATCCTGCCGCTCTGTGCGATGCGCGAGGAGTTGCGCGAGGGAACGCTCAAGGCGATCCCGCTCAAGGGAGACCCGCGGAGCACGCCGATCTGTCTGGTCTATCGCAAGCGGACCCAGGCCAGCTACCTGATCGACGCCTTCATCCGGGTCGCCGGTGAACGCTTCCCCGAGGTTCCAACGCCAGCACTAGGGGATATGAATCGATCTCGCCGCTAGCGCCGGTTGCTGGAAACCGGCGAAGAGCGCTCGCCGGGCTACCCGACGACAGAGGGGCGACTGGTCGGGCTCAGGCGGGCCGGCGTCGTAGCTCGGACAATCCGCTCGCCACGCCGACCCCCGCGCCGATGATCAGATAGATCACGAGGTCATCCTGTCGGATGCCGCCCATGAAGATTAGACTGAAAAACAGCGCACCGAGAAAGCCAAGAATCGCGCCGCCGACGATCAGCAGAGCCAGCCGCATTGGTTCCTCCCCTGCCGTCGCCACGATAGCCGATCGCCTTCCTTACCGAAACTGCTTCTGATTCATCCGTTGAGCGCTTCCCCAATCGTTCTGCGAGCCGCTTTTCCGGATTGTCTGTACGCGGAAAGACCGCGCAACGGCCGACCTGGCGCCCGAGGCGTCCGCCCGTCATGCGCACCGTTCGCCGCTGGCACTCTTGGCTCGTCCGCGCCGCCGCCTGGAGATTGCTCCCGCGCTGGCCCAGACAAACGGAGGACGGCTCGTTCGGTCTCGGCCGGGCCGCCCTACCAGCCGCGTTATACTGTCTGCATGTTCTATGACTTCAGCGCGATCTGGAGCGGCGAGCCGGCAACCTGGATTCGCGACGCCGTCTGGGGCGACATCCCCCTCTACGAGCAAGAGCTTGCGCTGATCGATACGCCGGTCTTTCAACGGTTGCGCCGAGTGCGCCAACTCGGGCCACTGATGTGGGTGTTTCCCGGGGCAAACCACACCCGCTTCGAGCATGCCCTCGGCGTGATGCACCTCGCGCGGGTGTTGATCCTCCAACTCTCCCGCCAGCCGGGGTTTCCAAAGGCGACCCGCGGCGACCTCCGGGTGCTGGTCGCCTCGGCTCTACTGCACGACGTCGGCCACTATCCTTTCTCCCATGCGCTCGAGGATGTCGAGCGGCCGTTTGCCCTGCCCGACCACGCCGACGTCGGGGCCGAGTTGGTGCGTGGGCCGATCGCCCCGATCTTGCGCAGGCACTGGCGGATCGACCCCGAGCGGGTGGCGACGCTCGTCGCCGGAACCGGTCCGGGCGGCGCGCCACCGCTGGCAGGTATCGACGGGTTATGGCTTCGGATTGTCAGCGGCGCCGTCGACGTCGACCGGCTCGATTTCCTTCGTCGCGATGCCCTTTTTGCCAACGTCCCCTACGGCATCGTCGACGTCCAGCGTATTCTCGCCTCGCTGCGCGTCTGGCGTGATGGCAGCCTGACCCGGCTCTATCTGGACGAGAAAGGGATCGGGCCGCTTCAATCGCTCATCTTTGGCCGATTCTTGATGTATGGCAACGTCTATTGGCACCACACCAGCCGCATCATCACCCGGATGATCGTTCGCGCGGTCGAAGATGCCCTCGTCCACGGCGATCTCCAGGCCGACGAACTGATGCGGCTGGACGACGCCACCTTGATGGATCGCCTTCGCATCTCCCGTCGCAAAGGGCTCGCCAAGACCCTCGTCGAACGGATCGAGCGGCGCGACCTCTACAAGCGGTCGATCGAGCTTCGGCCGACCGACTCGATGTTCGACAACTTGATCGACGTCCAGCGGCGTGCCGGTGGGCGCCTGGCGGCCGAAGCGGCGCTCACCCGCTGGGCATCGCGCGTCACCGGTCAAGAGATCCCCGAGGACGGCATCTGGCTGGACCTTCCCCAGACGCGCACCTTCCGGCCGGTCGAAGGGGTGATCTGCAAGTCTCCACCGCCTGGCTATCGCAATCCGGTTCCCTGGGAAGCCGTCTCCGGATTGACCGCCACCGATCTGGACCGCTTGGCGCGCTCGGTCCAACGGGTCCGTGTGCTGGCCAGTAGCCGTGAACTTGCCGACCAAGTCTTGGAGGCCTGGCTCGAGGACCGCGACGGTGTCGCCGAGGCGCTCGGCAGTCTGGCGGCCTAAAGCTCCGCGCCGAGCGCTTCGAGAATCGCCAGTCGCTGCTCCGGGCTGGCCGCCGAAAACCAGGGGTTGGCATGCAAGATCGTCCCGCCCTGGTCGACGACGAACACCGCACGCCGGCTCCGCTTCTGCTCCTCGTCGGCCACCCCGTAGGCGCGGGCGGCGGACAGGTCCGGGTCGCTCGCCAGCGGGTAAGGCGCCCCGCCGATCCCTTCGGCAAAGCGGACATGCGATTCGATCGGGTCGGCGCTGATCGCCACAACCTGCGCCCCCAACTCTGCAAGCATCGGCAGGTCTTCGGCCAGGGTGAGCACCTGGGCTTGACAGGCCGGGGTGCCGTCCTCGGTATAGAAGGTGAGCACAAGCTTGCCGTCGCGCCAGAGGTCACTCCCGGCGACCTCGCCGGCCGTCGACGGCAGGCGAAAGTCCGGGGCGTTTTCGCCGGTCTGAAGAGGCTGGCTCATCGGTCGCTCCAGGCGGAGGATCAGCGCGATTGTACTATCTAGCGTAGTATCCGCCCGGAGGGCGCCATGGCTTTCGCCGACGATCGGCTCTATCCCCCGCACCGTCAGCAGCGCGCCGTGGCGATGGGCCGCCGTGCTGCCATCGCCAGCCAGTCTCCGCTTGCCGCCGCCGCCGGCTTGCAGATGCTCCAGGCTGGCGGCAATGCCGTCGATGCCGCGATCGCGATCGCGGCGGTTGAATGCGTCACCCTGCCGATGCTCTGCGGACTGGGCGGCGAAGTGTTCGCGATCATTCGCCCTCCCGCTGGTCCGGCTCGGGCGATCAACAGCAGTGGAGCCGCGCCAGGAGCGCTCGACGCCGATACGTTTCGCCGGCGAGGCCTGAATTTGCCGCCGTTCCTTGGCGCGGAATCGGCCGCCATCCCCGGCGCTGTCGCTGCCTGGCAGGAGATGCTCGATCGTTGGGGGACGATGCCGCTTAAGACCCTCCTTGCACCGGCTACCTGGTATGCCGAGCAGGGGATCCCGGTCGATCAACGTCAGACCGAGATCATCGCGCTGGTCGCCAGCGTGTTGAGCCAGTCGGCCGCCCGGGTCTTCCTCCCGCAAGGCCGGCCTCCTCGGGCGGGCGAGTTGATTGTCCAGCCAGCGCTGGCCCAGGCGCTGCGCGAGGTCGCCGAGGGCGGCGCAGACGCCTTCTACCAAGGGCCGGTCGCCGAGCGGATCGTCGCCGACCTCGATGCCGCCGGGTCGCTCTACACCCGTCAGGAGTTCGCCGCTCACCGCGTTGAGTCGTACGAGCCGCTGCGCGCCCGCTATCGCGGCTATGACATCCTCGAGACCGCGCCGGTCTCCCAGGGCGCTGTCGTCCTCGAAGCGCTTCGCATCCTCGACGGCTTCGAGTTTGCCGGTCCGCTCGACCCGGCGACGATCCACCTGCAGGTCGAAGCCGTCCGGCTTGCCTTCGCCGACCGGCTGCGTTATCTCGGCGACCCACGCACGACCGACTTCGACGTTCAGTCGCTGCTGACCGACCAATTCGTGGCCCGTCGCAGCGCCGCGATCGACCGGCAGCGCGCCGGTCCGGCGCTTCCCGCTCAACGGCTCGATCTGACCGGCGAAACCACGTCCTTCGTCGTCGCCGACGGCCAGGGCTGGGGTGTCTCGTTTATCCACAGCATCTCGGCTCCCGGTGGGTCAGGCTTTTTGGCTGGCGGCATCTTGCTCAACAACCGGATCGGTCGCGGTTTCACGCTCGAAGAAGGCCACCCGAACGAACTTGCCCCCGGCAAGCGCACCATGCATACCCTCAACTGCTACGCGATTGAGCGCGACGGACACCTGATCTATCTGGGTGGCACTCCAGGAGGCGACGGCCAGCCTCAATGGAACGTCCAGGTGATTTCAGACCTGCTCGACTTCGAGATGAATGTCCAGGAGGCCGCAGAATGGCCGCGCTGGATGGTCTATCCGGGAACGGACCCCTCGACGATGGGCAACCCACGCCGGCTCGACCTCGACGGACGCTATCCTGAAGACCTAGGGCAAGCCCTGGCGGCGCTCGGTCACCCGGTCCGCGAGGTCTCTCCGTGGGACCCTGGCCGGGTTGGATCTGCCGTCCAACTTATCCGGTTGGACCCGGAGAGCGGCGTGCTGACGGCGGGCAGCGACCCACGCGGCCCGGGCCAGGCGGTCGTCTGGTGAGTGCCGAGGGCATACGCTTCCCCGGCCGGGACGGATCACGTCCGGTGTCGCCTCGTTGCGGTCGCCGCCGGAGCTAGCTGCTACAACTCCCGGCGATGAGCGGCCGACGGGAGACCTGGGGATTCGCGCTGCTCGTTGGCGCTGTTCTCGCCGTCCAAGTCTGGATCGCCACCGCCGGAACCTGGTCGCTCGCGATCGACGACCTTCCCTTCGTCTACACCACCGAGATCTACGCCCGCCAGGCCGAAGCCTTTGCTGCCGGCCAGGCTCACCTCCTGCTTGTGCCACCCGCCGAACTTGCTCGTCTGCCCGATCCTTATGACCCGGCGGCCCGGCTGCCCTTTCCGGTCGCCAGCGATCTCTCCTACTACGACGGCAAATACTGGCTCTACTTCGGTCCGGCCCCGGCGCTCTTTATCCTCCTTCCTCAACTGCTCACCGGCCGGCCGGTTGCCGACAGCGTCATAACGCTCGTCTCGGTGCTGGCCGCCACGGCCTTCGGCGCGGGATCGATCCGGTTGCTGCGACGGGCAATCTTGCCCAAGGGTGGGGGGGTGCTCGCGGGTGCGGCGATCGTCGCGCTCGGGCTAGGGACACCGCTGCTGTTTCTGCTGTCGAGCCCGGCGATCCATGAAGCAGCGACTGCCGCCGGCCAGGCCTTTCTGCTCGCCGGGCTGTTCTTCGCGCTTCTAGCGGCGAACCTCTCGCCTGGTTCGCTCGGCCCCGCGAGCCAGCGGCCGTCACTCTGGGCGTTGGCCGGGCTGTGCTGGGCGCTGGCGATGGCCTCACGCTCGGCGCTCGGGCCAGCGGTGGCCGCCCTGGCGCTGCTGGCCGGTGGTGCGATCTGGTGGGCGGGCCGAGCGGGGCCGGTCGGACGGAGCGCCACGTCACTCGTTGCGCTCGGCGCTCCCCTGGCGGTTGGCGTCTTGCTGCTTGGCGGCTACAACGCCGCTCGGTTTGGCTCGCCCTTCGAGTTCGGCCATCGCTATCAACTCACGTCCTATCACTTGCTGCGCGACTACGCCGGTTTCGCGACGGTCGGCCACCTGGCGGAGAACGTCGGGAATTTCTTCATTCGGCCGTTGCGCATCAGCAACGAGTTTCCTTTTGTCGGTTGGACGCCGTACCCGCCGTGGAATGCGACCGCTTGCTCGGGTGCTCCGGATGCGTTGATCTTTGGACCGATCGTCGGGCTGCTACCGGCGGCGCCCTTCGTCCTCTTGCTGGCCGCTCTTCCCGCGCTGGTGTTCCTGCCGGCAGCCCGCCGCGCTGCCCTTCTCGCCGCCTCTCTCGCGCTTGCAGCCGGCCTGGCAGCGCTGCCAGTGTTGGTCCAACGTTGGGTCACGCTGCGCTACGAAGCCGATTTCTTCCCGCTCCTCGTTCTGGCAGCATTTGCGGCGGCTTCTGGACTGGTTGCGGGCGTTCCCGGCCTGAGCAGGCTCGTCGCCGCCGTGGCGATCTTGCTCGCCGCGGCGGGGGCGACGACTGGCATCCTGCTCGGCAGCAGCGGAGCGTTCGGTCATTTCGCCCGCCACAACGGGCCGCTCTGGGACTCGCTCCAACGGCTTGCGCCGCCGCTTTCGGTCAGTCGTGGGGCAGCGCCCGCCGACCCGAACCTGCGCGTTCGCTTTGGCGAGACGATCGAGGTCGCCGGGACGCGCTTCGAACCGGACAGCGCCGGTCCCGGTGAGGTTGTTACCCTGCAAGTCTGGCTCCGCGCCCCCGACGGGGCGGCCGCCCGGCTCCGGCTACGCGAGCGGAGTGGCGGGATCGCCTTCGACGAAGCGGTCGCCCTGGCTCCGACAAGCGAGTTGAGCGAGGCGCGTCTGCGCTTCCGCCTGCCGGTCGACTATCTGCGCGCCCGGCCGCCCGACTATCTCATGGCCGACCTTGCCATCGCCGACCCGCGCGATCCCGACCGCCTGCTGACGGCGTATGACCCCGCCGGAGGATCTCCCGGCGAGTGGGTTTCGGCTGGCAGACTCCGCCTTGCCTGGCCCTTCGCCTGGCCGCCCATCGGCGCATCGGCGCGCGAACTGGTCTTTGGGAACCAGTTCCGGCTGGATGGTGTTTGTGTCGCCAAAGTCGGCCTCAACGGCAGTTCGCCGGCCTATTTGACCGTCTTGCTCTACTGGTCGGCGCTCTCCTCCGGCTCTGACCGTACCCTCACTCTCGACCTCCTCGACAATACCGGACGCTCGGTCGCCCGCGTCTCCGGCCAGCCTGGCGACGGCCTCTATCGCACCAGCCTCTGGCGGCCCGGCGAGCATTTCGAGGACGAATGGGAGCTTGGACTGCCGCCGCTCCCCCCTGGTGAGTATCGTCTTCGGCTGAGCGTCAACGGCCTGCCCGCCCGCGGCGACCCGCTCCTCGCCAGAATCACGATTCCATAAGACGAGGTGCGAAACGTCACCCCCGCCCCCTTTCTCGCACGGGCGAGGGTGAACAGCCGGTATTCGTCTACGGGAGGGTCAGGCTGGCGACGACGTGGCGGTCTTGTCCGTTCGGAGCGGTGAGTCGGGCGCCTCCGTCGGCGTCATACAGCCCCACCGCGACCGAATAGCGGCCGGGTGGCAGCGCAAAGCGGCCTTGCGGATCGTCCAGCCATTCGCCTGCTAGCCACCCACCTGTCGGCGCGTCGCCGCCGAGCGGGATCTGGTCGCGTTGGGCGACGATCGTTCCCGCTTCGTTCAGGATATGGACGAAACTGGTCCAGTTCCCGGCGGGGCGGCGATCTGCCCGCCAGACCAGCGCCAGATCGACCGGGCAGGTCGTCGCGCAGACGCCGGTCACCAGACGAAGCCCGGCCAGTGCGATGCCGTCCCCGAGCGCGAGGTCGAGCGGTCGATCGAGCGGGAGCGGGCTAGTCCGGCGCTCGCGGAGGATCGGGCGCGCGGCGCCAGCCACCAGGCTTGGGCCGCCGGCCGGCCCGACAGTTGCCCACACCTCACCCCGAGCGTCGGCGGGCAGCCGTGTCCAGAGCAGCGTGCGCCGAAGCTGGCCCGCCGGCGCACCCGCCAGTTCAATCGACTGGTTTTCCAGCACCTCGCCCTGCCAGACCAACTGAACGGTCGTCGGCGCGTCGCCGCCGATCCAGTCGATCGCGAGAGTCCGCCGCGCCCCTGGCTGGTCGCTGCCCGGTCCGAGCGTCGCCCCGAGCAGACGAGCACCGCCGGGCAGCGGGATCGGCGCGGATCGTCCCACCCGGTCGGCGAGGGTGGCTGGCGGCAGGGAAAAGGAGAGGCCGCCCGATAGCAATCGGTCGCCACCGCTGGAGACGGGCAGCCGAACGCCGTCCGGCCCGTAGAGACCGATCGCGACCTGATAGTTGCCCGGCGGCATCCCCGCCGGCAGGAGCAACCCGAGCCGATCGCGCACCGGACCGCGCCAGTTCTCGCTTGGCCGAAAGCCCCCGCCCGCCGGTAAGTCGCGCTGCGCCCAGACCCGGCCGGCGCCGTCTTGCACCGCGAGGTAGGTCGTTAGCCCGCCTGGAGCGGACGCTTCGGCGCGCCAATCGAGATCGATCAGAACCGCCGCCTGAGCGCCGAGCGTTGCCAACTTTGCCGACCAACTCTCCAACACAACTGCCGGGCCAAATCGCGCGCCCGCGCCGCCGCCGAGCGGTGCGCCGGTGAGCGCATAGAGCGAAAAGCGCATGTTCGCCGGGTAGTAGTCGGCGGTCCGGTACGCCTGCTCGCTCAGCCAGCGCTCGATCCGGCCGTCCGGGTCGAAGTCGACCGGTTCGTTCTTGACGAGCCAGACGGCCGGTCGCCCGGCGAGGCGGGCTGCTAGGTCGGTGGTCTCGGCGGGCGGCAGATAGTCGAGGCTCCCCGGACCGTAGTACCAAAAGTCGGCAAATGCGGTTGGCGGGTTGGCAATGAAGGCGGTTCCCGGCGGCGAGATCCGGCGCATCCGGGCAAGCTCCGGTCGGAAGTCGGAGCGAAAATAGGCCGGGTCGGCGAGGTTATTTGCCAGCGCCGGCGCGGCGGAGAGGACGAGGGCGGCCGCCAGGCTCCCCGTTACCAATCGTGCCACGACCGGCTTTGGCAGCGCAGTCCAGACCGCTCGCAGCCCGAGCGCCAGCAGCGCCAGCAACGCCGGGGACGACGCGATGAAATACTTTGGCCAATGGGGCCGGTTGGTGGGCAGCGAGGTAAGCAAGCTCAGTCCGACCGGCAAGACGACGCAGAGCAGGAGGATGACCCCACCGCCCCGGCCCGGCCAACGCCGCCCTGCCGGGACCGCGCCAAGCAGCGCCAACACCCAGACCGCCACGGCCACCGGCAGCCAGGGCGCGACCGGAACCGTCTCGCCCAGGGGCAACGCCACCAACGCCGTCGCCAATGCCTCGCCGAGTGGTAGCCGACCGACCTCAAGAGCGCCCGCGCGGAAAATCATCAGCAAATGGGCGACCGGCGAGTTGCCAACCCCGGCAGTCGGGCTACCACCATCCGGCCCGAGCGCGGCGAACGCTGCCAGCAGCAGCCACGGCGCAAAGAGCGCAACCACCCCACCGACGCCAAGCAGCAGCGTTCGCCGGCGCTCACGACCGCGGATGGCAAGCACCGCCCAGGCCGCCCACATCACCCCCAACGGCCCCGCCGCGAGATACTGGGTGTAGAGCGCGCCGGCCGTCACGACCCAATAGGCGGCGAGATCACGCCGCGAGGGCGGACCGTCGGCGGAAAGGCGCAGCCAGAGCGCGGTCGAGAGGGAGACGAAGGCGGCGAGCAGCGCGTAGCCGCGCACCTCCTGGGAGAAATAGACCTGGTAGGGCGAGACGGCGGCGAAGAGTGCGCCGGCAAGTGCAAATGGCCGCCCGGCGATCGCCCGAACGGTCAAAAAGACACCCGGGACGACCAGTGTACCGGCCGCTGCCGAAAGAAAACGGACGGCAAACTCGCTCTCGCCAGTTGCGCCCATCAGCAGGTGCAGCAGCATGAAATGGAGCGGTGGAAAGGTGTCGTGGAGGGCGTAGGGAACGAGCGCGGCGAGGTTGTTGCGTGCGCCAAGGACGGTGCTTGCTTCATCCACCCAGAGTGCCTGGGAGCCCAGCCCAGCGACCCGAAGCACGAAGGCGAGCAAGAGCACCGCCGCCGTCGCCGCCGGCCAGGCCGGCCCGACAGTCTGGACAGGCGCGAGCCCGGAAGTCGGTCGGGGCACGGTCTGGATCATCCGAGGACACCGATCCAGGTGGTCACCTCGAGCCTGCTGGGCCGCGGTCGCCGGGGTTGCGGCGAGAGGTTGCCGAATGCGGTGGACACCATGCGCGGGGATTGCCCCATCGCGGCATCGCGGCCGCTTCTCGCAAAGACGGATCGATGGGGCGATTGCCTCAGCAGGTGCGAAGACCGGGCCGACATGCTAGCGCCCGACCGCAGTGGCCCGAGGTCGATCACGTCGCCGTCGGGTCCGGCCAGCCGTTGGCCGGTTGCCGGGTCGTAGAGGCCGGCCAGCAGCCGGTAGTCTCCCGGCAGGAGCGTCGCTTCGATCCGGTGGCGGTCGGCGACGATTTCGTCGGCCAGCCAGCTACGCAGAGGGCGGCGTCCTTCGTCGGCGATGCCGTCGCTCTGGGCGACGGGGCGTCCATCCGGCCCGGCAATGTGGAGGAACACCTGCAGGTTCTCATCAAGCGGGCGCACCGCCCGCCAGTAGAGGGTGAGATCGAGCGAGCAGGGCGACGCGCAGGCGGGCGCAGCCGGCAGCACCCCTTCCAGCCGCGCGCCGTCGGCCAGCATCGCGCCGAGCGGTCTTGCGCCGGCGGGCAGGGAGGTCAGCCGCGTCGGAGTGGCATCCGAGGCGCTCCGGCCGTCCGAGTGGAAGGTCGCGAGGGTCAGCACATTGTCACGAGAAGTCGCGAGGGTCGGGCCCCCTCGATGGTGATCGGCAGACGATCGGCGGTCGAGGACGGGCTCGCTGATCGTCGCGATCAGCCCGATCCGCAGGGTGCGCGGGCCATCGCGTAGTCCCCAGCGTTTTGTCTCGACCAGATAGGTTTCGCTGGGCGTCCAGCGGCTTGGTTGGCAGCCAGATCGGCGCGACAAAGCTCGGCCTCGGTTCCCGGCAACGGTTGGCCCTCATTGTCGAGCAGAACGGTGAAGAGCCGGACATCGCCGCTCGGCCGCTCGATGCGCAGGGCGAGAGTGGCAAAGACGGTCGTACGCGCCTCGAATCCAGGGGTGTAGCCGATCAGCGAAATTGGGCCGAGACGGGCGGCAAGCGGTGTGCGCGGCCCAAAGCCGGCCGGTGCGACCCGGCGAAAAGCCGTTTCGGCGGAGGTCTGATCCGGCTGGCCTCGGCCGAGGAGAAGAAAGCCGTCCTCGGCCGCCACCACCCCGAAGCCGTCCCGGCGCAGCCGATCGATGTCCTCGTAGCGGTCGCGGTTGATGACGGGGGCGATCGACGGCGCGAAGTCGACGAACACCCAATTGGCGTCGGCGATGGTCGGGTAGACGTAGAGCGACTTGCGACCGGCGAGGTGAGCGTTGAGCCCACCGGTGGCCGAGAGGGCAGCATCGGCCGGCACCCGGGCGACCAGCCGGTCGGCAAGTTCGTGGCGAGCGGTGCGCTCTTTCAAGCCGAACTCGCCGTTGAGTGGCGTCGCGCCGCGGTCGTAGTGGTAGACCAGGGTAAACGCCAGCACGATCAACGAAAGCGCCGCCGCCCAGTTCGCCTCCGGCCAACCGGTTCTGCGGGAAAGCAGGCGCGCGAGAGCAGCGGCACCGTAGATCGCGCTGACCACGACGACCGGCACCAACGGCGCGGGGTAATGTTCTAATTCAAGGGTGTTTTGCAGTTTGCTGCCCGACAGGAGGATCAGCAAGAGCGTCGGCGAGAGCACCAGCAAGGTGAGCGGGGCAAAGAGCGAGAGGAAGGCGACCGGGGTGAGCAGGTCGCGGACATAGGCGAGCTTCGAGGGCTGGGTGATGTAGCTGGCCCAATAGAGCGGATTGAGCAGCAGAGTGGCAGCGATCTCGCGGATGTTCGTTCCAAGATGACCGTAGCGGGTATCGAGATAGGGTGACTGCTTGTCCGGGTTGAAGTGGGGAATGACGATCTGGACGGCAACGAAGAACCAGACGAGCGCCAGCGCCGAGGTCGCCAACCCGGTTCGCCGCCAGCCCAGGCCGACTGCCACCCACAACCCGAGGACGAAAACGAGCAGCGGCACGTCTTCCTTGGATCCGAGCGCCAGGAGCACCGAGATCCAGTAGCCGGCGGCGTTGCGCGTCTGAGCAAACCAAAACGCAAAGGCGAGGAACGCGGCGGTGAGGGTCAGGGCGTGGAAGTCGTACAGGTTGGCGGCTTCGAGCGCTGGGAAGAGCAGATAAACCAGCGGGAAGACGAGCGCGGCGACCCGCGAATTGAGCCGATCGCGCGCCAACCAACTGATTGGCAGTGCGCCAAGCGCGATCACCACGCTCTGGAGGATCAAGATCGTCTCGGGGCGCGGCGCAAGCGCGTAGATCGGGGCGATCAGCAGCAAGACCGGTTCGACGTGTGCGCCGAGCCGGTTGGTCAGCCCTTCGTAGTTGGTGAAGTCGAGGGGACGGCCCTGGGTGGTGTTCCAGAGCGCCTGCTCCATATTTGCGAGGTCGAAGGCATCGGTCTCATAGACGCTATGACGGTGGAGGGCGAGAAAGGAGAACAGGACCGCATAGGCGACGACGAACAGGACGACGGCGGCGGTGACGAGGCGATCGGCGAGCGCCGGGTTGAGGCCGGCGATTGTCGGCCGCGCACTGGCGGACTGGGCGCGTAGCTGCAAGGAGTGCTGCCCTCCGGTCGGCGCGAACGCCGTTGCCGGATTATAGCGAGGCCGCGCTCGGCTCTCCAGGAATCTGCCGCGTTAGCCGGTGGTAAACACTCGCTCGTAATAGTCGTGGCTGTGGAGCGGGTTCAGATGGCCGATCAGTTCGCGCGACCAGACAGCGAACTCGGGCGACTGACGGAAGTTGGTGCGCACCGCGGTACTCTCCCACTCCTCGATGTTGATGACGTGGATACCCGGCGACGGAGCGTCTTCGCTGTGGCCGCCGGTGGCCGGCGGCGCATAGTTTGGCAGGGCCCGGTAGACGGTCTGACGGACGAACCCTTCCGTCTGCAAGAGTCGATCCTGGAGTTGGCGGTAGAGCCCTTCGACTGCCGCCACGTCTCCGTCTTTGGCATACACGCCCGAGATGTAGGTCACCATCGCATCCTCCTTGGCCGGAGAGTGAACCACCAGCAAGACCTCGGGGAGATACTCCGCAGTCTCACCGGCCAAGTGAGACTCGGGTGAGGGGCTGGACATTGCTCCTCACCAACCTTGGGCGGACTCAGCCGCCAGTCTGGACCGGGTTGATTGAGGACGCATTCGCGTTGATAGTAGGGTAGCATTCCGATGGAAGGTCAGTTCCGTCCCATCCAGTCGAGAAACAAATTGTCGAGGATCCCTCGATACTGCCCAGAGGTCGGTGGTCCGCTGTAATCAAACGCGAACAGAAATGCGTGGATTTCTCGTCCAATTACCTGCTGGCCCGCAAAGACCGACCCTCCCGGAGCGGATTGATTGAGATCTACCGAGAACCAGCACCAATACTCCCCACACCAGGGAGGTCGCTGTGAAGGATGGGTGCGATACCCAGCGGTATCGACGAAGAGAAAGTCACGGAGGCAGCGTCCGTTGTCATCGCTCAAACAGAAATCTGGTGCCGTCACCGTCGTCTGGATGTTCAACTGGTGCCACTCCATGCGCATACCTTGATGTATCATGAGGCGAATCGGCTCGGCGTACCCGTCTTGATAAAGGCGCATGTACATATAGGCCCGTCCTGAAGACGCGTCGAAGCTACCAGCGATTCGTTCCTGGTTTGTGCAGGATCCACCCCAGCCGGGGACGTCACCGCGCTCGCAGCTTGTTGGGCCGAGCTCCGGAGGCAATCCTGCCCAGTAACCGCTGACATTGTACGGTGGATAGAACTGCGAGTTGATCGAGCCCTGCAGGAGTCCGTTTGGCCACCAGGCGCTGAGGATGAACGTGCGGTTAGCGAGCAGATTGGGTGCATGCCACTCGCCACCGCTGAAGGTGCGATCAGGATTGCCGTAGATCTCCTGATTCCGCACATAGTGATCGAGGAAGTATGGGTTCGGGTCGGTGTAACCAGTCGTGGAGTTCAACCCGATGGCATAATGAAGGTGCGGCCCGCTTGTGCATCCTGTCATCCCGACGACACCGATCTGGGCTCCTCGGAATCCCCATGCCCCGCCCCAGTCCGGCGTATTGGACGATCGTTCGAGATGCATGGAGATGCTATGGACTCGCGTGCTGAGGGGCACGCCGTGACTGATCGATTGAAATCGGCCGCGAGACCAACAAGGCCCATAGTCGGGATGCTGACCGTCGTTGTAGTCGTCGTTAGAGAACACCAAGCCGGGAGCAGTGCTGAGCACTCCGAAGTACACTGGAAGCGCCCCGCAGTTTGCGCCTCCGCCAAACCAGTCAATGCCATTGTGCCCAGACGGTTCCTGCCAACCGCGGGAGACGCAACCCGATTGGCTTTGCCCTGCCCAGAAGGGTAGCGTCATTTGCGGAAGCGCTGTGGAGTGATGTGCACTCGCGGGACGTGGTATCGTTCCCAGACTATCGAAAGGAAGTGCTCCTGCGGCCGCCATTGCTGCAAGCACCGCAACGACGGGAAGACGAAATGCGCTTCGGGTCACCATGACGGCCTATCCCCTCGATCCAAGTCCTGCTGCTACTCTATCTGGAACAGCTGCCAGTTGAAGAAGCTTCCTTTCAGGAAGAAGACCCGGCTCCCTTCCTGACCGCAGCCGGCCCAGCGAATTGCTTCCACTCCAGCAGTGCGAACGATAACCGTGTCAACTCCGGTGCTCAGATCGACGCGATGGAGCGCCCCCTGGGTGAATGGATCGAGCGTCCAAGCCTCGCGCCAGTAGATGAGAGCGGCGCTATTCCGCGAAAAGCAGAGTGGCTTGGGGTTTGCCGTGCTGATCTGTCGCACGGATGAGCCATCAAGCCGTGAAACCCAAAGCTCGAACTCACCTTGAGCGCCGCCAGGTTTCGGGATCGCGTAGGCAAGCTGGTGGCCGTCGGCCGACAGCACCGCGTCGGCGGGCGATGCCGAGGCCGGTGGAGCGTTCGTCGATGGAGAGAGCTTGGCGCGATCGGCGAGCGAGAGCGATGTGTGCGCTCCAGTCTGAACGTCAACGGATTCGAGGGTAAAGCGTGCGTGCTCGCTCCGCGGGGCCGGCGTCAGGATCTGGCCGGTGAGCAGCCGCCGCGAGCCTGGGAACCAGATGCCCGTCGGTGGGCTGGTGATGAAATACCCGAGCGCCTCCCCGTGGGATCGGCCCACCTCGTCTGGGGTACCGCCGGCAAGACGCCGAAGCCCCGTACCATCCGCTCCGACCGTGGAGACCACCGGCTGACCCGAGGCAGTTCCGGCGAGGCTCAGAGTCGCGCCGTCCGAGGACCAATATGGACGGACCGCGCCGTCAAACGTCTGGCCCTCCGCCAGCAGTTCGCGGCGGCCAGAACCGTCGTAGCGGACGGTCATCACTCGGTAGCCCTGCCGGCCTCCGGCGAGCGGCGACGGGTAGACAACCGCCAGCGTCTGGCTATCCGGACTCCAGCTTGTAACGAAGAACTCGCCATCCAGCCGAGCCGTCACCTGCTTCGAGCGGACGTCTAGGATCATCAGTCGCGGCTGACTGCTTGGCGACGGTTGCGTAGGTCCTCGCACGGTGGTCGGTGTCGGGACGCCAGGCGCGATTGGCGCAACGACCGTTGCCGACCCTTGGCTAGCTGGAACTGTAGGTGGTGGCGGCGGCAGCGTACCGCTCCGCGAAGGAACTGGAGACGGCCCAGTCGGCGGCGTGTCAGCGGTCTCGTTGAATGCGACCCGGCTGCCGTCCGGTGAGACACTGAATCCGAGCGGAGGGGGCTGAACGACCGGCTGATAGACCACGGAGATCTGGCTGAACGAGGAGCCAGGCTCAAGCCTCGTGGGGATGTTCGTCGGAACTGGGCCAAATGGAGGAATGAGCAGATCAGGAGGTGCCGTTGGTTGCTGAGCGACGACATTCCTGAGCACGACACCGGCAATCGTGACCGCTGCCAGTCCCAGAAGCACGATACTGGCGATGCGCGTTAGGCGCGTCACGGTTTCCTCTTGGCCCATCGATGCGCTGGGCAGTCTGGACGATTACGATGCCTTCACATGATCAATAGCTCAGGAACACGGATCAAACAATAGCCAGGAAGGCAAGCCGATAAGTCCTTACCTAGGGTAATAGGACCTTCACCAGTGCTGAAGGTGGATTGCATCAACCTCGCTGCAAGTGCCTGAAGGGTGCCCGGTGATGGGCAGTGACTTCGTCGGGCCGTAGCCATCGCACGCCCTGGGTCGCCGATAGGTCAGAACCAGTCCCTGCAAGCCGCCTTGCGTCGCGCCCATCGTGCTAGGATGCACCCGTAACGGAGGGCCAATGGCCGACGACAAACTGATGACGATGCGCGAGGCGATCGCGCACTATGTAAATGATGGCGACACCGTCTATCTGGCCGGTTTGTCGCACCTCGTGCCGTTCTCGGCGGCGCACGAGATCATTCGCCAGCGCAAGAAGGATCTCACCTTTTGCCGCCCGACGCCGGACATCCTCGTGGAGCAAATGCTCTCGGTCGGTATCCTGAAGAAGGTCGAGTTTTGTTGGGCTGGCAACCCCGGTATCGGCAACCTCCGCGTCTTTCGCCGGGTCGTCGAGAAAGGGAAGCCGTTTCCGATCGAAATCGAGGAATACACGATGTTTGGGTTCACCGGCCGACTGCTGGCCGCGGCGATGAACCTGCCGTTCATGCCGGTGCGGACCAACATCGGGTCGGACCTCCCGGCCAACAATCCGAGAATTAAGACGATCACCGACCCCTATTCGGGCGAGGAGATCTCGGTCGTGCCGGCGTTGCGGCCGGATGTCTCGATCCTCCACGTCCAGCGCGCCGACCGATCGGGGAACGCCCAGGTCTGGGGAATCACCTCCGACCATCGCGATGCCGCCTTTGCCGCCAAGCGGGTGATCGTCTCAGCCGAGGAGATCGTCGACGAGTCGGTCATTCGAGCCGACCCGAACCGGACGGTCGTTCCGGACTTTCTGGTCTCGGCGGTCATCCACGAGCCGATGGCGAGCCACCCGTCCTATGCTCAAGGCTATTACGACCGCGACAATCCGTTCTATCAGGAATGGGATCGACTCTCCGCCGACCAGGCGGCGGTCGATGCTTACGTCGCCGAGTGGATCGACGGCGTACCGGACCGGGAGGCCTACGTCGCCAAACTGGATGCGACGACGAGGGCCAAACTGCAGATCGAGCCGGCCTGGAGCGGTGAGATCAGCTACGGAGTGTACAAATGACCGAGTACAGCCGGGCCGAGATGATGGTCGTCGCCGCGGCGCGCGAGCTCAACGACCGAGACGTGGTGTTTGTCGGCGTCGGGATGCCGACGTTGGCGACGATCCTCGCCAAGCGGACCCATGCGCCGAACCTCTGGCTCTTGACCGAATCCGGGATCGTCGGCGCAATGCCGACCCGATTGCCGCTTTCGATCGCCGACCCCTGCTTGGTGACCGGGACCCAGTCGCTCGTCTCGACGTTCGAACTCTTCACGCTCTACCTTCAACGCGGCTGGATCGATATCGGCTTTCTCGGCGGCGCGCAGGTGGACAAGTTCGGCAACATCAACTCGACGGTAATCGGACCCTATGCCAAGCCGGCGGTACGCTTTCCCGGCAGCGGTGGGGCCTGCGAGATTGCCTCACTCTCCAAGCGAACGATGATCATCATGCCGCAGGGAAAGCGACGCTTCGTCGAGAAGCTCGATTTCTTGACGACGCCCGGCCATCTCAGCGGTGGCACCTCGCGCCAGGACGCCGGTCTCCTCGGTGGTGGGCCGGCGGTCTGCGTCACTGACCTCGGGGTCTTCCGGTTCGACCCGGTGACCAAAGAGATGTACCTCGCGACGATTCACCCTGGCGTCAGCGTCGACGACGTGCGCAACAACACTGGTTGGGACGTGCGGATCGCCGAGGACCTTCGTCCGACGCCGGACCCGACCGACGAAGAGTTGCAGGTCGTCCGCGAGTTGGACCCGACTGCGGTGTTTCTGAGCCGGGAGGCGTAGCCCTCGCGCCTGCCATGAACGACATCCCCTCGCGCGATGATCATCCGATCCTCGCCGACTACACCGTCCGTTCGGCCACCGCCGCCGACGCGCCTGGTATCGCTCGGGTGCAGGTCGACGGCTGGAAGGTGTCCTATCCGGGCATCGTGCCGGACGAGTATCTCGCCGCGCTCTCCTACAAGACCGAGTACGAGAGCCGGCGGGCGCGCCTCGAAGCGCCCGAGCCGGGAGAGCGGACCTTCGTCGCGACCGACCCATTCGGCTGGATCGTCGGCTTCGTCGACGTTGGTCCGGCGAGAGATTTGATGAGCTACGAAGGGGAACTCTACGCGATCTATGTGATGAAGAAATACCAGGGTCTGGGCATCGGGGCCTGGCTCCTCGAAACGGCAGTGCGGGCTCAGCTTGCCGCCGGCAGACGCTCGATGCTGCTCTGGGTGCTGGCCGACGCGCCAGCGCGCGGCTTCTACGAGGCCTACGGCGCTGAGCGCTGCGGCCAGAAGCCACGGCAGATCGGCGGCAAGACGCTCGAGGAGGTCGCCTACGGCTGGTCAGATCTGGCTGCCCTGCTCGATGCCGACGAGGATTGACCTTCGCTCCTCTTAGCGGACCGCGAGCCTCGGACGCGGTCTTCCGAGATTCCCGGTCCGGCTACGTCGGCTCGAACGGTGAAGGCGGGGAACCCGGCCAAAGAAGATGGCGGACGCCACACCGAGCCGGGTTCTGGAGACGCTAGAACCGGATTGGTGGGAGCAAGTAGTCACCGCCCTGGGTCCAACGGATCGCCAGACAGCCCTGCTCGCTCGACTTGCCGGTGATGGTCCGTTCGGGGTCGCAGTAATAGCCGCGTCCTTCCAGTGAGCCGACGCCGTCGATTGTCAGGTCGCCTTCCAGCAGGAAGATCTCCTCGCCACCAACGCGCACCCGACCGCCCTCGGTTCGCCAACCAGCCGGCGCACGCATCAGCCAGGTCGTCCAGCCGCTCTCCGGGTCGTCCGAGAGGCGCTTGGCGTCGAAGCCCATCGCCCGGTCTCCGGGGAGGAAGACCGGCTCCCAAGGGATGTCGTTGACAGTGGCGTTGCTGACGCCCGGCACCGGCGAACGATGCGTCGCCGCCGCTGCGACATACTCCTGGCCGTCCCAGCCGTCCGGGATCGGCTCGAAGCCGAAGTCCATCACCCCGTCGTACTTGACCAGCATCGTCGCGCCGACGTCGGTCTTCTGGTCGGCAGGATGCACCCAGAACGGTGGATGGTTGATGTAGCCGAGCGGACGCCAATCGTACCAGTCACCGAACTTGAGGTAGCCGTCGAGCAGAAAGATCTCCTCGTGGGCGGTGTGATATTCGAAGCCCTGATCGGCGTAGCGATGGCGCATCCCCGCTGGAAAGGTGAGCAGGAGCGTCCTCGGGCCGTCCGGGACGTCGACGATGGCGCGTCGGAGCGTGCCGTGCGGGGTACGCTCTTCGGGTATGGCTTCGAGCGGGGTCGGCGGAACGGCGACACGGCGCATGACGCGGCCTCCTCCAGATGGTGATCGGATAATACCCGGCTAGGGCAGGTAGCGGTATTGGAGCGGCTCGCGCACCGTCAGCCCGAAGGCGTCGGCGGCGCCCTGCCAAGGTGGCCGCAGCCACGACGACGCCAGCGACTCCAAGAAACCGCGATTGCGGTAGCGGATCACCTGCGGCTCGCCGGAGATACCGCCCAGCTTCGCCGCCGTCTGGATCGCCTCGGGGAGATCGCCTAGCTCGTCGACCAACTTCACGGCAAGCGCCTGGCGGCCGGTCAGAATGCGCCCGTCAGCCAGAGCGCGGACCGTCGCGGCGTCCATTCCGCGCCCGCTGGCGACGATCTCGACGAAGCGTTCGTAGCTGTCGTCGACGATCGATTGCCAGATCCGCGCGTCGGCGTCGGTCATCGGCCGCAACCCGTAGGAACTGTCCTTGTGCGGCCCGCTCTTGAAGACGTAGCTCTCGATCCCAAGTTTTTCCATCAGCCCGGCGACGTTTGGGATGACGCTGATCACCCCGATGCTGCCGGTGATCGACGTTGGGTTGGCGACGATCCGATCGGCTGGAGCCGCGATGTAGTAGCCGCCCGACGCCGCCGTCGACCCCATCGAGGCGACCAGCTTCTTACCTTTGCCCTTGGCTTTCACCAACGCGTTGTAGATCTCGTCGGAGGCGGTTACCCCGCCGCCGGGGCTGTCGATCCGCAAGACGATCGCTCGCACTCGTCCGTCGTTGGCCGCCTCTTCGATCCAGCGGATGACCTGGCCACTCGCCGCCCCACCGGAAAACGGGTCGGCGCTCTCACCGCCTCCGATCACCCCGGTCACCTCGATCACCGCGACCGCGTTGCCGCCGAAGGGGACGCTCGTCCCGTCGGCGGCGGCGCCCAGCAAGAAGCCAAATCCGCACGCACCGAGTACGACCGCGCTGAGTGTCAACACACCAAGAACCACGACGATACCGCGTCCCATGCCGCCTCCTCTCCAGATCGTAGCGTCCTTTCGTCTGCCGCCGCGAGCGATTGACTCACCACGGTAGTCTGAGCGACCCTGTCCCGATGCGCGATCTTGCCGCCGCCGGCGACCTGTTGCCGGCTGGTTTCGACCCTGACGACCCCGCGGTGCGCCAGGCCAAGCTCTTCGAGCCGGGCGATCCGCTTCCGCCGGGTGCGCTGGCGCTCGATCTGGCCGACCTCGGTCGTGGCCCGTTTCCAGTCGAGGGAGCCGCTCCGCGTGCACCGGCCGGCGCTCTAATCCTGACCGACGTTTCGGCCCGTGCCGAAGTCTGGCGGCGCTTGACCGGCGAATAAGCGTCGGACGGCTATACTAGGATGGTGTCTGCCTTCTCAATCGCCCCGTCGATCCTGTCCGCCGATTTTGCCCATCTCGCCCGGGCTATCGAGGAGGCCGAAGCCGGGGGAGCCGACGCGATCCACGTCGATGTGATGGACGGCCAGTTCGTCCCGAACATCACGATCGGCCCGCCGGTGCTCAAGGCGATTCGCCGGGTCACCAGCCTGCCGCTGGACGTTCATCTGATGATCGTTCAGCCGGAGCGCTACCTGGCGGACTTCGCTGCCGCCGGTGCGGACGGCCTGACCATCCACGTCGAGGCGACCGTCCACGCCCACCGAGCGATCCAGCAGATCCATGCCCTCGGCAAACGCGCCGGTCTCGCGATCAATCCTGCCACCCCCGGGTCTGCCATCGAGGAGGTGCTGGACGACCTCGATCTGCTGCTGGTGATGTCGGTCAACCCCGGGTTCGGCGGTCAGAAGTTCATCTCGCGTTCGGTGGACAAGTTGGCGCGCTGTCGGGCGCTGATCGACGGGCGCGGGTTGGCGACCGCGCTCGAAGTGGACGGCGGGATCGGGCCGGAGAACGCCGGCCTGGTGGTGGCGGCCGGCGCGACGGTGCTGGTGGCCGGGTCGGCGGTCTATGGCGCTCCCGAAGGCGTGACCGCGGCAATCGCCGCGATCCGGGCGGCGGGCACCGAGGCCGGTGCGAGGGTGACGTGCTAGCTGGTCGCCTTCTTCATCTGGGTGCGCAGGCACTGGGTGCAGACCCGGACCGGCTTCTTCACGCCATCGACGACCATCCGTTTGCGTTGGATGTTCGCGTTGAAGCGCCGGTTGGTGACCCGGTGCGAGTGACTGATGTTATGGCCAAAGCCCGGCGTCTTGCCGCAGAGATCACAACGTCCGGCCATGGGCGGACTCCTTTCAGATGGCGACCTGGGTCAGGTCGAGGACGAACCACAAAAAACGAGCGCGACGCTGCGCTCGTGAGCGAGGAATCCTAGCATGGTCCAACCCAATGGCTCAAGCTCACTCGATGAGACGCCCGATCCACGCGGCTCAATCGGCCTCACGCCGGGCGCCATCGCCGTCGTCGCCGGACGCGCCGCTCTCGAATGCTACGGCGTCGTCGGGATGGCATCACGCCGGCCGATCGACGGGATCGCGCGCCTCCTGAACGTTTCCAATCTCAGTCGTGGCGTCGACGTGCGGATCGCCGATGGCGCCATCGAGATCGACCTCTGGGTGATCGTCGAATACGGTACCAAGATCACCGAGGTTGCCTATAACCTGCAGAGCGCGGTCAAGTTCGCCGTCGAACGAGCCTCCGGCACGCCCGTTCGCGCCGTCAATGTCAACGTCCAGGACCTGCACGTCCCGCGCTCCCGCGAATAGCCTGCTGGTCGACGAGCGCCGTTGGCCTGCTGCCGATTGGTTTTCGTTATGATTCCGAGCAACTCACCATGCTCCTGATGTGGCGGGAGCCGCGAGGACTTGATGCCGATTACTCAACGCCCTGACGAGCCGTTCTTCCGGATCGACGTCGACGATGCCAAGCGGCTGATCGACGAAGGCAAACTCCGGATTGTCGACGTTCGCGAGCCCGCCGAATATGCCGGCGATCACCTCGCAAACGCCGAACTGATCCCGCTCAATAGCTTCCTGCGGAACCCGAGCCGCGTCGAAGGCTCGGGCATCCTGTTTGTCTGCGAGATGGGTCAACGGAGCGCGGTGGCGTCTGAGATGGCCGCTGCCGCCGGGCTCGAAGAGGTGTACAACCTCGAGGGCGGTATGAACGCCTGGCGCTCCAAAGGCTTCCCGGTCGAACGCTAATTGGTCCACTCGGCTTGTCCGCAGTAGAAACTGAGTAGGATCGGCGTCGGAGGTGGCCGATGGCGATTCGCATTCGGGATCTGACGGCCGACGAAGCGACGACGCTCAAGCGGTTGGCCCATTCCCGCACCGCGCCGGCCCGAACGGTCGAGCGGGCCAAGATGTGCTGGTGGGCGCACCAAGGCCGGACCGCCCCGGCCATCGCCCGCGAGCTGGGCTGTTCGGACCAGACGGTTCGCAACCGACTCCTCCGCTTCGCCGCCGAGGGCTTGGCCGCGCTGGACGATGCGCCCCGGCCCGGCCACCCGCCGACCTACACGCCCGAGCAGATCGGGGTGGTGGTGGCGACCGCCCTGACCAAACCCGACACCCTCGGCTTGCCCTTTGGCTCGTGGACCCTCGATCGGCTCGAAACCTATCTCAACGAGCAGAAGGCGATTGGCATCAAGCGCGTGCGCATTCATGAGGTGCTCCACGCCGAAGGGTTGCGCTGGCGACAGGAAGAAACCTGGTTTGGCGAGCGGGTCGATCCCCGGTTCGAGGAAAAACGGGGGCCATCCTCCGGCTCCGGGCCGACCTGCCCGCCGGCAGCGTCATCGTCGATCTCGACGAGATGGGACCGGAAGGGGTCAAGAGCTTCCCCGGCCAGCGGGTGATCCGGGTCGCGCCGACCAGCTCCACCCCGGGCGGCCGCGCGACCCAGCAGATTGACTACGGTCGGCGCGGCAAAGGGTACGTCTTTGGCGCGTTCCAAGCGGCAACCGGCGCGGCGTTGACCGTCTGCTACGACCGCCGGACCACCGCCAACTGGGTTGCCTTCTTGGACCAGGTGGACGCCTGGATTCCAGCCGAGGTCGAACGGGTCTACGCCGTCCTCGATAACCTGAGCACGCATCACGCGATGGACGTCTTGCTGTGGCTGCTCACCCACCCGCGCTGGGAGTTCGTCTTCCAGCCGACCGCCGCCGCGTACCTCAATCTCATCGAGCCCTGGTGGAAGATCCTTCGGTCTCTGGCGCTCAAAGGGCGGCGCTTCGAAACCTGGGAGGAGATCATCGCCGCCGTCGAAGCGGCGACCGACTACTGGAACGCCCACAAGCATCCGTTTCAGTGGGGCAAACGGTGTCGCCATCAGCCGGCTCGAAAGCCCGGCGGCTGCTTGCTTCCCAAAGTCGCCTGAACTAGCCGAATGGACCACTTAGCCGGAGCAGGCCGCGGGTTTTCCGCCAGGTTCGGCGATTCACTCGGCAGGGGAACCCAAGCGGGACAGCACGCCCCTCCAACGCCGGCTGATCGAGAATCGTCCGGCCAGGGCGAAGGACCGCGTCAGACGACGCGGCCCCCCGGTTTGGGTTGGCGCCGCTATTCGACCCGGTAGGCGCGGTCGAAGTTGTAGAACCCCTGCGAACCCCAGTCCGCCGCGCCCCAGGTCCAGCCCTTGATCGTCGGGCGGTGGATGATGAAGCTCGGCGTCAGGAAGAGGAACAGCAGGCCGACGTCGTCGCGCAGCGTCGCGATCGCCTTGCGCATCAGTGCTCCGCGCTTGGTGATATCCGGCTCGCCGACGGCCGCTTCCATGTTGGTATCGAATGCGGGGTTACACCACCAGACCAACGGCTTTTTGCAGGTGTAATAGCCGTAGATCGTCGTGGCGAAGCCGTTGCCATCGCCGGTGCCGGTGAAGAAGATGTCACCCTTGGTCTGACCGGCGCGACCGTAGAACTTGTCGAGGAACTGGCCGAGTTCGTACTCGGTCACCGCAGCCTCGACCCCAACGTCACGAAGGTAGCTCTGGATCGCGGTGATCATCTGGACGTTGCCGGTGAGTGCGGTGAATTCCATCCCGATCGGCAACTTGAAGCCATTCGGGTAGCCCGCCTCGGCCAGCAGCTTCTTGGCCATCGCCGGGTCGTAGGGGATCGGCTGAACGTTCGGGTCCCAACTCGGGCTGTCTGGCACCGAGAGTTGGCCGGTCGGCTTGGCGAAGCCACGGTAGATGTTCTTGGCGATCGCCTCTTTGTCCACCGCGTAGTTGAGTGCCAGTCGGACGCGCTTGTCGGTCAGCGGCGTATTGCGCGACTGGTTCTCGGTCTGGGAAAAGACCGCGGTGTTGACGCTCGATAGCCGCGACAGCACCGTCGCTTCCTGGTCGGTCAGGCTCTGGATCCGGTCCGGGTTGAGTTGGCCGATGACGACGTCCAACTCACCGGTCTTGAGACCGGCGATCATCTGGGTCTGCTCGGTGATCGAGCGGAAAGTCAACTCTTCCGGTTGGGGCTTGCGGAACGGATGGGCGGTGGCGCGCTTCTTGAACACCGCGATGTCCGCCGAGCGGAAGTCCATCAGGTCGTACGGTCCCGACCCGACCGGCTTGGCGGCGAACCCGTTCTTGCCGACGCTCTCGTAGTATTTCTTCGGCATGATCCAGAGATACCCCATCGCCGGCAGGACGCTGGCATCCGGGATCTTGGTGATAAAGTCGACGCTGTATTCGTCGAACTTTTTCACTTCGGTCAGGTTGCCGAACTGGGTGATCTGCGGCGTTCGGGTCTCGAGCATCAGTTTGCCGGTGAACTCGAGATCGTCGGCGGTCATCTTGTCGCCGTTGCTAAAGACCATGTCTTTGCGGAGGGTGATCCGCCAGGTGGTCGGGTTGACCTGGCTCCACTTTTCGGCGGCCCAGGGGACGACGTCCATCTTCTCGTTGAGGGTCATCGCCGGGTCGTACATCGACCAGTAAACCGCGATATAGGAGTTGGACGCCTCCGGGCTCATCGTGGCCGGCATGCCCAACTGGGCGATCTTGATCGACTGGTTGGCGGCCCGCCGTTCGGTGGGCTGTTGCGCGCCGCCGGTCGATGCCGGCGGCGCCGTCGCCGGCGCACAGGCGGCTAACGTTAATGAGAGGAGGATGGCGGCCGAAGTCAAACGAACGAGCAACTCGCACCTCCGATGATGCTGTATGCAGGATGTAGCACTTACGGGGAGTATGCGGAAATTCGTGGAGTGCGTCAAGAATTAGTCAAACTCGCGAGCGTCAGCCGCTCAGCACCGCCAGCCGTTCGACGATCTTGGCCAGTCTCCCCTCGGCCGCCGCCAGCTTCTCGTGCTCCTTGGCGACCACCGCCTCAGGCGCTTTCGCAACAAAGCTCTCGTTGGCGAGACGAGCTTGGACGCGAGCGATCTCCTCTTCGGCCTTGCTTCGCTCGCCGGCAAGGCGTCGGCGCTCCTCCTCCGCGTCCGCCAAGCCTTCTCGCGGCAGGTAGACCTCGGCGCCGTCGAGGATCAGCGCGATCGCATCGGTTGGCGGCTCGGCGAGCGTCTCGACGATGGTGAGCGGATCGATACGGGCAAGCTGGCGAATTGCCGCTGCCTGGGCGGCATAGAGGGCGGCCTGGCCCTCGGCGACGACGATCGCCGGGATCCAGCGTTTGGCCTCCACCTTTTCCTCGGTCCGGACGTTACGCACCGCCCGGATCGCCTCCATCATCGTCGCCCAGCCGCGCTCGGCAGCCTCGTCGATCAGTTCGTCGTCGGGCTGTGGATAGGGCGCGATGATGAGTGCCTCGTCGCGGAACTCGCCCGCCGGCCGTTCGGTGGCGGCGAGGTGGCTCCAGATCTCCTCGGTGACAAAGGGAAGGTACGGATGGAGGAGTTTCACCATGGTCTCAAGCACCCGCCAGGCTACCTCGGGCGCGACCGACACCACCGCGGCTTCCTTTGCCTCGCGCGCCTCGACTTTCGCGACTTCGAGATACCAATCGCAAAACTCTTCCCAGAAGAAGGTCTCGGCGATCCGCCCGGCTTCGCCGAGGTTGAAGTCGCCGAGCAGCCGGTTGACGTCCGCCACGACCCGCTGGACCCGGCTGAGGATCCAACGGTCGGCGAGTTTGAGCGGCAGGTCGGCGCGGTCCTCGCCATCCTGCAGCGAGACGACGAAGCGGGCGGCGTTCCAGACCTTGTTGACGAAGTTCCGTCCAGCCTCGAGCCGGGTGGTGGTGAGCCGCATGTCGTTGCCGGGGCTTGAGCCGATCGCGAGGGCAAAGCGCAGCGCGTCGGTGCCGTACTGCTCCATCACCGACAGCGGATTGATCACGTTGCCGAGCGACTTGGACATCTTGCGTCCCTGGTCGTCGCGGACCAGCCCGTGCAGGTACACATGGCGGAAGGGGACCCGACCGGTGTTCTCGATCCCCATCATCACCATCCGGATTACCCAGAAGAAGAGAATGTCGTAACCCGTCTCCATCACCGACGTTGGGTAGAAAGTCTCGAAGTCCTCGGTGTGGTCCGGCCAGCCGAGCGTCGAATGCGGCCAGAGCGCCGACGAGAACCAGGTATCGAGCGAATCGGGGTCTTGCTCGATCGATGCCGACCCGCACTCGGGGCAACTCTGGGGGTCGGCCAGCGGGACGATCGTCGCCGAGCAGACCTGGCAATACCAGACCGGGATCCGAAACCCCCACCAGATCTGGCGCGAGATGCACCAGTCGCGAATGTTCTCCAGCCAGCGGATGTAGTCTTTGGCGAAGCGCTCCGGTACGATGCTGATCTCGCCGCTCCGCACCGCGTCGAGCGCCGGCCCGGCCAACGGCTTCATCGTCATCCACCACTGGAGCGAGACGATCGGCTCGATTGGCTCGCCGGTCCGTTCGGAGTGGCCGACGGCGTGGCGATACTCCTCGGTCTTGACCAGCAGCCCCTCGACGGTCAGGTCTTCCACCAACTTGGCGCGGCAGTCATACCGGTCGAGACCCTGGTAGGGGCCGGCGTTCTCGTTCATGGTTGCGTCGAGGTTCATCACCAGCACGCTCGGCAGGCCGTGACGCTGGCCGATCTCGAAGTCGGTCGCGTCGTGCGCCGGCGTCACCTTGACCGCCCCGGTGCCAAAGGCCGGGTCGACGGCGTCGTCGGCGACGATCGGTATCCGCCGGCCAAGCACCGGCAGGATCGCCTGCATGTCGACCAGATCGCGATAGCGCGCGTCCTCCGGATGGACCGCCACTCCAGTGTCGCCGAGGATCGTCTCGGGCCGGGTCGTCGCCACCGTGATGAAACGATCCGGCTCTCCCTCGATCGGGTAGCGGACGAACCAGAGATGGCCATCCACCTCCCGGAAATCCACTTCGAGGTCGGAGAGGGCCGTCTGCGCCTTCGGGCTCCAGTTGATGATCCGTTCGCCGCGATAGATCAGCCCTTTGTGGTAGAGGTTGTAGAAAGTCTGACGGACCGCTTTGGTCGAGACCGGGTCGAGGGTGAAGCGTTCGCGCGTCCAGTCGCAGGATGCGCCGAGTTTGCGATGCTGGAGCGAGATGATCGAACCGTACTTCTCCATCCAATCCCACATCTTTTCGAGGAAGCGTTCGCGCCCGAGGGCGAGGCGGCTGATCCCCTCCTTGGCAAGTTCGCGCTCGACGACGATCTGGGCGTAGATCGCGGCGTGGTCGGTGCCGGGCAGCCAGAGGGTCGGGTCGCCGAGCATCCGATGCCAGCGGGTGAGGGTGTCCTCGATGGCGGCGGTGAGCGCATGGCCAAGGTGGAGTTCACCGGTCACGTTTGGCGGTGGCATGATGATGGTGAACGGCCGGCGGGTTGGGTCTGGAGTTGGGATGAAATAGCCGCCGTCGAGCCAGCGTTGGTAGATCCGCTCCTCGACGGAGCGCGGATCGTAGGCTTTGTCCATCGGTCGGGCGCGCTCCGTCTCGGTCATCGTCTCCTCCACACAAGAAACCCCCCGTCCGAAGGACGAGGGGCTTGATCCTCGTGGTACCACCTTTGGTTTGGCCCGGCTGGGCCCTCGCACTCGCGCTAACGGGCGAACCCGGGCGGGCCTAGGCGCCTGTCGTCGAGGCGTTCAGCCCGCCGGCTCCCGAGCGACCTTCGGCGACGCTCTCCCGGCAGACTTTCAGCCGCTGGCCTGCCTTCTCTGGGGGGAGGAGGAGCCGCCTACTCCTCTCGATCCTGGCCTGTGGGCTGAGTTTAGGATCCGCTGGCTGACAGCGTCAACTGATCGGGAGATCAGGCAGGCTGGCGGGTCTGCTGCTCGATGGCGAGGATCGCCCGCAAGCCCTCGGCGCCGGCCCAGCAGAGCATCCCCTGCCAGAACAGCAGCACGTCGATGCCGAAGGAAACGCCGAGATTGAGCGCGAAGCTTGCGCTGGCCGTCCGGGAGAACGAGGCGGCGTTGTTGACGATGATCCCGGCGGCGACACACGAGCCGATCGTCACCAGCAGCGCAAGCAAGAGCAGGACGATCGCCCCGACACGCAGCACGACAATCGCCAGGCGTGCTGCGCCGAAGCGCCGTTGGACAACGGCAGGAGAACTTGACTCGACCATAATCGCCTCCACCCGATGATGGCTGCCATCCTATCACGTGGGGTTAGCGGCGCGGGATGCCGACCGTGCCGAACACCGAGCGGGTATGGACGACGACGAGCTTCTTATCCGAACTGTCGATGTAGGCGATCAGCGGATAGCCATCGACGCCAACGGTGACCGCGACCGAGGTTGCGTTGGGATCGGCGGCCGCGGCCGCAATTCTTGCAAGGCCAGTGAGCGTGATCCCCGTCGTGCACTTCACATCGGTGCAAAGGTAGCCGCGGATCTC
The DNA here is from genome assembly GCA_046328265.1 of Dehalococcoidia bacterium. GTDB lineage: Bacteria > Chloroflexota > Dehalococcoidia > SpSt-223 > SpSt-223 > JANWZD01. The sequence continues at coordinate 477,385 of JAXLWW010000003.1, forward strand.
GTCGGTGGCGAAGTCGGCGTAGACGATCAGAGGATGTCCATTGGGCAAGATCGTCACCGCGGGGTTCTGACCGCTGCTGGCCAACACCTTGACTGAGTCCCCGAGGCAGGTCTCGTCCTCGCAGGCTACCGCCTCGAGTTGGGCGAGTGTCGAATTCCGATAGACCACCAACGAGTTGCCGTTGGCCATCGTCGCGACCGCGAGGTAGTACCCGACGTCGTCGGCTGAGGTGGTGACGTCGCCGGCGACGCCTTGGCCGATCGTTCCACAGGCGGTTGTCAGGCAGCGCCAGATCCGCACGTCGCCGTTGCTGTTTGTCCCAACTGCCCTGAGCGAGAAGAACTGGCCACGGCTGGACGCAGGATGGGTGGTCGCGGCCACATACCTGCCGACCCCGCCGGTCCCATCGACGGCCGACCCGTCCGGCACCGTGAAGGCGCTACAGTCGAGGTTGGCACAGCTCCCAATCCGCAACTGCTCGGGGATTTGCTGACTGTGGGCCAACATGATGGCCGGCCCGCCGGTCGCGCTGTCGCGCACCACCGCAAAGCTTGACCAGTAGCCGACATCAAGCAAAGAACTTGGGGTGCTGATCGTTGCCGCGGTGCAGGCGATGTTGCGGCAGTGGGCGACCCGCATGGCGTACGCCTCGCGGTAGGCTATCAACGGCAGGCCGTCGAGCCCGAGCACGATCGCGAGGTCATAGCCGCCCGCTCCCGCGATGACGTAGGTCGTGATCGTCGCCCGCGAGCAGTCGATCGTCTCGCAATGCGCGACCTTCAAGTCGCCGCCGGTGATATCGTAGTAGGCCAGGATCGGCAGACCGTCGATCCCGATCGTGAGCACGAGGTCCATGACCGGGCCGGCGTCCAGGGTGGTCGTGATCGCGGCCGGGCGGGGAGCGCCGGTGACGCTGATGACGTTGCCGGGTGTCACGGTAATCGCCAGCCCCGCGCTATAGGTGGTGTTCTGATCGCTGCTGCAGGCCCAGGCATTGACGAACCAGATCGGGATCTGGCCGGCAGAGCAGCCGGTCCCATTCGCCAGCATCGCGAGGTTTGCCGGCAGACCGGTCAGCCCGCCGTAGGGCGTCTGGCTGGCCGTCAACGCCGACGTCGCGGTGATCGCCGTGGTAGCAGTCAGCGCGGTATTCGCGGTAAGCGCGGTTGTTGCCGAAGTCGCGGTCAATGCCGTACTGGCCGAGAGGGCACTCGTTGCCGAGCCAGCAGCTAACGCATAGAGCGCGTACGGCGTGGCGCTGAGCGCCTGGCGCGGACTGAGGGCCACCAGCGACGCGTCGCCCGGGCATTGAACCCCGATCTGCAACCAACGCCCCTCACCGGTGAACGGACCGCTGCCAAAGTCGAGCACCGTCGTGAACAGCCCGCTTGAGACCATCACGCTCTGGTTGAGCGTCGGCCCGACTTGACTGCCCCCGGAGACCGCGTCGAAGAGCCGAAACTCAAACTGGCAGGTGGCCGAGAGCGCCCCGGCCGGGCCGGCAAGCTGACCCTGATAGGTAAAGCCGGTGGAGACCACCGCGGCTAATGGCAAGCCGAAGGGGCCGACCGGCGGCGCTGCACGCACCAGCACCGCGCTCAAGAGAGCGGCGACGAGCACGGCGATACTCGTAGGTAGCAGCTTCATCTGGTCTCCTCCCCGCTACCAGCCGGGTACATTGATCGAGCCGGTCGGCAGATAGACACCGGCCAGAGAGGCTGGCCGGACGGTCGAGGTCGGTGAAGGCGATGGTGTGAGGGTAGTGGTCGGGGAAGGTGACGGTGGTAGGGTGGCCGTCGGGGATGGGTTGGACGAAGGGCTGGCCGAGGGGATGGGCTGGAAGAAGCCGGCGTTGAGCGTGTAGGAGCCGCCGCCAAGCTGGCCGGCGGCGCTCTGACCGGCGCCACCCAGCAGCAAGTAGCCGGCGTTGCTGCTTGCCCCACCCCCGCCGTCGTGGCGGCTCAGCCCAAGCTGATACCCCACGGCTTGCCCCGCAACCGGCAGCGCGGCTGTCAGCAGGCCGGCCAGCACGACGATGAACACACCAGCGCGCATGGCCCGCTCCGGCGGGGACAAATGCAGTATATCCGGTTGCAGGGGACTGTCAAGAGGGCCGCGTCGGCGGTTGGCTAGAGCGCGGCCTCGATCGCGGCGACCACCTCGGGATCGTCAGGTGACATCCGCGGCGCAAACTTCGCGATCACCTGCCCCTGCCGGTCGACAAGGTATTTCTGGAAGTTCCAGCGCACCTCGCCGCCGATCGGCTCCGGCAACGCGGTGATCTCGGCGTAGAGCGGGTGGATCTCGTCGCCCTTGACGCTGATCTTCGAGAACATCGGGAAACTGACGCCGTAGGTGAGCGAGCAGAACTCGGCGATCTCCTCGTCGCTGCCCGGTTCCTGGGCGCCGAAGTCGTTAGCTGGAAACCCGAGAACACGAAAGCCGCGATCGCGATAGCGGCCGTAGAGCGCCTCGAGCGCGGCATACTGCGGCGTGTTGCCGCACTTGCTGGCGACGTTCACCAGCAGCAGAACCTCGCCGGCATAGTCGCCAAGCGACTGCTCGCCGCCGTCGAGGCGCGTCAGGATATGGTCGAACATCAGGCTCCCTATTCGAGGACGATCAACTCGGTCTTGCCGCTCGTCAATAGTTCGTTGCCATTCTCGCGGATCAGGAAGGTATCTTCGAGGTGGAGTGCGCCGAAGCCGGCTTCCATATAGACGATGTCGATGTTCATCGTCATGTTGGCGCGGGCGACCTGGCCGGGTTGGCGCGGATTGTCGGTATGCTCCAACCCGACGGAGTGCGGCGTGCAAACGACGAACTCGGGAAAGCCGTCGCGCCGCGCCGTCTCGCGCACCGCAGTGGAAATCGTCTCGAAGGGGACGCCCGGCCGTGCCGCCGCATAGCCCGCTTCGAAGCCACGCCGCATCGCGTCGAAGCGTCGGCGCACCTTCGCATCAGGCGCTCCCCATGACACTGTCCGGCCGAAGTCGCCGTGATAGTGTTCCCAGGTGCCCAGGGCATCGACCATCATGAAGTCGCCGGGGGCGGCTGAGTAGTCCTTGAACTGGTGCTGGAAGGTGCCGGTGTGGTGAGGTGATCCGGTGAGGATGTACTTCGCCTCGCCGCCGCGCAGGGCGATCGCCGATCGGTAGCGCGCCACAACGTCCTGGATCGTCGGCAACAGCGGGATCAGCTTCACCGCTTCGAGCGCCGCCTCTTCGTTGACGACGGCGGCGCGGCGCATCTTGGCGATTTCCGGCTCGGTCTTGATCATCCGGATCGCTCGCAGCACGTCGGCAGCGTCGAATGGTTGGAAACTGGTCAACGGGATTCGCCCAGCGAGGCCAGGTTCGTCGAAGCCGATCCGGCCGTTCTGCAGCCCGCGGTCGGTCAACACCTTTGCAATCGCCTCGACCGGGGTCGGGCTAGCGTCGGGAACGAGGGCATCGCGCAACGAGCGGATGTACTGCTCCGATTCGAGCAATTCTTCGGCGATGTAGAGGATGTTGTCGCCGCGATAGACGAGGTAGACGTCGTTGATCCAGGGGTCCATCTCGGCGAGGGAGTTGATCGTCAGGATCGAACAGACCAGCGCCGGTTCGCCCTCGGCCGGTATCACCACCGTGGCATAGCCGGGGAAATGCCAGAGCGGCGGCGAGTCGATCCCCGAGAAATAATGGACGTTGTACGAGACCGAGCAAACCACCGCATCGAGCCCGTGACGGCGGATCTCGGCACGGGCGCGGTCGAAGTCGGCGAGCGGCTCAATACGGCGTTGGACGAAGGTCGTCATCCTCAATCTCCGGCCTCCGCTCCGGTCGGCGCGGCGGCAATGGTCTCGGCGCGTAGGCGCCGGCGCAGTCGGTCGATCGGCTGCCAGCCAGCGGTTGGGTCGTGGTAGAGCCAGTGTTCCCAGCCGTTGCACGGTCCGCCAATGATGATACGCCCAATCTGGTGAATCGATCCTTGCTGGTCGCCCCAGCGCAGGTGTCCGGTCGCTAGCACCGTCGCCGTCTCGACCGGCCGGTCGAATCGAAGCGTGTCGCCCGGCAGGAGTAGTCCCGCTTCCAGTAGTGTGCCGAACGGGATCCGGCGCTCGCGCACCACCGGCCGGTCGAGCGCATCGACCGGGGCGGGGATCGCCGCGGCGATCCGTTCGCGGGCGATCGCGACGTAGCCGGCATCTTGCTCGATGCCGATCCAGTGGCGTCCGAGCTTTTTCGCGACCGCGCCGGTGGTCCCGCTGCCGAAGAACGGGTCGAGCACGACCTCACCGGGCGAACTGCTGGCGAGGATCACCCGGTAGAGCAGCGCTTCCGGTTTCTGCGTCGAATGCGCCTTGCGCCCCTCGATGCGAATTCGCTCCGTCCCACCGCAGACCGGGATCTGCCAGTCGCTGCGCATCTGTACGTCGTCGTTGAGCGCCTTCATCGACTGATGGTTGAAGGTATAGGGAGCGCCCTCGCGCTTTTGCGCCCAGATCAGCGTCTCATGGGCATTGGTGAAGCGGACGCCGCGAAAGTTCGGCATCGGGTTGGTCTTGACTATCACGACGTCGTTCAGGATCCAGAAGCCGAGATCCTGCAGGATGCTTCCGACCCGGTAGATGTTGTGATACGAGCCGATCACCCAGAGCGTGCCGTCGTCCTTCAGGACGCGCCGGCAGGCGGCGAGCCAGCGCCGGGTGAAGGCGTCGTACTCGGCGAACGATCCGATCTGGTCCCAGCCGTCGTCGACCGCGTCCACCCGCGATCCGTTTGGCCGGTAGAGCGTCCGGCGAAGCTGGAGGTTGTAGGGCGGGTCGGCAAAGACGAGGTCGACCGACTCTGCCGGCAACCGGTCGAGGATCTCGACGCAATCGCCTTCGAGGACCTGGTCGAGAGGAAGTTCGGTCACCAGCAGATTGTATCGGGGAATCAGCCGCTAGACTCCCGCCTAGCGGAGGTGGCATGAAGGTTCTGGTGACTGGCGGGGCGGGTTTCATCGGCAGCCACACCGTCGACCTGCTGCTGGCGCGCGGCGACGAGGTCCGGGTGCTCGATGCGTTGCTGCCACCGGTGCATCCCACGCCGGAGTGGCCGGACTATCTGCCATCCGAGGTCGAGCGCATCAACGGCGACGTCCGAGACCGTGATACCGTTGCTCGCGCCCTGCGCGGGGTGGATGCGGTGGTCCACCTCGCCGCCTATCAGGACTACCTGCCGGATTTCTCGACTTTCTTCCTGACCAACGCCGTCGGCACCGCCCTGATCTACGAGGTGGCCGTCGCCGAGCGGTTGCCACTTCAAAAGGTTGTCGTCGCCAGTTCTCAATCGGTCTATGGCGAAGGGTGGTACGACTGCGCCGCCGACGGTCCGCAATACCCGTCCCCCCGGCCGGTCGAACAGCTTGAGCGCGGCGACTGGGAGCCACGCTGTCCGGTCTGCGGCCGGAGCATGGCCTGGCGGACGACCGACGAATCGCGGGTCGATCCCCACAACCAGTACGCCCTCTCGAAACACACCGAGGAGCGGATCGCCCTCGTGCTCGGCGGCCGCTGGGGCATCCCGTCGGTTGGGCTGCGCTATTCGATCACTCAGGGCGCCCGCCAGAGCTTCACCAATGCCTATAGCGGTATCTTGCGTTCGTTCAGCGTCCGGCTTCTCACCGGCCAGCGTCCGGTCGCCTACGAAGACGGCCGGCAGCTTCGCGACTATGTCTACGTTGGCGACGTAGCGCGGGCGAATCTGCTGGCGCTCGACGACCATCGCGCCGACGGCCGTGCCTTCAACGTTGGCAGCGGCCGGCCGACCAGCGTCCTCGACTATGCCGGGCGGATCGCCCGCTTTCTCGGCTCCGACCTGACCGCCGAAACGCCCGGCCTCTACCGCGCCGGCGATACCCGCCATATCGTTTCGGACGTCTCGGCGCTGCGCTCGCTCGGCTGGGAGACGGCTGGCACGCTCGACTCCATCATCGCCGAGTACGTCGACTGGGCGCGTCAGCAGCCTGCTCTTCGCGATCACTACGACGAGGCGATGACCCGGATGCTCGCCAGCGGCACGCTTCGACGGACGACCGAGGGCTAGCTACCTCCCGACGCTCGTGAAGGGCGCGAAACGCCGGTAAGGCGGGAAGGTGGGCGGACCGCTTGGTGGCGGGACAATCGCCGCCGATGGCCGGGCCATCTGGGAGACGCTCGGGCCGCTCTGCGCTCCTCCCGCGCCGAGGGCGACGAGGTGGTAGCGATAGGTGACGCCGTTCTGGACGGTCGTGTCGGTGAAGACGCCGCTCGTGCCGACGCTAAAGGTGACGCTGTCGACGGCGGCAAGGCTGCCCATCGCGACCGGGCCGGAGACGGGTACACGGTACAGGATGCCGCCGGGCGCGCCGGGCGGAAGCTCGTAGGTGACCGTCACCCGGCGGTTGCCGGCGAGGGCGAAGAGCCAGCGCGGCCGGCGCGCCCCATCGTCGTCCGGGTCCAGAGGATCGCGCCGCCCGCGCACTTCCGAGCCGTCCGATTCGCCACCGCCATCGGTGTCGTAATTGAGCGGATTGGTTCCGCGCTGGAACTCCTCGAAGTTGGTCAGCCCGTCGTCGTCCGGGTCGAGCAAGCCGTCGCTCTCGTTGGGGTTGAAGCCCCAGATGATCTCCCAGATCGGCCCGATCCCGTCGCCATCGGTGTCCGGAAAGCCGAGCATGTAAAAGCTGCGGTCCTCATAGAGGGTGAATGCTTCGCCGGCGTGGTTGACGCCGCTGGCCCGGAAATCTACTCGGTAGGAGCCGGCCAGCCGGGTGAAAGGGTAGGTTCCACCGTAGACGCCGTCGTTCGCTTCGCCGTCGCCGTGCCGGCCGTCGTCGCGCAGCCGAACCGTCATGTTCAGCCGTGGGTCGGGACCTTGAACCACCGCCCGCACCGTCGCGCCGGTGATCGGCGTGCTATCGGCGACCACCGCCAGCAGCGGCATGTCCCGCCCGACGATCCGTCGCTCAATGGGCAGTCCGAGGATCGGGAAGAAGCTGGTCGAGCCGCGCCCGGAGGCGGCGATCAGGTACTCCAGGTCGCCCTGTGGGTTGACGAAGGTGATCGTGTACGTGCCGGTTGCCGGGTTGCTCAGCCGGTAGGTCACATTCGTCGTCCAGGCCGACGCCGCCATCACGTCCGGGTCGCCGGGGTTGACGATCGTACCGTTTGGCCGTTGGAGCACCGGGTTGGCCTGCCCGAGGTTCCAGTTGACCGCCACCATCAACTCCGAAAGCTGCATCGTGACCGAAATCGTCTCACGGTCGCCATTGGTGGGGAACTTTCCGCTCTTTTCGAAGAAGCGCTCGTGCCGTTCGACACCCTCGCGCACTCCTTTGTAGACGTTCGCCAGCCGGTTCTCCAACTCAAGCTGAAGCGGCGCGGCCTGAGCCGTTCGGGCCGAACTGGTTTCGATCCCCTCGCTGTCGAGGAAGACGCGGGTGTAGGTCCCGCCGGTTTCCTTGGCGATTCGCTGCATCAAGAACTCGGCTTCGGCGTCAGCCGGGCCGAGGAAGACGGTGTCGATCACCGTTTCGGTCGGGGTGATCGCTCCGCGGACGTCGTTCCAGGTCTGGCCGGTGGTCTGCATCCCGTCGCTGAGCAGGATGATGTTCTGGAAATGGCCGGCGACGCCGCGGGTGTTCAACTCGTTCTGGGCGGCCTCTGCGCCGCAGCCGATGCACGTGAGGCCATTCGATTGCATCAGCCCGGTCGCCAGAAAGGCGAGCACCTTGCCGGCCGGGTTGCCCGGCACCAGCGGCAGCGACAGCCGCGAAGTGTTCGAGAAGGTGACCACGCCGATCTTGTCGTCGGCCGCGGCGAGGTCGATAAACAGGTTGGCAGCGTTGCGCGCCGCCGCGAGCTTGTCTTCGTCGGCCATGCTGCCCGAGTTGTCGATCACCAGGATCTGGTCGGCGCTGGCGCGTGCGCCATAGCGCACCGAGTTGCGCATGGTCTGAGATGGAAGCCCGTTGAGCGCCACCGTCATCGAATACGTCGCCGTCGTCGGCTGGGTGGGCGCTTTGACCACCAGCCAGTACTGGTCCTGAACCGAGGCCGACGAGATGATTTGCGCCGGCCGGCCGCCAACGGTCACGGTGAAGGCGGTGCTGTCCAGTCCGGTCACCGGCTCGTTGTCGGCCAGCACTTCCAACTCGACGAGGAAGTTGTCCGGATTGGCCGGGTCGCCGCCGTAGGCAACGTAGCCCGAGTTCGGGCCGAGCACCCGCAGGCTGGGGGTGATGCAGCGCGCCGACAGCGTGTAGGTGAGCGGGAGCGCTTCCGAGCCGGCCGAGATACCGACGCTGGTGATCTGGCTGCCGGCGTTCGCCCAGTAGGTCCGATTGATCCCGCCGTCCAGAATCGTCTGGACGCCCACCACGCGCTGGCCGAGACGCGAGATCAAATGGAAGAAGCTGTCGTTGCCGCTGGTCGGTGTCGCTTCGACCTGGAGGTAGAGGCAGCCTGCTCCGGCGATCATCTCATAGTGGCGGACGCTCCATTCGCCAAAGTGCTCGTTCGGGTAGGAGACGGTCGGGCCAGCCGGGATCAAGGTGCTGGTCCGGGTGTACACATGCTGGTACGGCGTATCGTTGTCGTCCCAATAGGCGAACCTGGGGTCGTAGGTCAGGTCCTTGGTGTAGTTGGCGAGGGTAAAATCGCGAAACAGTTGCTCGAAGGTCGTGGGGTGGCCGAGCGCCAGCGCCGCCGCCTCGACCGATGCCATCGCCGGCGCGAGGGCGCGCGCTTCGTAGAACGCCTTGATCGCGTTGATCCGATAACCCGGCTCGGTGGTCGGGCTGTCGCCGGTCTTTTCGGCGAAGTACTTCCAGAACAACGCCGCGTCGTACCAACTCCCGAGCAGCCCCGAGCGCAGCACACCGAAATCATCGAAATACTGGAAGTCCGCGAGGTCGAGGTAGAGCTCGATCGAATGCATGTACGACGACTCTGGATCGAGGTCCCAACTGCTGAACAGTTGATCTTCGACAAGCCGGGCCGTGCCTTCGAAGATCCAGTTTTCGCCGATGACCGGCGGCGCATAGGCGCGCTGGATCTCGTGAAACAGTTCGTGGGGCGGAGCGTCGCTTCTTGGCTCGGCGAGCGACGAGCGAACGACCTGGGTGATTGGCAGGAGTTCAATCCAGCCGCCGTGAGAATAGCCGCCGGCGCGGTTGCCGCCGTCCGAATTGACGGTGACGAGGGTCTTGCCGGGGACGCGGGTTGTCAGCGGAGCGCGAAAGCCCCAGGTGTCGACCATGATCAGCCGGGCCGCTTCGAAGTCGAAGGCGAGGAGTTGGGCCTGGGCGTCGGTGATCGAATGTTCCGGCTCGTTGACGAAGTCGTTGACGTAGTCGATCCGGAAGTTTGTCGATTCGTAGGTCCGGGTGACCCGGGCGGCTTGCTCGACGGTGCGGCCGGTGGCCGGCGAGTCGGCCGGCAGGCTGCCAGCGGCGGTGGCCAGCCCCGGGCTGCCAAACCGGAGCGCGACGAGAAACACGACGGTGCCGCAGGCTGCGACCAACCAGGCGATGCGGGGCATGGCTCCCTCCTCAGCATGAGGGCCGACTCTGTCAGCATACACGGTTGAGCAAGCGTGATCGGTTCGCGAATCGGGACCGCCGACTAGTACTTTCGGCGCCCCCCGGGCCGTGATCTCGATCACGCCAGGCCGGGTCCTGCTCGGAACGAGCGGCCTGGCCATCCACACGGTACGATTGGGCCGCCAACCCGGCTGGAGGTGTGACGCTGGGCATCCGCTACCTGCCGATCGCGCTGCGCGAGCGTATCGCCGCCGGCGAGGTGATCGAGCGACCCGCTTCGGTCGTCAAGGAGTTGGTCGAAAATGCCCTCGATGCGGGGGCGCGCCGGATCGTCGTCGAGATCCGGGCGGGCGGCCTCGGCGGGATCGTTGTACGCGACGACGGGGCAGGTATCGCAGCCGACGAGTTGCCGCTCGCCATCGCCCGCCACGCGACCAGCAAATTGACCGAATCGGACGATCTCGATGGAGTTGCTACGCTCGGTTTCCGCGGCGAAGCGCTGGCGAGCATCGCGGCGGTGAGCGAACTCACGATCCGCTCGCGGACTGCCGGATCGGAAGCGGGGGCGAGCCTGACGGTCCGTGGCGGAGCGATCGGGGGGGCGGAGCGGATCGGCGGGCCGGAGGGGACAGCGGTCACGGTGCGCGACCTCTTTTACAACCTACCGGCGCGGCGTGGATCGCCACCCGACACCCGCCGGATCGTCGAGATCGTCTCAGCCTATGCGCTGCTCCATCCGGAGAAACGCTGGAAACTGGTCAGCAACGGGGCGGTGCTGTTCGAGACGCCCGGCAACGGGCTAACCGGTTCGTTGGCGGCGGTATTCGGCCACGAGACGACTCGTCGGCTGTTGCCGCTGGCGAGTGCGGTGCTGGAGGGGGCGATCAGCCCACCGGGTCTGACGCGATCCGATCGGCGTCATCTCACCATCGGCATCAACGGCCGGCCGGTGCGCAACCTCGCGCTCTATCGTGCCGTCGAAACCGCGTACCGCTCGCTCTTGCCACGGGGCCGCTTTCCTCTCGGCGCGATCGACATCACCATCGACCGTGGCGCGGTCGATCCGAACATCCATCCCGCGAAGTTGGAGGTGAGGTTGGGTGACGAGCAAGGCCTCGCCGAGCAACTTGAGCGGGCGGTCGAGATGGCGCTCAGCCGCCGGTTGGCGACACCGGCCTGGCCGAAGCGGGCGGTGCTGGGGTTGGCGGGTGGGCAGGCGACGTTTGGGCGGGAGTTCGGCGTCGCCGAAGAGCCAGGGCAGTATGCCCCGGACGGCCCGGGCGAGCCGGACCTAGCGGCGCTGCGGGCGGTCGGCCAACTGGACGACGCCTTCATCATTGCCGTCGGCGCGGATGGCCTCTATCTGGTCGATCAACACCGCGCCCACGAGCGGATTCTCTATGACGAGTTGCTGCTTCAGTCCGGCGAGGACGCCCAGGCGCTGTTGTTCGAGGAGCCGAGCGGCCGCGAATCACTGGCGCTTGCCGCCTGCAAGTCGGCGATCAAGGCAGGCCAGCCGCTCGACGGCGGCGAGCAGCAAGACCTGCTGCGCCGCCTGGCGCTCGCCGACCTGCCGACGACCTGCCCGCACGGTTCGCCGACAGTGCTTCGCTTCGACCGCCGCTTCGTCAAGCGGCAGTTTGGCCGGCGCTGAGTCGAGCGACCAGATTGACCAACGCGACCGTCCCGACCGGGATCAACGGCCGCGGTCGTGCCACAAAGCCTGATGCTTGCCTGGTGGGCAGGGGACCGTCCGGCGTTTCAGTAGCCCTTCTCGGGATCGCAGAGGTTGCGCAACGGCTGGCCGGCGACGTAGCGCTCGAGGTTCTCGATGAAGAGGGCGAGGACGTTTTCCGCGTGGCGGTCGTCCATTCCCGAGACGTGTGGTGTGAGCAGGACGTTATCGAGTTCCCAGAGCGGGCTGGCGGTCGGAAGCGGCTCGGTCTCGAAGACGTCGAGCGCTGCGCCGGCAATCAGGCGATCGCGCAGGGCGCCAGCAAGCGCCGCTTCGTCGACGAGCGCCCCGCGCGCCAGGTTGACGAGGTAGGCGGTCGGCTTCATCGCGGCGATCTCGGACGCTCCGATCAGACGGCGCGTCTCGGGGGTATTCGGAGCGGCCAGCACGACGAAGTCGGCTTCGGCCAGCAACTGGCCGAGCTGATCCGGGCCGCCCAGCCAGTCGACGCCGGGCGGCGGGGTGGCGGGTGGGGTGCGGCGCGTGCCGACGACCCGCATTCCGAGCGCGGCGGCCATCCGGCCAAGCTCCGTGCCGATGGTGCCCATCCCGACGATGCCGACGGTTTGATCGGCAAGGCTCTGCGGAAGATGGCGCTCCCAGGTCCGGCCCTGCTGCTGACGGACGTAGCGCGGCAAGTTCTTGGCGAGCGAGAGGATGGCGGCGAGCCCCCATTCGGCGACCAAACGGGCGTTGAGGCCTTTGGTATTGGTGACGGCGATGCCGCGCTCGAAGACGCCGATTGAGAGGATCTGATCCAGCCCGGCCCACGGAAGTTGGATCCAGCGCAGATCCGGCGCGTGGTCGAGCACCGGACGGGCCGGACCCATCAGCAAGATCGCCTCGACGCCGGCGAGCCGGTCGGGGAGACGAGCGAGTAGCGTCTGATACTGATCGGAGCCGGGCGGAGCCGGCGGGGAAAAGCCGCCCCAATCGCTCAGGTCGATCAACTCGACGCCGCGCACGCTGCGCAGCCGATCCCACTCCTGCGGACTAAACCGTCCGGCAATCGCCGTCTTGATCGGCATGGATGCTCCTGGCTGGAACGAAGTGGGTCATTGTAGCCCGCGCTGCGCTTGACCGCCTCGCTACAATAGCGGCAGACCCTAGCGCTGGAGGAGCGATGACCGATCGCGTCGTTACCATGGAGTGCGCCACCTTCGAGCAACGGGGAAGCGTCGCGATCGTGACGCTCAACCGGCCCGAGGCAAAGAACTCGCTCAACACCGGCATCCATCGGGATGTCGTCTGGTCGTGGGATGAGATCAACAGCAACCCCGATATTCGGGTTGCGATCGTGACCGGAGCGGGCGAACGCGCTTTTTGCGCAGGACGTGACATCAAGGAATTCATCGACTTCTACGGCGAGGATGGCAAGGAGCGCGTCCGGCCGATCGACGACCCGAACGACCCGCAGTTCGGCAAGCTCTGCAACCACTACACCGTCAGAAAGCCGCTGATCGCGGCGATCAACGGCTACGCGGTTGGCGGCGGGTTGGAGATCGTCCAGATGTGCGACTTGCGGGTGATGGCCGACGACACCTATATCGCCGACCTCCACGCCAAGGTCAACGTGTTCGGGATGAACTGCCTCGCCTACGAACTTCCCTGGCCGATCGCCAACTTCTTGACGATGGCCAACGGGCGGATGACCGCCCAGGAATGTCTCCACTTTGGCTATGTCAATCGGATCGTGCCACGCGCCGATTTGATGAAGGCAGCGCTCGAACTGGCTGAGATGGTGATGACGAGCGGGCCGGATTCGCTCCGTCGGCTGAAGGAAGGGTCAGTCGTCCGCCAAATCGAAAGCGGCAACCTGTTCACCGCGGAGTATCTCGAGAAGCGCCGCCAGGAGGCGATCGAGCGCACCCGCAGAACCGCTCAATCACACGACCTGATGGAAGGTATGCGGGCGTTCGTTGAAAAGCGAAGCGCCAGCTACGACCACCCGTCCTAGCCGCTCCCGGCCGGCCGAAGCAGGGATCGCCGCCGCCTGGGCCGGCCGCCGGGTCGCCCAGCCGCTCCGCACCAGCGACGGGCGGTCGCTCGAGGTTATCTTTCCGGGCCGGCGCTCCGGGCTGCCAGGGCCGGACTTTCGAGATGCCCTGCTTGCCGCGGAGGACGGAACGCTCCTGCGCGGCGACGTCGAAGTCCACGTGCGCATCGCCGACTGGTATTCCCATCACCACGATCGTGACCCCGCCTACGACCGGGTCGTGCTCCATCTGGCGGCGCTCGGGCCGCTCGCGTCGGTGCGGCTGGCCGACGGCGGCGAAGCGCCGACTGCCCTGATCCAGCCGCTGCCGTTCCAACCTCCCTTCCCGCCTGGCATTCGTTGCCCGCCAACCGATCTGGAAGCGGCGGCTGAGGCAATCGACCGCGCCGGCGACGACTGGCTGACTGACCGGGCAAGCCGGTTGGCCGGCGAAATCGCGGCAGTTGGCGAGGATCAGGCGGTCTGGCGGGCGCTCGCCGAAGCGATGGGATATGGCGGGAACGCGGCCGGCTTTCTCGCCCTCGCCGAGGCGGTCCCCTGGGCGGCCCTCGAGGGGCTGATCTGGCGGCGTGCGGATGCCGTCGCTCGGGCGAGTGCGATCCTGCTGGGGGCGGCCGGTCTGGCGGGTGACCCGGCCGATCTGGCGCTCTGGCAGGCTGCCGGCCGCTCCAGGTCGCTGCGTCCGATCGCCTGGACCCAGGTAGCAGTTCGCCCGGCCAACCGCCCAACGCCGAGGATCCGTGCCCTCGGCGCTCTGGCCGCAGCGATCTGCGAGGCTGGTCCGGCAGTCTGGGCGCGCCGGACCGGCGCACTGACCCCGGGCCGGGCGGTGCGAGCGATCGCGGCCGCCGCTGGGGTCGGCGAGGCAACCGCCCGAACGATGTTGATCAACGTGCTGCTCCCTCTCGTCGCGTTCGATGGCGACGAGCACCGCTTCTCGGCTGCGCCGGTGCTTCCCGAAAATGCGATCACCCGGGAGATGGGCGAACTGGTCTTCTCCCCGGCAGGTCGGCACTTCGTTTCAGGCGCCCGCCGCCAACAAGGCATGCTCCAGGTCTTCCGCCGATGGTGTCGTGACAAAAACTGCGCCGCCTGCCCGGTCGGCCAATTGACGAGCGAAGCGTCGAGTCAGTATTGACTCGCTTGCGACGATGCAGTACGCTTTGTCAGCACTGACACCGACGACTGGTGTCGGCGAGGAGAGGCGCGATGACGATGTACGCGGTGACCAACCACCTCTATCCGAAGGATGAGTTTTTCGACAAGCTGATTGCCGGTTTTGCCGCGGACCGCGGGCCGGCGATCACCGACAAGTGGCGGGCGACCCGGTTCGAGATGCGCGGGCCGCTGTCGGGCAACGAGTTCATCTCAACCTCGGTCTGGGAGGACTCGGACGCGTTCGATGCCTGGCGCAGCAGCCAGGACATCCAGACATCTCACCGCAATGTCGACTACGAAATGTTCTCGCGCCGGGCGGCGCTCTCCTTCCACGATGTGCTGATGAATGCCGCGCCGGGGCGGGCGCCGATTGCTGGTCAGGCCGAGCGCTACGAGCGGCTGGGCGTCGGCGCTCTCGAGTCGTTGCTCTACTTCCACCCGAAGGCCGAGCATATCGACGACGTCGTCAAGGCGCTCGAGGCTGAGGGAGCGCCGACCGCGCCCGGGCTGGTCTGGTGGGAGATCTGGAAGGACGTCAAGGGCAACCGCTGGTGGAACATCACCTACTGGGAGAGCCGCGAAGCATACGACGCAGCCAAGACCGCCGGCTGTCCGCAGCTTTCGCTACCCGGCGATCCCAGCTGGTACGAGCAAGAAGCCGAAGAAGCGCTCTACTTGATGGAACTTGAGCGGTTGCCCGGCTTTGCTCAGATCGAGCGCCGCGAAGCGGTGGCCGGTGTCTAGCTTTGTCCCGGTGGCCAATGTCGAGGATGTCGCCGAGGGCGATATCTTCGCCGCGCCGATCAACGGCAAGTCGGTCGTCGTTACTCGGATCGAGGGCGTGCTCTACGCCCTCGACAACGTCTGCAGCCACGACATGTCACCCTTCGACGAGGCAACGACCGAAGGATTTGAACTGTGCTGTCCGCGCCATGAGGGCCGCTTTGACGTCCGCAGCGGCAAAGCGACCTGCTTTCCGGCGGTCTGGCCGGTTGGCACCTGGCCGGTCAAGGAAGAGGACGGCAGGATTTGGGTCGGCACGACCCCACTCACCAAGGGGTCTGACTGATGGCAAACCGCCAGCAGGAGGCCGAAGAAGGCTTCCAGACCAATCCGAGCGTCAAGGTGCGCGAGGAGTTGTTGCGCTGGTTCACCGCGCCGGCGGCTCAAGCGCCCGACCGCGAGCGCATCCCGATTGAGTTGCTCGCCGATTCGGCGATCAACGAGTCGAACTGGTCGTTTCGACCGAAGATCATCCGAGCGATTGGCAAAGCCGCGGTCGACAACCCAGCCGACCGCGCGGCGCTTGTCGCGGTGCTCGAGGCGATGACCAGCGATCGGACGGTGCTCGAGCGCGACCGGCTGGTGGTGGTCGAGGTGCTCGACGAGGTGCGCCGGGCGGTCGGCTAGTGGCGGCGGCCGAACCGATCCGGTTCCGGCCGCCTGCCAGTCTGGTGTAGACTCCGGGCTATGAACAGCGGTGCTCGGCATCGTCAGTTGATGATCCTGGGGATGCTCCAAATCCGGCCGATGTACGGTCATCAGATCAAAGAAGCCATCGATCAGCACATGCTGGTCGTCTCCGACCTCAAGCGCGCCAACCTGTACTACCTGCTCGACCAACTCACCGGGCGGGGTTACCTTGAGGTGCGATCCGAGACGCTTGAAGGCGCGACCGGGCCGGTCGAGCGCGAGATCTACTATCTGACGAATGCTGGAGCGAGCTACTTCCAGGAATTGCTGCGCGAAGTGCTTTCGTCGTTTGATTCGTTGCGTCAACCGGTCGACGTGGCAATGTATTTTCTCCCCTACTTGTCGCGCGAGCGGGCGCTCGCCTTGCTCACCGACCGGCGGGTGAAGGTCGAGGCAAGCTTCGCCGAGGTGCGTGAGGAACTTGCCAACAGCCCGCACGGTGGAGACTGGCACGAATTGACTGCCGATCATCTGATGTCGCTGT
The DNA here is from genome assembly GCA_046328265.1 of Dehalococcoidia bacterium. Classification (GTDB taxonomy): domain Bacteria; phylum Chloroflexota; class Dehalococcoidia; order SpSt-223; family SpSt-223; genus JANWZD01. Next base: position 493,783 of record JAXLWW010000003.1, read on the forward strand.
ATCAGCTTGAGTTGAGTTGGCTGGATCGGGCGCTCGCCAAGATCGAGGCGAGCCACGAGTTGCTCCCCGCTGTTGCCATCTCCCCGGACAGAGACTAGCCCCGTTCGGCCTGGTCCCGCCGCGAGCGCTGCCTGATTGGCTCGTCGGAACCTTGACAGCCAGTTGCCATGCTCCTATGCTGGCGACCGTGAGGGGACACCCACCGCTGAGGAGCCCAAGCACGGGACACGTCTGGCGTCTGGCCGCATGCGCAGCACTGGCGACCGGAGCGCTCTGTCTGCTGCTGGTCTGGCTTCCCTCCTTCTCCCAGGCCAGCGGG
>JAXLWW010000030.1:0-1872 GCA_046328265.1 Dehalococcoidia bacterium
GGGGCTATGGGGACGAACGCGGTTGGTCTTTGCCGCGGCCGCGCATGGCTCGCTTGCTGCCTTTGTGATGACCCACGGCCTCTTCCTCCACCTGATCCCGTTCCTCACGCCGTTCTTGCTACTGGCAGCGCCGATCGTCGGCGGGATGCGCGCCCGCCAGCGCGTCCGGCTCGGACTGACCGGCTCGATCGTCGTGGCGCTCTGCATCGCCTTGTCGAACGTCTTTCCGTACTTGCTGGTGGTTCCGTTGGTGCTCGCCAACCAACACCTCTTTTCCGACGCCGACACCGCTCAGCGGGTGACCGCCTGGGTGATCGGTCTGGTCAGCGGCTTCGTCGCCTATTCGCTGCTCGGGGCCTTCGTCGGCATTCTGTTTCGCCACATCCGCCGGCCCAAGAGTGAGCTTTCGGCTGCTCTCATCTGGACGCGCCCGCTCACGATTAGCCAGGTTGACGCGTTGGCATTGGCCGACCGGCGCCTCGAAGCTGAGCCGAGCATGCTGCGCAGCACGGCGCGCTACACTTTCGAAACCTATCCGCCAAACCAGAACTGAGGCGTCCTCTGGAGTGTCGGCTGACCGTGTGCGACGCCGACCGACCGACTGGCGCCCGAACGAACCCGAGTATTCGGCGACCTGGAGATTCTGGCCTCCCCTCGTCGTGCAGGACGAGGGGAAGAGAAGTCCAGAAGCCGTGGGTGTTTCGATGCTCGAGGTTGCAGCGAGGTCGTTCGAGTCAGGGGAGCCGCTGCAACCAGCGCAGTCCGAGCAGACCGCCAACCAGAAAGAGCAGCGCACCGAGGCCGCTCAGCAGGGCGGTGATCTCGGTTTCCTCGGTCACCCAGCGCACCTGCGAGCCGAGGTCGCGGTAGATCCGCTCCAGTTCGCGTGTCTCGGCCGCATAGAAGTACTGGCCGCCGGTTTCGCGGGCGATGGTCTGAAGCGTTCGCTCGTCGAGTGGGGCGGGGGTCTGACCGTTGACGAGTGGGGATGCGCCGCGCTGGCCAATGCCGACGGTGTGGACCCGGATCTTGGCGGCGACCGCCTGTGCCGCAGCCTGGTCGGGCGAGATGCCTGCCGAATTTGCGCCATCCGAGAGCAGGACGACGAGGGATGGCGGGCGGTCTTCGGCCACCAGTTCGCGCTCGTGGCCCTGGATCTGGCCGAGGGCAGCCACGAGGCCGTCTCCAATCGCGGTTCCGCCGTTGGCGCGCAATCGCCGGATCGCCGTCTTGACCGCCTGGCGGTCGCGGGTGAGCGGCGCATTGACGCTGGCGCCGGTGCTGAAGGAGACGAGGCTGACCTGGGCATTGGCCGGCAGCGAATCGACGAATTTCTCGGCAGCGGCCTTAGCCGCTTCCATCCGGTTCGGCTGAAGATCGTTCGCTGCCATCGAGCCGGAGACGTCCAGCACCAACACGACGTTTGCTTCGTCGCGCGGCATCGCGATCACTGCGCTCGGCCGGGCAAGCGACACGAGGACGGCGGTCAGGCCGGCGAGGTAGAAGACGGCGGGGATGTGCCGCCGGACCCCCGGCGAGCGGCCGGCGACCTTCGCGAGGAGGTCGAGGTTCGTGAAGCGCAGGGTATAGGCTCGCCGCCGACGTTGATAGAACAGGTACGCGAGTACGACCAGCGGCAGGATCGCCAGGCTCAACAGGAGCAAGGGCCATTCGAACGTCATCATGGTCTCCGAGAGAGGGCGCTCAGCCCCGCCGTACGCCTCGGGTGGCGCGGCGGGTGTGAAGAAAACGGATCAGTGCCGGCAGGAGGTCTTCGTCGGTGGACAGATTGAGGAGGTCAGCACCCGCCGAGCGCAGTTCGGCGTCGATCGCGGTTGCCTGGGCCTGCGCCTCGATCTGGAATCGCTCTCG
>JAXLWW010000031.1:0-1639 GCA_046328265.1 Dehalococcoidia bacterium
ATTGGCCGCCGCGCTGCCGCTGGACGGACTCGCGGTCAGCGTGCAGCCGCTCGGTGCGACCTGATTCGTCGTCCAGTTCACCGCCTTGGAGCCGGCGGCACCCGCGGTGTTCGGAGTCGCGGTGTAGGTGACGCTCCCGGCAGCGGCTTCGTTGGCCGTGCAGGTCGCTCCGGTCTGACCGGCGCAAGAACCGCCGGACCAGGTGATCGTCGTCGCCGTCGGGCAGGACGCGTTCAGCGTGATATTGCTGCCTGGAGTCGCCGAGCTCGGACCGGTGACGACACAGTCGAGCGAGACCTGACAGGTGAGCGTGCTCGTCGCCTGGTTCCACGAGAACGCGGTGCAGGCGCTGCCGGCATCCACGGTCACGCTGGCGGCGTGCGCGGCCATGCCCACGCCCAACCCGCAGGCGAGCAAGGCGACACGTCGGAAGGTGGTGAACAGTTTCGTCATGGGATGCTCCTGGTTGATCCCCCAACGTTCTTCTAGCAATTTGCAGTCCATTATACGTCCCGGACCGCCCGTCGTCATCATGACAATGGCATTGTGCCGCGATTGCCCGCCAATCCACCCGGCTCGGCCGACGAACGGTCATCGAACCCGGGGTCCCTGTTGCAATTGCGCCGTTTGTGCTCGACAACCGTCGCCGATTCTCGTCCGCTTGCGACCCGATTGCGTATCCGGGTGGACGCGTAATCCGAGCGCCTACGCCCCGGAAAACGATCAGCGACCACACTCGGGCATCGCGCAAGCCCTGGTGTATTCCAGGGTCTTTGTCGCCGACAGGTCGAAGCGAAATCCGCGCCTCGATCCAGTTGCCGATGCGGCGAGTATTCCACGGCTGGCGTCGGCTGTGCGGCCTTGACCGCCGCGAATATTCCTGATGCCCCCGGTACGCTCCCGTACGCGCCCGGACGGTATCCGCGCCTCAATCACCCCATTTCTCCCGGTAGCGACGCCGGGCCTCGCGCCAAAGCGGCGAGTCGTAGGTACCCGGGCTCGCATGCGTGATGCAGATCGGCCAGGTGCCGACCTTCAGGCCCCGGCCGCGCGCGGCGCGGCACAAGTCGAGATCGTAGAAATGAAACGCGAATCCGGGGTCGAACCGCACGCCGTTATCGCGCAGCGTCGAGCGTCGCGCCACCAGCAGGACGCCATCGAGGAGTTCGCAGGACGCAGGCGCCGGGCCGTAGTAGGAAACCGGTCCGGCGCCGGGCTCGCCGTGAGCGATCGCACCGGAGAGGTGGTCCCGGTCGATCGTCCAGCGATCGTTCGCGAACACCCATCCGGGTTGACCCGGCAACCGCCGCCGATTGCCGGCGACACCGATCAGGTCGTAGGTCGCGGCCGCGGACTGGAGACGGTCGCCGAACAGGAAGTCGTCGATCCAGACATCGTCGTGGACGAAGGCGAGCAGGTTCCCGGCCGGAGCGGCCGCGTCATCGATCCGCTCGTTGTAGATCTCAGGGAGACCGCGGGCGTTCGAATACGCGATCCGGGGGATCAGGCGCAGATCGAACTTCAACCGCTGGAGTGAACGGCCCAGCAGCGATCGGGCGTGGAAGGCACTCTCGTCCAGACGGGTGGCGCAGACGATCTCGATCATCGGCGGCGTCTGCGTCGGCCGTCGGACCGACAC
>JAXLWW010000004.1:0-272563 GCA_046328265.1 Dehalococcoidia bacterium
CAATCGAGGCGGGCGAACGAACCTTCGACGAGACCGACACCGAGGTGCCATGACCGACGCCAGTCCCTTTGAAACGCTCGAGCGCCGCGAGATCTATCGGGTGCGCAAGCTTGCCTTTCGGAGTGATATCGTCCGGCTGCACGACGGTCTCGAACGCGAGTACGCGGTCGTGGATCATCCCGGTTGTGCGGTTGTGGTGCCGATTGACGAGGCAGGACGGGTGCTGCTGATCCGTCAGCATCGCTATGCGACCGGCGAACGAACCCTTGAAGTCCCGGCGGGCGGGATCGACCCTGGTGAAACGCCGCGAGACTGTGCGGTGCGCGAACTCGCGGAGGAAACCGGCCTTCGAGCCTCACGGCTGACACCGCTGGGCCAGTTCTATACCAGCGACGGTGTCTCGAACGAGTTGGCGCACATCTTCCTGGCGACGGAACTCGTCCATGGGACGCCAAACCTGCAGGACGGAGAGGCAATCGAGCCGGAATGGACAGACCTCATCAAGGCGATTCGGCTGGTGCGAAACGGCGGGGTCCGCTGCGGCCCGACGGCGCTTGCCCTCCTCCTTGTCCAAGCGCATCTCGGCGGTTAGTTTGGTAGAGACAGGACCATCGCATCGCGGCCGTCCGGAGCGGTGAGTCGGCGGCCGGTGTCGGCATCGTAAAGACCGACGAGCAGCCGGTCTGTTCCAGGTGGCAACGAGACCACCGCCCGGTCGGTCACCGTCTCATTGCCCCATAGCTTAGGTGGCAGGCCGGCGGGCAGGTGGTCGTCTTGGGCAAGCAGTCGACCATTCGCATCAACGGCATGAACGAACAGGCGCAGGTCGCCGGTCGGCGAGCCAATCGCGCGCCAGCGCGTCCCGACGAGGGCGATTGGGCCAGTCTCTCCGAGGTAGCGCCGGGCGGTCGCCTCGTCAAGGGCGAGCGGGCCGAACGGTAAACCAACGTGCTGCCAGTTGTCAGCGGCGACGAGGAAACGCTCGATTCCGGCATCAGCCGAGCCGAGAGGAAAGGCATAGTGGGTCAACACCCGCGCCGCCTCCGCCTCTTCCGAGAGGTCGGACGACGGGGCGATGAGCCAGATGCTTCGACTGCCGAGTGCGTTTGTCGCGAGCAATCCGCCGACCGGCCGCAGCATCGGCCCACTGAGGTAGGGCGCAAGTTGTTGCAGAATTGGTTCGCTGGGAGCGACGACCCCCGCTCCAGCCTGCTGCGCTTCGACCAGGAATTGACGCCGCGGGTCATCCGGTTCCAGCCAGAGCGATCGGTAGAACAGCAGCGCCCAGAGCGTGAGAGGGATGAGCGAAACCGGCGCCACCGTCAACCCAAGCGCCATCGTACGAGCGAGGGTCGGGCGTGGCCTGACCGACATCCCAATTGCCAGCAACTCCACCACAATCGCACCGAGTATGGCGGTTCGCCAGACCACGGAAACGGCCAATGGCGCCGGTTCGCCATCGAGCAACAGCAATGCGATGGGGTATTCGTAAAAAGTGGCGGAAATCAAGTTCAACGCATAGAGCAGCGCCCGTCCGAGCGGCAGCGTCAGAAAGACAAGACCAAGAGGGTAGACGACAAACTGAGGGCTCCACCCCTTGGAGATCAGTAGAAGTCCGAGCAGTCCTGCGGCCGCCCAGGCAACCGTTCGTCGTGGCGAGAGCGGACGGCGGGTGATGGCAAGCAGGACGAGATAGCCGGTCGCTCCAACGCCGGCGAACGGAAGCCAGGGGAGTGCTGCCGGGCGGGCTGTGCGCCCGACTGAGTCCGGGTCGGTACGCTCAGCCGGCGGCACCAACTCACCGCCGCGAAAGTAGCCATCGGCCAGCGCCCAGAGCGTTTCCCACGAACCGCGCGTTGTCAGGCTCGACGCCGAGGCTGCGGCCAGACGCGGGTTGACCAGCACCACCGGCATCAGCACGATCAACAACGTGCCACCGAAGACCAGAAGCAACCGGACCGCCTCGCGCCGCCCGAGAAAGAGCAGGAGCGCTGGAAGCGCGGTCGCCGGCACGACTTTGGTGAGCGTCCCCAATGCGACCCATAGTCCCGCCCATCCACCACGTCGTTCGAGCGCCGCCGAGATCCCGAGCAAGAGAAAGGCGAGCGCCAACCCATCAAAGCCCGCTGTCCAGAAGAACAGCGCCGGAAACGAAAGAACGTAGAGCCAGGTTATGGTTTCCTCTCCGGCAGGCGACGCGGCTATGCGGGAGATCCGGCGCAAGGCCAGCAGCGCCGCCACCTCGGCGGGTAGAGTGAGCAGGCCGAGCGCGAGATTGAACCAGACATGCCCGTCGGGCATCGGCGGCAGCATCTTCGCGATCTGATATGCAAGGCTCACCAGCACCGGGAAGATGGGCGGGTGCTCCATCCAGAAATCGCGATAGGGGAAGAGACCGGAGTCGGCCATTCGCGCCCAGCCGAGAAAAAAGTTGAAATCGTTCCACTCTCCGAAATAGCCAAACGGCCGCATCAGCACCAGGGCACCCATACGTAGCGCAAGAAACGAAACCAGTTGTGCCGCTGTGCCCCGCGCGTCGTCCAGCGAACCATTAGCCGGCGCACGCAGGACGGCGATGAGAAACGCCCCTCCGGCAAGCGCCGAAATCCCTGCCACGAACGCTCGGTCAGACGGCGCAATAGCGAGCCAAGTCGTCCCAAGCGCGCCAAGCCCCGCCGCCCAGAGCGCCGCTGGCGTCAGCGGTAGCGCCAGCAACGCAATGGCAACCAGCAAAAGCATCGTCGAGGGTCCACTGAGAGGACCGACCAACCCGGCTGCGCCAATCGCAAGTGCCGCCGCCTTGAGCAACGTGACCCGCCGAACGCGAGCAAGCACCACCGCAGTGCAGGACAGAGCGAACGGTAGTAGCCAGTCAAGACCCGGTGTCGGCGCCAGCAGCGGATCAAGCCGGCGCTCAGAGGCAGTCAAGAGTGGCGAACCTCCTCCTGCGACCGTCGCCAAGACCGAGGCTGCAAGCGGTCCATCGGTCAGCAACGCTGCCACACCCACCACCAGTACCGGCAGCGCCGAGAACACGCCGAGGCGGGATCGCCGGCAGACGAGAGTGCCAACGATGTGGACCACCAGCACCAGCGCCCCCCCAACAAACGGAGCGCATGCTGCCAACACTGCCGCCGCTCGCCAGCGGTCCGCCCGGATGAGTAGGAGCCAGCCAAGCAGAAGCGAAGTCGGTAGCGTCCCTTCGCCGGCGACAACGCTGGAGATCAGCGCGAGGCTTGCGCCGAAAACCGCCAGACGCACCGCCGAGCCGAGCCGGGAGAACAGGACGAGCGAGGTCAGTCCAGCGACAAGTGGCAGCAGTCCGTGGCCGAGCCCACGCCAGAGCCGCACGTCTATCCACGGAGGGAGCAGCAGGCTTCCGCGGTCGGCAAGTAGCGCCGAGGCTGTCAGCAGCGGCGGACGCTCTACCCAGAAGTCCCTATACGGCATAAAGCCGGCGTCGACCAGCGCTGACCAGTTGAGGTCAGCCAGGCGAGCCTGACTGTCGGTGACATAGCCACCGAGCCTGAAGAGCAAGAGGGAGAGGACGAGCAGGATAGCGCTAAAGAGGAGAACGGCACGGCGGTCGGGCTGACTGTGCATGGCGTGGTGTTCTAACTGGAGGTGACCTGCGGATCAAGCCTGATCTACGATAGCGGTAGAATCACGATGCGGCTGCACGCTTCCCCTCGCCGCGACACCGTAGGAGTTGACGATGCCAACCCAGGACGGCCCCTTTGGCGCGCGAGCCACGCTCGACGTCGGCGGGCAGACGCTTACCTATTATCGACTCGACGCGCTTCAGCGGGCCGGGTTGACCAATCTCGACCGGCTGCCCTTTACGGTACGGATTCTGCTCGAAAACCTGCTGCGCCGCGCCGACGGTGGGCTAACGTCGACTGAACAGGTTGAGTCCTTGGCCGCCTGGGGTAGGGTAGCCATGGCCGAGCGCGAATATCCCTTTCTCCCCGCCCGGGTCATTCTGCAGGACTTCACCGGGGTCCCGGCGGTCGTCTCACTCGCCTCGATGCGAGCGACGATTGCCAGGATTGGCGGCGATCCGCGTTGGGTAAACCCGCTGATGCCGGTCGATCTCGTGATCGACCATTCGGTCCAGGTCGACTGGTTTGGCACTGAAGGCGCATTCGCCTTCAACGTCGAAAAGGAATACGAGCGCAATGGTGAGCGCTATGCGCTCTTGCGTTGGGCGCAGCAGGCCTTTGACAATTTTAGGGTTGTGCCGCCGGGCACCGGTATCGTCCACCAGGTCAACCTCGAATACCTCGCTCGGGTAGTTCACGTCAACGAGTCCGGCGTCGCCTACCCTGACACCCTGGTTGGGACCGATTCTCACACCACGATGGTGAACGGACTAGGCGTTCTCGGTTGGGGTGTTGGGGGTATCGAGGCCGAAGCCGCGATGCTCGGCCAACCGCTCTATCTGCTCTCGCCGATCGTCGTGGGAATGCGCTTTTCGGGCGCTCTGCGCGAAGGCGTAACCGCAACCGACCTTGTCCTGACCGTGACCCAACTGTTACGCAAGCACGGCGTGGTCGAGAAGTTCGTCGAATACTACGGGCCGGGGCTGAGTACCTTGTCCTTGGCAGACCGGGCAACCATGGCAAACATGGCGCCCGAATACGGGGCAACCGCCGGGTTGTTCCCGGTCGATGACGAAACCCTTCGGTACTTGCGGATGACCGGACGCCGTGAGGATCACGTCGCCCTGGTCGAACGCTATTGCAAAGAGCAAGGGCTCTACCGTACCGATACCACACCCGACCCCAACTACAGCGAATCGCTCGAACTCGATCTCGGGACGGTCGAGCCATCGATCGCCGGTCCGCGGCGCCCACAGGATCGGCTGGTGTTGGCCGAGGTCAAGCCAAACTTCCACATCTCGTTCCCGCAGGTCGACGAGAAGAAGACCAATGCGGTTGCGGTTGCCGCCAAGACCGAGGTCGAGCATGGCAGCGTCGTGATCGCGGCAATCACCAGTTGTACCAACACCTCGAACCCATCGGTCATGCTGGGCGCAGGTCTTGTCGCCAAGAAGGCTGTCGAACTCGGGCTCACCGTTCAGCCGTTCGTCAAAACCAGCCTGTCGCCCGGCTCGCAGGTGGTGATGGATTACCTGAACAATGCCGAGTTGACACCCTATCTCGAGCGGCTTGGTTTCAACCTGACCGGTTTCGGCTGTATGTCCTGCATCGGCAACAGCGGCCCGCTTCCCGACGAGGTGGCCGACGACGTTCAAGCCCAGGACCTGGTCGTCGCGGCGGTGCTGAGCGGCAACCGCAACTTTGAGGGACGGATCCATCAGCAGGTCCGCGCCGCCTACCTCGCATCGCCGCCGTTGGTGGTTGCCTATGCGCTCGCCGGAACCGTTGATCGCGATTTGACCACAGAACCGGTCGGCTACGGTCACGAAGGCAAGCCGGTGATGCTGGCCGACATCTGGCCAACTCAGGGCGAGGTGGCCGATGCGGTCGCAAAGAACGTTCGGCCGGACGATTTTCGTTCCCGTTACCGCGCGGTGTTCGACGGAGACGATCGCTGGCGCAGCCTGCCGGTGCCAGCAGGCGAACTGATGGCCTGGGACCCCGATTCCACCTACGCCCGCGAAGCGCCGTTCTTCAGCGGATTCTCTCTCGACGTCGGTCCTGTGGAGGACATCACCGGCGCGCGGGCTCTGGCGGTGCTTGGGGACTCGGTGACCACCGACCACATTTCGCCGGCTGGCTCGATTGCCCGGACCAGCCCAGCGGGACGGTACCTGATTGAGCACGGCGTCGAACCAGCGGACTTCAACAGTTACGGCGCCCGACGCGGCAACCACGAAGTGATGATGCGCGGCACCTTTGCCAACATCCGGCTGCGAAACGCCCTTGCCGATGGCAAGGAAGGCAACTTTACGACCTACCTTCCGACTGGCGAGATGATGAGCATCTACGACGCCGCGATGCAGTACGCCGCTGATGAGACGCCCTTGATCGTGATCGGCGGCAAGGAATACGGGTCGGGATCGTCTCGTGACTGGGCAGCGAAGGGGCCACTTCTTCTTGGCGTTCGGGCGGTGATCGCCGAGAGCTTCGAGCGGATCCACCGTTCGAACCTGGTCGGGATGGGCATCCTGCCGCTCCAGTTCCTTGCTGGAGAGAATGCTGCTTCGCTCGGCCTGACCGGCCAGGAGGTGTTCTCGATCGTTGGGGTGTCCGATGGGCTTGCCCCGCGCGAGCAGATGACGGTGCGTGCTCAGCGGCCGGACGGGTCGGAGACGACGTTCCAGGTGATTGTTCGGATCGACAATCAGGTTGAGGTGGAGTACTACCGGAACGGCGGTATCCTGCCAATGGTGCTGCGCCAGATGGTGCGAACCCACCGCGCCTGAGCGGCGCGGAATCGCGAGGGGCTGACCATTCGGCCAGCCCCCCTTGCGGCATTCGCAGTGCTCCCAAGGGGATTCGAACCCCTGTACCCACCTTGAAAGGGTGGTGTCCTAGGCCCCTAGACGATGGGAGCGGCGTACGGAGTATACCACGCCAATTCGCGCACAATCGCGGTGCGGCGAGACTTGTCCTGGACGTGGCATCCGGCACGGGCGATCCGGTGCGCCGGTAAGACGCTTCGGTCAGCCGGTTCGCTGATGCAACGGTTCCTCGACGCTCGACGGCAGAGGGTGATAATTACGGTGGGTGTACTCGGCAAATTGGTCTGAAGCATGGACATACCGATTGGTGGTGTTGAGCGATTCGTGACCGAGCAAGATCTGGATCGCCGCCGGGTTCGCCCCTTCTTCGGCGAGGTAGGTCGCAAAGCCGTGGCGCAGCGAGTGCGCCGTCGTCGGCACGGCGATCCCGAGTTTCTCGCGATACTCTTTGATCTTCGACTGGACATAGTTGGCCGAAAGGCGGTCGCCTTTTTCACCGTTTCGTCCGCCACGATAGGGTACGAACACCGATGCAAGTTCGTCGGTCCGCGTCGAGAGATAGTTGCGCAGATGGTGTTGGGCGCGCGGCGTGAGATAGACAAACCGGCGCTTCTTGCCTTTGCCAAGGATGTAGATCCGGCCACGCTCGTCGACCTGGTGGCGGTCGAGCCCAACCAACTCCGAGATCCGCATCCCGGTCGCGAACAGGACTTCCAATACCGCGCGGTTGCGGAGCGCGACCTTCGGGTCGTTCTCGACCGACGTCGGCGCTTCGATCAGCCTGACGAGATCGGGAAGTTCGGCGACCTGCGATTCGCGCTTCTCGGTCTTGATCAACTTGACGGAATCAGGCGGAACCGGCGACGTACCTTCGATTTCGATGAGGAAGCGCAAGTACGAACGGAGGCTGCTGAGCATCCGATTGATCGAGCGACCGGAAAGCCGCTTCCCGGCGGTTGGCTTGCGACCTCGGTCGGCCGACACCCCACGACGGTTGGAGGCTAAATAGGCCTTGTAGCCGGTAATCGCCTTTCGATCAACCCCGTCGAAGGAGATGGTCTTGGTGGAGAGGAACCGGTCGAATTCCTCAAGGTCACGGCGATAGTTGTAGACGGTTTCAGGCGAATAGCTGTTCGCCTCCAGATCGTGGAGAAAGTCGTCGAGCCGCTCCAGCATCAGGTCCTCGCGCCCCCATCGCAATTGGGACGAGCGCCGCTGCGCCATGCAGCCAAGCAGCCGTCTCGTGTTGGTGCGCACTCTACGGGAGCCTGCCAGGCTGGTTCAAGCCGTTAGGTTGCCTGGAAAAGATCGGCGTCGGGCAGGACCATGCGTTCGCCTGCCTGCTTGCTCTCCATTGCATCGACTCTGGTGCTATGGTAGATTTCTTGGGTCTGCACTGGGGAATCGTCTAGTGGTAGGACAGCAGACTCTGGATCTGTTAGCCGAGGTTCGAATCCTCGTTCCCCAGCCCTCCAACGGAACCGTTTGGGCGACCGATTCGGTTCCCGAACCTAGCGGCTCTCCGCGTCGACGAAGGTCACCCCGAGAATCGTCGAGACAACGCTGACCAAGATCGAGCCAAAGAGCGCTGGCCAGAACCCATCGATATAAAAGCCAACACCAAACACATTTTGCGCCAACCACGAGGCGAACAGGAACATCGCCGCGTTGATGACGAGGGAGAATAGTCCAAGCGTCAGGATGATCAGCCCGCACGAGAGTACCGCGAGGATCGGTCGAATGTACGCGTTTACCAACCCGAGGACCGCCGCCATGACGACGACGGCGATCCAGCCGTTGCTCTCGCTGATACGAATTCCCGGCACGACTGCCGCCGCCAGCGCCACCGAAATCGCAATGATGATCCAGCGAATCAGCAGTCGCATCGTCCACGCTCCCGGCGGTCCACCCGCCTTGGGAATCTTACCCGAGGCGCCCCCCTTGCGTGTCGCGCTGCATGCGCCAAGCGGGACGGAGGCGCCTGGATTGGTCTGGTGGAGAGCGACGGTCCCTGGGCCATCAAGCATGGTTCGGCGGCCCGGTTAGGGCCATGGCTCATCGCCTCTGGCTTACCGACCGGGTTCGCGGGCAGCCAGTCGCTCAGTGGAACCACTTCCAGGGCGGATCCTCCACCCAACTGTGTGGCGTGACCCGCACCTTCAGACGTGGAACGTGAAACAAATGCCAGGCTCGCCAGAGAAGTGAGTAGGCAAAAGGTCGGCCGAGGCCATTCAGGGTCTGGTCCATCGACAGGTGGACGAGGTAAGACACCACTGCGGGAAGGACGAGCGGCCAGCGCAGTGCGAACGCGAGGCCGGCGACGGCGTACTCCCAGCCGTGCAGCGGCAAGATCAGCCAGACCCGGGTCTTGGTCACCTTGCAAACCGCGTAGTCGACCAGATGATCGGCGTCGATCAAGGTGCCGGCGGCGAATGCCGCGGCGGCAACGGCTGGACGGCGCGTCAGGGCAAAGGCGCCGGCGGCCAACACCGACGAGACGATCGCGTGTTGATACGGTTTCGCCATCAGGCGGTGACTCCTTCCCAAGTCAGGGTCGAACAACTTTCGATATGGTAGGTCTGCGGGAAAAGGTCGACCGGTTGAACCTCATCCAGTCGGTATCCGCCATCGACCAATACTCGGAGGTCGCGGGCGAGGGTCGCCGGCTCGCAGGAAACGTAGAACACCCGGCTTGGCCGGCGGCGGATGATCGCCTCCAGCACCTCGGGCTTACAGCCCGCTCGCGGCGGATCGATGAGCACCGCATCAAGCCGGCCCTCGAGCGCCGGGAGCGCTGCCTCAACCTTCGCCTGGACGAAGGTGACATTGGCCGTCTCGCCGAGATTCGCCCGGGCATCCCGAAGCGACGAAGCCGATTCCTCGATGCCGAGTACCTCGGCGCAGAAGGGCGCAAGCGCGAGGGCAAATGCGCCGACGCCACAGTAGGCATCGACGATCCGCTCCCGACCAGTAAGACCGAGTCGATCGCGCGCGAGAAGCACCAGCAACTCGGCCTGGCTGGTGGTGGCCGGCGCATCCGCGAGCACCTGCGAAAGGTCGCGCTCCTCCGGCCGGGTATTCACCTGAAAGAATGACGAGGGCGACACGACCATTTCACGCCCAAGAATTCGCTCGTGGTACGACGCCTGGCCGGTCGGAACTGGCTCTATGCCGTCCCCGATGCGTGGGCTTATGAGGAGGTCGCCGGTGCGTGCGCCACTGCGAACAGCGACCTGGTGGAGCCGACGGCCAATGGCCCGGCCCTGGAGCGCCGCGAGCGCTCCATTGATCGGTCCTTGCATGATCAGGCAGTAGTCGATCTGGAGAAAGCGCCGACGATCGGTCCGGGTGAAACCGAGGTGCCCCGAGCGACGGGCGGAAAAGCGGGCCTGGTTGCGATAATGCCAAGGGTCTTGCATCCCGACCACCGGGCGCACCAGCGGATCGACAAATCGACCGATCCGTTCGAGTTGTTCGCCGACGATCCGTTGCTTGGCCTCAAGCTGAGCGGGATAGGCCAGGTGTTGCCATTGGCAGCCACCGCAACTGCCAAAATAGAAACAGCGGGCGCTCACCCGGTCGGGAGACGGTTCGATGATTTCGACGATCCTTCCCCGCAGGTAATCGGTCCGTGTCTCGACGATCTCGACTCGAACCAACTCGCCGGGGATCCCGAAAGGGACGAACACGACGCGACCCTCAACGTGTCCGAGCGAATCTCCACCATGGACAAGCGTTTCGAGCCGGATGACGACTTGTTCGCCGCCCGGAATCGGTTCGGTCATTCCTGAAGGGTAACCTCTCCGGCGGCGAGCGCTTCAATCACGCCAGCATCGGTGCGGATTATCAGGCGCCCTTCTCGGTCGACGCCGGTCGCCGTTCCACGCAGCGTCCGCGCGCCCGCCTTGACGGCAACCTGTCGGCTAATCGTCTCGATGCGGGCGCGCCAAAGCATCAGCGGCGAAATTCCGGTCAGGAGTTGGTCGTAGTGATGATCGATCTGCTCGAGCAGCGCCTCGAGCAATCTGCGACGGTCGACCAAACTGCCGGTCTCGACCATGAGGCTTGTGGCTGTGGCAGGAATGCCATCGATCTGGGCCGGGTCGAAGTTGACGTTGATCCCCAGTCCTCCGACCACGGTCGCTTGTTCGCCCTCAATCCGGCTTTCCACAAGCACACCAGCCGTCTTGCGACCGCCAATAAGCAGGTCGTTCGGCCATTTGATCGCGATGGTGAGACCCGTTGTCTGTTCGATGGCTTCGGCGGCGGCGAGCGCAAGGAGCATCGGGAGTTGCCCGAGCGCGGAAAGCGGCGGCCGGGCAAGCAATGAAATTTGGACCGAGGTACCCGCCGGTACGATCCAGGGGCGTTGAAAGCGCCCACGGCCCGACTGTTGCACCTCGGCAAGGACAATCAGCCCTTCTTCTTCCTCGTCGACGCGCTGCCAGACCTCGTCCATCGTGCTTTCGGCTCGATCGAGGATCACCGCGGAATGGCCGAACCGTCCGGCCCGTGGCAGGCCCCAAGCAGCCGGGTCAGACAGCAAGAGCGATCGGGGTGAGCGGGGCATGCTCGGGCATCACGCGCTCGGCAAACAGGCGCATCGACTGGTGGACGAACTGTTGGTCCAAGCCGCCCCAGTCGAACCAGCAGATCAGGTGTCGCACGCCGATCGCATGAAGACGGTCGATCTGTTCGATCACCTCTTCGGGCGACCCCACCAGGACACCACGATCGATTAACTCCTCCGGGTCCTCCTGCCGCTGCGGAGGTTGGGCCGGGACGATCTGGAGGTCGGCGGCCACCGACAGATACTGATGGGCGGTACGCTGGGCGATCTGGTGGGCCTCTTCGCTCGATTCGGCAATCAAGATATGGCGCAGAACGCCGCAGAGGTCGAGTGCTCGGGCGATGGTGAGTTCGTCGTGACCAAGCGTCCGGCGGGTCTGGACATAGCGTTGGATGCTTTCGTAGGCCCCATCGTCACCCAACCGGCCGATCAGGATCGGGCGGCCAAGTTCGGCCGCTCGGATTTGCGATTCGGGTTTGGTGGCCGCATGGACGATTGGAGGGTGCGGCTTCTGGTAGGGGCGAGGGTACACCGAAATCGCCTCGACGTCGAAATAGTCACCATGAAAGGTGACCGAGGGGTTGATCCAGCATTGGCGCATAAGTTCGACACCCTCGGTGAAGCGCCCCCGTCGTTCCTCGAGGTCGACGGCGAAGCCGCGAAAATCGCGCGGGGAAAGCCCCGGCCCGACCCCGGCGATCAGCCGTCCGCGGCTCAAGTTGTCGACCAGAGCAAACTCCTCGGCGAGGCGGATCGGGTGGGAAAGCGGCATGATCGCGATCCCCGATCCCAGGCGAATTCGGCTGGTGTGCATGGCCATCGCGGAAAGCACCGGGGTTGGCGACCCAAACGTGCCGTACGGGGTGAAGTGATGCTCACCTACCCAGCAAACCTCGAAGCCGAGTGCTTCAGCCAACACGGCATTGTCGATTGCGGCAGACAGGTCTTCGGCGGCCGAAATGCCCTGCCGAACCTGGCCGACGTGAAAGGTGCTGAAGCGCACGGTCTCCTCCGGCGACGGCGACTGGCCGAAAACTGTTCCTGACGGGTTCCGGCGCTTGCTATACTGGATTTCATACCGGAACGAAACATCCCGCTGGACCGTTTCGTATCTGGCGAGACGCACCGTCAGCGTAGCACAGTCTGGCGGTGTTTCGGTCCCGGTAAGCGGGGTCTTGTCGAACGGCACAGAGGCTCGAAGCGGTTGTCCATTTCGAGCAGGCGTCATGGGGGGTGTCATGGGACTGGGTCGACGTACGGCAGTCTGGGTGGTGGGCGCGGTGGTGGCGGTTGGCCTGGTGACTGGACCCGGCCCAGTACAGGCTCAAGAACCGGATCTCCAGCAAGCGGCAGCGATCGTCCGTCCGGCCGTCGTCCGGATCTCCTACAGCGTCGTCGAAACGGACCTGTTTGGTCGCCAACGGCGGGCAACCTCGGTTGGGTCCGGCATCATCTTCGACCGACGGGGGTACATCGTCACCAACGCGCACGTGGTGGAAGAGGCGCCGGGACCAGTCACCGTCAACTTGCTCGACGGACGCACGCTCGAAGGCGCCGTCGTCGGAGTGGACCGCTACACCGATGTGGCGGTGGTGAAGGTGACAGCGGCGAACCTGCCAGTCGCGGCTTGGGGGGATTCATCCTCGTTGGTTTCGGGTACGCCGGTCATGGTGATCGGCCATACGCCTCTGCTCGACCGGCCGTACGATGGTCGGCCCGGCGTCGTCCTCGGTCTTGACGGTGAGACCATCTTGATCAGCGGGTCAATCCACCGTGACCTTATTCGAAGCTCTATCGAGATCTATCCCGGCGATAGCGGCGGCGCGCTGATCGATTCGGCAGGCCAGATTGTCGGCATGAACGTGATGCGCCGACGTGATGACCCCAACTCCCAATGGAGCGACTTCCTTCACATCCCGAGCAACCGTGTCCAGACGATCGCCAACCTGCTGGTCGTTCACGGCAAGATCGCCCGGCCATTCTTTGGCGTAAGCGCCTCGACCCTGACCCCGCAATCCGCCGCACGGCTCGGCCTGCGTCATTCCCGGGGAGCGTACATCGAGTCACTCGACCCCGTCGGCCCAGCCGGCTCGGCAGGGATGGTCGAAGGGGACACCATCATCTCGATCGAAGGCATGGCGGTGCGCTCGCGGGATGAATTGCAGTTGGCGATCGATCGGCTGCTGCCGGGGCAGATCGTCTCGGTGGATGTGATCCACGCCAACGGCGTCGGTGTCACCCTGATCGTTACGGTCGGCGAACGCCCCTAGAGGCTGAGCAGCACTTGACAGCCGGAGACGGGTGCCTCATCGTTCGTTCACGCACGGACGCTCCGGCATCCGCACCAAGGAAGTTGCATCGTGGGCGACCCTCAGATCATGGTCGGCTATCGTTATATCGTCGGCTCACGCGAGTTTGCCGTGCTGCGGCTCGATGACGGCGAGCGTCGGCTCGCCCGGATCGCCGGCTGGGCCGACCACATCGGCCGGCCATCCAACCCAGCCGCTGCCCACTATGTCGTACTCGAGTTTGGCACAGACGAAGCAACTCGCCAGACCGCGTTGGTCGAGATCCCGGCTGGGTTTCGCCGAATGCGGTCTCGGCCGCCCCTCCTTTCGAGGCGACGCTAGCCTGCTGTCCGGTGGAGCGCGATGGGCGCGCGGGGCATTCTGGCGATGTGCGACAGCAGTGAAGGCAAACAGCCGAGACAGGGCTCGGATTGCGGCTACCTACCGCGGCATTCCGAGCCCGCGCGTCGCAATGATATTGCGCTGGATCTCCGAGGCCCCGCCGGCGATTGATGTGCCGATCGCCTCCCAGTATTCGAGGTTCCAAACGCCCCGATCGACCGAATACTGCGACCCTTCGGCGAGCAGACCGACGACACCAAGCAAGTTCACGCCCGCCCGCTGGATACGCTGCTGGACTTCGCTGGTCCAGAGCTTCGAGATCGAGGCCGGCGCGTTCGGGATCTCGCCGCGGTCCTGAAGGTACGCGACCCGATAGGCGATCCACCGCGCCAGTTCAAGCTCGACGGCCAACGCCCCAAGCCGGTCACGTACGAACGAGTCTGCGAGCGCCGGCCCTCCGCTGAGATTCGTCCGCCTTGCCAGGCTGAGGAGTTCGTCAAAGCTGCGGCGCGCTTCGCCCAGCCAGCCCATTTGCGCTCGTTCGAGGTCGAGAGAGGTTGTCTGCTGGTACCAGCCACGGTTGATCTCGCCGATCATTGCCGACCGTGGCAAACGAACGTCCTCGAAGGTGACCAACGTCCAACGCTCATGACCGAGCAGGTCGAGGATCGGCTGAATCGTGACCCCACGCGTTCCCATGAGGGGTAGGATGAACTGACTGATGCCCTGGTGCTTTGGGGCTGCTGGATTTGTGCGCGCCAGCAGCAGCATCAACTCGGTATCGCTTGAGTGATTCCAGACCTTCGAGCCGTTCACGACGAATTCGTCATCATCGATGACCGCGCGCGTTCGCAGCCCGGCGAGGTCTGACCCCGCGTCGGGCTCGGAGAACCCGAGTGCCCAACGGACCTCGCCGCGGGCGATCGGCGGCAAGAACGCTCGCTTTTGATCGGCTGAGCCGTAGATCATGATCGTCGGGCCAATGATGCTCGTACCGCTGTTGGTCAGGCCGGTTCCGGGAATGCGGTAATAGGCGGCAAGTTCGTTGAAGACGGCCTGCTTGAGGACACGCCAGCCGCCGCCACCATGCTCGACCGGCCACCCGCCGCACAGCCAACCGCGCTCGCCGAGCGCCCGCATCGCGGCGCGGTAGTCCTGTTTCCACATCTCGCCGCGCGGGCCGTCGTCCCAGATGCGGGGCGCGACACCGTTTGGCCAACGAGCCGCGCACCACGCCCGTACCTCGTCTCGCAATCCATCGAATTCGCTCAGATCGAAGTCCATGCGGCATCCTTGGGAACGGCCGGGCGGGCACTCGGAGTATACGCCAGCCCACCTTGCTCAATGGAGAAGCACATGGATGCCGACCGAACGATCTGGCTCCCCGCGACTTACAAGATCCCGCCGCGACTACCCGACCCGGATGTCACGTTCACCAGTGTCGAGGTTGGGCCAATTCCCGGCCGGTATCGGCTGCTCGTTCGGGCCAGCGATGTCGTTCGCTGGGCTTCGCTGCACGATGACGACCCCAGACGATACCGAAGCGAGGACGGTACACCGATTGCCCCACCGTCGATCCTCTATTTCGCCAGCATGAACCTTCTCGGACGTGAATGGAAGGGTGGCGGCTTCGCCCGGTACGCAGCGCAATTTCTCGGTGCTGTCCCGATCGGACAGCCAATCGACGTCTCGGCGGTGGTTGTCGACAAGTTTCTCCGCCGTGGCCGTGGTTGGATTGTCTGGAGACTTGACGCGATGGTCAACGGTCAACTAATCCAGCGGCATTGGAAGGTTTGGGCGTTCGAGATCGCTCCGGGCGATGAAGTCGGCTGGCCCGGCGAAGACTATCAGCCAGTCCCGTTTGGCAACTGGGTAACCGCTCAATCTTCGTCTCCGCCAGACCCTCTGCCAACCCGAACGTTGGCGATCACCCTGGGGCGCATGGCCGACTTCGAGGGCCCCGGTGAGGACAACGTCCACACCAACCCGGTAATCGCTCTCGAAAGGTATGGCGCTGCGCCGGTCGCTCAGGGTGAACTGTCCTTCGGGCTTCTGTGCTCAGCGCTTCATGATGCCGTCGGCAACCGGTTTTCGCTCGATGGCGCCCTCGATGTGCGGTTCCTGAAGCCCGTCCACGCCGGCGATGTGCTGACCACTCGCGGCGAGTTGCGCTCGACGGGGGCTCGGTCAATGGAATGCCGGGTAGACGTAGTCAATCAGCACGGCGAGGTTGTCACAACCGGAGGCGCTGTTGCTGGTGCGTCGGACGTCCAAAGGGCTTCGTGAGCCGCAGGTCGCCCGACGGTGCGGTCGAGCGCGCTGGTATGGTCCGGGCCGAGGATTTGCGCTGCCTCCAGCGGCCGAAACCGGCCAGATCGGACGGGGGTCGATCCGGTCAGAGCCCGCTCCGGGGCGATTGGGACGGACGGCCTGGACCGATTGTCCCATGCTGCTGCACTTTCACGGTGACGCACGGCTGTCGTACCCTACCTCGCGAAGTCTGGTAGTCTGAGGGTACCGAGGAGGTCCAGTGATCCGTTTCCGACACCTTGCGCCGTTGGGCGCGACCACCCTTGTCGCCGGTCTGCTGTTGTTTTTCGCGCCGCAGCCTTCACAGGCTCAGCAGTCCGCAATCTGGCTGGATCAGGCGACCCCGATCAACTGGAATCGCCCGGGTATGGAGATCCCGACCCCCGAGCCGCCGTTGATTGGCGGGCTTGCGGCAACTCCCTCTGACTGGCCTCCGCCTTGTATCACCCAGCTTCGCCACGCCGAAACCGACGAGGACCAGCAACTTGCTGCCCTCGGCTGGTACCTTGCGCAGCCCTATCAGGCAGGCTATGGCATCAAGGTGATCCCGGCTCAGGCGAGTTTCGACGGGATGTGCCGTCCCTGGGGGTACAACTACTTCGTCTTCGTCGACGGCGTCTTCGCGGGCACCATCGCTCCGTCCGCGATGAACGCCCGGAGCGACGGGTCGGCAAGCACGGTTAATTTCTTCGGCGGCTCCACGCCGCGGCTTTTCGCCACCTTCCAGCGCTACACCCCGCAGGATGCCCTCTGCTGCCCTTCGGCCCAGTCAAGCGTTCAGTACACGATCCAGATTTCACCACCACTCGTGATCCCAACCAACGCCAGCACCTCACCAAGCCAAGGAGGCTGAACCGCTAGCGCTCAGGCCAGTTGAAGACCGAGGCGGCAGTCTTGCCCGTCACCCAGGCGACGTCCTCGGCGGGCATCCAGCGCGCCGCCTCGGTAAGGACGACGTCGAGGTTCTGACGGTAGCTGCACACCCCGCGTGCAACAAGCTGGGTCTGATCCGACCCCCAGAGCATCCGTCGGGCGCCGAACGCTTGATACACCTGCTGGATCATCGGCTGAAGGTCGACAAACGGCGGCGGCTCGGTCGAGAATCGCGGCAACGCCGACACCTTGACGGTCACCTCGGGAAAACGAGCCAGTCGTACCAGACTGCTCATCCGAGCCTCGCGGACGTCAGGGGTGACCGGCATATTCAGGTGGTCGACGATCAGTCGCAGCGTTGGGTACCGATCGAGGATTGGCTCCATCACCTCGGCGATCCCGTCGACTCGAAAGACGGCGACCGGTAGTTTGAGGCGCTCGACGGTCGACCAGAACGGTTCGAGTGTCCCCTCGGCCAGGAGCCGAGAGCCGACCGGCTCGTTGAGCGAAAGACGCAGGCTGCACATGCCGGGCTGGTCGAGCCAACGTTCGAGGTTGGCGAGGTGGGATGGGTCAGCGGGTTGGTACCAGCCCATCACCCGAAACCGGTCTGGATATCGGGCGGCGACTTCGCAAGCATACTCGGGACCGTTGCCCGGCAGGTAGAGCGGCGAGATCACCGCCCGATCGATACCGGCCTCGTCCATCCAGGCGACCATTCGCTCGGCGGGAACGGGGTCGGGAAGGTGTGGCTTGGCGTCGGGATCCCAGGGCCGGTCGGGTCGGCTCGCCTCCCAGAGGTGAACCTGGGCATCGGTGATCATGCAGGACTCCTTCGAACGATCTCGTCCCATCGTGCGTTCGAGGTGGCTGAACCGTCAATAAGGCGCTGGTGGTCACCGGCCAACCCAATTGGATCGCTGGCCTCGCTTTGCGATAATCCGTTGGTCCCCGTCCGTGGGACGAAGGACTCGTGTGGTCGACACCGAAGCCAATCCGCGCTCGCTTCCAGCAGTTCCGGCGAACCAGGCGCTTCTTTCCGGGGACAGATTTGGGCGCAGGCTCGATTGGGGACTGCTGCTGGCAGCCTTGTTCGCAGCGTTTGCGATCGGACCACTGCTTTACCCGGGGTTCTTCTATTCGCACCGTGGGCTGTTCGCGCCGTATGAGGTTGTCGGGCTGTCCCAGGCGCCGGCGGCTAGCTGGCTGCCGACGCTCGCCGGAGACCCCAGTCTCAGCCAGGGACCGCTGCCCTACTGGGCGGCGAGGTTGCTCCTGTTTGCGGGCATCGCACCAACCGGGGCGATAAAAGTCATTTTCGCGGTCAGCATGATCGCGGCAACCACCGGCGCATACGTCCTGACCCGCAGGCTCGCACGGCCGACGAATGACGAACCAGGTCCGGTCAGTTGGCCTGGGCTGGTGGCGGCTGCGACCGTTGGCGGACTGCCGTTTCTCGCGGGGTTGGTCTATGCCCGTGGCAATCTCGCCGAAGCCTGGACGCTCGGCCTCCTGCCGTGGGCGCTTTGGTCGAGCCTCGCCTCGACGCGACTGGTCGATGGAGAGCGGGAGCCGGCGCTCGTGCCGATCATCGTCGGGGCGGCGCTCTGGGCCGCGGCGGGGCTGGGGAACGTGGGCCTGACGATTGCCGGTTTGGTGCTCCTTGCGGTGCTGCGGCCGCGTCGGGAAGGCTGGGCTGGCCCCTCGGGCGGGTTGGTGCTTGCCGGGGCGCTCTGGGCGGTGATCGCCGCTCGTCAGCCGCTCTCATTTGCGCTTGGTCCGGTCGCCCCGCTTGACCTCCAGCAGGTGTTTTCGCCAGTCGTCTCGGATGCGCTCCGCCCTCGCGACGGGCTGACGGTGTCGCTTGGACCAGTCGCGGCGCTGGCGTTGCTCCTGACGCTCTCGCCGCTTGGAGCGCGCCGCCCGGTAGGCTTGGCGGTCTTTGCATTGATTGCGATTACGGCGAGTCTGGCGGTGACGTCGCCGGTGTGGGAGCGAATGCCGGCTTTGGTCAGTCAGCCGTACCAACTCCTGGGTGCAGCCGGTCTGGCGCTGGCGCTGGCGGCCGGGTTGCTGCTGCAGGCGTTCCACCAGGCTCGACCAATGGCGGCGGCGGCGATCTCGGTCCTGGCGTTGGTTGCCGGATCGCCCGCCTTTACCTTCCAGCCGGTTGCGGTCCAGGAGCCGACCGCCTTCAACCCGTATCTGGTCGATGGCAATATCGTCCTTCTCGAATCCGGGCTCCAGGCTGGCGACGCTCGTCCCGGCGGATCGGTGGTGGTGCTCCTCGTCTGGCAGGGTCGCGCGCCGGTTGGCAGGAATCTGACGGTCTTCACCCACCTGCAAGACCAGGCGCACGTTGTCGTTGCCCAGCACGACGGCCCGCCGGTCGATGGACGAAGGCCGACAAGCGGCTGGCGGCAAGGCGAGGCTCTTGTCGACTTTCACCAGATCCAGATCCCAGCCGACCTTCCGCCCGGGCGATATCAGGTCGTCGCCGGAATGTACGTCCCGGCGACCGGAGATCGAGTAGGGATGCTTGCCAATGGCCGCACCTCGGATGCGATCTTACTCGGCGAGGTCGAGATCCGGTGAAGCGTCTGGTCATCCTGTTGTCGTTCTTCGCAATCGCCCCGTTGGTGCACCCGCTCTATTTTTGGGGCGCGCACGACGGCCGCCATTCGGTTTATTTTCTCGTCGAGTTCGACCGGTCGATACGCGACGGCATCCTCTGGCCGCGTTGGGCGCCCGACTTCGCCTTTGGGTATGGCTATCCGATCTTCAACATCTACGCTCCGCTTGCCTATTTCGTCGGCGAGGCGTTTCATCTCGTGGGCTTCGATTTCGTGACGTCCGTCAAACTGGTCTTTGGGCTGAGCGTGGTGCTGAGCGGGTTGGCAATGTATTGGTTTGCCCGCGAGACAATTGGGGCGCGCGGCGCATTGTTGGCGGCGGTCGTCTACATGTACGTGCCGTATCGGCTCGTCGACATCTACGTCCGCCGGAGCGCTCTCCGAAAGCGTCGCCTTCGTCTTCTTTCCGCTGGTACTTGGCGCGTTTCGTCGACTGCTCGCCGCCGCGGAACTTCGGATCGTCTACGGTCCAGGCGGCCCCTCACTTGCTCCGCGGGCGATCCTGGCGGCGCTTGCTCTGGGCGGGCTGATCCTGACGCACACTCTTGCCCTGACGATGATCCCAATCGCGGCCGCCTATGTCCTCTGGCATCTGTTGCGCATTGCCCGGGCTGCTCTCCCGGAAGCGAAATGGCAGAGCAGCCTGGCGTACGCAGGCCGGGTGGTGCTGCCGGCAGCGACCTGGAGCGCCGCGGCAGGCCTTGCCGCGCTCGGCCTGTCGGCGATCTTCTGGATCCCGCTCGGGTTCGAATACTCCTACGTCCGGGTCGACCAGTGGACCACCGCCGACTATGACTATCGCAGCCATTTCGTCTTCCCCCATCAACTGCTCTCGCCCTTCTGGGGATACGGGCTGTCACGTCCGGGGCCGGATGACGACATGCCGTTTCAACTCGGCGTGGCAGCGCTCAGTCTGGCGCTGATTGGGCTGTTCGCCAACCGGCGTTCGGGGATCACCGCGGACCGAATCTTCTTTGCCGTGCTGGGCGGCGGGGCAGTGCTGCTCATGCTGCCGGCCGCTGCGCCGGTCTGGCAGGTCCTCGGGTTGGCATCGCTGTTCCAATTTCCCTGGCGTATCCTCGGGCTTTCAACCCTGGCTCTCGCCTTCCTCGCCGGACTGGCCGCCGCTACTGAGCCCGTGCGCGGCGATCGGACCGCCGACGCGCGCGACCGGATCGGATTGGGCGCCTTGCTTCTCGTGACTGTCATCGCCTCTTACCCCTATCTCAATCCTCCGCTTATCGAGCCAGCCGAAGGCCCGGTCTCGCTTGGCGCCTTGATGCGCTTCGAGCAGTCTAGTGGCGAATTGGTCGGCCTGACCCGCTGGAACCAGACCAAGCCGACCGACTCGCCGCTCAAGCCACTCTATGAAGCCGGCCAGCCAATCGTTTCGAAGGTCGACCCAACGACGTTGCCGGAAGGGTCAACCGCCGAGACGACCTGGCACACCACGATCGCCGACGTGGTTCGCGTCAGTTCTCCCGAACCGTTCCAACTCGGCTTCTATACTCAGCACTACCCCGGTTGGACGGCGACGGTGAACGGCCAGGCCGTCGAAATCGTCCCGGCGGGACCCTACGGTCTGATCACGATTGCCGTTCCGGCCGGTGAGTCATGGGTCGAGTTGCGTTTTCTCGACACTGCGGCACGAACAGTCGGTCAGACCATCTCAGCAGCGACACTGCTGGCGCTCCTGGCCGTGGCAATCTGGGCGGCTTGGCGCGGACGGCGGCGCGGCGACCGAACCCCGATCCGGCGCGACGATGAGCAACCGCCGGTCTCGGAGGAATCAGTCCCAGCCGGACCGGCCCAGGCAGCCGCTTCGTGAACGGCCGGATCGATCGCGGGCTGGTCGCCGCGGTGCTGATCGCCCTTCTGGCGACGATGCCGCTCTGGGACGACCGGTTCTTCTTCCGGGCGCACGATGCGCCGCATAGCGTGTTCTATCTGGTGGCCTTTGATCAGGCATTTCGCGACGGCGCGCTCTGGCCACGCTGGAGCACCGACTTCGTCTTCGGATACGGCTACCCGGTGTTCAACGTCTACGCGCCGCTGGCCTATTTCGTCGCCGAATCGTTTGTCCTGGCGGGGCTCGGTTATGTCGGCGCAGTCAAGGCGGCGTTTCTCCTCGGGATTCTGGCGTCTTCGGTCGGAATGTACCTGCTTGGCAGGCGGCTCTATGGCCCGGCGGCCGGGCTGATCGGCGCGGCGGTCTACGTCTACTTGCCCTACCACCTGCTCGACCTGTACGTCCGGGCGGCGCTCGCGGAGTTCTTCGCGTTTGTTTGGATGCCGTTGGTGCTCTGGTCGTTGCTCCGGCTTGAAGGACGGCCCGACGGCGACGATGCGATCGGTGTGGACGCGCGTTACGCCGGCCGCGCACCGACCACCCGATCGGTCGCGGTCGCCGGGATCGCGCTCGCCGGGATGATCCTGACCCACAATGCCACGACGCTCATATTCGGCCCGCTGCTGGCCCTCTTCCTACTCTGGCGGTTGATCGAACGGCCGTTTCGCGGTGACCGTGCTGCAGCAATCGGCAAACTGATTGGCCGCTGGGTGGCGGCCGGGGTGCTCGGACTCGGTCTCTCGGCGGTGTTCTGGCTACCGTTTGGCATGGAAGCGCGCTTTCTCAAGACCGAACAATTGACGCGCAACCAGTTCGCTTACACCCGCCACTTCGTCGAACCCGTGCAGTTGTTTTCGCCATTTTGGGGGTTCGGCTATAGCGACCTGGGTCTGAATGACACGATGGGATTTCAACTCGGCGTGGTGGCGCTGGTGTTTGGCGGCTTTGCCCTGGCGGGCAGCCCGCTCTCGATCCCACGCCGGGCGCGGCGGGCGGCGCTCTTCTTCGCCCTCGCGACGGCGGGCCTTGCCACGCTGATGACGCCGGTCGCTGCCCCAATCTGGTCGGTTGTGCCGGGGGCGACGTTGGTGCAGTTCCCCTGGCGACTGCTCTCGGTTTGCGCCGTCACCCTCGCGGCGTTGGCCGCGGCAGCGGTGGCGGCCCTGGAGACGCGCTTCTTCGAGCCGGCGGCCGCCCTCCGCGCCGCGACTCCCTTCGTCTTCGCGGCGGTGGTCGGCAGTTGGGCCTTCCTGCGGGTGGAGCCAACGCCGATTCAGGCGGCGAACGTCTCGCCACTGGCTATCGTCGAGTTCGAACTCAAGAGCTACACCGCGACGACGATTTGGGCCGACGAGTTGCCGACGACCTCGCCGATGGTCGAGCAATACCGCCGCGGCGAGCCGCCACAGAAATGGCGGCTGGAAGACCCGTCGTCCGGCCGGGTCGAGCAGACACGCCATGCCGGCAATTCCGACGAGGCGCGGGTGCGCGTGCCGGCCGGCGGGCGGCTGATCCTCCAAACCTTCGACTATCCGGGCTGGCGAATACGGGTTGATGGGCAGGTCGTCGACCATCAACGGGCGCCACCACTTGGGTTGATCGCGATCGACCTTCCACCCGGTGACCACGTCGTCTCGGCCCGCTTCGAGACGACCCCGGCGCGCCTGGCCGGTGGGGCGATCAGTCTGGCGGCGGGCGCTGTGACGCTGGCTCTGCTGCTGTGGCGGTGGCGACGTGGCACGCGGTGAGGTGACCGTCACTCTTGACGGTGCGACGGTAATCAAGAGCCCGAACCGGCGGCGGACGGTGGCCTGGCGTTGGGTGGACGGCCAACTGGTCTTGCGGGTACCGGCCCGGATGGCCAAACGGGACATCGAGCATGCGATCTCGGTCGCTCGCGAACGCGCCACGGCCGTCCCACGCCGCGCTCGGGACGACAACACCCTTCGGACCGAGGCCAACGACCTGAACGCTCGCTACTTCGGCGGCTCGTTGCTGCTCGTCTCGATCCGCTACGCCGAAATGGAGACCCGTCGCGGTAGTTGCACCCCTTCCACCGGCGAGATCCGGATCAGCAGCCGACTTCAGCACGTGCCGGCCTGGGTGCGCCAGGCGGTGATCCACCACGAACTCTGTCACCTGCTGGAAGCGGGCCATGGCCCGGCGTTCAAGGCGTTGGAAGTTCGCTATCCTCTTCGCACCGAGGCGGACGATTATCTCGCTCTGCTTGAACGAGGGCCTGGGAACGCTGCACCGCTGGCGCTTTCGTCGGCCGAGCACACCGTCCTGATCGCGCTGCTCGAGCGCACTTGTGCGCTGCCGGCATTGCTTGCGCGTCTGAGCGACCGCGGATAAGTCAGCGAGCGGACCAGATTTCCAGCAATGTCCGCTCCGGCGTCTCGACAATCGCCACCGACCGACCGGCGTAGACCGGGTTGTCAATCGTGAATGGACCTGAGAGCAGTTGGCCGCCGCGCGCCTGGGCCACCGAGATAGCCTCGTCGAACCGGTCGACGACGACGACCCAGGCGCACTGGCCGAGGCTCCGGCCGGGGCGTTGCCGAGCAGCAAGATCGAGCGAACGCCAGGCCGCGTCGGAGTGCTGGCGTGGGCGTCCGGTCAGTTCGAGGCGAGCAGTCCCATCGCCGATCAAGAAGGCCATCCGCTGAGCGAAGTCGTCGGGCAGTCCGACCATCCGTGCCATCTCTGGTTGGGCGAATTCCGCGTCGTACTGCTCGACCAGACCGAGTCCGTCGGCGCCCCAGAAGACTTTGGATCGCTCAACGTCCGGCACGCAGACGACGACTGAAGTCAACTCGGTGCAGAGTGCGTCCGGGTCACGCGCCCAAACGGCGGTCGGGCGCGGCCGACCCGGCATCACAAAGGTCAGGTTGACATCGTCGGGAAGATGGAGAAAGCCCTGGCGCACCGTCACGCGGTTCAGATCGTCGCCGATATGCCAGGTCGCCGGTCCACCGGCCCAACGTGCTCCGGCTGCCTCGCAGCGTCGCCTGGCCTCTTCGAGATCGCGGACGTACATGTCGATAGCGAAGAGACCGTAGCCATCTGATTGCGGTTGGCCGAGCGAAGCAGGTGAAAGTCCATCGAAGCGCACGAGGTGAATCCGGCCCGTTTCGACGCTAAGCGGCGAAAGCGCCACGATCCGACAAGCCGCCTCGACACCCCAGAGCCGACTACTGTCGACGGCGGTGAGGTCGCCTTCGGCGACGACCTCCCAGCCAAGCGCGTCCCGATAGACCCGCAGGCTCGGCTCGAAATCCGAGACGGTGATGACAGCAGCCTGGATGCCCTCAACCAGGGGAGTCATCTGGAGGTTCGTTCGGCGATCTGCATCAGCGCCCCGCTCCCCGGCGCACATACGACCATCGCCCGTCGGCGTCCCTCGCCAGGCAGATCGATCTCGACGGGTTCGCTGAAGAAGTCCACTCCCAAAGCGCGGCAGGCCGCCTCCGATGCGGCGAGATCGTCCACTCGAAAGCCCATCGCGAGGTAGCCAATGTTCGGCGGCCGCGCCCGATCCCCGAGGTCGACCGCCTCGTAGTTGAGCGGTTGGGCAAGCGCAACCTTGCCAAACATGTGATCGCCCTTCATAAAGGTCGAGTGGGTTCGGGCATCGGTGGGCAGATGCAGGAAGGCGTTCTGAGCAGGCTGGTCGATGGTCGCGTCGATGAGCACACCCATTCCGAGCGCTTCCTGATAGAAGCGGACGGCATGGGGCATCGATCGGACGGTGTGGGCGCTCGTTACGACTTCGGTATAACCGGTGGGAGTCGTGCCGTGCTGGTCAAGATACCGGCGCATCTCACCGACCCGGGTACCCTCACCGGCCGGGAGTTCGACGAGGTTGATTACGACGCCATCCGGTCCTTCGAAGAGCACCTCGGTTGGCTGACCTATGGTCGCAGCGCCTTCCTTTGCCGCAAAGGCGTGGGTCGTCGGTTGGCTCCAGAGTTGGTAGCCTTTCGCGGCAACGTCGTCGGCCGCGCGGGCAATGTCGTAGGTGTAGAAATTGAGGTTCCAGATCCCGTAGGGGCGATCCTCGCCCGGCTGACGTACCCAGACGCGATCAGGCGAGTCAAACTCAACCAAGAGCACCCGTCCGGTCAAGCTTCCCGGGAACCCGAGCAGCACCGCCCGTGCGCTCGACCCTGACGGGAGCCGCAAGTGATGTTCGAACGCTTCACCAGACCAACGGATCTCCTCACCCGCTTCGAGCCCGATGACGTCCCGATAGAAGGGGAGCGATACCTCAAGGTGCTCGGTCCCGACCATCGCCACGCTCAGAGCACTGCCGTTCTCCCCAACTTCGACGCTGGTCCCGCTCATGATCCGCTCCGCCTAGAACTTCGCTACCGCCAGAAAGATGATGACCACAATCAACACCCAGATGCCCCAGACCGCATAGGTTGCCTGACGTGACGGCGCCTGGAGTGCTGCCTCTCGTTCGGGGCTTGACCCGTTCTTGACGATTGCGCCGACCGCCCCGCCGATCTTGGGCAGGAGCACCCGAAGGTACGCGCCGAGCATCACGATCCCGGCAAATAGAATCAATTTGATGGAAAGCCAGGTCGCATTGAACGGCCCGCTGCCGGGCGCGACGAGCGAATAGAGCGCCGCCACCGCTAGCAGACTGGAGACGGTCACCCGCCACCAGATGTCGAAGACCCGGAAGTACCGCTGAAAGGCGATCTGGCGCGGATCGGACACGTGCGCGTGCCCTACCCAGTATTGATGCCAGACCCCCGCAAACCAAAGCACACCGACAACCGCACTTGCCCCGGCCAGCACCGCGCCAACCGGTCCGCTCAGACCCCATTCACCGCGATAGGTCAGATAGATCCCAAGCATCAGGAGCAGGACAAGCGCCGATCGTGGCCCCATGTCCATCAAGTCGGATAACCGGCTCATCGCAAGGCGCGTCGAGATCTGATAGCGCGGGTTGAGCAAGCCCTTGAACGAAACCATCGTCCCGACGTCAGTTCCGAGCCAGATGATGGCCAGGAGGATGTGCAGCCCCTTGAGCAATGTGTAGTCGATTGGCATTAGCCCACCCTCAGCACGGCGAGAAAGACATTGACGACGATCCCGGCCCAGATGATGGCGACCGGCAACCGCACCGCGGCCAGTTGGCCGTCAAGCGAGTTCTCGCGCGTCTGGGAATCATCGCCGCCGGCAATCGAATCCACCGTGGCGGTGGTGTCGCGGGTCGCCAAGCGAACCCAGACCATGCACAGCACCAACACACCAAAGATGAGCGATTTGAGATCGAGCCAAAGCGCTCCAAACCCCGGGCCGCCGGCCAACCCAAGTACCGCAGGCACAAGAAAGGCCAGAGCAATCACCACGCGGATGACCACATCCAACCCGCCAAGGGTCGAGTTCCAGGCTGCTGGCCTCACCAAACCGTAGGCCGCTACCATCGCCCAGACGATCGCCGCTATCACGGCCACCCACCAGACCGCCGGTTGGAGACCCTCGGGGATCGTCGCCCATCGGCCAAGCATGACCAACGCGAGCGCGACTGGAACGGTCAGCAGCATGCTCACCTGAGGACCGAGATCGAGCAGACGTCGCAGTCTCCCGAACGCGCCGCGTGCTTCGAGCGTCAACTCGCGGTTGCGAACCAGCGAGCCACAGGTCGCCACCGCAAGGTCGATGCCAAACCAGGTGGCGATCAGGAGGATGTGCGTCGTCTTGAGCAACGGATAGAGTTCCACGACCCCTCACGACCGATGCAAGTGCGGGCCATCGTACCCTATTGACCGGCGTCGCGCTGACCACCAACGCTACGACCGCGTTCAAGCCCCGCCGCTCCGGTATGCCCTGGTTTCCAGACCGCCGACGGGCGATGGTTGTTCGCCGGGCCGGTCTTCTCCATACACTGCTACTGTCCTCCACGTCGTCGAGACCGGCGTATACAATGACCAGGCGACGTCAGGTCCACGGACGGCGAGGTAGAGCGATCGGCAACCCGGTGGCGACCCGCGAGCACACATCGTCTGGGCCACGAATCCACCCGGCCTGGTGGGTGGCGCTTGCCGCCGGAACGGTCTATTTCGTCCAAGGCGGACTGGGAAGCTACGCGATCGGCGTGCTGCTCCCGGTCTGGGTCGCCCAAGAAGGCTGGTCACGTACCGCGATCTCGACCGGCTATGCAATGACGACCCTGGTACCGGGACTTGCTGGCGTCTGGGTCGGTCGTTGGACTGACCAACACGGGTCGCGCGGCATCATCGTCGCCGGCGCATTGATCACCGGCCTCAGCTATCTGCTTCTGGCCGGCGCGACCTCGTTGACCCTGTTCTTTCTGGTGTTTGCACTCGGCGCTGTTGGGCGCTCAGGCATGAGCCAAGTGCCGGTTTCGGCGGCGGTCGCGCGCTGGTTCGTCGACAAGCGTGGCCTCGCGATGGGCCTGGCGGTAAGCGGCATCAGCCTGGCTGGGGTCGTGTTGGTGCCGGTGGTATCCTGGATGATTGGCACATTCGGCTGGCGCGTCAGTGTGGCGGCTCTCGGTGTCGGCCTCTGGTTGCTGGTCATCCCGATGGTGTGGTGGGCGATGCGCGGCGCTCCTCACGACCTCGGGGTCGAGCCATACGGCGCGGGCCGTCCTGCATCGGTTCGGCGAATGCGGCGCGCTCAACCTGCCGCGACGTCGCTCTCGGCCGCGATGGCCGGCCCCGCCTTCTGGCTGCTGGCGATTGCCCTCACTCTGGGGCACGCCGGATCGAATTCAATCGGGCTGCATGCGCTGCCCGCCATCCTCGACAAGGGGGTGTCGAGCACTGAAGCCGCGACTGCGATCAGCTTGATGGCCGGTTGCTCGATCTTCGGCAAGGTTGCCTTCGGCTGGCTCAGCGACCGATTTGGATCGGCGTCTCTCCTCGTTGCCGCGTATCTCTGCCAGATCGGCGGGTTCATCCTCTTGGCGCTGGCGGGCGCGGGGCTGGGCGTCTGGGCGTTTGCCCTGCTCTACGGACTTTCTCTGGGTGGGACGGTGACTCTCCAGCCAACCGTCGTCGCCGACCGATTTGGCGTACTGGCCTACGGGGCAATCTATGGAGCGTTGGGGTTGCCGCTGGCGTTGGTCTCTTCGTCGAGCCCGATCGTCGCCGGGGCAATCCGCGATTTGACCGGCAGTTACGCAGCGGCCTTCCTGGCGTTTGCGGCGTCGTCCGCACTGGGGATCGGCGGAATGATGCTGGCGTTTGCGGTGGGACGTGACCGGGGAGAAATGGAGCGCCCCGAGTGACCTCGGCGCTCCTTCCGGAGCCACGAGCGCCTGCCGCGTTCCCACGACCTACGCTCGCTCCGCCAGCCTCCTCGCCGCCGCCGACGAGCTTGTCACCCTCGCGGGATCAGCCTCGACCGGCAAACCAGCTGGGGAGTTGCCTCCCGGCGCTTCGCGGACCTCACGGTCCCCGCAACGCCGACCCGGCGGATACCTCTAGCCACTCGGGACACCATTCACTCTAGCGACTCGACTGGACAGCCGCAAGCGTTTAGCGGGCGAGATTCGACGAATTGCGAAGTGCCGGCCGACCGGGGACAAACGGGGCGAGATCGGCGGTCGAGGGCAAGCCCAGCACCAGGTCGGCAATATGCCGGGCGGTAATCGGGGCCAGCAGGATGCCATTTCGATAATGGCCGGACGCGACGACCAGACCGGGCGCGAGTGCGCCAAGGATCGGCAGCAGGTCCGGCGTCGCCGGACGCAGACCGGCCCAGGCCCGAACAAATGCCGCATCGCCAAGCGCTGGCGCCAGTCGTTCGCCACCCGCGAGGATGGTGCGAACTCCGCGCAGCGTGGGAGCATCGGCGAAGCCGGCTTGATCTTCGGTCGCTCCCACCGCGATCGATCCGTCACGCTTTGGAACGAGGTACGCGCCTGGCGCGAAGACCGGCCGTTGGATCGTTGTGTGGCCTGGCTTGACCGCAGCGATCTGGCCACGCACCGGAAAGACAGCGCCTCGCATTTCGGGGAATAGGCCGGTCCAAGCGCCGGCAGCGACGATGACAGTCTCGGCAGTTAGGGTACCGTCAAAGCTCTCGACCGTCATTCCGTTGCGCCCGACGATCCCGACGACCGGCGTCCCCTCTCGGATCACCACGCCGCGCCGTCGAGCGGCGCGGCCGAGCGCCTCAACGAGCCGCGGACTGTGCACATGTCCCTCGTCATGAATGAGCAAACCGGCCACCACATCTGGACCGAGCCCCGGTTCAAGCTGCCGAGCGTCGGCGGCGGTAAGGAGACTGCTACGTAACCCACCGGCTCCGACGAGTTTGTTTAACTGCTCGGCGCTGGGCTCATCGAAGGCGACTCGCAGCACCCCGCTGAGTTCCAGTTCGGGGTCGATCCCCGACCCTTCCTGAATCTCAGCGCAAAACGTCGGGTAGGCGCGCAGGCTGGCAATACCAAGGCCGAGAAAGCCAGCCGGTTCGAGTTGTTCGGTGGCCGGTGCGAGCAGACCAGCGGCCGCGCCGGATGCCTGGCCACCGACGCGTCCTTGCTCGAGGACGATGACGCGCTTCCCCCGGCCTGCCAGTTCCCAGGCGATTGCCAGACCAATGATCCCGCCGCCCACGATGGCGACTTCGGTTGTCTCGCTCATCACTCCTCGGTAATCTGCTGCCACATCCCCTGGTCGTCGCGGTTCGCCCAGTGCTCATAGAGCATCCCGTCGCGGACGTGGAAGGTGTGGGTGTGGGTCACCCGGAACGGCTTGCCGTTGACTGGCTTGCCGACGAAGGGGTTCTTCGGCGTGCCGATCCAAATTAGACGGACGACAACCTTGTCCTCCTCGGCGATGGTGTCGAGGATCTCCATCCGCTGTTCTTCGAGAGCGGAGCGAAAGACATTCATCGTCTCCTTGAAGCCTTCGCGGCCACCAACCGAGGTGGACCATTCGTGGTTAATCATGTCCGGGTGAATAATCTCGTCCAGTACGGCGTCGCTTCCTGCATTCACGCCCTCCTCGACCCAGCGCCTGACCAATTCCTTGTTGCCTTCGATCGACATCGTTCATCCTCGATACAGAAGTGCGCGCTACTCTAGCGGTTTGACCGGCGTCGTGCCGCCGGTGCGCTGCGTAACAAATGGGCGAGCGGTCGCGTACAGAGTACTGAGCGTGTTCGCCGGGGGGTCCGTGCGGGTTACCTTACTTGTCATTCTCATCTTGGCGGCTGGCTGCGGCCCACCGCCGGCGAGCGGCCGCCCGGTTGCCGGGTCAAGCCCCACGAGCCCTCCACCGACCGCCGCTTCCCAAACGACCTCGCCGGCCGGCCGGACGCCCACCACGACACCGGCCGCTCGTGGGTTCGACCCATCGGCGGTGCGGTTGGCGCTCACCCCCGTACTCAGTGGCCTCGATCAGGTGACCGACTTCGAGGAGGCCCCAGATGGCACGGGTCGGTTCTTCGTCCTCGAGCGTGCTGGGCTGGTCCGCCTATTCCGGAACGGCGACGTTGCCCAGCAGCCGGTGCTCGACCTACGCAGTATCCTCACCTCGAACGGTCAGGAGCAGGGCTTGCTCGGGATCGCCTTTCATCCCGCCTTCGCCCAGAATCGACGGTTCTTCGTCTATTACACCGCCCGAAATGGGGCCAATACGGTGGCCGAATACCGGATGTCATCGGACCCGGCTAGGGCGGACCCGGCCAGCGGGCGCATTCTCCTGGCAATCGACGACTTTGCCCAGAACCACAACGGCGGCAACCTCGTATTCGGGCCGGATGGCTTTCTCTATATTGGCACCGGCGACGGTGGTGGCGGTGGCGACCCACAGCGCACGGCCCAGAATCTTGGGTCGCTCCTCGGTAAATTGCTCCGTATCGACGTCGATGGTGGCGAGCCGTATCGCATTCCGCCCGGCAATCCGCTCGTCGGCCGGTCCGGCGCCCGCCCGGAGATCTGGGCGTATGGTCTGCGAAACCCCTGGCGTTTCAGCTTCGACCGGCAGACCGGTGACCTCTGGATCGCCGACGTTGGCCAGAACGCCCTCGAGGAGATCAATTTCACCCCGGCCGGAACGCCCGCGCCGGTCAACTATGGCTGGAGCACGATGGAGGCCAGTCAGTGCTTTCGCGGCCAGGGCTGCGACCAGGCGGGGCTCACCCTGCCGATCACCGAGTATGGGCGCGACCAGGGTTGCTCGGTGACCGGCGGCTATGTCTATCGCGGCAAGGCGTCACCCGCGCTGACCGGCGCGTACCTCTTTGGGGACTACTGCACCGGGCGGATCTGGGCGACCGTACCGAGCGGCCAGGGCGGTTGGACGACAACCGAATTGCTGCGAGATCCGTCACTCCGAATCAGTTCGTTTGCCGAAGATCGGTCCGGCGAACTCTATGTGGTCGGCCTCGGTGGCCAGGTTTTCCGTCTGATATCGCGCTAGCGCGGCACTCCACCGCCAGCCCAGCGGCGGCTACGCTCGATGATCGGCCTCTTCTCGTCCTTGGGTTGCGGATCGGAACCGGTATCGGTCAGGCCGAGCGACTGGGTGCGTGCCTTGCGGATCAGGCGTTGAGGCGCTCGGCGGCCTGAGTGAAATGGACGGCATGCTCTCGGGCGTGACCGTAGATCATGTAGACGATCAGGTCATCGACCGAGTATTCGCGCCCATACCAGGGGATCGTCCCTGGTTGGCGGAGAATCTCGGCGGGCGCCAACCGGACCAGCCGTTCGGTCTCGGCGCAGGCTTGCTCATACTCGTCGAAGATCAAGTCGGCACTGAGCATGCGCCGCTGTGCCACCTCGGCGAGGTCGAAACTCCCATCGGATTCCAACATCCGAGTGAGCGTTGGGGTATCACTCGACCCGAGCAGTTCGTTGAGCGCATCGGCGACGACCCACTGGAACGAGGTCAGATGGGCGACGACGTCTTTCACGGACCACTCGCCGGCCGCACCAACCGCGTCCCACTCGGCGCGCGGGACCTTCGCCAGCGCCTCGGTGACAGTTCGACGGCCGTAGAGGAGGACGTCCGCAGCATTCATCTTCGCCTCCGTGCAGTTTCACCGGTCCGACCATTGTAGCGCGCCGGTCAGATCACTGGGCCCGCCAGCAGCCGGACCGTCGTCCCATCGACTCGAAGCGCTCCGGTCGCCCGCTCGACCCAACGGAGCCAGGCGAGCACCGTCTGTGAGCGGCGAACCAGAGTATCGCCACGATGCGACGAAAGCCGCTCGATAATCGCTGCGACTTGTCCTCTCGACAACGCCTTGTCCGGATCGAGAAACAATTCGAGGAGAAGCTCCGAGAACAGCGGCAGACGGAACATCTGACGAAACAGGAGTTCGTTTCGCCCCTGCACCGGCAGCGAGATGAACTCTCGCCCGACCTCGGTCAGGAGGTACCTCCCCTCGCGGCTGGCGATAAGGCCAAGCAACTCGGCAGCGTCGCGATAGTAGCGGCTCTGGCGTTCGTCGAACTCAAATGCACGAGCAATCGACCCTGCCGTGGTATGGCCTTCGGCCACCCGGAAGGGAAACTCGGCCACCTTGAGCAGGTCATTCGCCTGAGGGATGCGTTGCATGGGATGCGCGCCGCCGTTCGACGAACGAAACGGCTTGGCGGCCAGCACGTTCTCCGACGCCGGGCGAATGATGAACGCCTGTGCTCGGACGAGCTCAATCGAGTGGTAATCGAGCGGGTCCTTGAACCGATATTCCCAGAACGTCGATAGGCGGCGATCCGGCTGGTAGGTGAAGAAAACCGGCACGATATGCTTTTCAGGAACGAGCGTCGACCAGAACCGGAATGGGTAATAGAGTTGGCGGATGTGAAAATTGTCTCGCGGACCGATCTTGCCCTCGAGGACGACGATATCGCGCTCGCCCTCGAACCCGGCATCGACCTCGACCTGGACGTTGGCCGCTCGCAGGGTCTGGTCGCCGACCCGAAACTCGAACTCTGGAGCGCGCTTGCGCCCGCGAATGGTCAGGTAGAGGTTGCCGAGGCCGGCGAAACACTCAACCAGCCCCGAATTGAAGGCGAAGTCGATATGCTGGGTTTCACTCGCGCCGGCGCCGGCGCTCGCCAGCGGAAACGGCAGACGCGAGATGAACTGGCTCGGCGGCTCAGGCGCGGGTTCGAGATCGTGGTAGCCGTCTCCGGCGACGATGACGTACTCGCCATTGCTGACCGGGAGGAGAAAGACGCCCGCTTCGACAAAGACCGGCGGCAATTCTTCCCGCCGGTCAATCTTCGCCATCAGCCGTGGCTCTTCGCCAGTCATCGCCTTGATCTCGGCCGCCGATACCAAATTCAGCGGCGAGGCGAGGTCCAGCCCCAACCGCCGAACCACTTCGCGCCACTGGCTCAGGCGCACCGACGTCTTCATCGGTAGTTGCGTACCACCAGTTCGCTCACGCCTGCCCGGCCGGTGCGATCAGAATTGATCAGCCGGGTCGCGCGGACGGCCGTGAAGTCGAAGCCGGCGTAGAGTTCGCGCACGAGCGGCGTGTCGGAGTTGCTCAGCAATACCGACACGCCGAGATTGTTCAAGCGTCGAAACTCCGCCGCCAGACACTCCTGGTCCGTCCGGCCAAACCCGTACTTCGTGTAGCGGGTAAAGTTCGCGCTTGGCGTGAGCGGCTGGTAGGGCGGGTCGAGGTAGACGAAATCTCCTGGTCCAGCCATGGCGAGCGTGTCCTGGTATCTGGTGTGGAGGATGGTTGCTCCGGCCAGGAGCGCAGCAGCACCCCGAAGATTGGCCGGGTCGTACAGCCGTGGTGGAGTTCGGTAGCGGCCGAAAGGGACGTTGAACCGACCGTGACGGTTGACCCGATAGAGCCCGTTGTAGCCGGTCTTATTCAAATAGACAAAACGGGCCGCGCGCTCGGGGAGCGACAAGGTCTCGGGGTCCTGATCACGAACGCGGTAATAGTGATCGCGCTGGTACTCGTGCCGGTCGAGCGACTCCATGACCGCGTCGACATCGTCTCGCACTGCGAGGTACGCATCGACCAACTCACCGTTGAGATCGCCGAGAAATGCCCAGCGCGGCGCAATCGCAAAATAGAGCGCCCCGCCGCCGAGAAACGGCTCGAAATAGCGCTCGAAGCGCGCCGGCCGGAGCGCGAAGAGTTGACCAAGCAGTTGGCGCTTGCCGCCGGCCCATTTGACGAAAGGCACAATCGGACGGACGGCCGCACCGTCGACGAGCCCACCTGGCTCCGCAGGCATCTTTCCCTCCGCCTGGCTCCTTGCTTGCAGTATAGTAGGGGCGAACGCCTGTTCGCGACCGGTTAGGTTGGCGGGCTACGACGGCGTTCTGGCACAATCGGTGGGTGCGTCGGCCAGCAGGGGCCGGCGGGGGGAGAACGATGAACCTGCTTGCCACGTTGATGGCGCTCTTGATGGCCGGGGCGGGCGTGCCTGCACCAACCGGATCACAATTGGCAGCCGATGTCATTCCATTCGTCTTGACACCGGTCGGCGGTGGGCAGGTCCAAGCTGCGGCGATTCTGGCCGGCTCGGAAGAGGGAACCTTCATCGCCTTGGCAGTCGAAGGCCTGCCGGAAAGCTCAGTCCCGCGGGCCTCGCTCCATAGTGGAAGCTGTCGTCAGCCAAGCGCGAGCATCGTGGACCTGCCTCCGTTTGAGGTTATCGAGACCGGCAGCGCTGCCACCGCCGGCCCGATCCTGGTGCGCGGCCGACCGGTCTCGCTCGAGACGCTCACCGACGGCGACCACGTCGTGGTGGTCCGCGTTGGAGGAAGTCCGGCAGCGTGTGGCTCAATCCCACGCGGCGGTCTTGCTGATCAACTCCCGTTCTTGCCGGAACTCCCGATCCCGGCGTTCCCGGCCCCGGGATTGCCGATGGTGCCGCGCGTACCGGGCGGTCTCTTCTAGAACTCCTCAGGATCGACAAGGAGCGAACCATGGACGGCGAGTGGAAGTCCAACGACCCGCTGGTGCGTGAGTTCGTCTCGCAGGTCGGGTCAATCTTCGCCGGCGATGCGCCGATCGAGGATCGACTGGCGCAGGCGCGGCCGATCTTCGAACAACTGCTCCGAACCGACGGTTGGCTGGACGAGCCGTTTCAGCACGGCGACCCGACCAGTGGGATGGGCGGCGGGATCGGTACCTGGCTCCTCTATCGCTCGGCGGACGACACACTCGCGCTTTTCTCGCTGGTGGTCGATCCTGGCAAGTCCACCCCGGTGCATGATCACTTGCGTTGGGGACTGATTGGACTGTACCGCGGCCGTCAGTTGGAGCAGTTCTATCGCAGGATCGACGACCGGGGTGGCCTTGCCCTCGTCCAGGAGCGCGAATGCGAACGTGGTGAGATCTACGACCTGCTACCACCTGAGGGAGACATCCACAGCGTCACGACGATCTCGGATACCCCGTCGATTTCCATTCACCTCCTAGGGGGCGACATCGGCTGCATCTGGCGCCACCGCTTTGACCTTGAAGCCGGCGAGGCGCACCCATTCCGTTCGGGTTACTCCAACGCGCCGTGCGACGAGCGAGCCGGTGGTTGATCCCGCGGCCGAACGGGCCCGGTTTTCAGACGTCATCGGTCGAACCCGGGATGCTGCCGCCTATTTCGCGCAACACGCAACCGCAACAGACCTGGCCGATCGCTTGCCGACTGAGCACTTTGCGGTGCTTGCCGAAACCGGCCTGCTTGGTCTGGTGATCCCCGAACGATTTGGCGGCTTGGCCGCCGGGCCGGTGATCGTGCGGGACTACCTCGAAATCCTTGCTTCTGCCTGCGGCGTGACCGCATTCACCCAGATGCAACACGTGCTGGGCGTGAACCAGATCATTCAGGCCGACGGGTCTCCGCTCCGCGAAGAGATGTTGCCGGTCTACGCTCGCGGTGAACGGTATTGCGGGATCGCCTTCTCCCACATCCGCCGGCCGGGACCACCGACGTTGCGCGCCAGCTTGAGGGACGGCGCAATCGTCTTCGCTGGCGAGGCGCCCTGGTTTACCGGCTGGGGCATTATGCATGACACGGTGCTGGCTGGAACCTTGTCCAATGGCGACTTTCTCTTCGCGCTCCTGCCACTCGACTGGCCCGGATTGACCGCATCCGCGCCGCTTCGCTTGGCGGCGGCGAACGCCTCGTCGACCGTTACCCTCCATTGCGACAACCTGACTATCCCCGCGAGGGCACATCTCCGGACGATCACTCCCGAGGAGTTTGCCCGGTCGGACGTAAACCCGGTGCTGCGCTACACCGCGCTCCCGCTCGGTGTGTCGGTTGCGGCGGTACGGCTCATGCGCGATCTGGTAGCCGCACGGCCAAATGCGGCAATTGCCGAGGCGGCTGACGCCTTCGAGGAAGAAGCAGCGGCGATCCGGCGCGAGGCCGACTATTGGGAACCGCTCCGTGACGATCCAGACTACCTGTCGGTTGCCTTTCGGGTTCGCGCGTGGGCGATTGAGGCGGGGATGCGCGCCGCTCACGGGGCGGTGATGGCGACCGGCGGCACGGCGAACCTCATCACCCACCCGGCACAGCGACTGGTCAGGGAATCGCTGCTCTATTCGCTCAATGCGCAGAACGCCGAACTGAAGCAGGCCGAAATGGTTTGGCTGACCGACCGCGCTCGTCAGCACACCAAGCAGGTTACCAGTCCCAACTGACCCCTTCACACGAACCGGAACCGGTCGTATCCGCCTCGGCGGCGAGGCGATCTCGCCAGACTGACTGCGTCAGATGTGGCTACGCGTCGAAAGCAGCCTCCTGCCGCAGCCCGGCGATCTCCGCGCGAGCAATCTCGCGACATATTCCGAAGCGATTACGCAGCGGCCTCCGCCCGGGCCAGGGATTTCGCCGAGGCTCTGGAGCAAGGAGAACCGAGGGAATGCATCGCGGCGAGGAAACCCATTGCTGTTCCTGCTCCAGCCGCCCCGCGCCTCCTGCAACCCGGCGGGATCAAGGGGCGGGAGTACCGCGGGAAAGCTCCATCAATGCCCGTCGGTACGGGTCGATGGCTGCCCGGTAGACCGTTGGAGAATCGCTGTCGAGGGCATCGTTGACGGTCCGGGTCGCCTCACGGATGAGCGCGGCGGCGATCGCGAGCTGGGTGCGAGGCCGCTCACCGTCCGGACAGGGTGCCGGACGTTCGTAGATCACCGCGGTGCGCAGCAGGTCGTCGCGCCGATCGCTGATCCGGAGGGCGGTCGGCTGATCCGGTGCTCGGCCGGATGCGACCACCACATTCAAGTCTTGAATCTGGAGGGTGAGCAACTGCTGGAGGTCCTTGTAGGCCCGGTCGGAATCGCGCAGGTAGTCAACGCACAGGTCCACTGGCGCAAAGGTTGGCGGGGCCGGGGTAGGCGCCCTGGCAAAGCCGGCCGGCGGGATGCATCCCGGCAGGATCAGGCCGATCAGAACGAACGCGAGGAGCCGCGACATAGGGGGAAGTGTACCGCCGCTGTCCCAACCGGCGCGGCGATTTCGCCCCGATACCTCGCGAGTGCTGCCGCTGCTATAGGATCGAGTCGGCTTTCCAGAGCGAGGCCCGCGTAGGTTCTGTATGAAGACCCTGATGCACATCCCCCGCCTCCGCCAATGGGCGAAAGAGGGCTTACCGTATCTCCGCCTGGCCCTTCTGTCCAGCGACTATCGCCATACCGAGAACGAGTTACACCGACTGGCCCGCCTACGCGGTCGCCCCCACGCAGCAACGAGGCTCCTCGGGCCGATGCTCGAGATCAACCATGGACCGGCCTTTGTTGGCCTCTACCGTGAGATTGTCGAGCGTGGGGTGTACGACTTCTGCGCCGACACCGAGCGGCCGTACATCATCGATGGCGGCGCCCATATCGGACTGGCGACCATCGCCTTCAAACGTCGGTTCCCCGGGGCCGAGATAGATGCGTTCGAGCCGGACCCCACGATCTGCGGGATGCTCCGACGCAATCTCCACCGGTTTGGCTTTGGCGATGTCCAGGTCCATCCGGCGGCGCTCTGGACCAAGACGGGAGTCATCCCTTTTCTCGCCGAGGGCGTCGTCAGCAGCCGCGTTCCCGGCGGCGCCGAACGGGCCGATTGTGCCGTGGTCGCCGAACGTCTGCACGATTATCTCGATCGGCGCGTCGACTTCCTCAAGTTGGACATCGAAGGAGCGGAGGTTGACGTGCTGGCCGATTGCGCCGGTCGGCTGGACAATGTCCAGGCCTTGTTCGTCGAGTACCACTCGTGGAAAGATCGGCCGCAGCGGCTGGCGGAACTGTTCAGCACCCTGCAGGTCGCCGGGTTCCGCGTCACCTTCGAGCAGGAGTTGCGCCTGAAGCGTCCCTTCCTCGACAGTGCGGAGGACCCCTATTGCGACCTCCTGGTGAACATTTACGCTCGCCGAGACCCGCGTTGAGGGGCATCCGGCAAACCCTACTCGGAAAACTCCTGCTTCGGTTGCCCGGCGGGCGCGCGTTCCTCGACCTCGCGCGCGATGTCGTCGTGGCGCGGCGTCTGGAACGGCGGGTGACGGCCGCGGAGCGCGCGACCGGGATCCGGTATCGGGCAGGTGGTGGACGCTTTCCGTGGCGTGTCTCGAGCCCGCCCGACCTCCGATTGACCGTGACCTTTCCCGATGGGTCGAGCGCACCGATTCACCTGACTGAAGAGCGCGGCTACCAGGACATCGATGGGATGGCGCACCTCGCCATCTATCAGCAGTTTGCCAACGAGATTTACCCCTCCCTTCCGGACGAATTGCGCGGGACGCGTGGCCTGGTGATCGACTATGCCTGTGGAAGCGGCTATGGCGCGAGCGTTCTCCGGGAGATGCTCGGCTGCCGGGTGGTCG
The DNA here is from genome assembly GCA_046328265.1 of Dehalococcoidia bacterium. GTDB lineage: Bacteria > Chloroflexota > Dehalococcoidia > SpSt-223 > SpSt-223 > JANWZD01. The sequence goes on from JAXLWW010000004.1 coordinate 39,088, forward strand.
GCTTCGATATTGAACGGAGCGTCGTACGGTACGCCGCCAAACGCTATGCCGGGCCGCACTTCCTCTGCGCTGACACGCCGGCCTGCTTGGCAGAGCGGTCGGCGTCGGCAGTCGTTTCGGTCGAGACAATCGAGCATCTCGTCGACCCGGCAGACCTCATCGCCGAGTTTGCGCGGGTCCTGCGCCCCGGTGGTTTGCTCTTGCTGACCACACCCGATGCAACCAGCCGGCCCGGGACACGAACCTCACAGTTCCACCAGGGCGAGCTTTCCGCCGGGATGCTTCGCTCGCTGCTCGAACCGCACTTTGACCTTCTGAACCTCACTCGGCGCAGCCCGTATCTCATTGCATCCGGTCGAAAGCGCCTCGACGAACCCTGCCCATGCTAAGATCGCCAACCTGGCGGTGGTCGAAAGGGCGATCATGCGGGTGCTTCTTGCCGGCGGAGCCGGATTTGTCGGCAGCCATTTCGTCCACCATCTCCTCGAGACGACCGACGGGGAACTGACCGTCCTCGACAATTTCTCCTCCGGCACCCGCTGGCGTTTGCCGCCGTCCAGCCGTTTGGCAATCGTCGAAGGGAACCTTCAGGATCTGCCAGCCACCGAGCGGGCCGTCGCCGGACACGACCTCGTCTATCAACTCGCCTCCAACCCAGATATCGCCCGCGCGGTCACCGAGCCGGAGATCGACTTCTGGCAGGGAACCTACCTCACCCAGAATCTGCTCGAAGCGATGCGCCGATCTGGCGTCGGCCGACTGGTCTATGCCTCGGGGAGCGGCATCTACGGCGACGCCGGATCGTCGCCGGTTGCGGAGGACTACGCCCCGTTGCAGCCAATCTCGACCTACGGCGCGAGTAAGCTGGCCTGCGAAGCGCTGATCAGCGCCTATAGCGCCATGTTCGGCCTCCAAGCGTGGGTCTTTCGTTTTGCCAACGTCATCGGCCCGCGTCAGACCCACGGCGTCGGCTACGATTTCGTTCGAAAGCTGCGACGAGATCCAAGCCGTCTCGAAATCCTCGGCGATGGCCACCAAAGCAAGTCCTACATCCATGTCGACGACATCGTCGCGGCGATCGAGCATGTCACCGCCCGCGTCGACACACCGTATAGCGTGTTCAACGTCGCCACCGACGACTACCTGACGGTGCACGAGATCGCCGAGATCGCCGTCGAGGAACTGGGGTTGCGCGACGTCGACTTTGTCTTCACCGGTGGGGATCGCGGCTGGAAAGGGGATGTCCCGGTGGTCCGCTTCGACGTTGCCAAGATCCACGCCCTCGGCTGGCGCGCGGCGCGCAGTTCACATGAGGCAATGCGCGCCTCGATTCGATCGCTCATCGAGGATCTGGACGAGCACGGCGATTAACGCGGATATCCCAGTCTCAACTTCCGGGAGTATCCCCAACTGTCGCCGCCTACGGCGAGTAGCGATAGTCGTCGAGTGGCTCGAGAAACCGTGGTGATACATCGTCAACGGTGCCGCCAGTCCAATGCCAATCGGGGACCGTCGCGAGAATAGCATCGGCGTTCGACTGAAGGTCGGCGACCAGACGCGCTTCGTCCACTCCGGCGATCTCACCATTCTCGGCAACGACAAGCCCATCGATCATCACCAGTTTGATGTCCGACGGCAGACCGGTGAGCACCATATCCTGAACCGGATCGCGGAGCGGGGCCGAACCGATCCGGTTCAGATCAATCACGATCAGGTCGGCTTTCGCTCCGGGAAAGAGGCGACCCAAGTCCGGCCGCTTCAATGCGGTGGCTCCGCCGATTGTCGCAGCGTTGAAAACAGCAAGGGAATCGGCGGAGCCAGGGTCGTCCTCGACCACCTTGCTCATGAGAGACGCAAGACGCATCTCGTGGATCATGTCGCGCGGGTAGTGATCGGTACCGAGCGCGATATTCACCCCGGCGGCGCGATACCGGTCGAACGAACGCAAGAGGTGGCCACGCCGGAAGATCGTCGTCGGGTTGTGACAAACGGAAACACCATTGGCGGCGAGGAGTTGCAAGTCGTCGTCACCCGGCAAGCCCGTCGATGGATGGCCGGTGATAAAGGGACAATGGGCGATCGTGAAATGGGACCCCAGAAAGCCGATCTCGGCAAAGTGCTGGATCGTCGTCTTGCCGGTTCGACGCATCATCTCGTGGAGTTCGTAGAGGCTTTGGGCGGCGTGCATCTGCATTCCGACGCCAAGTTCCTCGGCGGCGCTCCGTGCGGCATCGAGCAGCCTGTCGGTGCAGGTATCGCCCTGGTATGCAAAAAGCATCCCTTGGATCCGGCCGTCGTAGCGTCCAGCGTGGCGACGGATAAAATCGACCGCGGCCTGGAGGCCTCCAAGTCCTTCGTCCTGCTGCCAGTCGATCACCAGCCGACCGTTCTCGAACACGTGGTAGCCGGACCGGAAGCCCGGAGAGAGGTACGCCCGAAGTCCGAGACCACCGAAAACATCCACCATTGCGTCTGGGTCACAGCCCTGACCCAGATCGACGATGGTCGTACAGCCCGCCTTAACCAGTTCAACGCCTGTCGCCAACCCGCCGATCTCGGCCCGCTCGAGCGCCCCGATCCCAGCGGCGCCTTTGCGCGGGCTGAATCCCAGGTAGCCGGCGTTGAACAGCGATGGGTAGCGTCGCTCCGTCACCAGCCGTGTCGCCACCGTCGAACCTGAATGGAGGTGCAGGTTGACAAAGCCGGGCGAGACGATTCGACGGCGGGCGTCGATCTCCTGGTCGAAGGTTCCACTGGCGGGACCGATCGACTCGATCCGGTCGCCGCGAATGGCGACGTCGACATCATTGACGAGCCGATGGCGCTCACCGTCGAAGGCGATCAACTGGCCGCAGCGAATTCGGATACGGCTCATTCGATGGCCAGAACGACCTTGCCAAAATGCGCCCCAGCGGCGAGATAGCGGTGGGATTCCGGCGCGTCGGACACCGGAAACGCCCGGTCGACGACGGGTTGGAGCAGGGCCGGGATGGTCGAAAGCACTTCCTGGGTGAAGCGGCGAATCCGGTCCGGCGTAAGAACCGCCGCCATCGACATCCCCGATACCGTCAGATGCTTGCCAATGATCTGGCCAAGCTCGATTTCCGGCGTCGGCCCGAGCGTGACCGAAAGGGGCACAACCCGGCCATTCAACGCCAACGCCCTCAGGCTACCAGCGAATACCGGGCCACCGAGCGTATCGACGATTGCATCAACACCTCTGCCGCCGGTCTGGTCGAGTACCCAGGCGACGAAATCCTGGTCGCGCGAGTTGCAACCGGCGACCATCCCCAGCGTGGCCGCCCGTTCGAGCTTGTCCTGGGCGATCTCGGTGCCGAGCACCCGAGCGCCGATCAACGTGCCAAGCTGAACCATCGCCTGGCCGACCCCCGCCCCGACCGCGTGGATCAGGAGAGTCTCGCCACGACGGACTCGCATCAGTTCGCAGATCGCCAGCCAGGCGGTCAAGAAAGCGACGGGTATCGACGCTGCTTGGACAAAATCAACGCCCTCGGGGATCGGCATCGCCACCCAGTCGAGCATCCGCGCATACTCGGCGTAGGCGCCGGTGCCGGTGATGCCGCAGATACGGTCGCCGACCTTCCACCGGGTCACGCCTGGTCCAACAGCTTCGACCGTGCCGGCGGCTTCGATGCCCGGGACCGCCGGGAGCGACCGGAAGGGATAGAAGTAGATCCCTGGCACCGGGGTTCGCTCGGGATAGCGGTTGGCGCGAGCGGTCAGATCTGCCTGGTTGACACCGGCGGCAAAGACCCGCACCAACACCTCGCCGGGACCGGCTTCGGGTCGCTCAACCTCGCCCCAGCGCATCACCTCGGGCCCGCCATAGCGATCGACGAGCACAGCCTTCACGTTTTCCCTCCGGCAGCGGCTATCCTAGCACGCTTCGCCGCTCGTTCAGCGCCCGGTCGTAGGCACCGAGGGTTTCACGGGCGGTGCGCTCCCAAGTGAAGGCGCGGGCACGCTCGCTGCCACGCTCGGCAAGCTCATACCGGAGATCGCCGTCGGCCATCAGCCGCGCGAGGGCGCCGGTCAACGCCGGGCCATCATCCGGCGGAACGAGCAATGCAACGTCCTCGACGATTTCGGCAACGCTCGTTGCGTCGACGGCAACCACCGGCGTACCGCAGGCCATCGCTTCCAGCGGAGGGAGCCCAAACCCTTCATAGCGGCTGGGATAGCAGAACACCGTCGCCGCCCGATAGAGCAGGCGCTTTTCCTCTTCCGGCACACGCCCCAGCCAGATCATCCGGTCGCCAAGCGCGTTCGCCGGACCCCGCACGTCAGGATAGAGCGGCGGGCGGGCCGGTGGTGGGTCGCCCGCGATAACTAGCGGCCAGGCACCGGCCCGCTTTGCGGCCTGCAGCAGAAGCGGGACGTTCTTCCGAGCATCGAAGCCACCGAGATAGAGAACGAACCGGTTGGGCAGGCCACGGCGTGTTCGATACGCTTCGATCTCCGATTCTGGTACGGGGTCCGAAAGGCGCTCGTCGTGGCCGAGGGGAATAACCTCGATCCGCTCTGGTGAGATGCCGCCGAAACGCAGGAGGTCACGTCGCGTGGTCTCGGAGTCAGCCAGAACTCGGTTGGCGCGCCGAGCGCCGATCAGGGCAACCCGAGTGTAGACCCGATAGGCGAGCGGCCCCCGGTGCTCGGGCACTGCAAGCATGATCAGGTCGTGGACGGTCACCACCAGTGGAAGCGGCGACCGGAGCGGCGGCCCGAAGTACGGCACGTGCAGCAGTTCGGCGCCGGCAGCTTGCGCCGCCCGGACGACCTCGAAATGCTCCCAACCGAGCTTGGCGATGAACCCGGCGGAACGGTGTCCAAGGACCCGCACCGGCGCACCAATCCGGTCCAGCCATTCGATTAATCGGACGCTGTACTGGCCGGTGCCGGTCCAGGGGCGTCCGACGAACTCGCCGCTGAACCCGATCATCCGGCGGCCTGTCGGTAGACGTTGATCTGACGTTTTGCCTGGTCGGGCCAACGCAGGAGGGTGGCCTGGGCAGGACCAGCGGCGCGAAGCCGGGCGGCAAGCGCCTCGTCGGTCAGCACGCGACGAATTGCCCTGGCGATTGCGGCAGGTTCGGACGGCGGAACCAATAAGGCGGCTTCGCCGGTCACTTCGGGCAAGGAACTGGTGTCCGAGCAGACCACCGGCGCTCCACAGGCCAACGCCTCGACGACCGGCAGACCAAAGCCCTCATAGAAACTCGGATAGACGAAACAAGCGCAGCCACTGAGGAGCACCGGAAGATCCTCATCCGGGACGAAGCCGAGCGAGATAACGTCATCCCGGTACGTGGAGTTGGCCAACCGCGTCGCGAAGCCTTCCTCGCGCCAGCCACCAGGTCCGGCAAGCAACAACCGCACGTCACTTCCCTGATCGCGCAGAAGGTGATAGGCGTCCAGCAAGCCGGCGAGGTTCTTGCGCGGCTCGCGCGTGCCGAGCGCGAGCAGGTAGGGCTGCTCGAGTGGATAGCGCTCCCGGACCCGGGCGATCTGCTCGGGTGTGGCGGGTCGAAAGCGTGGGTCAACCCCGCCCAGCACTACAGACACCCGAGCAGGGTCGACACCGAGAAGTCGACTGAGATCGTGCTTGGTTGCCGTCGAGTCGGCACAAATCGCCGTCGCGCGCGCGATGGTGCGCGGCACCGCGCGTCGGAGAAACCGCTCATTGCGGGAATAGGCAAACTCGGGATGGACGAGAAACGTCAGATCGTGGATGGTGACGACCCCTCGAGCGCGGCCAAGCGCCGGGAGCAGGAAGTTGGTCCCATGGTACAGATCAATTGGCCCGGTGAAGCGGTCGATCGGGAGCGGCAGACCGAGCACATTCCAGAGGATGAGACCGGTCTTCTCGCCAAATGGTAGGCGGATCACCTCAAGACCGGGCGGAAGCTCGCCGAGCGGCGAATCTCGCGAGACAACCAGCTTAATCGTAAGGTCTTCAGGCGCCTGGAGGATCGCGCCGACGAGGTCGCGGACGAAGCGGCCGATACCCGCTCGCTGGCGGAGCGCGGGCGTGAATTCGATCGCGACGATCATCTAGCGGCGATGGCGAAAGGCAAGCAGATAGGTAACCAACCCGACGGCGATCAGGCTCCAGTAGGAGATGGTGCGATCGAGGAGGGTTATCGCAGCGGCGGTATCGTCCGGAACGCCAATCAAGGCGAATAGGGTGATCACGCCGGCCTCGACGACGCCCAATCCGCCCGGGGTGGCCGGAACGGCGGTCAACAGCGAGTTTGCCAACGCGACGAAGATGATCACCGCCAAGCCAAGTTGGGCGCCTAGCGACTGGGTAACGAAGTAGAGCCGGCCGGCTTCGGTCAGCCAGATCGCGACGGTGAGTGTTGCCACCAGCGGGAACTGGCGGAGGTGAAAACTCCCAACGATCCCATGTTGGAAGCGATACCACAGCCCAGCGATCCGCTTTGGCAACAGCCGCTCTGCACGCCGACCAAAGATACGCAAGAACAGCAGCCCAGCCAGCAAGATGGCAACCAACACCAGGCCGATCAGCAGGATGTTCTCGGTGACGAGCGCACGGTCGGTACTCATGCCCTGCAACACGCCGATCGCCGACACCAGCAGCAGGGCGAAGAGGATGATCAGGTCGATCATTCGTTCGGCAACGATTGTCCCGGTCGTTCGGGCAAAGCTCACGCCGCAATCTTCCTTCAGCAGGTAGGCTCGGTAGAAGTCACCGATCTTGGCGGGAACCACGCAATTCGCGAACCAACTCAGAAGCAGGATTTCGCTCAGCCGAGGGATGCCCGGATAGATCACCTGGCCGGTCGAATGGGCATCACTCCGCTCGACGTTCTGGAGCAGCATCCGCCAGCGTACCGCCCGCAACGGGAAGCCGCTGTAATAGATCACCGCAGCCAGCAGGAAAAGCTTGAGATCAGCTTGACGCACCTGCGCCCAGATGTCGCCGAGGTTGAGATTCATCCGGGTAAAGAGAAACCAGAGGATCGCCCCGGCGGCGACAAACGAGACCAGTGTCCTCAGGTTGAAGACCCGGCGCCAGAGGGACGGGTCGGTGCTTCCCTCGGCCAGGGCAGGATCGTCGATCGGTTCAGCGTAATCGCGGAGCGCTTCGCGCTTGTGCGGGGCGGTTGTCATGCGCGAGGGTCCGTGCTGGCTAGCCAACCTGCCTCGACCAGGCCGAGGGTCAAACCAAGCTGGGCAGTCATCCCGTGAACGAAGAGGTTATCGAACAAGTTCTGCACCGAAAGCGCGAGCAGAATGCCAAGCAGGCCGAGCGCCAGCGCCAGGGGGTTGGCGTACGGATGGCCCTGCCAGTGGCCGCGCCGCTGGGCAGCGCGAATCCGAGCCGTAGTATAGGCGAACGCGCCCACGATCAGGATGAGATAGGCGGATAATCCAACGATTCCACTTTCCGCCAGCGCATTCAGATAATAGTTGTGGGCATGCGGCGGGTTCGCGCCGCGGAGCACCCATTCGAGTGCCGCGAACTCCGGCCAGAGGGTTTGGAAGCTACCCGGCCCGACACCGTACCAGATATTGGTGGCGAACATGTCGCCAGCCGCTTGCCAGGTCGCCATCCGCTCGACAACCGACCAGTTTTCAGGCGTCAACTCGACCTCGCCAATGTCGAAAACGCTAAAGGTATCGGCGATCGGCCGGAGCCGGTCGAGGACGACTGTCGGTAAGAGGTCTAGGGCGCCGAAAAGCCAGAAGAGCAACCCGGCAGCGAAGCACCCCAACAGCAGGATAAAGGTCCGCCGACTTCGCGTTGCCAAGATCGCCACGACGGCCAACGCCAGTCCGAACCAGGCCGCCCGCGAAAAGGACATCGCCAATGCTCCGGCAATCAGCACGCCGGCTCCGGTCGCGCCGATCAGCGGAACGTCCAGCATGATGTTGAAGCGCTGACCGGAGGCTCCGGCTCGCTCACGCTGGATCGTCAACGCCACCAGCAGCACGGCCAAAATCAGCGGCAGGCTCAGGTTGAGAAAGCCGCCAAAAGGATTTGGCTGGCCAAACTCTCCGTGGGCGCGGATGAACCGTTCGGCGACCAAGAACCCGTCCGGACCACGACGTAACAGAAACTGGTACCAACCCTGGGCAGCGGCCAAGGCGCCAGCGGAGAACAGACAGGCAACGAGAAAGACGACCTGCGAGCGGCTCCGGACAACGTTGACCGTCACCACCAACAGGATGAAGGCTTCCAACCACTTGGCATATTCCTTCATCGCCAGGGTGAAGCCGACTGCGACCCCGACCGACTGGGCGAGAAGGAGCAGGTAGATGACGAAAGGGATGACCATCGGCGACCCGCGAAGATCCATCCGTCGGGCGGCGGCGATCCGCAGCAGCCAGGCCAGGCTGACCAGCGCGATGAGCGGCTCGGTCGCCGTCAACGCGATACCGCCGACCGTTATCTCGGCCAGGGTGCCGAAGGGGATACTGAAGAGAATCAGACCCAGTCCAATCTCCGGCCGGACCAACGAGACGGCGAGAAAGACGGTGGCCGCGAGTCCACCCGCGACGTAGCGGAGCGGCTGGGTGGCGATCAGGTAGGCAAGGAGCAGGCAGGCGAGAGCTACGGCGAGGGTGGCACGCCCAGAAATCAGTCCCCGGTTCCAAGGCGGGGTAAGCAGGTCGCCAAGCTCGTAGCGCGCCGCTGCGACCCAGGCGCCGACCCGCCCAACGCGGCTATGGCCGGCGACGATCGTCACGCCGTTTCGATCGCCCGGGCCGCCGAATCATCGAGCGGCAGCCCGAAATCTCGGCGAAACGCCTCGATGGTGCGAAGAAGCCCCTCCTCGATGCCGACCTGTGGCTCCCAATCGAGCAGTTGCTTCGCCTTTCCGATATCCGGCCTACGGCGAGCGATCTCCTCGGGTCGCCCTTCGACCTGGACTACTGGTGACACCGACCGCGACAGACGCTTAATCATGTGAGCAAAATCGGCGGCTGAATATTCAAGGGGGTTGCCCAGATTGATCAATTCGCCGGCGAGACCCGGCTTGGTTGCCGCCCGTAATAGCCCCTCGACGAGGTCCGCGACATAACAATAGGAGCGGGTCTGAGTTCCATCGCCGTAGACGGTGATCGGCTCGCCACGCAGCGCCTGACTGATGAAATTTGGAACGATCCGGCCATCATTCGGGTCGGTGCGCGGGCCGTAGGTGTTGAAGATCCGGACGATCCGAGCGTTCAGCCCGAACTCGCGAACGTAGGTGATGGTGAGTGCCTCGCCGTAGCGCTTCGACTCGTCATAACAAGCGCGGGGGCCGATTGCGTTGACGTTTCCCCAATAGGTCTCGGGTTGGGGATGGACTTCCGGGTCGCCGTAGGCTTCGGATGTCGAGGCGAGCAGAAAACCAGCCCGATCACGCCTCGCCAACTCCAGCATCCGATGGGTTCCCGCTGAGTTGGTCAACATCGTCTCGATCGGGTGGCGGCCATAGCCGACCGGACTGGCCGGGCTGGCCAAGTGAAAATAGAGGTCACCCTCGATGTCGGGCTGTTCGGCGACGATATCGCGCTCGACAAAACGGAAGTGCTGCTCTCTCGCCAGGTGAGCGAGATTCGCCATTCGACCGGTGATCAGGTTGTCGATGGCCGTTACCGAGTGGCCTCGCGCCAAGCAGGCGTCGGCGAGGTGCGAGCCGATGAACCCGGCTCCACCGCTGATTACGATCCGCATCGATCCCCCTGGGTTTCGCGCGCTAGGACCGTCATTCCGCCGACCGCCATCCAGAACAAGATCGCCAGGTCGGGGAGGAAGTAGCCGTTGTCGATGACGCCGTGGACGAGGGCGGCCACCATCCCTCCGGAGAGCGCCAGAGCGCTGAGCCAGGCGGGATGGCGACGGAATCGTAGCACCTCGATTGCATTGCGCCAGAACAGCACCACGGCCGCCAGCAACGCCACCAATCCGACGATGCCGGTTCGCAGCCAGGCATCGAAAGCGAGGTTGTGCGGGTGGGAAATATCTGGCTCGCGCCAGCCATCGGGCGGCAGATAGCCGCGATCTCGATAGGCGTATAGGAAATTGTCGGGCCCGACACCGAAGATCGGGTGATCGACAATCATTCGCCAGGCCGCACCCCAGAGGGTTGGGCGCTGCTGGGAAGTCTGTCCGGAAAAGAGCCGGTCGGGTGAAATCTTGGTCACCAACGCGGCGCCGGCCAACACCATCGCAGCGATGGCCGGCGCCGCGAAACGAAGACCGCGCACGGCAACCAGACCGACCAGCGCAACGCCAACAGCCAGCAACGCCCCCCGCGAATACGTCAGGGCCAGCGCCCCAGCCATCAGCAATGCAGCAACCAGCGCCGGCAGGCCCCGGCCCAGCCAACGGCGCAATGGTTCGCCAAGCGCTGGCAGCGCAAACGCAGCTGCCATTGGCAGCAGCCGATCGAGCAGCAGGGCAAGTTGGTTCGGCGAATGGTAGACCGCCAGCACCCGCCGAACGCCGCCGGTCGCCTCAACAATGCCTATCGCGAGGTAATGGTAGAAGCTGTAGAGCGCGACCAACGCTCCGAGCAAGACGCCGGCCCAAACCAACCGTAAGACCCCTCGCCGATCGAGCGTGGTCATGATCATCATCCCAAACAGCACCGGCTCGACGATGGTGACCCGGAACTCACGGAGCGCCTCGTGACGATTGATCGCGAAAACGGTAGAGGCGGCTGCTGCCAGGACGAAGAGTGCTCCGGGTGCAAGCGCCCAGCCTGCCCGGCGAATACGACGGATAGCGCCAGCGGGGTCTGCCGCGAGGTGGACCGACCACGCGAGCGCGCAGACGCCGATCGCCACCTCGGCCAGGCTCCAGGCATACGGGCCAAGCAACCTCGGACGAAGCGGGTTTGCCTCGACCGGCAAGTAGAACGGACAAGCAAGGACCACCGACACGAGCGCGAGATCGAGCCGGAGCAGGGCCCCGAGCACGAAGACCGCCAGTCCGGCGAGCGCAAATGGCGTCGGTGCCGAGATCCAAAGGATCGCGCCGCCAGCAAGTGCGCCACCGGCGATCCAATCTCGGTGTGGAAGCGAGGCAAGAAGTGTCGTGCGCCTGCCGGTCGTGACGGCATCAGTGGCTGGGCGCAGCATGGTTGGTAGTATATCAGCGCGTTCGCTGTTGATTGTGCCGTTGTGGCGTGCTTGGTAGTATTGGAGCGATGCAGTTCGGCGAGGTGCTCGCCATTGGACGGAACGCAGGTGATTGACAAGGTCCGGGCCGTTCTCGCCAATGCTCCCGAACGTCGACGCCGAACCGGCCGGCCGTTGGTCACCCTGACCTACGCTCAGTCGCTCGATGGGAGTATCGCCGCCCAGCGCGGAGAACGCCTCCTTCTGAGCGGACCCGAATCCCTCCGCTTCACTCATGAGTTGCGCTCGATACACGATGCGATCCTCGTCGGGGTCGGGACGGTGGTCGACGACAATCCGCACCTGACCGTCCGGCTCGTCCCGGGCCAAAGTCCACAGGTTGTCGTCGTCGACAGCCAACTGCGAGTGCCGGCTTCGGCGAACATTTTTCGCAACGAACGTCAGCCCTGGCTGGCCACCACCGCCGCCGCCGACGAGGAGCGAGCAGGCGTCCTCGAGCTTCATGGGGCACAGACATTCCGCCTACCCTCGACCGAGAACGGTTGGGTAAACCTCGGCGCGATGCTCGATCGACTTGGCGCGGTCGGGATCGACAGCTTGATGGTCGAGGGCGGCAGCCGAATAATCACGAGCTTTCTCACTGCTGGGCTGGTCGACCAGTTGGTCATCACGATCGCGCCGCTGTTGGTGGGTGGGCGGCGCTCGGTCGATGCCATGCTCTCGCCGCTGCTTCAATTGGACAACTTGACCATCAAACGAGTTGGCGCGGACCTTCTGGTACGCGGCGACCTGAGTGCGAGCGACCGCTGAAAAGCCCGGCGGTCTGGTTTTCCGAGCCGCGCCGGGCGGAGGTCCACGAGGTGCCCGCCCCCCCACCGGCCAACGGCGAAGCCCGGGTTCGGACGATCTGCTCGGCGGTGAGTGCCGGTAGCGAACTGCTGGTCTATCGCGGCGAACTTCCTGACGGTATGGTTGGCGACGAGGTCTTACCGGCGCTCAACCGACGCGGGCAGTTCCCGATCCGCTACGGCTACGCCGCGGTCGGGCGAGTGGTCGATCTCGGTGCGGACGTTGCTGAGGAGTGGGCGGGACGGCTCGTCTTTGCATTTCAGCCGCACGGGGCGGAGTTCACCACACCGGTCGAGACCCTCCTCGCGGTACCCGATGGGATCAACCCCGAGGATGCGGCAATCTATCCGAATGTCGAAACGGCACTGACCCTGGTGCTCGACAGTCGGCCTCTGGCGGGGGAGCGAGTCGTCGTGCTCGGCCAAGGGGTCGTAGGGCTGCTCACGATTGCATTGCTGGGACGATTTCCGCTCGATGCGCTTGCCGCCATTGATGGTGTGGTGGCTCGCCAAACCCGGGCCGCCTCACTCGGAGCAACCTGGACCGGCGCACCGAGTGAGGTGGGTTCGCTGCGCCGCCACCTGGGACCCTTCGGAGCGGACCTCGCGATCGAGCTATCCGGTCGGCCCGAGGCGCTCGACCTGGCGATCGGGCTCGTCGGTTTTGCTGGGCGCGTCGTGGTCGGGTCGTGGTACGGGACCAAGCGGGCAACACTCGATCTTGGCGGTCGTTTTCATCGCGATCGGCTGACAATCGTTTCCAGCCAGGTGAGTACGATTGGTCCGGCGCTTGGCGGGCGTTGGGATCGCGCTCGCCGTACCGCATTCACCTGGGATCTGGTTCGGGCGATCAGACCGAGCATACTGGTGACCGACCGTATTCCGGTAGAAGATGCGCCAACGCTCTACCATCGGCTCGACGAGGGCGACCCGGCGATCGTCCAGGCGCTCTTCACCTACGACGGGGGGTGACCGTGTATCGACTGGGGATACGGCGCGACTTCATCGCCCAGCACTTTCTCGTCGGCGGTGATTTCGGCGATGAGAACACCCTCCACTCGCATCACTATGTCCTCGAAGCACGCCTCGACGGGGACGCGCTCGACCGGCACGGGTACCTCGTCGATCTCCTCGAATTCGAAGCAATCCTCGACGACCTCTGCCGTCGCTATCGAGACCAGACCCTCAACGAACAACCCGAGTTCGACGGGCTCAACCCAAGCATCGAGCTTTTCGCGCGGATCCTCTGCCTGGCGCTCGAAGCTCGACTGCCGCGCGGGACCATCGGACGGGTCGAGGTACGGCTCTGGGAGAACGATTCGGCCTGGGCGTCCTACGCCGTCGAACGGGGCTAAGTTGAGAATCGCGCTGATCGTTTACGGCAGCCTCGACCAGATTTCGGGGGGCTACCGCTACGACCGTGAATTGGTTGCGACGTTGCGCAGGGCTCGCGACGAGGTCGCCGTGATTTCCTTGAGGCAGCGTCCGTACCAGCTTGCTGCCGGTGCGAGCATCGTCAGCGGCATCGCGACCCGGCTTGCTGCCGCCCAGCCCGATCTTATCGTGCAGGACGAGCTTTGCCACCCATCGCTGGCCTGGGCAAATGCCGCCATTCGGCGGATCGGCGTGCCGATTGTCTCGATTGTCCATCACCTGCGTGCCTCAGAAGGCCAGGTGGGTTGGCAAGGGCGATTGACGATCCACCTCGAACGACGCTACCTCGCGTCAATCGATGGCCTCATCCTGAACTCCCGGGCGACCGGCGATTCGGTGCGCGCGCTGCTCGGCCGGCTTGCGCAGAACGTAGTGGCGTATCCCGGGCGCGACGACGAGGCCGCATCGCGGCCATACGTTCACCGGAAGAATGGACCGCTCCGGCTTGTGCTGGTGGGGAACGTCGAGCCGCGCAAGAATGTCGAGACCCTCCTCGATGCGCTCGCCCGCCTCTCGCCGTCGACTTGGCGGCTCACGATTGTTGGCAACCTTCGATCCGATCCAGCCTACGCCCGGGCGATCGGGACGCGCGCCGCGGCATTGGGGATGTCCGGGTCAATCGAGTTGACGGGGCCGCTTAGCAACCCGGCGCTTCGTTCCCGGCTTGCACGCTCCGACGTGTTAGTCCAGCCGTCGTGGTACGAGGGTTTCGGCATGGCGGCGCTCGAAGGGATGAGGTTCGGATTGCCGGCAATCGTCAGTCGCCGCGGCGGCGCCTCGGAACTCGTCGAGGACGGGGTAAGCGGTTTCGTCGTCGACCCCGCCGATCCGATTGGGATAGCCGAAAGGATTGAGGCGATGATGAACGACGAGCGCCGAGAAACGATGAGCGAGGCAGCGGCGGACCGATACAATCGCCATCCGACCTGGACCGACTCGATGGTAGCGGCAAGGTCGTTTCTGACGGCTCTGGCGTCGAAAGGGAGGCGAGCATGAGTCCCAGTCTGCTTCGGGGGGTGGTCGCGATCCTCGCGATTGCGACCGCATTGATCCACTTCTCGCTCCTGTTCCCGGACCCTATCTTTATCTTGAACGGGTTGGGCTATCTCGGGCTCACCTTCGCCTACCTGACCAACATCCCGTTTGGGATCGCGCGCCGAAGGCTCGTCCATTACCTGTTCGCTGGATACGTCATCACCACAATCCTCGCCTGGATCGCAATTGGCGAGAGAAATACCCTTGGCTACCTTGACAAGGCAATTGAGGTGCTCCTTCTGGCTGCGTTGATGTTGAGCCTGCGGCAGGAGCGAGGACAATAGAACTCGTGCGCTACCTCACCGCAAAGGTGTCGCTCGACGATCGGTCGCTCAATCCGCATGTGCTTGGCTGGGTGCGGGGATGGCTCGCCGGGCAGAGCCGCCTCCGTGTTCTGGAAGCCGGTGCCGGCATCGGAACCATGGTCGAGCGACTCCTTCGTTGGCGCCTTGTCCAACCGGAACGGAGCGTCGAATACGTGGTCACCGATGCGGACCGACGGTTACTTGCGCTTGGGGCGACACGATTGGAACGGCAAGCGGCTGCCCTAGGATACCCCGTCCAAAACCTCGGAGACTGCCTGCGGATCGGTGAGGCGCTCACGGTGCGTTTCGAACCCTGGGACGTCACCGGTCCGGCTGGCTCGATGGGTGGGCCGTTCGACCTTGTGATCGCCCATCACCTCTTGGACCTTCTCGATCTCGAGGCGGCGGTGCCAGTGATCCTCGGCTCACTCCGGCCCGGCGGAGCCTTCTGGTTCACGCTCAACGCCGATGGCAAGACAGCTTGGGCGCCCGAGGTTGGCGATGGGGTCGACGACGTCGTCGAAGGTCTCTATCACGCGTCAATGGACCGCCACGACGGTTCGGCGCACAGCCGCACCGGGCGGCGGTTGCCGATGGTGATCCGGGCGGCCGGCGGCGCCCTTGCAGCAATAGGCGGGTCGGATTGGGCGATCGCCGCCGGTCCGGACGGTTTCCGCGCCGACGATCAGACCGTCCTCGAGGCGATGCTTGACTTTCATCGCGATGCCCTGGCCGATGACTTCGAGCCGACTGTCCTCGACGGCTGGATCAGAACTCGCAAGGACCAGTTGGAGCGGGGCGAACTTGTGTTGGTCGTCAGTCAGGTCGACGTAGCCGGGACGGTCTCGTCCAGTGAGAGCGTCGTCCAGCCCGCATCTTCCCACAGCGCATCCGCCAACTCAGCGTAGGCGGCGATGAGGTCCGCCTCGGTTTGCTGGACGAGCGGTTCGCCAAACGCGACCCGGACGCGTGATGGACGGAGGCGGGTGTCGATGACCTGAAGCATCGCGGCGGCACGTTCACGGTCGGCCTCGGTCCACTGGATGCGGGCAAAGAGCCGTCGCACCGAATTTGGGTTGAGTACCCCGGAAATCGCTACCGGAACGATCTGGACCTCTGGAACCAGTCGCTTGAGAAACATGAGTTGACGGCTCCAGGTGGGGACTGCCGCGAATCCGTCTCGATGGAGCGCCGGATCCGGCTCGATTGCACCGGTTGGAAAAGTCGCGATCCGGCCGCCGGCCGCCAACCGATCGATGATCACCCGAACGGTTGCCCTCCGACGAAGTTGGGCCTCCGGGACGAGGATCAGCCGGTCCAGCAACTGGGGCAGCACCGAGAAGAACGGCCGGGCGCCGGCGACCAGAGCGAGCCGGTTGTCGTCGATCGCGGCGATCAGCGCCAGCGCATCGGTAAGGCCGGGATGGTTGGCGACAAAGAGGATCGGCCCATCCGTGGGTAACGCCGCGCGCCCGCGCACGTCGAGGGCGTGAAGATGACACCCGAGCATTCGACGGGTGGCGTGCACCAGGCCCACCTCGCCGACCAGGCGGTCGAATTCACCGACTTGCACGGCGAACCGACGGGCGTGATGCTCGCCAAACCGGTGAACCAACGGTCGAAACACACCGCGGCCAATCCAACCGAGCGACCCGAGGAGATCGTCGAGGGCGATGGCCGTCAGCCGTGCGGTCTGACCGTCGGCGGCGAGACGCGTCGTCGACCGCGGGAGCGCGAACGTATCGTCCAGCGGGGATCCTCCCGCAGATAGCCTACCATTGAACTTCCCAGAACGGATGAATTTTAGCGTTGAGCTACCCGGGCAGGGCCGGTATACTGAGGGCGAACGGCGCCCTTTTCCTCCACTCCCGGCGCTGTCGTGGAGATTCGTGTCACCACCGCGAGCGCCCCGGCGCTTCCCTTTTCGGCTTCGTCCTTTCGTCCACCTCTTCATTCTCGTACCGCTCGTTGCCGGCGCATTGCTCGTTCTCACTCCGCCGTCACCAGTGGCGCAGGATTGGTTCGAACGAAGCTTCGCCGTCCTCGGTGGACCGGTCGTGCCACCCGCACGCGACGACGACGCCGAGCGGCAACTGAGCGAAGGTATCGAGTTCCAACGACAAGGACGTTTTGCCGCAGCGATCGACCGGTATCGCTCGGTGCTCGCACGGCCGGAAAGCGAGCCAGCCAGCCGCAATGCCCGCTTTCTGCTTGGCGAGGCGCTCTACCTCGACGACCGAGACGCCGAGGCGATCCAAGTGCTCGAGAGCTTCGTCGAGCGGTACCCTGACGACCCGAGGCGCCTGGCGGCAACCGGCATCCGGGCCAAGGCGAGCCAGATCGTCGGCGATCATGTCGAGGCGATCCGGCTTTTTCGCGAGTATCGCGCTGCGCCAAACGCGATCGACGGCTACCTCGCCCTCGAACTCGGTGAGTCGTTGGCGGCGACCGGTAATTTCGCCGAGGCGACCGCCGAGTTGAATGTCGCGGCAAGCGCCGGGCTGGCGCGTATCTCGACGATCGACGCCCTCGAGAAGTTGGCCGACGTCTACGCAAAGCTTGGCGACCAGGCAAGCGTTGCTCGCACCTGGGGGCGGATCGCGCCGCTCGCCCAGACCGATGCCTACCTGGCCGAGGTGCGCTATCGCCAGGCTCTGGCGTTGGTGCAAATTGGCCGAAACGCCGAAGCCACGACCCTTTATGTCGACGTCATGCGCGCCTATGGACGAACCGGTTGGGGTGCTGCCGCTCTGCGCGAAGGAGCGAAGACCGGCGTCGATCCCGGGCCGTACCAGCGGGGGATCATCCTCTATTACGCCGACCGGGAAGCCGAAGCGGTTACCGCGTTCACCGAATTCCTGACTCGGGAGCCAGGGTCGGCGAATGTTGCCGACGCCTTGCTCCACCGCGGGCTTTCTCACCGGTATCTCGGGGCGCCCGACCGCGCCGCTGCCGATTTCGAACGTGCAGGTGCGCTTGGTGGCCAACGCAGCGCGGACGAAGCGCTCTATCAGGCCGGCCAGATGTTTGAGGCGCTCGGCCGCTCTGCCGATAGCGCTCCCTATTACCGCCGGCTCGTCGATGCCTTTCCGGCAAGCACCCGGCGCGACGACGCGCGCTTTCGCCTTGCACTCGTCCAAATCGAGCGACAGGATCTGGCCAACGCGCAAGCACTGCTGACCGAAGTGGCGAAGGTTGGGAGGGGTGAGGTCCAGGCAGCAGCGAACCTCTGGCTTGGCAAGTTGGCGGCTGGGCGTGGCGACCGTGCCGGGGCGGACGCGTTCTGGCGAGCCGCGGAAGTGGCCAGTCCAATGGAATTCTATGGGCTTCGCGCGAGAGCACTGCGCAATGGCGAACAGGCTCCCCAAGCGCTCGTACCCGTTGGCGCAGCCTTCCAGCCTGATGACCCCGCCGATCTGGCGGCCCTCGATCGCTGGGTCGGCGCACTCGCCACCGTTACCGTCACGGTCGACTTGCGCCGTCCCGGACCCGCTTTGCTGGCCGCTCCGGGGTTCCGACGGGGCGACGAGTTATTGCGCTCCGGGTTCTATCGCGACGCCATCGAGGAGTTTCGAGACCTGGCCGTGCAGCTTCGGACCGACCCGATTTCGCTCTACCAGTTGGCCCTTTGGCTCGACGAACGAGATTTAGCTCGCGCAACCGCCTACGCTGGTGAACAACTTGTTGCGATCTCGCCAAGCCGATCCCTGGCGGACGCCCCGCGCGAACTCTTGCAACTCGTCATGCCGACGCCCTACCGGGCGTTGGTGGAAGACTCGACGCGCCGCCATGGGGTCGACCCGGCGTTGCTGATGGCTTTGATGCGGCAGGAAAGCGCGTACGATCGCTATGCCCGCTCGGTTGCCGACGCCCGCGGACTGACCCAGGTCATGCCCTCGACCGCCGAGGGGATCGCGCGCAATCTTGGTCAGCGCGACTTCGCGGTCGCCGACCTCTACCGCCCTGAGACGGCAATCGAGTTTGGCGCGTTCTACCTTGCCGAACAGCTTAAGCGCTTCTCTGGGAACGCCTATCTTGCGATGGGCGCCTACAACGCCGGCCCTGGCGCGATCCCGCAATGGACCGGCGGCGGTCCAACGGTCGACTCAGACCTGTTTGTCGAACGGATTACCTACCGCGAGACGGCAAGCTACGTCCGCCTTGTCGGGAAGTATTACTACCTCTATCGTCTCGCTCACCGCGAGTAGCATCTCCGGCAACTGGCAAAAATCACCCCTTGCCAGCGGACGGAGCACCTGGTGCTCAGGACGGGAGAGCGGTCGATCTCCGCGGCGCGGAATTGCCCCGCTGGGGTTCGTATCGTCTTGGATGGTAAATCCACGGATCGCCCGCCAGGAGCGGAGCGATGGCCCTCTCAGCCTTCGAGACATACCAGCGCCAACCGCTTGAACGTGGCAACCTTCCCGGCGGCCCCGACCCGCGGTGGGTCGGGTGTGCCGAACCAAGACGCCGGTGGCGTTGGCCGGTCAGCGCAGGAAGGCTGTCACGCCGCTTGGGTGCGGTGAAGCGGGCGTTACTTGGTGAGGTACTGCTCGGGGTTGGCTTGGAAGGCCTTCTTGCAGCCCGGGGCGCAGAAGTAGTAGGTCTTTCCCTGGTACTCGTAGCTCGCTGCGGCCGTCTTCGGGTCGACGTCCATTCCGCAAACGGGATCTTTCTCCATGGTCTCCTCCTCGAATGTTTCTGGTTGTTCGTTGGGCGCTTGCTCGGCCGCCTCGCGGATTCGCATCGCCTGGCGGGTGTGCTGGCGCACATGTGAACTGAGCCGACGGACGAGATACTCGACCGACAGCACGCCGATCTTGGTCTCGACCTTATAGCCGAGTTGATCGTCGGTCAACGTTCGCAAGTATGGCACGTGAATGGCGTGGTCCGCTCGCATGAACTCGGCGGTCGCGGCAGGACCGGTCTCGAGGGCGGCATCCCGTGGCCCTGTCCAGGTGTCTGGCTCGTCCAGCGGCTCGTTGACGGCGTGACGGATAAGTTGGGCGTGGAACCGGGTATGCTGCACGACGTGCGAGGCAAGGAGCTTGAGGCTCCACCCGTCCGGTTCCCGGATTTGCCAGTGCGCCGGATTGGCTTCTTCAATCGCGACGCAGAGCCGTTCGAAGGCGGTCAGCGCGTCGTCGACATACCCTTGTACTTTACTCATCGCACTCCTGCTTGTTGCTGCAACCATCGGACGTACCGCGTGATTGACGTAACCTGCTCGGTGGAGAGGCCGGGAACCGGCGGCATTGGTCCGAAGTTGTGGTGATGGGGTACCACTCCACGCAGGACGGCAGCTTGGAAGGCGGCGTCTGCGTGGTGGCTTGGAACATAAATCGACGAGAGGAAGGTCGGGCCCTTGGTGGTTCCCAGGCCGCTCTCGCCGTGGCAGCCAGCGCATTGCTCAGCGAAGAGCGTTGCGCCGGCGGTGAGTTCCGTTGGAACCGGACGGGCGACCGCCGTCTGGATCGCAGGCGGCGCCGACGATCGAGGCTCGGCGGCGCAGCCAAGTGAGCCCAATACAACAGCCAGGCCGAGGCCAACTACCCGCGACAGCATCGGCAGAACCTATTCTGCTGAGCGCGGCGCGATCTCGACGTGCTGCTCCATCCCAAGCTCGGCATGGAGGGGGACGGTACAGATCGCCTCGAAGGTGCCGGCCCCCCGAGCCCGGAAGGTCCAAACCACCGTCTGCCCACCCCGTGCGCCGACGTGGGCATTCGGCACGCCCTCCAGTTCCCAATCGTGAAACTGTCGGTCGTTGTTGCGGAACACGATCCGGATCAACTCACCTTCGTTGACGTGCAGATGCAGTTCGCTCGGTGAGAAGGCATACGGCCGCGCTGGATCGTCGGTTCGGTTCGCTTCGATGACGATCTCCTTGGCGGACGCCTCGGCGCTCCTGGCGAGGGCGAACCCTCCGCCCGCCAGACCAAGCGCCATCGCCGCGAGGCCAACCAGGTAGCCATATTCACGCACCCGAGCGATCGGCGACGGGTTGCGCAGTTCGGCGGCGCTCTTTGGCGGCCGGAAGCCGCGCAGCCGCAACGAATTGGTCACCACCGAGACGCTTGAGAGCGCCATTGCCGCCGCTGCGAGGCCGGGGTTGAGCATCGCGCCGGTGAAGGGGAAGAGGATCCCCGCCGCTACCGGGATCAGGACGATGTTGTAGGCAAACGCCCAGAACAGGTTGCTCTTGATGATCCCGATCGTCTTGCGGCTGAGCGCGATCGCCGTCACCACGCCGCGCAGGTCGCCGCCGACGAGGGTGACGTCGCTCGCCTCAATCGCCACGTCGGTGCCGGTGCCAATCGCGATACCGAGGTCGGCCTGGGCGAGCGCCGGGGCATCGTTGATCCCGTCGCCTACCATAGCGACAACTTTACCCGCCTGCTGGAGGGCGATCACCTTGTCGGCTTTCTCGCCCGGCAACACCTCGCTGAGGACGTTGGCGATCCCAAGCTCTTTTGCGACCGCCGCGGCGGTAAGCCGGTTGTCGCCGGTCAGCATCCAGACATCGAGACCGAGTGCCGAAAGCTCGGCGACCGCCTCGCGCGCCTCGGGCTTGGCGGTATCGGCGATTGCGATGACGCCGGCGACCTGGCCGTCAACCGCGAGATAAACCGGGGTCTTACCGGCCTCGGCGAGCGAGGTCCATGCCGATTCGAGATCGGCGACGGAAATCCCCTGCTCGTTCAGGAGTGCCTGATTTCCCAACAACACCGGTGCGCCTTCGACCCGAACGGTGACGCCCCGGCCAGAAATCGCCTCGAAGTCCTCGACGTCGGCCATCAGGTCGAGCGACTGCTCGCGGGCCCGGTCGACGATTGCTTGGGCCAGGGGATGCTCGCTGCCAAGTTCGGCGACCGCCGCGAGGCGAAGCACCTCGTCGGCAGTCTGACCGGCAGCAGGAACGATATCGGTTACCGACGGCTTGCCGCGGGTGAGCGTGCCGGTCTTATCCAGCACGATCGCGGTCACCTTGTGCGCCGTTTCGAGTGCCTCGCCGCCACGGATGAGGACACCGTGCTCAGCACCCTTGCCGGTGCTAACCATGATGGCGGTCGGCGTCGCCAGCCCCATCGCACAGGGGCAGGCAATGATGAGCACCGATACCGTGGCTACCAGGGCGAGGGTGAAACTGGGCTGTGGACCGAGGAAATACCACAAGCCAAAGACAACCGCAGCGATGCCAAGGACGATCGGAACGAAGTAGCCAACGAAGACGTCGGCGAGTTTCTGGATCGGCGCTTTGGACCCCTGGGCCTGCTCAACGAGCTTGACGATCTGGGCGAGTGTCGTATCGCCGCCGACCTTGGTTGCCCGGAAGGTAAAACTCCCGGTGGTATTGAGCGTCGCGCCGATCACGGCGTCGCCGGCGCCCTTTTCGACCGGAATACTCTCGCCGGTCAGCATCGACTCGTCGATCGAACTGCGGCCGTCAATCACTTGACCATCGACCGGCACCTTCTCGCCCGGTCGCACTCGGACGAGGTCGCCGACGCGCACTTCTGCGATAGGCAGGTCGATTTCTTGACCATCACGCAGCACCCGGGCGGTGCGAGCCTGCAGACCGAGCAGTCGCTTGATTGCACCGGCGGTCTGCCCTTTGGCGCGCGTCTCAAGGTATTTGCCGAGCAAGATCAGCGAGATGATCGTGACGCCGCTGTCAAAATAGACTTCGGCCATCAGGCCGGCCTGGTGAATAGCGTTGGTGAAAAAGGTGACATAGACGCTGTAGGCCCAGGCGGCGATTGTGCCAATTGCGACGAGGGTATTCATATTGACTTCGCGGTGGATCCCCGCCCGGAACGCGCTGACATAGAAGCGCCAGCCGGCCCAGAACATCACCGGTGTTGCCAAAAAGAATTGGAAGAGGAAGGTATCTTCCATCGACCACGGCCACCATGGCAGGTAGAACCAGTGCGGGCCGAACATTACCGCCATCAAGGTGATCGCCGTGGCGAACGACACGCCAAACTGGATCGCCATGACGCGCAGTTCGCGGTCGCGGCGTCGACTTTCCTCGTCGACCGGCGCCTCGCCGGCAACCGGCGCGACTTCCGCTGCGACGCTGTAGCCAGCCTTCTCGATGGCGGAAACAAACGCCTCTCGGCCAGTCTGAGCGGGCTGAAAACGGACGGTCGCCTTTTCGGTGGCAAGGTTGACGCTAGCGGTGCTGACGCCATCGACCTTTTTGAGCGCCTTCTCGATTCGATTGACGCAGGCGGCACAGGTCATTCCCTGGACACTGAGCGTCAATTCGGCCGTCTCATCGCGGACGCCGTAGCCAGCTTTCTCGACGGCGGCCTTGAGTTGGTCCAGCGACACGAGCGACGGATCAAAAGAAACCGCGGCTCGCTCTGTTGCCAGATTGACGCTGGCGGTGCTGACGCCATCGACTTTCTTGAGCGCTTTCTCAATTCGGTTGACGCAAGCGGCACAGGTCATGCCGGTGACGGCAAGGCTTGTCTGCTGAGGGGTCGGGGCGGCCGGGTGGGATTGTGTGGTCATACTGTTCTCACTTCGCATTCAGGGCGTAGAGCTCGATGAGCTCGTCGACGACAGCGTCGCTGCGACCTTCGACGATGCCGGATACCACGCAAGTATGCAGATGGTTGTCGAGCAACTGGGTTTCCAGCTTCTCGATGGCGCGGCGGATGGCGTAGGTCTGCTTGAGGATGTCGACACAGTACTCATCCTGATCGATCATCCGACGGACTGCGCCAAGGTGCCCCTCGATCGAGGCGATACGGCGGGTGGCGTTGCTCTTCAACTCAGGCTTCATGGTGCGTACCCCATCCCCCTCCGGGGGGGATACCAGAGTATACGCCGAGGAACGACGAGCGTCAATCCCATCCCCCACGGGAGGGGGTTTCCCAATTTGTCCGAGGGCTGTATAGTTAGGCGTCGTCGGATGCCGCCGAGGTGTCCGCGGAGGGAATAACTCGTGTCTACCGTAGTTCTATCGGTTCCTGGCATCTCCTGTGAGCATTGCGAGCGCGCGATCACCAACGCGCTCACCGCCGAAGACGGTGTCCAGTTGGTCAAGGTCGATATTCCGGCCAAGACGGTTCGGCTCAGCTTCGACGAGGGTAAGCTGACGCTTGACCGAGTTCGGGATGTCCTCGCCGAAGAGGATTATCCGGTCGAGGCGGTCACGCCGGCGTAAAGTAGGACGTTGGTAGGGAGCGAGGAGGCAAGTCCACCCCGCTCCCTCCTCGCCGTTGAGGAAGCACCGAACGCGAGGGCTGCTGTGACCGCTGAGACTGGACTGCCGCTGGTTGGAACACCACGGCGAGCAATTAAGACGACCAAGGTTCGTGCCCGTGGCGAGGATTTTCGCATCGTCCAGGTGCAAGGGAATTTGCTCGTTTGCGCGGTCCAGAACTGCTGCTGCGGTCATACCGAAAAGGGAAGGCCGCCGGTGCCAATGGACCGCTACGACCAGGAGTGGAATGCCCGCCGGTTTGCCAATCGGGTCCACTTGACCTTCACCGGCTGTCTCGGTCCCTGCGCCGCGGGAAACAACGCCCTGCTGGTGATCCTCGGGCGATCGATCTGGTTCAAGGATCTCAACGACGACGCCCTCATCCCGGCTATCTTTGATTACATCGAGGCGATGCTCGCCGCCGAGGCGGTCTTACCGCCGCCGGAAACGCTGCGCGAGCACGTCTACGAACGCTTCTTGCCGCCGCCTTCTGATGCCTTCGTTCCCTTGGTTGTCGTCGAGGACGACGGTGGCGGCCTCGAACGGATCGACCCGGTCTGTCTGATGGACGTCGACCCGGCGACCGCCAAGTGGTCGGTGGTTCATAACGGACGCACCATTTACTTTTGCGCCCCGGCCTGCAAGCGGGCCTTCGAACGCGATCCGGAGCAGTACGCCATCGCCTGAATCAATCGGGAGGAAGCATGCGTCACGTCTTCGTTTGCACGACCGGGTACGGCTGCCATTGGGAACGGGTGAGAACCGAGCATCGAAGCCATGCGATGCACCTCTCGCCCGAAGAAGAGCAGGCGCGGATGAAGGCACAGCCCGCTCATGCCAACGGCCACATCGGCCTTCATTGCGGCGAGATCGGTGGCGGCGAACTGTACGAACGGTTCCAGGAACTACTGGCCGAGCGCGAACTGGGAGAGGTCCTGCTCTCGCCAAACGCCTGTCTCGCTCAACACATCGCCGGGCCGATCGTCATGGTCTATCCGGACGGCGTCTGGTACGGCCGGGTGACGCTCGACGACGTCGACGAAATCGTCGATTCGCATCTGGTTGCTGGCCAGCCGGTAGAACGGTTGATTTGGCGCGAGGTATCGGCGCCGGCGGCCGTCAGTGGCTGATCGGCTGCTGGGTGACCTCCGCTATCACATCCTCGCCTGTGACGAGGCCGGATGGTTCTGCGGCTGCGAGGCGGCTGGCGCAACCGAATTTCGAAGTGCTCTGCGGAAGGAATTGGTCCGGCGCGGTCTGGCGAGGTCGGTCAAGACGACGATCATGACCTGCAACCAGCCAGACGCCACCGGACCGGTTCTCGTCGTCTATCCGGACGGTATCTGGTACGAGGGGCTCACCGTCGCCGATATTCCTCGCTTCGTCGAGGAGCACCTGGTCAACGGCCGCCCACTCGAGGAAAAACGTCTCACACGCCCGTTGGTAATCGGCCGGTCGGCCTACTAGTCTGCAGCCTGGAAATGTCCATCCCCGCTTTTTCAGGCGTGCAGCCACGCGCGTATCGAAATAACAGCAGGGGACATCATGCCACGCCCATTTCAGACGCTCGCACTCATCGTTCTGCTCGGCGCAGTTGCCTGCTCACCGGCAGCGCCTGCCCAACCAGCAGCGCCGGCACAGCCGACGGCTGCGAAGCGAGCCGCTTCCCAGGTGCTGAGGGTCGCCGCTTCCGCGTTGGTCTCCAATCCGTCTCCCGAACGATCGGCCTCCGGCTGGTCGATCTATTGGAACCAGTTCGACCCGCTTACCCAGCTCGACTCCAAGTTCGCGGTACAACCGTCGGTCGCGACAAAATGGGAGCTTCAGCCGGACGGCAAGGCTTGGCGCTTCACCATTCGCCAGGATATGACCTTCTCGAATGGCGACAAGCTGACAGCCGCCGACGTCGAATGGACGATCAATCACTATGTGACCAATCGGCTGTCGCCTGCGCTCGCGATACCGAATATGGTCGGGGCCAAGCTCGTCAACGACACGACGGTCGATATCCTCCTCCGTCAACCAGATGTGACGATCCCCAATAGCGGGTTCGGGCTGTGGATCTTGCCGAAGGCGTACTATGAGTCGGTTGGGTCCGACGCATTCTTGCTCAAACCGGTCGGCAGCGGGCCGTACGAACTCGCCGAGTTCAAACGTGACGACCGAATGACCTACCGGTTGCGGACAAACTACACCCATCCCTTCCGCAAGCCGAACGCGACCGAGATCCAATTTCGCCAATTGGTCGAGCCTTCGATCCAATTGGCCGGGATTCGCACCGGCGAGATCGATATCGTCTGGAGTTCGTTCAATGCCGACCAGGCCCAGAAGGTCAAGGCCGAAGGGCTCCCCGTCCATGCCACGTTGAGCGCTCAGCATTCGATCCTGTTCGACAAGAACACCATCGAGAGGAACGGATCGCCGCTCAAGGACAAGCGCGTCCGGCAGGCGCTGAATTACGCGGTCGACAAGGAATCGATCGCCAAGTCGCTGTTCCAAGGGTTTGCCCAGCCGGTTGGGCAACTCGGGCTGCCGGGTAGCATGATCTGGGATACGGCGATCAAGCCGATCCCCTATGACCCCGCAAGAGCCAAAGCCCTGCTTGCCGAAGCTGGCTACCCCAACGGCTTCAAGATACCCGGCGGGATTGACTCCAACCCGGCGTTCTTCTCGCCGCAGTTGCTCCTTGCCACCCAAGACGCGCTCCGCCAGGTGGGCGTCGAGGTCGGGCTCAACAGCATGGATGTGGCGACCTACATCGACGTCCTCAATGCTCGTGGGGGCAAGACCCGGAACGAGATGCTGATCACCAACATGGGCGATATCAACGGGACGTTTTCGGGATCGATGGCGACGGTCACCTGTAACCGGCCAGCGGAGGCTGTCTTCTGGTGCGTGCCGGAGTTTGATCGGTTGATGACCCTCGCCTTTGCCGAGCCGGATGCGACCAAACGTGGCGAATTGGGTCGTGCGGCCAACCGAGCCTACGTCGAAGAGCTTACCTATCTCTACCTGATCGCCGTGCCGACAATCATCTTCTCCTCGACCAAGGTAAAGGATCTGAACATCCCCGGTCCGGGGCTTTGGAATCTCGACAGCGCCTACTTGACTGAGTAGCGGCCGGTAGCGGCCAAGCAAGGGAGGGGTTCATGACGCACGTCCAGGCGATGCTGGAAACTCATCCCCGGCCGCTGCCGTTCGACCGATCGGCCGTAGTCGAGTGCATTCGCGCCTGTTTCGACTGTGCTCACGCGTGCACCGCCTGCGCCGACGCCTGTCTGGCCGAGGAGACTGCCGAAGACCTACGCCGCTGCATCCGGATCAACCTCGACTGCGCGGACATCTGCGATGCCACCGGAAGGATCCTGACGCGCCAACTCGAGCCCGACATGGCGCTGTTGCGCGAGTTGGTGCGGTTGTGCCGCGAGGCTTGCCGAGCCTGTGGGGATGAGTGCCAACGGCATGCTGGGCATGGGATGGAACATTGCGCCGTCTGTTCCAACGCCTGCGCACACTGCGAGACGGCGTGCGAACGCCTCCTGGCGAGCCTGCCGGCCTGATAGCCGGTGATCGTCGTCACAGTGGCGCGTGAAATCGGAACTCTGGCTTTGAGCCCTTCGTTCCTCGTTTCATCAAGCCGAACGGGGTGGACCCTTGAGCAAGCTTGCCAGACTGATACTCCCCTTGGTCGTGGCGCTGGCCGGTTGCACATCGGCCACGCCCTCCGCCCCAGCCGGCGCAGGGGCCGAGCCGTTGGTCCAGACGGTCGACGGTGTCAAGTTTCAAGCCATTCTGAACCCGGCGCCACCACAATCTAGCCAGACCACCACCGTCGAGATCACCGTGGCAGATCCCCAAGGCCAACCGGTGTCCGATGGCCGGATGGTGGTGACGCTGGAGTCTCGTGGTCATTCGATGTCGTCGAACGTGGCGACCGCCGAGCCGAAGGGCAACGGTGTCTGGAGCGCGACCCTCAAGCCGGCCGGTATGACCGGTGAACATACCCTGACCGCCGACCTGCAGTGGCAGGGCAAGTCGTATCGGGCGAGTTTTGGAGGCGTCAATGTCCGCTGACGCACCAGGAGGGTTGGGAACCACCCAACGGATGAAGCTTCCGGTCGGCGCTTCGCCGAGCCGTTCGAATCTTGTAGTCGTGCTGCTGGCGATCCTGCTGGGTGCGGTCCTGCTTCTTGGCGGCATCCTCGTTGGCCTGCAGCTTTCCGGAACGGCTGCCCGACCTGCCGGACCACCCGAGGCGTCCTCGAGCGACGGCCATGATCATGGCATCGGCGGAACCGACAATCACATGGGACCGGTGAATGTCTCAGGCAAGCCGTCTGCGCCGCCCTTTGCCCGCGGGAACGAAGAACTCACGTCGAGGTCGGTTGATGGCGTACGCGAATTCCGCCTGACCGCGTCGATTGTGCGGTGGAGCATCCTGCCAACCGTGCCGATCGGGGCGTACGCATTCAATCAGATGACCCCGGGGCCGTTGATCCGAGTACGGCCGGGCGAGCGGATTCGGGTCGTGGTGACCAACGAGCTTCCGGAGCCAACCAGTGTCCATTGGCACGGTGTTCAGGTCCCAAACGATCAGGACGGCGCAGCGAGGGTCACCCAGCCGCCAATCCAGCCTGGCCAAACCTACACCTACGAGTGGACCGTACCCGAGACGCCAGGCTCGTATTGGTATCACTCCCATTTCGAGCCGGACCGCCAGCAGTCGCTCGGGCTCTACGGCGGGCTGCTGATTGAAGACCCCACCGAGCGCAAACCAGACCATGATGCCTTGCTGATCCTCGGTGAATGGACGGTGACGGCGGCAGGCAATGTGCCCTCGATGCCGATGGCCGGGATGGAGCCAAACTACTTCACGATCAACGGCAAGAGTTGGCCGGAGGTCGAGCCAATCAAGGCCAAGGTAGGTCAGCGCATCCGGCTTCGCTTCGTCAATGCCGGCCAGTTTGTCCATCCGATGCACCTTCACGGTCAGCCCTTCACCATCGTCGCCACCGACGGCAACCCGCTCCCTGAGAGCGCTCGTTGGGTGAAGGACACCGTGCTCGTCGGTCCGGGGGAGCGCTACGACGTCGAGTTCGTCGCCCGCGCGCCGGGTAAGTGGCTGGTCCATTGCCACATCGCCCACCACACGATGAATGACAACGTCGAGGTGGATGGCGGAGGAGGGCTGATGATGATCATCGAGGTGAGCGCCTAGCGAAAAGCGGGGGACCGACGGCGCGTAGCCGTTGACGCAGCGAAGACGCCCTCCTATCATCCGGCGAGAGCTGGAAATGACAGAACGGCATCCTCGCGTCTCGATGGTGGTCCCGGTTTACAACGAACAGGAGAGCCTGGCGATCTTGCATAGCGAGATCAAACAGGGGATCGATGGCCAGCCCCACGAAATCATCTTCGTCGACGACGGTAGTACTGACGGTTCCTGGCGAACGCTTCTCCAACTTGCCGAGGCCGACCCGGATGTCCGCCTCGTCCGTTTCGGGCGCAATGTTGGCAAGTCGGCGGCGCTTGCGGCCGGCTTCCATGAGAGCAGCGGCGAGATCGTCATTACCCTCGATGCCGACCTTCAGGACGACCCCAAGCATATCCCCGAGTTTATCCGCGACATCGAAGACGGCTGCGATCTCGTCTCCGGCTGGAAGGTCATTCGCCACGACCCCCTTACCAAGACAGCGCCGTCACGCCTGTTCAATGCCGTCACGGTCTGGGCGACTGGCGTGCGACCACGGCTGCACGACTTCAATTGTGGCTTCAAGGCCTATCGGCGTGAGTTGATCCTTCGGCTGGATCTCTATGGCGAACTCCACCGCTTCATCCCGGCGCTTGCCTACTGGAAGGGATTCCGGATCGGCGAGCGGCCGGTCGAGCACCGACCCCGACGCTTCGGCCGGTCGAAGTTCGGCGCAAGACGCTTCTTGTCCGGGATGCTGGACCTGACGACGGTCCTATTTATCACACGCTTCAACCGCAAGCCGATGCACCTGTTTGGTTCGATCGGGTTGGCCGGGTTTGGGGTGGGGTTGGTAATCAACCTCTACTTGACCGCCTTGAAGCTGTTCGCCGGCCAGACGATTGGTGACCGCCCGCTGCTGCTGCTGGGCGTGCTGCTGATGGTGATGGGTCTGCAGTTCTTCGGGATCGGGCTCTTGGCTGACCTCGCCAATCGGGACGGTCGCGGACATGTGCTCGATCACCGCTACGAAGTCGTCTGGCCGGCGCGTCCGCGCCATCGCCCGGCGGCTCGCCGTCCCCGCCGCCCTTTGCTGAGACCGTGACCGTCGCACCCGGCCCGAGCCGAAATCTTCTGAAGCATACCAGTGGAAATCCGCTCCAACGTTGGCTGCTCGACCGGTTCCACGCGACGGTTTCCGACCTCGTTGCCGAAATCCTGCCACAGGGTGGGACGATCCTGGACGTCGGCTGCGGCGAGGGATTTGTCGCCAATTACCTTGTAGCACGGCACCCGCGCCTGACGGTCAGCGGGTTGGACGGCAGCGGCGACGCGCTGCGGGCCGCCGCAACAAGCGCGGCCGGCGGCCGACTGGCACGCTGCGATGCCGCACGATTACCGGTGCGCGACCGATCGACCGACCTCGCGATCTGTTTGGAAGTGCTGGAGCACCTCCATGCACCCGATCTGACCTTTCGCGAACTGCGGCGGGTCACTCGCGGCCCGGTGATTGTCAGCACACCAAACCAGCCGTTTTTCGCCGGAGCGAACCTCGCGAGGCTGAAGAATCTATCGACGTGGGGAGACGACCCCGAGCACGTCCAATGGTGGACCGCCGCTGCCTTTGTCCAGAAGGTCGGTGGCTGGCTAGCGATCGACCAAGTGGTGTTGCGCTTCCCCTGGACGATTGTGGTGGGACGACGTGCCTGATGCGTTCGGCCAGGTTGGCTGGCGTGGTAGCCGGGGCGAGGTCCGCCCGGCCGGACCACGAACGGTGCCGCGTGCGCTGTTTGCGCTGACCCACACCAAACTGGTCCAACGGTTGACCTATTTCATCATAGCGATCTATGCCTTTACATTCGCTCAGCTCTCGATCCTCCAACACCAAAGCCACAAGACCCACGCGTTCGACCTCGGCAATATGGATCAGGCGGTCTGGAATACCGCGAACGGACGACCGTTCGAGTTCTCGAACTGGGAAGGCGGCCGAACGCGCCTGGCGGCCCACGTCGAGCCGATTCTGCTCCCAATCGCCCAAGTCTACCGGCTCTTTAGCGGACCCGAGACGTTGCTGGTGATCCAGGCCATCGTCATTTCGCTGGGAGCGCTTCCGGTCTTCTGGCTGGCACGCGACAAACTCCGCAACGATTTTGCAGCCATTACGTTTGCCTCAGCCTACCTGCTGTCGCCGGAACTGGAAGCGGCGAACC
This sequence comes from Dehalococcoidia bacterium, assembly GCA_046328265.1. Lineage (GTDB taxonomy): Bacteria > Chloroflexota > Dehalococcoidia > SpSt-223 > SpSt-223 > JANWZD01. The sequence continues at coordinate 70,446 of JAXLWW010000004.1, forward strand.
TGAGCGACTTCCATCCGGTTTCGCTGGCCAGCTCGTTTCTGCTGTTTGCCTTCTACTTCCTCCACAAGGACCGCTATGTCGGCTTTGTGGTCTTTGCCATCCTGGCGATGATGACCAAGGAGCAGGTACCGCTCAGCATTGCGATGCTGAGCCTCTATATCGTCTTCGTCAAGCGGAAGCCGTTCATCGGTTGGCCGGTCTTCGCAGTCGCCGGCGCCTGGTTCCTGGTTGCGTTTCTGGTGGTATTGCCGGCAAACAACCCGACGCGCGCCTCGCCCTACCTCAGCCGCTACGATCAGCTTGGATCCAGCCCGCTTGAGGTGATCGGGACGTTGATCACCGACCCGGGTAAGGCGTTCCCCGCCAAGTCCTTCCCGGACAAACTGCTCTACCTTCGGCAGTTGTTCTCGCCGGTTGCCTTTCTTGCCTGGCTCTCCCCACTTGCGCTCCTGCCAGCATTGCCGGATCTCACCATCAATCTGCTTAGCTCGTTCGAGGCGATGTATAGCGGCGGGTCGCACTATTCGGCGGTGATCGTGCCGTTCATCATCATCGCCAGTATCGACGGCCTGGCGCTGCTGGCGAGCCTGATTGCCCGGCTTTCGGTTCGACTGGTTCAGCCGTTCGTCTATACGATGTCCGGCGCGGTGCTACTGCTGTCAGTCTTCAGTTACTACAACTCAGTCGTTTTGCTGCTGGCCGATAACTTCCCCCAGGTGACGGACCATCACCGTCTCCTCAGTCAGATCGTCGCCTTGATCCCACCCGATTCATCGGTCTCGGCAGGAACGACGCTCAACCCGCACGTAAGCCAACGCCAGCGGCTTTATCTTTTCCCCGACTTGGCTGATGCCGAGTACGTGCTGGTCGACGTAACCGCCTCCCCACACCCGCTCGATTATGCGGCGCTCCACTGGCGGGTCTCCGGGTTGTTGAATGGCGGCGAATGGGGCTGGGTCGCGGCCCAAGACGGTTACCTTCTGATCAAGCGTGGCGAGCCAAACCGGCCGCTCCCACCCGAGTTCTTTAGCTTCACCAGTCTCGATCGCCAGCCGAACATCGATCGGAAGATTGAAGCAACCTTTGGCGATTCTCTTCAGTTCTTGGGGTTCTCGCTATCGCCGGGTGAGGTGCTTCACCAGAAGGACGGTGGGGCGAAGATCCAACTGTTCTTTCGGGCGAACGGCCGCATTCCAAAGGACTATCTGGTCGGCGTGACCGCGGTGGCGAATGGCGAGCAGACCAGCGCGGAATATTGGTGGCCGGCGACGCTCTGGCACCCAATGACCCGTTGGGGTGACGGGATCATCATGGTGGAGGCGCCGCGCGTCGCCCTCGCAGGCCAGCCGTGGGTTGACGTCTACTTGAGTATTCACGAGCCGCTTGACAACAATCGGCCCGGCCCCAAATTGCCCCTTCGGATCGCCGGTGGCCGCGAAGACGGGGGGTCTGGCGAGGACGGCCAGATCTGGTTGGTTCGGCTACGCGGCGAGTATTGGTAGCCTACCGGTTGCGCCCTTTTCCACCGGAACGATGGCCAAACGCCGAGTTCCAGTAGTCAAAACCGCGATCGAGGTCGCGAGCGATGTCCTCGCGACGTAGCATTTCGTCTCGGGTCGGATCGTTCTTCTGAGGCGGCATGTAACCGGACTCGGCTCGCAGCGCCTGGTATTTTGCGAGAGCCGCCGCCTTCTGGCGAAACGAAGCAACGATCCCGCCATGTTGGACGACGTGGTACCTGCCATCGTTGGGAACATCAGCGGTGGCTCGCTTGACCCAGAGGTCGATACTCGGGATGCCCTGGCTGAATTCCACCGATCATTCCTCCCGGTCAACCAGCCTTCGCCGCAGGATCAGGGGTTCATCATAACGGTCCAGGGGTCGCGCCCGGGCGGAGAGGATTACCGCCATCCGCTCGACATCGCAGGCGGCCTCGATCGGGCCGAACTCCAACACTGCGTTCATGGCCACAGCGGCCGCCGCCGGGGCAAGCCTCGGCTGGTAGCTCGGTCTGGTAGACTGGCCCGCACGAGTCTAGTTGGGAGCGCCGATGTCCGTAGCCGCCTCACCCACCTCCAGCCTGAGCACCTCTCACGAGCGTCAGCGTCGGGTGCTCCTTGCCACGACGATAGTCGGCCACGGCATCAAACACTTCTTCGCCGCCGGTCTTTTCATCATCCTTCCGGAGTTGAAGGCCGGGTTGGATCTTACCAATGCCCAGGTCGGTGTGCTGTCGACAGCACGAAACCTTTCCGGCGGGGTGTCGAACCTGCCGGCCGGCTTTGTGGCCGACCGCTTCCCCGAGCGACGGGCCGAAATCCTCGGCCTATCGCTCGCCGGGATTGGCCTGTTTGCCTATCTTCTCGGATCGAGCACGAGCTACGGCATGGCGGTGGCTGCCGCGGCGCTCTTGGCGTCGGTGATCTCCTTCTGGCATCCGGCGGCGATCGGCGCAATTTCGCAGTTGTTCGTCCGACGGCGCGGACTGGCCATCTCGTTACACGGCGCGGGTGGGTCAGTCGGCGAAGCCCTTGGACCGTTGGTCACCGGGTTCTTACTCCTCAGCTTCGGGTGGGCGGCGTTGCTCCAGGCCAGCCTGCTGCCGGCACTCTTCTGCGGACTGGTGATCTGGCTGGTCTTGAGAACGGTGCCGGCGGCCCCAGGGTCGCCGTTCGGCCTGCGGGGATATCTGGTCGACGTGCGGCGCTTGCTCTCGAACGGACGCCTCCTCTTGGTGCTGCTGTTTGCCGGCGGCTTTGCGGGTGGCCAGAGCGTCATCCAGACCTTCCTACCGATCTACCTGCGCGAGGAGGTCGGCGTCTCGACGGCGACGGTCGGGATGTATCTCGCCCTTGCTCAGGCCGTCGGGATCGGGTCGCAGCCGGTGATGGGCTGGCTCTCGGACCGTTGGGGCCGAAAGCGGGTGCTGGTGCCAGCGTTGATGGTCCTCGGGCTGGCCTATGCCGCGTTGGCGGTCGTTCCAGCCGGCGCGCCCTTCCTTGCCGTGGTGGCGTTGATGGGCGCGTTCATGTACTCCCTGATGGCGATTTTTCTGGCCTCCGCGATTGACCTCGTCCATGGCAGCGTCCAGGCGACAACGGTCGCCTTGGTGTTTGGAATTGCCACCGCGGTGGCCGGGATCGCCCCCGGTATCGCGGGCGTCCTTGCCGACGCCTACGGAACGATGTCGACCTTCCTGTTTGCCAGCAGTCTGGTGCTCGTGGTCGCAACCATCGCGATGCTCACCCGCTGGCGGCGCGTCGCCGCCTAGAGCGAAGGCGCGAAACCGCGCCCGGCGGTACGCGCAGGACATTGGCCGGCATCGAACCCAGGGGCGGGATCTTGCGACGCAGCCCTCAACCCTCGGGCGTCTGGCTCACTGGTATACTGTGCGCGGGGGTGACGGTATGCCCTCTGCGCGACGTGAGCGCTACCAACGTCCTGGGGTAAGCCCGCTGATTGTCGGTCGCGAGCGGGAACAGACGGAACTTGCCTCTGGGCTGGAGCGCGCCGCGGCCGGCCAGGGCCATGTGATCGCGATCGCGGGCGAACCGGGGATTGGCAAGACCCGGCTCGTTCGCGAAACGATCGAACGGGCGGACGATTGGCGAATCGTCGAACTGAACTGTTCCGAAACCGACCGTCAGATACCGTACGCGCCGCTCGTTGACGCTGTCCGCCAACTTGTCGGTGGTCGAACCCTCAGCGCACTGCGCCTTATGGTCGGCGATCTGGCAGCCGAACTCCCCCGACTGCTCCCCGAACTTGGTCCCGTTCCTGCCGAGACCGACCGCGAGCGCGACCGCCGTCAGTTGTCGCACGCGCTGACTACCATGATTCTCGCCGAACCGGAGCCGCTCCTGATCGCCGTCGAGGACTTGCATTGGTGCGACGATTCGTCTTTGGAAGTCCTGTTGCACCTCGCGCAGCACATCATGGAGCGACGCGTACTCCTCGTGGTCACCTACCGTAACGACGAAATTGAGGTTGGGCTTGGTCATTTTCTCGGCGAGTTGGAGCGCCAGAGACTGGGGATCGACCTTCCATTGTCTCGGCTCTCATTGGCCGATACCGGGAAGGTGCTGCGCGGACTCGCCGGTGGCAAGCCGCTCCGAGCCGACGCGTTGCATATGCTCTTTCAACGCAGCGACGGTATCCCGTTCTTCATAGAGGAACTGGTCGCTTCGCTTTCCGGTGGGGACCTCGACCGCCTTCAAACCGCAGTGCCACGGAGCGTCCAGGACGGACTTCGCCAGCGCGTTGCCGGACTTTCCCCCGAGGCGCGTACACTCCTTTCGCTCGCGGCGGTCGCCGGTCGCGGCTTCGACTTCGAGTTGCTCGTTGCGCTCAGCGGCGGCGACGAACCACGAGTCCTCGAAGGGCTGCGTCCGCTGATCAGTGCGAACTTGTTGGTGGAGGACACCGCCGACCGTCTTGCTTTTCGACATGCGCTCACCCGCGAAGCGGTCTACAGCGGGTTGCTCGTGCGCGAGCGGCGCGGTCTCCATCGTACCGTCGCGGCGGCGATCTTGGCGGCCGGGACAACCGACGAGAATGCCGGCGACTTGGCGTATCACTTCGCCGAAGCTGAAGAATGGCCGGCGGTGCTCGATTGGGGCGCGCGGGCGGGCGAACGGGCTCTTCGGCTGTTCGCTCCGGTAGCAGCAGTCACCCATTTCAATCTCGCGGTACGAGCCGCCGAGAAATTGGGGACCGACCCACCGGCCGCGTTGTTACGGTCACGGGCTGCCGCTCTGGAAATGACCGGCACCGTCGATTCGGCGATCGCCGACCTCGAACGTGCCTGCGAAATAGCCAAACGGGGCACCGACTGGTCGGGGCACTGGCACGCATTGGTCGACCTGGGCATGGCCTGGGCCGGACGGGACTATGTCCGGGCCGGCGAGTATTTCGAGCAGGCGATGGCGATTGCTCGCCGGCTCGACGACCCAGCCATGGTCGCGGCCTCGCTCAACCGAATGGCAAACTGGTATCTCAACCGCGACCAGCCGGCAATCGCGGTTCCGCTGCACCAAGAGGCGCTCGAGATCGCCGAGTCTCTTCACGACCGCCGGTTGCTGGCCGAAACCCATGACTACCTTGCGACTGCTGCTTTTCTTTCGGCTAGTCCGGTGCTCGGCTGGAGCCAGGCGTCCGCGGCCATCACCCTGTTCGAAGCGATGGATCATCCGCGAGGGCTGCCGAACCTCATTTCAATCGGCACGCTCCGCGCCCCTCAGTACCTGAACCTTATGCCTTGGATCACGCCCTTTGACCCAAACGTCGAATCCGAAATCGAACGGGCCTTATCGATCAGCCGGCAGCTTGGCTGGCGGGCCGCCGAGGCTTTTGCGCTCGCCCACCAATCCGGTCTATTCGCCCGCCGCGGAGAGTACGCACGCGGTATCGAATTGATTGGCTCCTGTGAGGCGCTTGCCGATGAGATCGAGCATCTCGAATGGCAGACCTATGCCGCCTTCCAACATGGCGCGATTGCGCTCGATCTTCTCGACGTTGAGCGTGCCCGCGAACTGCTCCGGTCGGCATTCGCCCGTGCGATGAGGACGGGGTCTCTCTATTGGGTCCGCACCGTTGGCGGCGTTCTCCTTGAGGCGCTTGGCGGAACGCCTGAGGCGACGGGCCTGGAAGACCAACTCCTCGCCGATCTTGCCATGGAATCGGTTGCGCAGAGATTGCTCTGGTTTGGCTCGGCACTCGGGTCACTGGATTTGGCCCCGGCCCGCGCCCTGTCGATCGCCGAGCGCTTGCAAGCGACTGCCAAGTCAGGGCGTATCCCGGCGCTCCTGATGCTGGAAGGAAAGGCGCGCCTGGCGCTCGGTGACCCGGCTGGCGCTCAGCCGTTGTTGGCTCAGGCGCGCGACGAAGCACGCCAATTCGACGTGCCGGGCCTCGAATGGCGGGCGCTGCTGTCGCTCGCTCAGGCCGATAGTGCGCTCGGGAACCGGGAGGCGTCCGCTGCGGCTCGCGCTGGCGCGCGCTCAATTCTCGAACGGATCGCCGAAAACCTCGACGAGTTGGAACGGACCGCATTCTGGCGAAGGGTTCAGCCGCTCTTGCCTGCCCCTACGACGCCGCTGCGGGCGGCCAAAGCCGCGTTCGGCGGGCTGACTCGTCGCGAGCGGGAAATCGCCACGCTGATCGCCAAAGGCAAGTCCAGCCGAGCGATTGCCGAAGAACTGGTACTGTCTGAGCGAACCGTCGAGGGCCACGTTGGCAATATTCTCAACAAACTCGGCTTCTCCGCGCGCACCCAGATCGCCGCCTGGGCCGCTCTCCATCTCCAAACCAGGTAGCGCGTCGCCGGAGATCACGTACCTCATCCGCCAAAACCAGGCAGATCTCTCGATGGAACGCCGCGGGCGCTCTGGCACCATCGTCTCACGGCCAAACCGGCCGGATGGAGGGAACGATGGTCCAGCAAGCACAGCGTATTGACGAGGCCAAGCTCAACCAACTCCTCGGTCAGGTTGTCACCGATTTTGGCGCGACAATCTCGAATGCGTTGGTGGTGATTGGCGACCGGCTCGGGCTCTACCAAGCAATGGCCGATGGCGAACCGGTGACGGCGGAGAGCCTCGCCGAGCGGACGGGCGCAGCCGAAAAGTACCTGCGGCCCTGGCTGGTCAACCAGGCCTCAGTTGGATACCTCGACTATGACCCGACGACCGGGCGCTACCGCCTTTCCCCTGAGGCAACGCTGCTTTTCGCCGACTCGGCCAGTCCGGCGAACGTCATTGGTGGCTTTCAGCTGATGGCATCGGTCGTCAAGACCGAGGCGAGGCTCTACGAAATCTACCGCACTGGCGCCGGGTTGCCGTGGGGCGAGTACGATCCCGGTCTGTTCGAAGGAACCGAGAAGTTCTTCCGCCCCGGTTACCGAGCGAACCTCGTACAGTCGTGGCTGCCTGCCCTCGACGGGGTGGTCGATAAGTTGGAGAGGGGCGCGACGATTGCGGATGTCGGTTGTGGTTACGGAGCATCGACCATCATCTTGGCCGAGGCTTTCCCCACGTCACGATATTTCGGGTTCGACAACCACGCCGCCTCGATCCAGGTGGCGCGCGACCGTGCCATCGAAGCAGGGGTCACCGACCGGGTGATCTTCGAAACCGCCTCGGCCGCTGACTATCCGGGCGAGCAGTTCGATCTGATCGCATTCTTCGACTGCTTTCATGACCTCGGCGATCCGAATCGCGCGGCGCAATGGGCGCGGCAGGCTCTCGCCACCGATGGTACGGTCATGCTCGTGGAGCCGATGGCTGGCCAGAAGGTCGAAGACAACTTCAACGTCGTTGGGCGTATCTTCTCGGCCGCATCGGCGTCGATCTGCACGCCGAACGCGGTAGCGACCGGCGGACAAGGACTTGGCACCATCTCCACCGACGACGAAATTCGAGCGGTGTTGAATGCAGCCGGGTTCAGCCGAGTGCGCCGTGCGACCGAGACTCCATTCAACCGGGTGTTCGAGGCGCGGATCTAGCTCGAACAGCGGCACAAACAGCCGCACGGTTCATGCGCATTCAGAGTGCCGAAGCGGTCCCTTGTTGAAGTCAACCGGCGCACCAACTGCGCCAACCCGAGCCCGCGCGGACCTCTGGTCGGCGGGCTTCTTCCATTTCCGGCGAACTTCTCGGTATCATCCTGCGGTGATCGAAATCGCGCGGCGACTGTGGCGGCCCGTCGCCGCGGCGATCGTCCTCCTCTTCGTGACCGTCTACCTCGTTCGAAACTGGGACCAATTCTCCAGCGCAGCAACAATGATGTCTCCGGCGGCGATGGTCTCGGCAGTCGCGTTCGGCGTCCTCTATTGGCTGTCGTTGGCTGCAGCCTGGTGGCGGGTCCAGGCGGGTTTGGGTGGTGGTCTGGCATTCTGGCCGGCCGTCCGCGTCTGGTCTATCTCGACCGTCGCCCGCTACGTGCCCGGCAATATCTGGCACCTTGCTGGACGCACCGCCCTCGCCCGTGACGCGGGCGGAGATGGACTCGCAACACTCACCGCGAGTATCTACGAGCAGGTGCTCACTCTTGGTGGGGCGTTCATTGCTGCAGGTGTCCTGCTGCCGCTCGCCGGGGCCGGTCGCGAATATCTGTTGGCCGTGGTGGCCTTGCCCGTCGGGTTGCTCACGCTGCATCCGGTGGTCCAACGCTGGATTGTCCATCGTGCTGCCCGGGCGCTCGGCCGGATGCCACCACAGGTGCTCGAACCGAAGCGTCTGGCGGCGCTGCTGGGTCTGTATGTTCTTCCGAACCTCCCGGCCGGACTGGCACTCGTGGCCCTCGGCGGTCCGGCCGGCCCAACGCCGGTTGGAGCGGTCGGCGGGTTCGCCTTTGCCTGGGCGGTTGGCTTCCTATCAATCGTCACCCCGAGTGGCCTCGGTGTCCGCGAAGCGGTGCTCGCTGGCTTGCTGACCGCCGGCCTCGGTGGCGCAGACCCGTTGGCACTCGCGATCGGCCATCGGCTGGCCCTGACCGCCGCGGAGATCGTGGTTGCCGGTGGAGCGGTAGCTGGCAGGCGTCTGGCTGCTCGCGTGCTATAATCGCCCACCGCATGACCGGCACGCCTCCTCGTTGTTCCGCCTCAATCTGGCGCGCAGGCATGGCGTTGAGGCGACACGGGAGAAACTGGCCGTGAAGCTACGCTCGCGTCTGCCAAGCCTTCCTGTCATGAGCCTCGCGATCGGCCTGATGGCCTTTTCCTGGTTCATCACACCGGCTGCGCCGCCTTCCCGCCCGGCCCCGGTTCGCGCCGACCCGCCGGTTGCAGTCACCGATGTCGTCATTCCGGCTGCGTGGTCGAGCGATGCGGCCATCGAGTTGGCCACCACCGACCTGCGTAGCACCTTTGCCGAAATCTTCAGCCTTCCGGCGCGCCTCGTGGCCGATGATTCGCCATCGCCGCTGCCCTATGCGGTCGCGTTGCTCGCACCGGGCGTGCCGTTCTACGAGCGTCTCGTCGCCGACGGCCAACTCACCCCAATAGCGCTTGGGAAGGATGGCTACCGGCTCGTCCGGCTCTCCTATCGCGGCGAGCCGTTGATTGCAGTACTGGGCGGATCCGTGCGTGGGACGGCCTACGGCGCGTTCCGGCTGGTCGAGATGATCCGGCTGAACCCCGAGAGCTATAAGCGCCCGCTCGACCTGAAAGCCGAGCCGGCGATCGCGATGCGACTAGTCTCCAGTCCCACCGGCGAAAACTACCCGACTCCCGAAGAGGCACTCCGGTGGGGCTACAATACGGTGGCGATCACCCAATGGCCGTGGCTGATCACCTTCGATGGGATCGACCCGGCGATCTACTCCGCACCGGACGATCGCGCCTGGGTTGAAGCAAACCGCTTGCGTGCCCGGACTGAGATCGAGCGTGCCAAGGCGCTCCACCTCGACGTGCTGACCTCGGGCGACGTCGTCTCCTTCCCCTCGCGTGTGGCCGAACTCTACGGTGAGCAAGTCGGCGTCCGGGGCGAACGGCCGGTCTACTGTTTGAACCGACCCAAGACCCAACAGCTTTATCGCGCCGGACTACGCGAACTGCTGCGCACCTTTCCCGAGATCGACGTGGTGATGATCCGTACCGGCGAGAATTATCCTGAAGGACCGGTTGGCGGCAACCCGCCGGCAGCGCGAGAATGCGGCGCGGTCGACCCGGTCGCGATGCTGCGTCTGGTGATGGACGTCTCCTACAACGAGATCGTCGAACTTGGCGGCCGCCGCTATGTCCAGCGAGCCTGGGATATCGGCGCTGACGGGTTCCATGCCGATCCATCGGTCGCCGGACGCGTGCTCGAGGGAGCGGCAAAGCCAAACCTGCTGGTCTCTTTCAAACATACCAAGACCGACTTCTGGCGGTACAACCCGACGAACCCGAACCTGAATCGCTACCCACCCGCCCGGATGGTCGAATACCAGGTGGCGCGGGAGTATGAAGGAAAGGGCGCATTCCCGAACTATCTCGGCGGCATCGTTGCCAACGGTGCGCCGGAGAACGGCGGTGACGGGCCGCTCGGAAAGCTGGTGGACGGCGGGGTTACGGCGGTATGGGTTTGGGCACGTGGCGGTGGCTGGAACGGGCCCTATCTCCGCAGCCAGGTCTGGCTGGATGCGAACAACTACGCCATCTCCAAACTGGTTTGGGACCCGACGCTCTCGCCAAAGACGCTCGCGCTCCAATGGGCGGCTTTGCGTTTTGGTCCGCAGGCCGCGCCCCATGTTGCTCGCGTGTTGGAGTTGTCGGAGGAAATCGTCCTTCGCACCTTCTACGTTGCACCGTTTGCCCGCCGCCACGGCGCCTGGGCGCCAAATATCGCCTGGACCCGTGACGACCAGATCTATGGGGCAGACCGGGTTGGCGCACTTTACCAGCAGTCGAAATCTCCCGCCGACTTTCGGGAAGCGATCGAGGAAAAAGAGCGAGCGCGTCGGTTGCTCGACGAACTGGCGGCCGAAATGGGTCGGGCGGCGGATCTCTCGTCCGACCCCGACCTCGCCGACGAGGCGATCAACACCGTTCGCTACGGCGAGACGCTCCTGACCGCGATGAATGATTACGTCAGTGGGATGTTCTACTACTTTCGTTGGGTGGACGGTGGCCGCATGAACCCATCGGACCACCGTGCGGCGTTGCAGTTTCTCGGAGCATGGCAGCGGGACTGGGCTCAATACACCGATCGGGTCGTTCAACTCTATGGCGTCGCCAGCCCCTACGTCGATCGCGGCATGCTCCAGGCGGTCGCCGACGCGCGGCTCGACCTCGATGGCGCAGCCGCCCGACCGTGATGGCTTAGCGAATCACCGGCACGTTTTGAACCGGTGCCGGACCAGTCTGCCGAGATTGCAGGAAGGCCACCAATTCGCGCATCTCCTGCTGCGAAAGCGTTCCGGCAAAGGCGGGCATATTCACGCCGCCGTTGGCTATCCGCCAGACAAGGTCGTTCTCGGTGAGGCGGTCGCCGATGGTCGTCAGGTCCGGACCACGCTGGCCGCCTGACCCCGCGATCATATGGCAATACTGACAGCCCTTCTCATGGAAGAGGATCGCGCCAGTGGCAACCGGTCCGCTGATGGTCCCGACCACTGCCGCCGAAAGCGGTGGCGCATCGAAATTTGGCGACCAGGGCGCCTGCAACCCGTAGACGGTCAATGCGCCGACACCGGCGACGATAATGCTCACGATTACCACCGCCCACGGCCGTGATTTCCAACTTCGCTCGCCACGGGCGGCAAGCAACGGCAGGAGCAGCAACCCGGCAAAGAACGCCCCGGAGCCGACGATCAGCACGACGAACTCGATACCCGGGGGCAGCAGCGCGAGCGCGGCAAACAGCCAGATAAAATACCAATCCGGCCGAGGGTTTGTGTCGAGGTTCGCCGGCGACGGCGGATCCCCGACCTCCGGAGGCCCAACAATGCCGCCAAGCACGAGCAAGCCAGCAACCAACGCCAACCCGGCAAGCGCGTCCCGCCAGATCGCCTCGGGCCAGAACGGCACTCCTTCGCGATGAAGCAGGTCACTGTACCAAGCACGGTAGGTCGCCGGATCAACCGGACGGCCCGCTTCCGGCGGCTCCGATATGCCATTCCGAATGACCAGATAGAGGTGGAGCCCGATCAATCCAAAGATCAACCCCGGGATGACGAAGACGTGATAGGCGAAGAAATGGCTGAGCGTCGACGCATTGACAATGTCACCTGCGAGGAAGAACCGACCCAGTTCATCGCCGACCAACGGGACATACGAGGTCATCTTGACCAGCACGATGGTCGACCAGACGCCGTTGTTGTCGAAACGGAGGATCTGACCGGTAAACGCCATCGCGAGGGTAAAGGCGAGCAGCAGAACGCCAGTCATCCAGTTGACTTCTCGAGGGAACTTGTACGAGCCAAAGAGAAAGACCTGGATCGCGTGGATGCCGATCATGACGACCATCGCGGTCGCCGTCCATGCGTGCATGCCGCGAACGAGCCGGCCCGCCGGGGCGGCATTGGTAATAAACTCGAGGCTCTGGTGAGCGTCGTCGGGCGCGGGGACATACATGGATCCGAGGACAACGCCAGTCGTCACCTGGACCAGGAAGGCCAGCAACGTCACGCTGCCGAAGACGTACCACCAGGTTGCCCCCCGTGGAACGGGGTGATTCATGATCGTGCGAACGACTTCAACCAGGCCGGTACGATCGTCGAGCCAGGCCACAACCGACCGGGCTCGGCGCTTCACAGTGGCAGCGGGCTGGCGAGGATTTGGACCTCGCCGTTCTGAACTCGCACAGGGTATCGATCCAGGCCGTGCGGCGGCGGGCCGGCGGCGACCGAGCCATCGGCATAGTAGGTGCCGCCGTGGCAGGGGCAGAAGAACAGTTCGGCTGAGGCTTCCCAGCGCACCGGACAGCCAAGATGGGCGCAGTTGACCGAGAATGCGACGAAATTCGTCTCGTTGTCGCGACGCAACCAAGCCGCGGTGAGCCCAGTCTGACCAATCCATGGCGTAGGCGACGCGTTCTCGAACGTCACCTGAACCGTCTCGCCAACCCGGAAGCTGGCGAGCGTCCCAACGCTTCTCCACGGCTCGGTGACGCGCCGAAACATCGGCCCGAGGAACATCCCGAGCGCCGGAATGGCGACCAACGCTCCGACGATCGCTCCGGCCGTGAGGGTCAGACGTTCCAGGAAACGCCGGCGCGCCGGACTGGATGCGCCGTCAGCCGTGTTCATGTCGAAGCTCCGCGATCCAGCCAATTGCCGCGAGGATGGCCAAGACAGTTCCCAAGGCGACAAACCAACCGGAGAAGGTGAACCCGTACGCCACCAGGACGAGCCCGGTAGCAAAGATCGCCGGCCAATAGGCGCTCCGAGGAACGCGCTCGGGCTGACGGACGTTCCAACCGGCGCGGTCTTCCGGCCGCTGAGTCACGGCCGCACCAGGTAGAGCACCACAAACAGCCCGATCCAGACGAGGTCGACAAAATGCCAGTAGTAGGCTACCGGCTCAAATGCGCCGCGTCCGGGTTCGCCCGGCCGCCCCCACCAGGCGAGGTAGGTAAGAATGGCGAGCAGCAACACCCCCGCCGAAACGTGAAGAAAATGGAGCCCGGTGAGCGTGAAGAAATAGGTGCCGAAAACACTTGACGAGATGGATATCCCCTGCCGCACCAATCCGGCATACTCGCCGGCCTGCCCCACCAGGAACAAAGCGCCCAGGAGGACGGTTGCGGCTAGCCAGAGCCGCTGCCCGCTCCGGTTCCCGGCCTGGCTGCTGCGCTCGGCAAGCAAAACGGTGACGCTGCTCCCCAACAGTGCGACGGTGAACAACCCGGCTCGCACGGAGTCCAGCCGAGACGCCGCGGCCATCTCAACGGGTGGCGCCGACGCGCGTGCCCAGAAGTACATCAGGAACAAGACCGCGAAAAAAGTCGCCTCAGACAGGAGAAACAGTCCCATCCCGATGGTCGTCGCACGCGGCGCAGCCTGAGCAACCCCACTCATCAGCGCGATCCTCCCGCTTCGGGGTGAACGAAGTCCGGGTTCTCGGGGTGCGCAAGGTCCCAAAGCGGCCGTCGGCTTCGTACTGGCGGTACCAGTTCGAAGTTATGCGGCGGGGGCGGCGAGGTCGTTGCCCATTCGAGGGTCCAGGCTTGCCACGGGTTGTCCCCGGCAACCTGGCCCCGCCGCAGGCTCCAGAGCACGTTCCAGACGAACACCAGCACCGCCAAACCAAACAGGAATCCGCCAACCGTCGAGACCAGATTGATCGGTCCCCAACCTGGGAGATCCGGGTAGGTATAGACCCGACGTGGCATCCCCATGAAGCCGAGGACGTGCTGGACCAGGAATGCCAGGTTGAAACCGGCAACGGACAGCCAGAAATGCACCCGGCCTATTCGCTCGGAAAGCAGTCGGCCGGTCATCTTCGGAAACCAATAATAGGCTGCGGCAAAGAATGCGAAGACCGTCCCGCCGATCAGCACGTAGTGAAAATGCGCGACGACGAAGTAACTGTCGGTTAGTTGCCAGTCGAGCGGGTAGGTTGCGAACATGACCCCGGTAATGCCACCGAAGGTGAACTGAGCAAGAAAGGCCAAGACAAAACACATCGCCACGGTGAACCGGATCGACCCTCTGGCGAGGGTCGCCGTCCAATTCAGAACCTTGACACCGGTCGGCACGGCAATCAGCATCGTGGTGAAGGCGAACACGGTATCGAGCGGCGGACCAAGCCCTACCGCGAACATATGGTGTGCCCAGACCAGCATCGAGAGAAAGCCAACCAGCACCGTCGCCCCTGCGACGAAGGTGTAGCCGAAGATCGGCTTGCGCGAGAAAACCTGAATGACCTCCGAAACGAAGCCAAAGGCCGGAATGACCAGGATGTACACCTCGGGATGGCCGAAGGCCCAGAACAGATGCTGCCAGAGCACCGCCGACCCGCCGGTCGCCGGAGTGAAGAAGTTGCCGCCCCAGAGGCGGTCGACCGCCAAAGCCACCAAGGCCGCGTTGAGCGGTGGAATCGCCAGAATAATCAGGAAACTGGTGATCATCGCCATCCAACTGAAGAGCGGGAGACGGCCGATGGTCATACCGGGGGCGCGCAGGGTCAGGACCGTGACAATCAGATTGATTGCACCGACAACCGACCCAATTCCGGCAGTCAGCAGCGAAAGCGTCCAGAAGTCCTGGCCGGCATTGAGCGAGAACGGCTTTTCGGAAAGCGGCGCGTAGCTGAACCAACCTGCTGCAGGCGCACCTCCCGACGCCAGAAAGCTCGAATAGAGGAACACCCCGCTGAACAGAAAAATCCAAAAGCCGAAGGCGTTCGCCCGCGGAAATGCCATGTCGCGGGCGCCGATCTGGAGCGGCACTATGTAGTTCATCATCCCGATCAGAACAGGCATCCCGAAGAAGAAGACCATGGTCGTGCCATGCATCGTGAACAACTGGTTGTACGTTGATGGGTCAACCAGGGTCGCGTGTGGGGCGGCAAGTTGGAGGCGCATCACCAACGCCTCCACCCCACCAAGCAGTAAGAAGACGAGGCCAGCGACAACGTACATCAAGCCAATCCGCTTGTGGTCGACGGTGGCAACCCAGGCCAGAAGCCGCTGATCGGCTGGCGTTGCCTCGTCGATCGGCCGGTCGGGAACGAAGGCCGTCGTCATGGCGTACCGCTCAGGTAGGCGGCAAGCGCTGCTACCTCCTGTTGGGAAAGGTTGAGGTCCGGCATCAACGAGCCCGGCTTGATCCGGCCGGGATTTTCCAGCCAGGCAACGAGGTTGCGCGGCGTGTTGGTGATCACGCCAGCGCCGAGGGTTTGTCGCGACGAAAGGTGGGCGAGGTTCGGCCCGACGTTCGGGGTCTGGGCACTGGGATCAGTGGTATGGCAATTGGCACAGGTCTTCGAGTCGAAGAGCAAGCGGCCCTGGTTGGCCAAACCGACGGCCGGGCCAGGTACCGGTCCGGCCTGCTGGCGCAGCCAGGCATCGAATTCAGCCGGCGGCTCGGCGATCACCCGCAGCCGCATCCAGGCGTGCTGGACACCGCAGAACTCGGCGCAAGCGCCGAGGTACACGCCCGGTTGGTCGGCCTGAATCCAGAACCGGTTCGACACCCCCGGGATGGCGTCGATCTTTCGCCCAAGTTGGGGGACCCAGAAGTCGTGGATAACGTCGACGGATTCGAGTTGGATGAGCAATGGACGGCTGGTCGGAACATGGATCTCGTTGGCGGTAACCGCCCCGGCTGCCGGATAGATCACCTCCCACCACCACTGGTGACCGATCACCACCAGGTCGGGCTGGCCGGAAGTCGGCGGGTCGGCCGCACGAGCGGTGGCGATCGATATCACCAGTAACCCACCAACCAGCACCGCTGGGACGACAAACCAAGCGATCTCGATCCGGCGGTCGCCGAAGCTCGGTGGCGGGTCCAAATCTCCGGGGCGGGCGCGATAGCGCAATCCAAAGAACACCACGGTGCCCGTGACCCCGACGAGGACGATCACCCCAAGGGTCATTACAATGACGAAGAGATCGGTGATCGACCGGGCAAAAGGCGAAACGGGATCGAGCACACATGCCTCGCTGCCAGACAAGCTTTGGCAGTGCGCACAGTAGCACAGCGCAATTTTCGACGTCATCACCCGAAAGAAAGGTCAATTGACGTGGCGGACGGTGCGACCACGATCCACAATGACGGCCTGGTGTCGCGCCGACCTGGGCGCACCCTTTGAGGGCTTGGAATCCCGCCGGTTGACCCGGCCAGCGCGGAGCGCAGAATGGGCGATTACGACTTCACCCACCAGCACGACCTCGGGAAGCTTCCCGAAATCGAGAGCGCGACCGTCCGAGTTCTCTGGTCCGACGAATGGTATGACGGGACCCTTTCGGGGATGGCCGAAGTCGCCGGAGAATGGCTCTACTACGACTTCTATCTCGAAGACGACAATGCAGACATCCGCACCTTCGTCGTCTATCGATTGACGCCCGAGCAGCGCGAGTATGAATCCGACTGGCGACGGCTCGAGGAAGAGGCCGGCGGACAGACAACCTTCGACGAGGACGGTCGGCAAGATTGGGCTCCCGAACGATCTCCCGGCGCTCGCGCCGCATTCGTCGAGCGCAAGCAGGCCGAGTATCGCCGGCTTGACCTCCGGCTTGCCGAAGTAGTCGGCTGGTTTCGAGACCGCGGCCACTGGGCGTTTGTCGGGATGCAGGTGCATCAAGGCTCAGACTAGGCAAGAGCTAGCGGGTCGTTATCACGTCGTTCGCTCAGCCGACCACCGAACAAATCGATCGGAGCGTTCGGCGGAACCCAGACGCGAAGAGATCGGGGAACCACCGAGAAGCTCATTGGCGTGTGGCCCCACGGTTCGCCGTCAAGTTCGACGGGCAGCGGTTTCGGACCTCTCACGTCAATCTGGCTCGCGAGGTCCTGGTCGACGTTGGGCGAATCATGGTGTTGCCCGAGGAGCACCGCGAGAATATGTCCAACCTTCGTCCAGAACCCCACTCCGTGAAAGACCACCACATCCAACTTTCCGTCGTTTGCGCGGGCCCGCGGCGTCAGTGGGAAGAGCGCAAACAGCCGGGTATTGGCAACGACCGCCATCAGGACATGGCGCCGCCTCCGTCGCCCGTCGAGGCGGATCTCGGCGCGCGCGCCGTGGAAATTCGGTACGACCTGGGCTGAAGCGGCGACATAGGAAAGCGGTCCAACCCGTCGCTTCCACTCTGAATCGACGGCATGAATGACCGCTGCGTCGAACCCGATCCCGGCGAACAGGAGAAAGTAGCGACGGCCGCCAGCCAGCCCAACGTCAACCTCGCACATCCCACCACTCACGAGCGCCCGCGCCGCCGCGGGGGCACGCAATGGTAATTGCATCTCGCGAGCGAGCAAGTTCGCGGTGCCCGCAGGCAGGACGCCGAGCGCCGTTCGGCTACCGACCAGGGCCTGGAGCGCCTCATTTACCGTACCGTCTCCACCGCAGACCAACACGAGGTCGAACCCTGCATCGACGGCCTCAGCGGCGACGCGAGTAGCATCACCCGGTCCGGCGGTTCGCACGAGGTCTATCGTCCAACCCGTCTCCTCGAAGATAGCCAGCACCTCGGGCAGGTCTGCCTCCCGTGCTGTGCCAGACGCCGGATTGACGATCAGCACGCAGCGCATCAGACCGCCAACAGCCGGACCAGCGCCGCGAGGGCTTGGTCGGCCTCGGTATCGGTCGTGATCTGCCAGTGTGGACCGACGACCGGACGGAACCTGGCGCGGAGTTCTTCGAAGACCGCGATCCCAGCCTCGGAGAGGTCGGCGGGGTCAGGACGCTCGAAGCGGCTCGCGAGGCGGCGACGGATCTCTTCCTCGGCCGGTACGAACACGACAATCGCCAGACCAACGTCAAGTTTTTCGGCGAGCGCCCGCGCCGGCTGACGCGCGGACTCGGTCAAGTTGGTGGCGTCGAGGATTCCATGCTTACCCTGAGACAGCGCCCGTCGAACCGCCTCGAACGCGGCCCGGTAGACAACGGCATGTTCCTTGCCGGAGTAGGTCCGCACCGGAAAGATGGCGCGACGCAGCCGGTCGGTCTCGACATGGTCGGCGCCTATCGCCTTGGCGAGCCGCCGCGCCCACGTCGACTTGCCGCTGCCTGGCAACCCGGAAAGCATTATCAGGAGCGGCCCACCAGAGCGCATTGGCCGCGCAAGAAATGGCTCGAAGGCGGGCTCCATGCACCGATTATAGGACCGCTCGCGAGCAAGACCTCGCGCCTAGCCGATTGGCCTACCGTAGGATCCGCGCAGCGTGTCGACGATGGACCTGCTGTCCCGATAGGCATCAATCAACGTGTGAGCGGGGGTTCGCCGCGACTGGTGCAACGCAATCAGCGGCGTGAGCCGCGCCCGCTCGGGGTCGTTGGCGAGTGCGCGTTCGGCCGCGGAAAGCAGTTCACCGGCGCCAGTGTGAATGAGGTCGTTGTCAAACGCCTGCTCGGCGCTCAGGCGGTGCAGATCGCGATCTGGGGTAAGGCCGCGGCCAGTGAGCGTCCGATCAAGCAGTATCCCCTTGAGCAACGCCAAAAGGCTGCCATAGAGGCGAAAGTCCGGCAGGCTGTCGGCTGCCTTGAACTCGATGCGGCCATCCTCGGCATCCACCCGCGCCGGCTTGGTGAGGGACGGATGACTACTCACGAGCTTTCGCCGGTCCGCCAGAAACACCATCGCCGCCGGCCGATCGCCAGTGCGCAAGTGGGTACGCTTGGAGTAGCCGGCCCAACGTTCGCCGGCATAGAACGGCGAGGAGAAACTGAACGGAACGATCCAAGGGCTGTAGTAGGTGAGCTTTTTGCCGGCGTCGATACAATCCTCGGCGCTCATTCCGGCGACCGAGAGATTCAGGTCCGGGCCATAGGTGAGCATCGGGATCTCGGCAGTTCGCTTTTCCGGCGAGGCAGCGCGGCGGGCCTGCTCCCAGGGGCGGAGTGGCGGATCAGGGAGGAAGACTGGCTGGAAGGGATTGAACGCGATCCAGACGGGCTCGAGGCCAACCGGGGTCGCCAAGGCCTGGAGCGCCGCGAAACTGGCGCTGAGCTCGGCGACGGCTGCGTCGATAGAAGGAGCAATCGTCGTCCGGATCTCAATACCCTTGGGCGCTGTTTCGAGGTAGCCCCCATCGTCGTCGTATCGTTCGTAGCCCTCGATATACCAGCGCTTCTCTTTGATGCCGAGGTCACCGATCCGCAGCATTGGGTAGTCGTCGGAATAGCGCGGAAGGGCGCGCACCAGGCGGTCGAACTCCTCGAATGAGGTCGTCGCCCAGTCTGCAAATCGGCCATCTGCTCGCAGGAATGCGACTTCGTGCTCGATCCCGAACTGGAACATGCCACCTCCCGCCACCGCCGAGATGATAGCCGAGGGCACGGCCGGGCGAGACCAGGAACTCGTTGCTGTCTCCTATACTCCGAGTCGTCCGGATCCCGCCGAATCTCGTAGAAGCAGATGACTCTCGCGGCAAAGGATCGGCCATGACGCTCGACACCCGAATTTCTCGGCGACGCGTTCTCCTCAGCGCGGCAGCACTTGGCGCAGCGGGTCTGGTCGGTTGCTCAACGCCAACCGAGGTTCGCCTCGGGATCGCCTTTGGCACTCAGCCGCTTTGGCGGGCGATCGCGGTGCGAAAGGAGCAACTCGAGAAGGCGTTGGGTGCGCCACTGCGATTCACCGTCTACGAAAGCGAGGCCGAAGTCCGGGCGGCGTTTCGCGAAGGAAAGCTTGATATCATTGCCGCCCAACCGAGTCAGCTTCCGCAGATCCGCAACGACGTCGGGCCGGTCCAAATGTTCCTGGCAATCGCCTGGGTAGCCGAGAGTCTGCCGATGATCACGTCAGTAGACGCGCCGTTTCAGTCGATTGCGGACCTCGTCGGCCGGCGGCTGTCGGTGGCTGGGCTGGCCGACCCAGGATTCGCCTACTGGCGGGCGTTCGTGCTGGGCGCCCATCAGTTTCGGATCGAGGACCGGATCGAGTTGGTGAGTGGCATCGAAAACCCGGGGCCGGCGGTGCTCAACGGCACCGTCGACGCCGCAACGGTCACCTCGGCGCTCTGGGCATCGTTCAAGCCGACCGGGCGCTTTCGCCAAGTGTCAGATCTCAGCGCTGCTTGGCGGTCTGCCGGGGGCGGACAGCCTGCGCCGATTTTCGGTGGCTATCTCGCGCGACGCGGCTGGATCGAGCGCAATCGCCCGGTGGTGGATGCCCTGGCACGAGTGACGGCCGTTGCATTCGAGGAGTACCGGCACGACCCGAGCGCGTTTGTTACCTCGGCTGCAGCGTACGCGAATGGGCCGTTTGGGCCGCGTCCGCCCGCCGAAGTGAGCGCGATCGCGGCCTATCTCGGAATGGACGCCGTCTCGTTGGACCGGATTGTCGTCGGGGAGCCAGACGTCACTGCCTACCGCCGGATTTTCGACTTGATGGCCCGGGCAGGCGCGATCCCGAGCGCCCCGGCGAACCCTGACGAACTCTTCCTGGCGTTGCCTGCCCGCTCGTCCGCCTGATGCTGCGGATCGGTCTCCTCGGAGCAGCAGCAATCGCGCCGACGGCGTTGATCCGTCCGGCACGGACACTGCCGGATGTCGAGGTCGTCGCAGTCGCCGCGCGCGACCCCGAACGGGCAATCGCCTTTGCCCGCCGACATCGGATCGGCCGGGTCTATCGCCGCTACGAAGGACTGCTGGCCGACCCAGCAATCGATGCGGTGTACATCCCGCTGCCAAACGCGCTCCATGCCGAGTGGACGATCCGCGCACTCGACGCTGGCAAGCACGTCTTGGTCGAAAAACCGTTCGCGATCAGCACGGCCGAGGCTACACAGATGGTCACGGCGGCAGCGAAGAACGGGAAGGTCCTGCTGGAGGGATTCGCCTATCTGCATCACCCGTTGGCGCAACGGCTTCGCGACTCGACCCGGGAGATCGGCTCGCTCTGCCGCGTTGAGGCCGACTTTCTCGTGTCGATCCTTCGTCCGGGCAATATCCGCTGGCGACCTGAACTCGGTGGTGGCAGCTTGCTGGATGCGGGTTGCTATCCGATCAGTCTTGTCCGCTGGCTCTTTCAGCAAGAGATGCACGTCGTCCGAGCCCGCGCAATCCTGGCTCATTCTGGCGTCGACCGGACGATCGAGGCCGAGTTTGCCGCGGGCGAGCAAACGGCGCGCATCCGCGCGTCCTTACGGTCGCGCCACGGCTTCCGTTCGTTGGCGCGCCTCATCGGCGAGAAAGGACAACTGTGGGTCCTCAACCCCTTTCAGCCCAGCTTCGGGTATCTCCTCGTGGTCCTCGGAAAACAGGCCCGCCGGGTGGAATGGGGACGGGGCGAGGACATCTACCGAGCCCAACTACGCGGCTTCCAGAACGCGATCGCTGGGCGTGACGCGCCGATCGGCCTCGACGATGCGACGGCTCATATGAAGCTGATCGACGCGGTCCATCACGCTGCCGGGCTGGGGGGGCGGTGACGGATGGTTGCTGGCTCACCGCTATAATCGAGCCATTCCCGGCGTTGGAAAGGCGATGCAACTAGCCGAGCAGATCCGCAGTCGCGAGTCGGTGATGGCGGTGGTTGGACTTGGCTATGTCGGGCTGCCCCTGGCGACTGGACTAGCACGGCTTGGCTTCCCCACCATCGGGATCGACGTAGACGTCCGGAGAGTGGAGATGCTCTCCTCGGGCGAAAGCTACCTCGAGGATATCGGCTCCGCCGATGTGGGCGAGTTCGTTCGCACGGGCAGGTTGAAGGCGACGACAAACTACGCCCGGTTGGTCGATGCCGACGTCATCTTCATCTGCGTGCCGACGCCGATCAACCCGAACAAGTCGCCCGATCTGTCCTTTGTCACGGCCGTCAGTGAAGGAATCGCGGTGCGGCTCCGGCGCGGCCAACTGGTCATCCTCCAGAGTACCACTCACCCGGGTACCACCGAGGAAGACGTGCTGCCCTGCCTTGAACAGAGCGGGCTGAAGGCGGGAGTCGATTTCCATCTTGCGTTCGTTCCAGAGCGGATCAATCCGGGTGACAAGCAATTCACCGTCGAAAACACGCCAAAGGTCGTCGGCGGGTTGACGCCAGCCTGCACCGACCTCGCCGCCGTGGTGATGGAGCAGTTCGGGGCGGGGGTGCTGAAGGTTTCGTCGCCACGCGTCGCCGAGATGGCGAAACTCCTCGAGAACATTTTTCGGTCGGTGAACATCTCCCTTGTCAATGAGATGGCGATGCTCGCCGAGCGGATGCGGATCGACTTCTGGGAGGTGATCGCGGCGGCCTCGACCAAACCATTCGGCTTCATGCCGTTCTATCCAGGGCCCGGGGTGGGTGGCCACTGTATACCAGTCGATCCGTTCTATCTCTCGGCCAAGGCGCGCGAGTATGACTTCTCGGCTCGCTTCGTCGAACTCGCTGCCGAGATCAACCAGGCGATGCCGTACCACACCGTCGAGAAGACCGCTCAGGCGCTTGCCAGTTGCGGCAAGTCGCTGCGCGGGTCGCGAATTCACGTGCTGGGCGTCGCGTTCAAGAAAGACGTCGATGACCCGCGCAACTCACCAGCCGAGCGCATCTTCGAGCTTCTGCTCAATGCCGGAGCGACGATCAGTTATAGCGACCCACACGTTCCGGTCTATTCCGTCGGCGGGAGCGCGATCCGTCCAGAACGCTCGACCTTCCAGTCGCAGGACCTCGACCGGGTCGAACTCGCCGAACCGGACTGCCTGCTGATTGTGACCGCCCATTCGGCATTCGACTTCCAGCGAGTGGTGCGCGAAGGACGGCTGATTGTCGATTCGATGAATGCGACGCGCAACATTGCTCCGGCGAATTGCCGGATATTTGCCATCGGCCGGCCTAACCCGGCGTGATCGGCGCTCGCCGGATCCTGAGCGTCCGCGTCGACGATGTGACGCCCGACGAGACTGTCGACTTTGTTCGGCACGCGATCGGCGAGCGCCGCTCGCGCCGGATCGTCACCGTCAATCCAGAGTTTGTGATGCGTGCCCGCAGCGACCGGGCATTTGCCGGCGTCCTCGAGATGGCCGATCTGGCGGTGCCGGACGGTACCGGCCTGGCCTGGGCGTGCCGGCGAGCGGGGATGCCGCTCCGCTCACTGGTGCGAGGGGTCGATCTTGTCGAGACGCTTGCCGAGAGCGCCGCCGTTGAAGGGTGGCGGGTTTTCCTCCTTGGCGCCGGCCCCGGAGTGGCCGACGAAACCGCTCAGGTGCTTTGTCGGCGTTTTCCCGGCCTGACGATTGCGGGCGTCTTCGGCGGACGATCCGGGCCGGAGGGTGACGGCGAGACGAGAGCGGCGATCGAGCGAGCCGGTCGTGTCGATCTGCTGCTGGTCGCCTTCGGCGCTCCGGCTCAGGACCTCTGGATCGCCCGAAACGCTCAGGCTCTTGCCATTCCAGTAGCGATCGGCGTCGGCGGAGCGTTCGACTACCTTTCTGGCCGGGTGGCGCGTGCGCCACGCTGGGCGATCGAGGCTGGACTCGAGTGGCTGTTCCGATTGAGCCGCCAGCCTTGGCGATGGCGGCGTCAACTTGCGCTGCTCGGGTTCGTCCGCCTGGTGTTCAGTTCACCGATGGCGGTGCAGCGGCTTCCCGCGAGATCGAACTGAGTATGAAGCAAGTAGGCAGTCTGAACCGGAAAGTCCCGGGCGGTTCGATTCGGTGAAGGACTGGTAACTTGGAGTGCAACCAAACGGACAGCCGTCCGTCGTACCCTAGACAGTCCCATGGACGCGCTGCCGGACCGTATAGTCCTGCTTATCGTCCGCCTGCCTGGTATCGGAGCATCCTACTTGACTTGCAGGCGAGCGAGCGTCATAGTGGCTCGACCCGCGGGCTTCGGCCGCCGCGGGTTGGCGCGCACCGTTCGCGCCCGGCGCCCATTCCCTCGGCTTGGCGGCCAAAAGGAGACGCTGTGACATCAGAAAGCAACCTCGCGCCACCATCTCACCCGCCGCGTGCCGGCTGGGCCCGCCTGCTTTCGGCCTTGACCTTGGTTGCCATCCTGGCGACCTCGCTCGCCGGCACAGCGTCAGCCCAGGGCCGCGAGGATTTCGCCATCGATGGAGGCTGGTTCTTCACCCAAACCCGCGGTGGCCAACCGGCTGGGTACGGGTATGCGGTGGTTGACATCGCTGGGGTGCCGATGTGGACCGCCTTCCGCCAGCTTGGCGGCGTCGAGCGGCTTGGATACCCGATCTCGCATCGCTTCATCTGGGATGGCTTCCCAGCGCAGGCGTTCGAGGGTGGCGTGCTGCACTGGCGCGCCGACGTCGGGGTGGTCCAGATCGTCAACGTCATCGACTGGCTTGGCCAGCAGGGCTTTGACAACTGGCTCGCAGCCACCTACGGCGCGGCCCCGTCGCTCGACTGGCGCGACGACGTGCTGTTCAACTGGGAGTTCGTCAAGTCCCGTCACTTCGCCCTGCTCGACAGTAGCCCGCGCATCCGCGAAGCGTACATGGGCATCGGCGCAGACCCGGTGACCTACTACGGACTGCCGCAGTCGACCGTCAACAACGGCCAGACGGTTGTCGTCCGGGCGCAGCGGGCGATCTTCCAAGAGTGGCGGCAGGATGTGCCCTGGGCGCGTGCCGGCACGGTATTCGTGATCGACGGCGGCGAGATCCTGAAAGAGGCCGGCATCATCCCGGCGAACGCTCAGGCCCCGTTGCTGCCCGGTCCGGCAATTTCGCTGGCAGGCTTCCCGCCGGTCGCGGTGATCCAGCCGCAGGCGCGTGGTACCGCCGTTCGAGCGCCCGCGCCACCGCCAGATGCGCTCTGCCCTCCGTATGCGCCGGTTCAGCCTTTCCGGCCAAACTGCCGGATTCTCTACGGCTTCCCGCCGGGCGTGCCGGTTCCTCCTGGCGGAGTTCCTGCCACCGATGCGCCGGCGCCGCAGGCTCCCGCGGCCCGGCCGGGCACCGGCCCGATTGCTCCGGCTCCGATCGCTCCCGCGCCAGTCGCGCCGGGCCCGCCGGTTTTCGGCCCTGCGCCCGCTCCAGTTGGACCGCCCGTCTTTGGCCCGGCTCCGATCGGGCCGGCTGGGCCGCCGATCGGCTTCCCCTTCCCGGGTTTTGGCGGGTCCTGCAACGGCGACGAAACGGTTGAGTTCGTACCGAACCCCGCCATCGCCGACCGCGAGTTCTCGGTTGAGGTTTCCTCGGCGCGCTACACCCTCGGCGTTGGCCTGTCCGGTCCGGGCAGTATCCGACTGCGTGAGGTCGTCGCCGGTGGTAAGGGGACCGTTTGGAAGTTCGCGGTGATCGCCCCGGCGGGAACCTGGCCCTACACCTTCGTTCGCGATGGCGGCGCGGTGGCCTGCGTCCAGCGCGTCGTCGAAGTCGTCCGCCAGTAGCCAGAGGAGTCCAGCGTCTCGAACGGCCGGGCAATTGCCCGGCCGTTTTCGCATTGAGGTGTGACGTTGATCACTCGGTTGGATCGCTGAACTGCTTGCCTCCGTGATGCGATTGACTGTTGCGATGGAGGCTTCGATGCGGTGGTGGGTAGGAAGCGTGCTGGCGGGATTGCTGATCCTCGGACAGGTGTCGGGAGCGGCGGCCGCCGGCGTTGTCAATCCGGCAAGCGGTGCCACCTTGTACGTTCAGACCCTGGTTCCGGCTGGCTGGAACGGCGAACGACTACCGACGCTTGTGCTGGTCCCGGGTGGCAATGGAGACAGCACCATTTTCACCGGAGGTGGGCGGGCACAGCAGTTGGCGAATGCTGGCTTCGTCGTCGTCGTTTTCGACCCCGATGGACGCGGAAAGAGCGGCGGTGTCGAAGACTACGGAGGGTTTATCCAGCAGGACGGCCTGCGGGCGGTGATTGAGGCGGCCCGCGCGCACCCAGCGGTCGATCCCGGCCGGATCGGACTTGTTTCGAACTCCTACGGGGTAACGATGGCGGCCGGTGTGCTGGCACGCTACCCGGAAATGGGCGTCCGCTTCCTCATCGACTGGGAGGGACCAATCGACCGGACCGACACGGCCGGCTGCGATGGAGCGCGAGGCGGGCACCTCCGGATGGTCGCGGCCTGCGACGACGAAGCGTTCTGGCAACAGCGAGAGGCGATCACCTTCATCGCCAGTATCGGCGTTCCCTATCAGCGGATGCAGAGCGAACGCGACCACGTCCAACCTGACGTACTCCACGCGGTCCGCATCGTCAATGCGGCGGTCGCGGCAGAGGTTCCGTGGGTTCGCTTGAATGACTATCCGCCAAATCAGACCTACCGGCTCGACGATCCGCCAGCGATGGCGCCGGACACGCAGGACCGGCGTCGGGAGGCGACCATCGCCCGCTATGCCAACGAACTGTTCGCACTCGACTGTCGGGCAGGCTGCCGGGGAAGCGTCACGCGCTGACGCGGACAGCGTCGATCGCCCTCGCGAACCCCGGCAAGGCGCGGTCGATCATCTCGTCGTTGGCGGTTAGCGAGATCCGGAAGTAGCCCGGCAATTCGAAGATCGAACCGGATGCACGACGATGTCGCACGCTAATTGACCGCCGCGCAACACCCGCCCTCGTCGAAACTGGCGAAAATTGGCAAGCCGGGATGGGGGCGCCGTTCCTTCTTGTTGGTTTCAGTCTCGTCGGCGAGCGTATCGTTACGGCAGCGGGCGCAAACCGTAGAGACTACGCGCTTTGCCCCGTGGCGATACGCGACTCGCACCCCGGCGCCGTCCGCATCACGGACGATACGCTCGCTCAGGAGCCAGGATGCGCCTTCAGGAGATCTCTTCGGCGGCGATGCAAGCGTGGGAACGCTGGGTCGAGCGTCACCCGCGGGTGGCGCGCACCCTCAGCGTGCTCAAGGCGACCTGGGACAAGTTCAACGCCGACAAAGCGCCCCGCACTGCCGCTGCACTGGCGTATTTCACGATCTTCTCGCTTGCGCCACTGCTGATGATCGCTATCGGCATCGCCGGGTTCTTCGTCGGCGACGCCCTCGCCCAAGACCAGGTCTACCGTCAGATCGAACAGGCCGCAGGCGACGAAGTCGCGGATTTCATCATGAACCTGCTCGAACCGATGACGCATGGCACAAACAATCTTCTGGTGACCCTCATCGGAATCGGGACGGTTCTCTGGGGTGCGATGGGGATTTTCGGCCAGATTCGCGACGCGCTCAACCAGATCTGGAAGGCACCGGCGCGCGAGGGTCTCAACATCATCGCGATCGTCCGCGACCATCTCCTTGCGCTCGCGTTGGTGATTCTGGTGGGTGCCTTGCTGTTCCTCATGGTCGTTGCCTCGACCGCGGTCGCGAAACTCCCCGAATGGGTCGGTAGTGATCTCGCGATTGGCGGCTGGCTCGTCTGGCTTGCCGAGTACCCCGCATCATTCCTAATAACCACGCTGCTGTTCGCCGCGATTTTCAGGTGGATTCCCGACCAAAAGCTCCCCCCGCGCGACGTGGCGATTGGATCAGTGGCAACGGCCCTGCTCTTTACCATCGGCAGAGTGGTGTTGACGCTCTATCTCGCCCACGTTGCGCCGGGGTCTGCCTATGGCGCGGCCGGAGCGTTGGTCGTCTTACTGGTTTGGATCCAGTATTCAGCGCAGATCTTCCTGCTCGGCGCCGAGTTCACCTATGTCTGGGCGGTTCGCTTCCATTCGCCAGCCACCAGTCGGGCGTTCGGCTTGGTGGCTGGCGATGGATCGGGCGAAGACAACTCGGCTGATGCGATCACGACAGCAGATAACCGCCATCCGCAACAATCACCTCACCGGTGACATAGGCCGAGGCATCGGTCGCGAGGAAGAGCGTGACGAGAGCGATGTCGTCCGGGTCGCCCATCCGTCGCAGTGGAATGCGTTGGAGCATGCCTTGGCTGGCTTGCTCGGCGGTAACGCCGGGCGGGAGCATCGTCGGCATCAAGGCCACCACGCCTGGCGTGGCGACCCCACCCGGCGCGATCGCGTTGACCCGGATGCCGTGCGGCGCAAACTCCAGCGCTAGCGACTTGGTCAGCATCACCATCCCGCCCTTCGACGCATCATAGTGTGCCAACCGGCCGGTGGGGTGAAGCGCATCGATTGAGGCGATGTTGATAATTCGACCGCCCCGCCCACCGGAGATCATCGCGTCGGCGGCCGCCTGTGTCCAGAAGAACGCCCCGCGCAGATTGAGGTTCAAGACGCGATCCCAGGACGCTTCGGTGATCGCCAGTGCCGGCTGCATCGGGAAGATCCCGGCATTGTTGACGAGGATATCCAGTCGGCCAAATCGGTCAAGCACCAATTCCACCGCTCGCCTCGCATCCGCCGTGCTGGCTGCGTCGGCGACGAGCGCCTCGGCCTTGCCGCCACTCGCGACGATTGCGGCCGCCCCGGCCTGCAGACCGGTTTCGTCGACGTCGGTCAACACGACGCCGGCGCCGGCCTCCGCCAACCGTCTGGCGATTGCCAGGCCAATGCCCTTTGCGGCGCCGGTGACGACTGCGCCGTGGCCGGACAGGTCGAAGATATCGGCGATCCGCTCCATTTCCCACCTCCGTGCTGAAGACACTCTAGCTTGAGCGCGCCACGTTGTTCCACGGCCATTCAGCGGGAGAAAGGGGGTCCGAATCTACCTCCAACACCGGTCCGAGCAGAGCCGGTCGTCCTCGTTCCGCCTGAACCGCTTGGCCACCTCCCCGTCCAGGAGAAGGTCCCCCAAATGGGTGAGAACAAAGTCCCAGCTTGACCTGCTATTCTGTTCCTCAGGTGACCGGTGGGGATTGTGGGTGCAGCGCCGGCTCGCGTGGCGCTGTCGAGGAGGGTCTCATGGTTGAGGTCATGGCATCGCCTCGGCGAATGGCCGTGCGCCGGCTCCTCGGCACGGTGCAGGGATGGGGAGAAGCGGCCGCGAGACGGGGATTCTCACCGGGCCGTCTGCGTCAGGCTGGGCTCGTCGCCGCGCTCCTTTCCGGCGCGGCGCTGACCTCAGGGCTGCTGGCCGCTCCCGCCCATGCCGACACACCGTGGAACACGGCGGTCACGACCGACACTACCTGGACCACCGGCGGTTCGCCCTATATCGTCAGCGGCGAGATTTCGGTTTCGCCGAATGTCACGCTCACCATCGACCCGGGCGTCACCGTCCGGTTCAACGCTGACGGTGGCTTCAACGTCCAGGGGAACGGCGCGATCGTAGCGATCGGAAACGTCGGCCAGCCAATCGTCTTCACCACCAACACCGGTGCGACCCGCTGGAGGAACTTCTTCGTCGACGGGCGGATCTCGCTCCGCTATTGCACGATTGAAAACACCGGCGACGCGGGCTACCGCCCGACGATCTGGGCGCGGGGGGCCGGACCGCACACGATCCGCGACTGCACACTCAACAATGGCCTCTCGACCGGCATCCGCATCGAGGGTCAGGACCAGACCATCACCATCGAGAACGTCACCATCTCAGCCCACCAGGACCATGCGATCCTGGTTACCAACCTCCAGCAGAACCGCACGCTTGCCAATATCACGCTGACCGGCAACACCAAGAACTGGGCGTATTTCTCCGGCGGAGATCTCCAGCAACCAGTCAGCGTTGGGTCGGCGCAATTCAATGGTGCGCCGCTGCTCTTCGGCTACCGCGCATCCATCTTCGGTAGCGGCGTGCTCACCCTGACCCCCGGCACGACCATCAAGTTCGACGGAAACCAGGGGTTCTACCCGTCGAACGGCGGCCGGATCTCGGCTATCGGCACCCCGGCCAACCCGATCACCTTCACCTCGGCGGCGACCTCGCCGGTTCCGGGCAATTGGGATGCGCTTTTCTTGAATAGTGGCCCGACCTCGCGGGTCGACGTCGCCTATTGTTTGATCGAATACGCTGGCTCCGGCGCGGCCGGAGCCTTCGGTCTCTGGGACGGCTTTGGTAGCATCGATCACTGCACTTTTCAGAAGAACAAGCGCGCCGGCATCGGCGCAAGCTACAACACTCAGATCGTTGCCTCCAACAGTGTTATCAGCGGCAACATCTCGAACGGGATTGAGACCGACCGCTCTGCGGTGATCACCGGGACGAACCTGACGATCCTCAACAACACCGGCGAGGCCGTCAGCCACCGCAGCACCCGATGGTCGTCGTTGTCGGGCCTCACGCTCGCAGGCAACGGTGTCGATGCCGTTGTCGTCGGCCGCGGGCAATTCAATCCGAATACCGTCGATGGCACGGTCACATTGGACAGCAGCGCGATCGGCTACCGTCCCTATCGGGTTCTGGACGCCTTGGTGTGGCGAAACGGTGTTGTGACGATTTCACCTGGGACGACCCTTCAGTTCGCCACCGGCGCGGGGATAACCGTCAACCCGACCACGACCGTCACCGCCATCGGGTCGCCCGGCCTACCGATCACCTTCACCTCGGTGGCGACAACACCCGCCGCCGGCAATTGGAACGGCCTGACCTTCCGAAACGGGTCATCCGGAGCTTTGGAGCACTGCACCATCGAATACGCGGGGCGAAGCTCGCAGCCCGCGGTTGTCGTCGAGACGTCGAACGTCTCAATCCGGAACTGCACGATCCAGAGGAATCTCGCCGACGCTCTCAGGCTCGGGATGGCCGGCATTTCGCCAAAGATTCACTCGACCCAGGTGTTGAACAATGGTGGCGCGGCGATTCGGCAGACGACCGCTACCATGACGCCCGACTATTTCGATCTCTACTTTGCCGGCAACAATCCGAACGCGCTCGTCATTCCCGGCTTTGACCTCGGCTTCCTGACGGTGGGCAAGTCGGTCCAGACAACGCTCGCCAGCGGCCGGACCGCCTATTACCGGATCGACGGCGCAACGAACCAGGACGTGCTGATCACGGTGGACTACTCGACGCCCGGAATGGGCAGCGCGGCTGCTCGCTTTGGCGCTCTACCGGATAAAGCGCTGCTGGTCGCCAACGCGACCTCAGTAACGGACAGCCGGCAATACATAGTCGTACCGGGTCGGGTTGGTGGCAGCTATTTCGTCAACCTGCTTGGCCTGCTTCCGGCTGGCAGCGGCAAGCCGGTGACGATTTCGGCGCGGACGATCGGCGCAGAGGTAGCGGACGCGTCGCCGCGCAGCGCCGGAAACGCCGGTCAAACGACGTTCAGCATCATCGGCGCACGCCTTTCACCGACCGCGACCGTCAGCCTCGATGGACCGGGAGGGACGCGGACCGCCACGGCGGTCTTTCCAAAGGATTCGACCCTCCTGCACGCCAGCATCGACCTTACCGGACTGGCCCCTGGCGACTATCGGCTGACTATCGCCGGACTGTCTGGCAGCGCCCCGGTTCAGGTCGTTGTTGGCGCCGTGCCAGAGTTCGACGTCGGCTTCACCCTGCCCGGCATCATGCGGGTGGGCCGTCAGGTTCCGCTCGACATCACCTATCGAAACATCGGCACGACCGACTCTCGCCTGCCACTGTTGACCCTGACTGCGCCGCCCGGCAGTCTGTTTCGGGTGTTGGCAAATTCCAGCGACGGCTCGTCGGAGATGCTGATCCTCGCGCCGCCGGTCATCGCCGGACTGCCGATGCTGCCGGCGGGCGCGGGCGGAACCGTCCGGGTCTATTACACCGCGCCGACCACGCCCGGCCGACTGAAACTGGAGGTGCTCGCAAATACGATCGACGACCCGGCGTTTGCCGCCCAACGGATCGATTGGGACGCCATGCAGGCGAACGACATCCCCCCAGGATCGACCCCCGAAGCCTGGGCGAAACACCTCGCCGACGAGCGCTCCCGCTACGGTGACACCTACGCCAGCCTGTATGCGTTTCTTGCCAGTCAGATCATCGAAGAACGGATCGACTCGTCGACGGTCTTTATCAATGGCGAGTGGTTCATGCGGTCGGCGACCACGCCAACCGCGCTCGTGCCCCGGCCGAGCCTGCCAACGCCGCCAACCCTGCCCAACAGCGCCTTCTCGCTCGGAGATGGAAACGGCGCACTACGGACCCCGCAGGAGACAGCGCCCGGCGACGGCGTCCAGCAGGTCTTCGTCGTCACGGTGGGCAACCCAAACAGCGACACCGCCAACCTGCCTGGCGCCCAAAACGATGCCGACAACGTGTCCCGCTTCTTCAAGACGACCTACAACGTCCCAAGCGCCAACGTCAAGAAACTGATCGGGGCGAACCAGGCGACGGTGGCGAACGTCCGAAACGCGATCAACGATGCCGTCCGCCGGGCTGACGCCGACGACAAGATCGTCTTCTGGAACTCGGGACACGGGTCACTCCAATGGGATGCCAACCGGGAGTACGTCGCCCATTACGCCGACGGCGGGATCCGGTCAGAGCAGTTCGACATCCTCTTCCGCCAGACGACGACGCCGATCTTCGCGGTTTTCGACACCTGTCATTCGGGCGCGACCCGCTCCCAGATCACCTCGCCGAACGTCTTCTCGGTCGGCGCGGCCCAGTGGCGCGAGGTAGCGTCGGACGGCGCGGGCGGCACCCCGCAAGGGGCCGCTACGCAGCAACTGCTCCAGGCGCTCAACGCCAATCCCCACGGCACCCTCAACCAGGTCGTCCAGACGGCATCGTCCGGTGTCGTCGCGAACGACCAGACGCTCAGTTGGATACAGGCCGCCCAACCCCTGACCGTGACCCGGCAGACCCAGGCGGCGATCAACCGCATCAATGGCCGGATGCAGTCGACGAACCCGTCGGATTTCTCGGTGATCCCGCAAGGAAACGCCGGAATGGACAAATGGTTCGCCGACCAG
Organism: Dehalococcoidia bacterium; assembly: GCA_046328265.1. Lineage (GTDB taxonomy): Bacteria > Chloroflexota > Dehalococcoidia > SpSt-223 > SpSt-223 > JANWZD01. The sequence continues at coordinate 103,210 of JAXLWW010000004.1, forward strand.
AAATCCGACCTACTCGCCAACATCAGCGGCCTGAGTGAGACGCTTGCCGACCAGATCATTCAGCAGTACCGCAACGACTATCTCGGCTCCGATTATTCCCCGGGCACGACCGTGGTAGATTCGAGTAACAATCCGCTGTACCAGGTACCCAACGGGATCGGCCAGCACCCGGTCACGAACGTCCGTGGTCAGAGTGGCCTGAAACTCGAACGCCAGGATGTCAAACGTCCGGCAAGCAGCCAGGTCAATCGCAACCAGCGAAGCACCCGTGGCCAAGGTCGTCAGCGCGTCCGTCAGCAGGAACTCGACGTACGGACCTCGTTCGACCCAAACGAGAAGATCGGCCCAGCCGGCATCGGCCCGCGCCACGGCATCGATGCGGTCTCGCTCGTTCCCTACACCGTCTTCTTCGAAAACGACCCGAAGAAGGCGACTCTGCCCGCCGCAACGGTCGTCATCACCGACCGGCTACCGGCGACGCTCGACTGGAACACCTTCCAGTTCACCGAGTTTGCCTTCGGCTCTCACGCCGTTCTTGCTCCGCCTGGCTTGACCACCTTCAGCGCCGACGTCGATCTCCGGCCGGACGGGCTGAACCTCATCGTCGCGATCACCGCCTGGCTCGATCCGCAAACCGGGATCGTGACGGTGCGCTTCGTCTCGCTCGACCCAACCACGCGCGACGAACCGGCCGATCCCGCGGCGGGCTTCCTCCCGCCAAACGACGATAGCAAGCGAGGGGAAGGGCATTTCGGCTTCACGGTGCGGACGGCGCCGGGGCTCGTCATTGGCGACTCGATCGCGAACTTCGCAACGATTGTCTTCGACGTCAACCCGCCGTTGGTGACCAACACCTACGTCAATCGAATTGGCGAGGAATATCTGACAAACCTGCCCGTTACCTACCGGGCAGAGAGCGGCAACTAGGATTGCCAGCGGTCAACCTTCGCTGCTGACGCCCGTGTCCGAGGAAGCCATCCGTCCGGCGGACGCGATTTCGTTCGAGAGGCGGTCGAACGCGGCGTCGAGCGCGTCAAGGTTGGCGGAAAGCTCACGCCGCGTCTTGCCGTCCGGACCGAGCAATCGAAGGGTGGCGAGCGCCGGACCGGCCGGGGCGACTGGCTCGGCGGCCATCGTTGCGGCGTCCGTGCGAAGCGCCCGCCAGTGGTACGCTGCAACCCCCAACCCAACCACGACGACCGACAGCGCCCGAACCACGTTGACAATCGTCTCGTTAGGCTGGCGTGCATCGAGCGCCAGCGCCAGGATCTGGTAGAGCATCGACGCACCGGCAATGAGAGCCGAGAGCACCGCGCCAATGAGGGCGAGATAGACATACAGCCGGCGAGAAAGCGATGCCGCCTCAGAGGCCGCCGGCCGCGCCCTCCAGAAGGCGAGCCAGACCGGCAGTCCGACGATCGCCAACGTGGCGAACAGACTGATCTGTTCCTCCCAAACCATCCCACCCCGACGCGTCGCCGAGGTCAGCAGGTCGCCGAGTGTCCAGAGCACGCCCGCCACGCCGACCGAGAGGATCGCCAACGACACCAGGGCAACGAGGTAACGATAGAGCCGAAGTACGCCGGTCCGGCGGGTTTCGGCGGTATCGCCGGCGGTTTCGCGTCGCACCGCTCGGCGGTAGTAGATCCAGGCGACGCCGTAGGCGATTGCCGCCGCGATCGGGCCACCGAGGAGTTGCGGGATCGAACCGGTCTGGCCGCCAGGGCTCGGGACGCCGAGCACACGGCTAAGGAGGTAGTAGAGCACCTGGCCGACCTGCAGCAGGGTAACGGAGATCGCGACCGCGAGCGCCCCCAGCATGAACACGGGTCGCAGCACCGAGCGGCGGTCGTCCTCGGCGGTCGGGCCGGATGTCGACCACGTCCAATGAAACAGCCAGACCACCAACCCGGCAATCGCCGGCCCGGCCAGATCAGCCAACAGCAGACCCACACCGAACGACGGCGGCCCCAACACCAGCCGCCAAACGAACTCGATGAGCCCCGCCGTGGCGGCAAGCAAGACAACCAGTCCCCAGAAGGCGCTCCCGTAGACATACCAACGACGCAAGGTTGCCGATGCGCCGTGCTCACCATCAGAGAGGCGCTCTCGGCTGACCACCATCCAGTGATAGCCCCAGACCGCCGCTGCGACGAGAAACAGCGGGACCGAGTCGAGGAAGTTCGAAATCGACAATCCGCGGCCGCCGACGACCAACCCAACGAGGGCGATTACTTCGTCGGAGACGGCGATGGCCGCCGCAATCGCCCCAACCGCCAGGGTGGCATAGAGATACAGCCGACGCAGCGCTGCAGTGCGCTCGCCGGGTTCCAGACGACAGAAGCGTTGGGCTAGGCCCCAATGAAGCAGCCAGACCGGCAGGGCGACCAGTGAGACGCCACTTGAGAGCGCGATGTCCTCGCGCAAGCCCTCGCCAAAGGCGCTACTCCCGGTGACCAACGTCAGGAGCGTGCGGGCGAGGGCAATGATCCCACCGGCGAGCATTGTCAGGCTGACCGCGGCGACCAGATAGAGATAGACGCGGCGGATTGTCAGCATCGCGCTAACCCTGCGGAACCCTGGTCGGGATGAAGGGCTCGGTCGGGGTCGAGATACGCCAACGGCCGTTCTCGAGGACGAGCGCCGTGGTCTCGGTCGTCGAACCGCCGCCGCCGAAAATCCCGCCTTCGTAGGTGTAGGTGACCGGGACACGGGCGTTATTGCCCTCGATCACCGCATCGCCAACCTGGTAGCGTCGGCGGTCGTTCTGGACGTAAGAGGCCGAGCGGATGAACTCCTCCCGGCTGATGCGGCCTTGCAGACTCGAGGAGAGCAGATCGTACGCCCGATCTTGGTTCCCTTCGCGCAACGCACGAAGGTAGAGAATGACGACGCCACGAGGAGTTGTCTCGTCGCCGGCTTCGCCGCGGCCACCACCGAGCGCAACCACCGCAACGCCCAGCACGATAAGTCCGACCACGACTGCGGCGACGATGCCGGTAAATCGATCCATCTGGTCCCCCGGATCTGCGACGCATCGCCAAGCTTACGGGTTCCCAAGGGGGTAGGGGAACGAGTTGGTGTCGTGGCAACGGCCCAGCCGTCGAGATTGGGTCAACTCGCATACCCAACCGGATTTCGGCCGTCGGGCCAGGGTGACGTCGTCCCGTCTCCCGGATGGGTGAGCGAGTTTGGTGCAGCGCCCGACTAGCAAGAGAGGATCACTCGCAGGACGCGAACGACAGCGATCTCTGGATGACGTGATGCCGGTCCCCGCGCGGTCAACCGCGCCGGTTGTGGTATCGCTGCCTAGCGGCGGAAAAGCCCAAGCAGTGACTTCCAGAGCGGCGGTGGCGGCTCGCATTCGTGGCACTTGGCCGATCCGTGAAATCGGCAGAACAGCCGACGGCATTCTGGGCAGCGGCCACCGGCGGGATTGGTGCATTTGTAGCAGGTGACGGTGTTCATAGGCGCTCCGGTGCGGAAGGGATGGTAGCACCCGCTGCGGGTCTGGTCACCGTCCAAACCGTGGGCCAGAAGGACCTTCGGGCAGGGCGAAATTGACGCCCATCGGCCTCGCAACGAATAATCCCCAAGACGTTCAGCCGGCTCGGCACAATGCGGCAGAATGGCGGGTGCACTGGAAAGAGGAGAAGGCCGGATCGTGCGTGCTCTGGATGGTCAAGCTCTCAAGGCGGCGGTCATCGGCGCTGCCGCCTGGCTCGAGCGCCAGGCGACCGCCATCAATGCCTTGAACGTCTTCCCCGTTCCCGACGGCGACACCGGTACCAACATGGCATTGACGATGCGGTCAACGCTCTCCGCTGTCGCCAATTCGCCCGAGCATCACGCAGGACAGATGGCGTCGGCAATGGCGCACGGCGCACTGATGGGCGCCCGTGGCAACAGCGGCGTGATCCTCTCGCAGATCGTCCGAGGTTTCGCCAAGGCGGTCGAAGCCGAACCGGAGATCGACGGGACCTCGCTTGCGAGGGCGCTCGCCGGAGCGACGAAGACGGCCTACAGTGGCATTCAGAAGCCAGTTGAGGGGACGATCCTGACGGTGGTCCGGCGCGCCGCCGAAGAAGCCGAAGTGGCGGCTGCGGAAGGTCTTGACCTCGAAGGAGTACTTGCCGCAGCAACCAGCGCCGCCAAGCAAGCCGTCGCCGACACCCCGAACCAACTGCCGGTGCTGAAGCAGGCCGGTGTTGTCGACGCGGGCGGCCAGGGTCTGTATGTCCTGCTCGACGGTATCCTGCGAACCGTGCGCGGCGAAAGCATCCCTGAGGTAGTCGGCGACCTGGCCACGGTGGCGATCGAGGGCTTCTCCGGAGAACAGGCCTACGGGTACTGCACCCAGTTCCTGATTCAGGGCGAAACCCTCGATGAAGGCGCGATCCATCGCGAACTGGAAGGATTGGGAGATTCGCTGCTGGTGGTTGGCGACACCAGCCTCGTCCGGGTCCATGTCCACACCTTCGACCCAGGCTCGGCGATCCAACTCGGAACCCGGCTGGGCATTCTTCGTCAGGTATCGGTCGAGAACATGCAACTCCAGCATGAAGACTGGAAGGAGGGGCACGGCGCGGCGCAATCCCAGCCCGCTCCGGTGGCCGGCATCTCAGTGATCGCCGTTGCTGCCGGCAAGGGTTTCGCCGATCTTTATCGGAGCCTCGGGGTGGTGGAGATCATCACCGGCGGGCAGACGATGAACCCGAGCGCCCAGGACCTCGTTGCCGCGATCGAGCGCGCCCCGACCACCGACGTGATTCTGCTGCCCAACAACGAGAATATCCTCATGACCGCGCGTCAGGCCGCTAGCTTCACCAAACGCCGGGTGGGGACCGTGCCCACCCGGACGCTCGCCCAGGGAGTGGCTGCCGCGCTGGCGGTTCGCTTCGACCTCGACTTCGATACCAACCTTCAGACGATGAACGAGGCCGCCGAGGCGGTCGACACCGGCGAGATCACCGTCGCGATCCGCGACGCCTCATTCGATGGTTTTACGATCCAGTCCGGCCAGGTGATCGGTCTCGTGAATGGCCGGGTAGTCGTCGTCGGCGAAACCGTTGCCGAGGCCTTCTGGGCCTTGCTGGGCAAACTCCACCTTGAAACCGCCGAACTTCTGACGTTGTACCATGGCGCCGACGAGCCACGGTCGGCGGCTGAAGCGATGGCGACCGAGACGCGCTCCCGATATTCGTCGCTCCAGGTGGACGTCATCGAGGGTGGCCAGCCGTTCTATCACTACATCATCGCCCGGGAATAGCCCGGTCAGGAGGAATCCGGTGGCCGTACGTGTCGTGACCGATAGCACCTCCGACCTCTCCCGCGACCTCGCTGCATCGCTTGGCATCACGATAGTCCCGCTCAAGGTACTCTGGGGGGACGAAACCTTTCGCGACGGTATCGACATCACCGAAGACACGTTCTACACCAGGTTGTCCGGCGCCAAGGTGATGCCGACCACCTCCCAGCCATCGCCCGGCGAGTTCGAATCGACCTTTCGTGACCTCGCCAAGTCAGGCGACGATCTGTGTGTTATCACTATCTCGAGTAAGCTGAGCGGCACCTATAGCTCGGCCGTCACCGCAAAGAGTGCCGTCGAAGGTGAGATCACCGTCGAGGTGGTTGATTCCCTCCAAGTGTCGATGGCGCTCGGCCTGGTAGTGATGCGTGCCGCCAAGGCGGCTCAGGCTGGCGCAAGCCTTGTCGAGTGCGTCCGGATCGCCAACGAAACTGCCGCCAAGACCGAGATCCTGTTTCTGGTTGACACACTGGAATTCCTCAAGCGCGGCGGCCGGATCGGCCAGGCGAGCGCGTTACTTGGGTCGTTGCTGAACATCAAGCCGATGCTGGCGGTCCGCAACGGCGAAGTTGTTCCCGCCGAGCGGACACGGACCCGGCAGAAGGGCCTCGAACGCCTTTTCGAATGGGTGACCGGTCATCCCACCGTCGGGGCAATCGGCGTACTCGCTTCTCCACCGCTCGAAGATCCAAACGCGGTCGCCAACCGTTTGGCGAAGCAGTATCCCTCAACACCTCTCTTTCGCGGAGTGCTTGGTCCGGTCGTCGGAGTCCACACCGGACCCGGGGTGGTTGGCTGCGCCATCTACACCGGCGACCAGTTCGACTAGCCGGCGATATCCACGGACCTCCTGGACTCCGGGTGGGGAGGTCACCTCTCTAACGATTGGCTACGGCCAATCGGAACCGGTCGGCGCCGTGCCTGAGCCCACGGTCCGCGCCCTGCTCTGATCGCCATCCCCTTGGGTTCTTGGCTGCGACCAGGCACAATATCGATGTATGACCACCACCACCCGGCCCGACTACGAGGTACTTGGCGAGATCCAGGCGATGCTCCAACGCGAGGTGCGCGCCGGATATCGGGACAAGTTGATTATCGGCGGATTGGACGCGTATCTCGCCAAATGGCTGGTCAAGTTGGCCTTGAGAGCGCCGGCCAGGTCGCGTGACGGTCTGGCGGTTTTTCCGTTTCGCGCCTACGCGGCCACACCGGAGGCAGACCGCCCGGCCTGGATAGCCGGGGTGGCGGCCTGGCTCGACGAGACGGTACGCCCGAGCCAGCCGCCCGTTCGCTCAAAGACGCCTGCCGGACGAGCGGTCATGCCCACCCCTGCGGCACGGGCGCCAAAGTCCGCGTCCGAACCAGCCACTCTCGATACGCCACTTTCACGGGTGAAGGGGTTTGATCGACGAACGTTGCCGCAATTTCAGCGGCTGGGCGTCGAAACCATTCGCGACGCGTTGCTGTTCTTCCCAACTCGCCATCTCGACCGTCGAAATCTGATCCCCTTGAGGGATCTTTCGCCGGGCGCTGAGACGACGGTCCAGGTAACGGTCTGGGATGTCAGTGAGCGGTCGATCGGTCCCAGACGGAAGATGATCGAGGCAGCCGTCGCCGACGAAACCGGGATGATGCGTGCGACCTGGTTCAATCAACCGTGGGTGAAGCGGACACTCGTTCCGGGTTCGGTCTGGCTGCTGTCGGGCCGGGTCGAGGCATACCGAGGCCGACTGTCGATGACGGTGGCCGAGCACGAGCCGCTCGATGGCGCTGAGTTGACCCATACTGGCCGGCTGGTGCCGATTTATCCGCTGACCGAAGGGATCGCCCAGCGAACGGTGCGGCGGCTGATCAAGGGCGTCGTCGATAGCTCCGCCACTCTCCTTCCCGATCCGCTGCCCGATGAGGTGCGCAACCGGGTTGGGCTCGGTGAACTCGTCCCGGCGGTGCAGGCGTTGCACTACCCACAGTCAGCCGAACAGCTTGCGGCCGCGAGGCGGCGTTTGGCCTTCGACGAGTTGTTTGTGATGCAGCTTGGATTGCAGCGCGCCAAACTGGAGTGGCGCCAAGCCGGTCACGCCGAGCCAATCGCGGTAACCGACGTCGACCGCGTTGCCTGGCAGTCACGATTGCCATTCTCGCTCACCGGCGCCCAGCAACGCGCGTTGGACGAGATCTTCACCGACCTCGCCAAAGATCGACCGATGGCGCGCCTGCTCCAGGGGGATGTCGGCAGCGGAAAAACGGTGATCGCCGCCCTTTCTCTTGCGGCCGCCGTGGCGGTCGGCGGCCAAGGCGCTATCCTCGCGCCGACCGAAATCCTCGCCAACCAGCATCTGACCACACTGGGGCGACTGTTGGCCAGCATCCTCCCCGAGACCCGCGTCGAACTCCTGACGGGTGCGGTTCAAGGCAAGAAACGCCGCCAAATCCTCGACGAGGTTGCCGCCGGTGAGATCAACGTGCTAGTCGGCACTCACGCCGTGATCCAGGATCAGGTCGAGTTTCGTCGGCTGATGGTTGGGGTCGTCGACGAACAGCACCGCTTCGGCGTTGCCCAGCGCGCCGCGCTGCGGCACAAGGGTGTCAACGGCAATCGCAATCCGCACATGCTGGTGATGACCGCCACGCCGATCCCACGCACGCTGGCGCTCACCCTCTACGGCGACCTCGATCTCTCCATCCTCGACGAACGGCCGCCTGGCCGCCAGGAGATCCGCACCCGGTTTGTCGGCCCCGACAATCGCGATCGCGCCTATCAGTTTGTTCGCGAACAGGTCCGACTCGGGCAGCAGGCGTACGTGATCTGTCCGTTGGTCGAAGAATCGGACAAGATCGAGGCGAAGGCCGCGACCGCCGAGTTTGAGCGGCTGCGCCAGGTCTTTCCCGACTTGCGACTGGGGTTGTTGCACGGTCGGCTCAAGCCGAAGGAAAAGGACGAGGTGATGATCGCCTTTCGCGACGGTGCGGTCGACGTGCTTGTCTCGACGGCGGTGGTCGAGGTCGGGATCGATGTCCCGAACGCGACGATGATGCTGATCGAGGGCGCCGAGCGGTTCGGCCTGTCCCAACTCCACCAGTTTCGTGGGCGAGTTGGCCGTGGCTCCGAGCAGAGCCACTGCCTCCTGTTGTCGGACGTCGCATCGGGCGAGGGGAGCGAGCGCCTCAAGATCGTCGAGCGTACCAGCGACGGGTTCGCGCTCGCCGAGGAGGACCTTCGCCTGCGTGGACCCGGCGAATTCTTCGGGATGCGCCAGAGCGGGCTTCCGGAACTGCGGGTCGCTCAGTTGTCCGATGTGGCGCTCCTCGAACAGGCACGCGCCGAAGCCGAGCGGATACTCAAAAGCGATCCAACGCTCGACTCGCCCGATCACCTCCTGCTTCGTGCTGAGTTCGGCCGGCTCTGGGTCGAGGGAGCCAGCGGCGACCGATCTTAGCCGGGGCTGCGGTCCGGCTCGCGACCGGCAAGAATCTGGGCTGCGAGCGCCGCCCCAACAATTCCAGCCTCGTTCTGGAGCGTTGCCGGAACGACCCGCGTCGACAGATCCAGCCGGGGGAGGAACTTGTCCGCTTTGCGGCTGACACCGCCGCCGATGATGATCAGATCGGGCGAAAGCAGCCGGTCGAGCATCGTCAGATACTTGTTGAGCTCGCGGCTCCAACGCCGCCATCCCCAGCCTTTCAGCTCTCGGGCGCGGTCGGACGCCCGCTTTTCGGCGTCCTTCCCACGCATCTCGAGGTGGCCGAGTTCGGTGTTGGGCACCAACGTCCGATCGACGAACAGCGCGCTTCCGATCCCGGTTCCAAGCGTCACGACCAGGGCTACCCCGTTCTCCCCGGATCCTGCGCCAAATTCCATCTCGGCTTGGCCGGCAGCGTCGGCGTCGTTCAAAAGCACAACCGGACAACTCGTTGCCCGCGCGATGATCTCCTCTCCGTTTGCGCCGATCCAGGAAGGGTCGACGTTCGCTGCCGTACGAACGACGCCGTGTTTCACCACGCCCGGGAAGGTGCAACCAATCGGCCCGTGCCAATCGAAATGGCGGGTGATCTCGGCCACGGTGGCGGCGATGGCGTCGGTGGTAGCCGGTTGGGGCGTCGGGATACGGAAACGCTCGCCGATCAACTCACCGGTCGCCAGGTTCACCAGAGCGCCTTTGACCCCGGTGCCGCCAATATCGACCCCGAGAACAACCGCCGGTTCCTCACCTGCATCGGTGCGTTCGGACACAGCTTGCTGCACCTCCGCCGTCTCTTCCGGCACAGCATCATTCCCCTCCAACTCAGAGGGAGCGTCGTCCGACCGAGGCGGCTGGCTGGGGTCGATCTTCGGCTCGCGGTGAGGTTCCGGCTGCAAACCCCACGCTTCATCGGGCTGGATCGGGGGCTCGTCGAAGGCCGCAAGGTCCCCTCGGCGGGTCTCATCCATGACGGGGCTATCTTCGGATGTCATCGAGGAAACAGCCAACGTCCGCCAGCGAAAGGGCATCGCGATCCAGCGGGAGACTGCACGGCCCAACTCGAACGGTTCTGGAAGGCGGGCCAGTCCGGTAGCACTCCAGAAGATCGTCATGGCGCAGTGATCCGCTCGCGAACCAACTCGAAATTGCGCTCGTTCATTATTCCCCGCTCCCGTAGCTCTTCGATCCGGCGAAACGGCCCGACCTTTTCTCGCGATTCGATAATCCGACCGGCCGTCAGTTCAGCAATGCCAGGCAGCGCGACGAGTTGAGCGGCAGTCGCCGTGTTGAGGTTCACTCGGCCTGCGGCTGGGGCGGCGGGCGGGCGAACGGCTGGTGCGGAGACGGCCGACGCTGGGCTCGGGGCGGCAGCAACTGTCTCGATTGGCAGGACTGCCGGGACTGCCGTGCTCTCGATGCGCCGAGGAACCCAGATCTCCTGAGCGTCGGCGACGCGAGCGGCCGGATTGATGGCGCGTTCTTCGGCATCGGACGTCAAGCCACCGGCGGCCCTCAGCGCATCCTCGACCCGGTCGCCGTCGCGGAGCGTGAACACTCCGGGTGAATTGACCGCGCCGCGCACCGCCACCTTGATCGTGCTGTCGAGCGGAAACTGGACCACCTGGACTGGCTGTGGCCGGTCGATCCAGCCGCGACCCACGAGGACGCCGAGCGCCAGAAACGCTGCCGATGCCCCGGTGAGCGCGAGGTAGAGAACGACAGGCTGGCCGGACTTGGCTTGCATCGCGCCATCATAGGCCGACCTGCTGGTGGGGGCAATGCCTCGCGGGATGGGCCGCCTGGCAGGGAACCTATGGGTCTCTCGGACCGGCTGACTATCGGCCCGGTGGTGTATCGTCGGAGGATCGACTTCGAGGAGGTGGCGCGTGCAGCTTGGCTATTTTTCGCTCTTCGACAATCTGCCCATCTTTGGCGACCGGCGTCGTGACGGAGCGGCGATGCTCGGTGAGATAGCCGAAGAGGCTGTCGCAGCCGACGAACTCGGGTTCAGTTCATTCTGGGTTGCCGAGCACCACGGTCCGGATTTTGGCCAGCTTCCAGCGCCCGCCGCCTATCTCGGCTATCTCGCGGGTGTGACCAAGCGGATCACGCTCGGGCCGGCCTGCGTCATTCTGCCAACGAATCATCCGGTGCGGGTCGCTGAAGAATACGCGGTCCTCGACCGGCTTTCCGATGGCCGAATCGCCCTGGCGGTCGGCCGGGGCAACGAACCGGGCGACTACAAGCTATTCGACGCGGACTACGACCAAAGCCGGTCACGACTGCGCGAAGGAACAGAACTCGTCGTCAAGCTCTGGACCCAGCGCGATCTGACGTTCCACGGTCAGCATTATCAAATCGACGAACCGCTCACCTTGAACCAATATCCCGTGCAACAGCCGCACCCACCGATCTCGATCGCGGCCTACAGTCCGCCCACCGTACAGATGGCGGCTGAACTCGGTGTCGACCTTATGCTTTCGCCGTTCGGGGTCGGGATGGCGTTCAGTGGTCTCGACAAGGCGGCAGCAACGTTTCATGACGCAGCACGGCAGGCGGGCCATCCGAACCTGAAGATGATTTGTTCGTACTACTGCGCGATCGCCGACGGCCCAGCCGAGAAAGAGGCCCATCAACAGCGTCTTCTGACCTTCGTCCGGGGACTGCTTGAGAACTCAGCGCGCAAGCGAGACAAGCGCCTTTCCTCGCCGCTGACGGACGCTCGTCAGCATATCTACGATATGAAGGCGAGCGACGTCGGCCCGGAATTGCTGCTGACCGGCAGCGCCGATGACATAATCGAGACGCTCAAGTGGTGCCAGTCGCTCGGGATCGACGAGGTTATCCTCGATGTCAATTTCGGCAGCTATTCACACACCGACACAATGCGCCAACTCGAGCGCGTAGCGCGCGAGGTGTTCCCAGCATTCGCCTAAGGGGCGTTGCGCGGAATGGTTGCCTCGGCCGGGATAATACCGGCCTCAAGCGCGATGTCCCCGCCATTGGCGATGGTTACCTGACCGGCCTTTGCCCACGGCACATCCACCTTCCATCGCTGAATGACGGCGCGTTGCAGGCGGACGACGGTGTGGTTGCCCCGGTCTTCAATCTGGGAGGTGGGCAAACCAAGACTATGCAGCGGGTTGGCCTGAGCAAAGTAGGCGGTCCTCAGCCCTTCGTCCCGGTCGAGCAAAGACAGTCGGGAACTCTGAATGACGCCCCAGGTCTTGCCGGTGTCGAATGTGGGTGGTAGGGGACGGGGTGTCGCGCGCTCTTTCTCCAGCCAAGAGTCCTTGCCGGCGCGGGAAAGCTCATCGAACACATTGACGAAGTTCACCACACCGCGATCCGGCGCCCATTGGAACACCGCTTTCTGGAAGACCTGCGTGACAAAGCCGTTCCAGACAAACCGGTGAGTCCGTGGAAAGCCAACCGCATCGACGCCTCCGAGTTTGCGGAACTCGGCATAGAATGGGACGCCCTGCTCGTCGGATACGGCGAACCCGGTACGCCCAGCTTCACCGGTCTGGGTGAAGAAATGACCGTTCGGGATGGCCCAATTTGGCGTTGAATGCGCCGTTCGCGCCGGCTCGACGAGCGCCTGGGCAGGCTGTGCGCTTCCATCGAAAGCAGCAAAGGCGTTCCAGGCCGGCGCACCTTCCTGGCCGAGCCGCCAGCCGGCCCAGCCAGCCAGACGCGCCGAGCGCACGATCGCCAGTTTGGCAGCGAGCGCCCGTTCGTCTTCAAACCAGACGATATGCTGTTCGCCGTTCTCGACGTACTTCAGCCAGGCGCTTTCTTCCTCGGTGGAGTAGCCAAGCTGGGCACCGGGGCGTTTGGCGAGCGACTCAATCTCTGGCCAAAGCCGGACATCGGCTGTCTCGCCGGTCGTCAGGTTCCAGTCGTAGCCCCACAGGCCGACGCCCAAAAGCAGCTTCTCGGCGGGAGCAACCGAGGCAGCAAACTCGGCGGTGCGTCGCACCCAGTTGACTGGGGCGATTGACCCCGCCGGTCCGGAAGCCGGGTTGTAGGCATAGGTCATCAGCACGACATAATCACTGGCCTTGCCGAGCGCTGCATAGTCGTAGGCGCCGGCCCAGCCGGTGGTGAGGTCGCGTGGCTTGGCGGCGACCGCGACAGTCGAAAGCTTGCCCAAGGGCTTGAGCCGGGCGGTCAGTTCTTGCATGAAGGCGGTCAAATTGGCGCGGTCCGTTGGTTCAACAGCCTCGAAGTCGACGTTCAGTCCGTCGTACCCGTGTTCCCGAATGAGGGCGACCAGTCGGTCGATAATCCTGGCGCGGGCCGATGGGGTGGCGATCAACGAACTGAACTTCTCATAGCGAGGTTTATTGTTGACGAGCGGAATGATCTTGACGCCCGCCTTCTTGACAAGGGAGGTGACCTCGGGGCGGTCTCGTCCGGTCACGTCGCCGGCATCATCCACCGTGAAATAGACCGGCGATAGCGCATCGATCTGGTTGATCCGCTGCTGTAGCAGCCGAATCGTCTCTGCCGAAAAGACGTGCATATACATGAAGCGCCGGATCGGTGGGTTTTGCGCTGAAGCCGGCAATGGGATCAGGGCGAGGAGAACCACGGCGAAAGCAAGCAGGCGAACCATGCGGGGAGAATACGGCGAGACGGCCTCAGCGTCAACTCGTCTGCTCCCCGAACTTCGCGGGACAATTGTCACCTTTGGTCAGGGACTTTTGTCAGCAGGTTTGCTTGCCTGGCGGCGGGAGCCGGCCCTACACTGAACATAGGTCACCTTCGCAGTGGTCGCTGCGCGTTCAGGAGCGGTCGTGAATCGGGCGGCTCAACCCGTGGTACGCCTTGCTCTCGCGATCGCCATTGCCGGCTATCTGCTGGGGGGCTGGTACACCGCTGCCAACGGCGTCGCGGCCGCCCGCCAAACCGCCGACGCTTGGAGCCATCTGTCCGTGGCAGCCGTCGGCGCCGGTTCGTCTCCTGCGCCGAGTGCGTTCCTCCCCGGTGAACCAGACCGCCTCGCAAGCATGCCGTCGTGGGATGGCACCGAGCGAATCAGCATTCTCTTGCTGGGTATCGATCGGCGGCCCGACGAGGAAGGGGAGCCGGGGCGAACCGACTTTGTGGCCGTTGCAACCATCGATCCGGTCAATCGCACTGCCGGGCTGATCTCCTTCCCGCGCGACTTGTGGGTCACCATTCCGGTTGCGCCGGGGTTTCGCTTCGAAGAGCGGATCAATTCCGCCTATCGCACCGGAGAACTCGAAAGAGTACCGGGCGGTGGACCTGCAGTTGCCCGCCGGATGATCGAGTACAACTTTGGCATTCGGACCCATTTCTACGTCTTGGTGGACTTCGACGCCTTCGTCCAATTCGTGGACCGGATCGGCGGTATCACGGTCGACATCCCGAAACCGCTCAAGGACAATGAATACCCGACCGACACCTATGGTACGCAGCGCATCTTTGTCCCGGCCGGCCTTCAGCGGCTCGACGGCAGGGCCGCCCTCGAATATGCCCGTTCGCGTCACCAGGACAATGACTTCGAACGCAACAAGCGCCAACAACAGGTGCTCCTCGCTGCCCGCCAGAAAGCGCTCGACATGAACCTCCTTCCGGCGCTTCCGGGGCTGCTGCTCGAACTTCGGAATGACATTCAGACGGACATGAACCCGGCGCAGATGCTCGCGCTGGCCCGGCTCGCCGCGGGGATCGACTTGCAGGACGTCACGGTCCGATCGGTTGGCGGTGACGCGATCATCGAACTGCGGGGGCAGGCGGTGTTCTTGCCAAATCGTCCGGTTGTCTCACGACTGATCGCCGAGGTCTTCTCCGACCCGCGTCTGCAGCGCGAGTCAGCCCAGATTGTGATCGTCGCCGAACCCGGACGACGTCCCCAGGCGGCCCGGCTGGCCGCCGTCCTCGATCAACGAGGGTTCATCGTACGCGTCGAGGACCGGCCGGCGGCCGAACCGCGCCGAGATACTATCGCAATTGACTTCACCGGCAAGCCGGCGACCTTGCGCTACCTGAGCCAGTTGCTCTCGCTCGACACCTTCCATACGATTTCGGACCTGTCCGGCGCTGGCGCGGCAGATCTGGAGATCCTCGTCGGGTCAGACCTCAAATTGCCCTAACTCGCCGTGTCAGCCGATCCGCCAGCAGCGTCGCCAGGTGAGCCACCTGGTAGCTGTCCCCGGCAGCATCCGCGCTGCCGCGCAAATGGAGCAGACACCCCGGATTGTCCGTGACGAGGGTGGAAGCACCGCTCTGACGGATATTTTCGCGTTTCCGGTCGGCGATTGCCCGAGCGACCTCAGGATGGATCAGCGAGGTCGAACCGCCAAAGCCGCAGCACACCTCGGCCTCGGCCAACGGCGCCAGTTGATACCCTGCTCGACGGAGGAGTTCGGCTCCCGCGCCAACAGCGCCAGCACGATTAGTTGCCTGGCAGAAGCCCTGCCAGGCAACCAGACTACCGCCCGGCGCCAACGCCGGGGGATCGACGACTTGCCGCAGAAAAGTCACCAGGTCGAAGGTGCGAGCAGCAAGCCGAGCGGCGCGGGTCTGCCAGTCCGGTTCGCCATCAAAGAGCAATTCGAGGTCGTGCTCGAGGAAAAGCGCGCAACTGGTCCCGGCGGTGATGACGTAGTCAGCCGTGACCTGTTCGAGACCGGCAATGGTCGTGCGTGCCATCGCCCGCGCCGTCGTTCGGTCGCCCGCGTCAAAAGCCGGAAGGCCGCAGCAATGCTGACCTGACGGGGTCACGACGCGCAGCCCGCACGCGCGGAGAACCCGCACCGTGTCGAAAACGACCTCCGGCGCGAAGCGGTCGGCGAGACATTGGAGGAAGAGCGCAACGGTCTTGCCGCGTACTGACGAGGTTGCCCAAGGGGCGTACTGCGCCGGAGTGATCGTCCGGCCGACCAATCGGTCACGCGCCGGCCGGCGGGCCGGTAGGGGCGGCGTCCGCCAGCGCTGGGCGGGAGGAAGGAGCCGCCGAACCCAGCCTGGACGGAGCGGCTGGCTCACCAGCGCTGCCAAGCGCGCGAGCACGTCAAACAGCCGGGGACGCGACCAGACGGCCAACCCGACCCGCGCCGGCGCTGCCAGTCCACGCTCGGACACCATCGCGGCGCGGGTCGCCAGGATTTGGGTCGGGAGCGGGATCTCGGTCGGGCAAACCGTTGCGCAGGCGTTGCAGGAGACGCAGAGCGATTGCGGACCGGCGGCGGCATCGAGCCCGTGGTGGAACCGGGTGTTGACCAACCCGATCGCCCCGCTATAGACATGACCGAAGACCTGGCCCCCGACCACTTGATACGGGGGGCAAACGTCAGCACAGGCCGCGCAGCGAATGCAGCGAAGCGCCTCCCAGGCGACCGGGTCGCTCCACATTGCCGACCTGCCATTGTCGAGAAGGACGAGATGCAGTTCCTGTCCTGGTTCGGCTCCGGTGATCAACGTGGTGTAGCTGGTGATCGGCTGGCCGGTGCCCGACCGCGCCAGAAGCCGGAGTTGGGCGGAGGCGTCCGCGAGGGTCGGGATCAACTTCTCCCAGCCAGCCAACACGATCAGGATCGGCGGCAGAGTCGTGACCAAATCGCCATTCCCTTCGTTGGTCACCAGAAGCACGCTGCCGGTTTCGGCTATGAGGGCATTTGCGCCGATCAGACCGGCGCCGGCAGAGAGAAAGGCGCGCCGCAGCACCCGACGGGCGAGGGCGACCTGAGCGCCAATGTCATCGGGCGGAACGTTTTCACCGGTAGTTTTGGCAAACAGCGAGGCAGTCTGATGCCGGTTCTTGTGGATCGCCGGAATCACCATGTGGCTGGGTGTCTCACCGGAAAGCTGGATGATCCACTCACCGAGGTCGGTTTCGACGACCTCGATCCCCGCCGTCTCGAGGACGTCGTTGAGGAAGATCTCCTCGGCGGCCATGCTCTTGCCTTTGGCGAGAAGCCGGACACGGCGGTCGAGCAACAGTTGGCAGATCTTCCCGGTGGCGTCCTCTGCCGTCGCTGCCTCGTGGATTGTTGCGCCGGCGGCGGTGGCGGCAGCGACAAAGGTACGGCGGGCTTCCGCGGGGTCGGCCAGCACCGCGTTCTTGGCAGCCACCAGTCTGCGACGCGCCCGATCAAAATCTTCCTGCCCATCCGCGGCGAGGCTTCCAAAGGCCGCATCGCGGGTCACACGCCAGGCCCTTTGGAAGGTAAGCAAGTTGTCTCGAAGTTGGGTGTCGCCAAGCGCAGCCGCCTTGCGCACGGAAAAAGGCGGGATCTCACTCACTCTCGGCCCTCCAGGAGGACGATCCGCAACTCGCGCGGACCGTGGGCTCCCATGGTCAGCACCCGCTCGATATCACCAGTCCGGCTTGGACCGCTGACGAACGTCAGGTGGCGGGTACCGGCTGCGATCAACGTCTTGGCGTCCTCGAGCGCCTCGTCGAGGCTGGCGACGATTTGCTCCTTGCGAAGCAGCAGCCAGAGCCGCTCGGCGAGCAGGCAAGTTGCCCGATCGTGGGTATCCTCCGCGAGGAGGACGCTGCCCGTCTCGGCGACCCCGAACTCTCCGAGAGCAACGACGTCGGGAAACGACGCGATCTTGGCGGCCGGCCGTGCCGCACCGACAAGGAGGCCGCGCGCTGAGCCGACCACGACAGTATCTGGTGGGACCTGGCGTTGGAGCGTGTCCGGAGTCGCCCAATCAACCGACGCGCCCAACTCACCAGCCTTGGCGGCAAACCGGGCGATGAGGCTTGGTTCGTGATCGATGCTGGGCGATCTCATCTGAAGATGGTATCGTATTGGCTGACCAGCGGCCGACGCGCTTGGGGCGACCAGCGTTGGGTGCCAAACCAAGTACCTGCAGCCGAGAACCGTAGAGCCGAGGTACGGATTTTGTGGGACTTGACGCGATTGCTATTGTTGTGTTTTTGAGGGAGCCGCAGCGGAATCTTCCCCGCGCCGTCAGTACCGGTGGGACGATAAGCATCCTCGTCATCGCAACGACGATCCGTCCTGGAAGGGGCTGACCATGGGACGCCGCGAGAAGCCAGTCACGACTGAGCCAAATACGATCGGTTCGCTTGGAGCAACCCTTCGCCGGGCACGTCAGGCAAAGAATGTTTCGTTGTCTGACCTTGCCCACCGGCTTGGTTACTCTAAGAGCCATTTGTCGGTCGTCGAAACCGGCCGGATTTGGCCTTCGCGCGAGTTACTCCAAGCGTATGAAGCGGCTCTCGACATCAAAGGCGCGACGTTGCTTCAGCTTGCCGATTCGCTTGCTCCGTTGCGCCGGTCGAGGGCGCCAGCGTCGGCGACCGGCGCATCGGTCGAATCGCTCTTGCTTCAGCTTGCGCGAGGGGTGGGCAAGTCACTCGACTATGGAAGCTGTGAACCTGGTGCGCTGCCAGCCAATGGGGCGACGACGCGCGACCCCGACACCGCGGTGCGTTGGGCTGTCGAACTCGCCGACTGGGCCAGCGCAAACCGCCTCCAGAACCCACGCAACTCGATCACCCTGGTGACGCTCAGCAACACCCAGGGACTTCAATCGACGAGCGAGAACGCCTCACATTTTCAAGCAGCGGTGCAACGCGCGCTCGCCAACGGCTGGGACGTTGACCATATCCGCTGGCTCAACGGCACCGAAGAAGATCGCATTCGCCAGTACACCCAGTCATTGAGCTTCTACGGGTTCGAAGGCGCTTATCGCCCGTTTGGCCTGCCGCTTACTCGTGGACTGCCGACACCGCCGTATGGTCTGATGGCCGTCCCAGGCCGCGGCGCGCTCATGCTTATGCCAACGCGGACCGACCGGCTCGGACAGTATGCCGTCTATGCCGCGATCTTCTTCGACGAACCCGAAGCGATTTCCGTGGTAGCCGACCATGCCGGCGCGCTACGCGAGCGTGCCCAGCCGCTCGTCAGTGCGTTTGAGCGGCCGGTGGATTGGTTCGAGGCGGAGGTCCCCGACGAGACCTGGCTCCAATTCAGCGAGGCGTCGAGCCGCTCGGTCATCCAGCCCGGCGATCGGTTTCTCGTCCGGGACGGGCTTGGATCGTTGGCGATACCCGCAGACCCGCACTGGGAACATCAATGGCTACAACGCAAGACCCATACCGCCTGGGATTCCTTCGCCCGCGTCCTCCAGGCCGACCGTGTGCTTCGTCAGACCGCGTTTCGCGACCAAGTCCGCAACTTCCAGTTTCGCGATATCTTTAGCCGACGTGCGATCGAGCGGTTCGCCTCCGAGGGGATGGCTGTCGCAGACGACTTGTGGCCGAAGGTCGCGACGGTCGAGCAGCGGATCGCTCGCCTGGATTCGATGGTTGGCCTGCTCAAGGTCCATCAACACTACGAGATCGGCATCCTCGACGATCCGCCGGACTGGATGACGCCGGACGCCTGGTGGCTCGTCAAAGGCGGGGCGACAGACGGGTTCGTCTTTCTGGAATCGACCTACCGGAGGGCCGGGGCGCAAGTCCAACTCCACCTGGAACTGACCGATCCAATGGTCGTGACGGCCATGCGTGACAGGTTCCAATCGCTCTGGGGATCCTTGTCACCCGGTAACCGGACCAAAGCGCCGGTGATCGACTATCTCACCAGCGTGATCCGCCGGCTCGATTCTCGACGGTAGCCCCACGATCTCGAGCGACAACTGTTCGGCGAGCGCATCGGGATCGGTGACCGGCGCGTTACAGAGGTAGTTGCGACAGACGTAGGCGGTTGGCCGCCCATCGATCAGAGCTTTCCCCTCGGCGAGCGGACTCGGTACCGTCTCGCCCGGAGCGACCAGTACGACGACTTTGTTCGGGCGATAGGGGCGTTGGACACGCTCGAGGAGCGCCAGAGTGGCGGGCTGGGCTGGGTCGCCGACGACAACGATCTCGGGCGGCTCGGAAAGCGCGAACTCGAGCGCGGTTAGCAACCTGCCAAACGCCGCCGGGGCGCGGTTCATCAGCGACGTCAAGGCCTGGAGCACGGTCGTAGCGACCTGGTCGAAGCGGGGTGAGCCGGTCAGGATAGCCAGCCGGAGTAGGACATCCACCGCGGTCGAGTTGCCAGATGGCGTGGCATTGTCAAAGACGTCGCGCGGGCGGCTGATGAGCGCCTCATGATCCGTCGCGGTATCGAAGAATCCAGGCAAGGTCTCATCCCAGAAGAGCGCCAGCATCTGCTCGGCGAGCGCCTGTGATTCGGCGAGCCAGCGCGACTCGAAAGTCGCCTCATACAGCGCCAAGAGACCGTCGATCAGGTGAGCGTAGTCTTCGAGGTAGCCGAGGATGTGCGCCCTGCCGTCTTTGAAAGTGCGCAGCAGTCGCGGCGGATCACTCGGCTGAAACATCGTCGAAAGCAGGAAATCGGCGTTCGCCTCGGCAGCGCGGCGGTAGTCCTCACGACCGAGAATCGTCGCCGCTTCGGCCATGGCCCGCATCATCATCCCGTTCCAACTGGTCAGCACCTTGTCATCTCTACCGGGCGCAACCCGTCTGGTGCGCCGCTCGAGGAGCAACCGTTTGCCACGCTCGGTCGCTGCCGCCAGGCGGGCTTCCGAAACCCCGGCCGCCCGCGCGACCTCGTCGGCTGGACTGGCGACGTGGAGGATATTCTTTCCTTCGAAGTTCCCATCATCGGTAACGTCGAAGGCGAGGCCAAATAGCGTCGCGTCATCGCCCAAGATCTCGCGGACCTCCTCGGACGTCCAGACGAAATACTTGCCTTCTTCCCCCTCGCTATCGGCATCTTGTGCGGAATAGAAGCCACCTTCGGGCGCGGTCATCTCGCGCAAGATGTAGTCGAGGGTCTCCTCGGCGATCCTCCGGTAAAAGGGGTTGGCGGTCATTTGGTACGCAGCCAGGTAAACCCGAACTAGCTGAGCGTTGTCGTAGAGCATCTTCTCAAAGTGAGGGACGAGCCATTCTGCATCGGTTGAATAGCGGTGGAAGCCACCGCCGAGTTGGTCGTACATCCCCCCTTCAGCCATCTTGCGAAGGGTCAGTTCGGCCATTTCGAGCGGACGGTTCTGCTTTGTCCGCAAGGAGTAGCGCAGCAGCAAGTCGAGGACCATCGGCTGGGGGAACTTCGGCGCCGCTCCAAATCCACCCTCAATCGGATCGAACGTCAGTATCATCGAGCGAACGGCGTTGTCGAGGACGGTGCGGTCGAGCGGTTGAGGGTGACCGCCGACGGCCTGGGCTTCGTCGAGCCGCGCGGTGATCTGGCGAGCGCTTTCGAGAACCTCATGTCTCCGAGTGCGGTAGGCGTCCGCGGCGGCTCGGAGCACCCGTGGAAAGGCGGGCATGCCGCGCCGATCGTCCGGTGGAAAGTAGGTGCCGCCATAATATGGAGCGCCGTCGGGGGTCAGGAACATCGTCATCGGCCACCCACCGTGGCCGGTCATCGCCTGTACCGCGGTCATGTAGATCTGGTCGACGTCGGGGCGCTCCTCGCGATCGACCTTGATGTTGACAAACAATTCGTTCATCAGGGCGGCAATCGCTTCGTTCTCGAACGATTCACGCTCCATCACATGGCACCAATGGCAGGCTGAATAGCCGATCGACAAGAGAATTGGGCGGTCCTCCTGCCTGGCACGGCGCAATGCGTCCTCGCCCCAGGGATACCAGTCCACCGGATTGTGGGCGTGTTGCAACAGGTACGGGCTGGTTTCAAACTGCAGACGGTTCGCCATCGATGCCTCCTGAGGGCGCGGATGCCCCAAGTGTGCCACGGCGTGGCTGTCGGCCGCGCTTTGCACATGCAAAGCAGTTGCTGCGAGCATTTGCAAGTAGCGATCCACTGGAGTACATTGGAAGCGTCAACCCGACCCGAGGAGGGACCATGGTGCTCTCGCTGTTTGTTCCGGTTGCCCGGTGGCTCGCCGATCGTCGCTCTGAGCTTCATATCCCAGACGGGTTCCTCTCCATTCCGGTCGCGTTGGTCTTCTGGGTGATTTCGGCAGTGGTGTTGGGGCTGGCGTTACGCCGGGTGCAGGCTGGAGGCCGGCAAGCGCCCTTGATGGGCATCATGGCAGCATTCATCTTCGCGGCTCAGATGATCAACTTCCCGGTAGCTGGTGGCACATCGGGCCATTTCGTCGGCGGCGCCTTGGCGGCGATCGTGCTCGGTCCGTGGGCCGGAATGCTGGTGGTCGCGGCGGTGGTGATCGTTCAGGCATTGCTCTTTCAGGACGGCGGACTGATTGCAATCGGCCCGAATGTCTTCAACATGGCGATCCTGACGGCCGCCATCTCCTACGGCCTATTCCGCGCGGTTGTGAACCAGTCGACCGGGGTTCGCCTCGTGGTGATCGGGGTCGGGGCCTGGCTGTCGGTGGTCGGCTCGGCGCTACTGCTTTCGCTCCAGTTGGCGCTGAGCGGGACCGCAGCGTTAGGTGTCGTCGCGCCCCCGATGATCGCGGTGCATGCCGTGATCGGTCTCGGGGAGGCGGCAATCACCGTGGCGGCCTACCTGTTTATCTCGCGCACCCGCCCAGACCTTCTGACGGCCGGGACGGCGGGAGGCGGGGGGCGCGGCTGGGTGATCGCCGGCGCGGCAGTCGCTCTGCTGGTCGTCGTTTTGTCTCCTCTGGCGTCGATCGACCCGGACGGCCTCGAGTCGGTGGCAACGCAGGTTGGCTTTGGTGGCCACGCTCAATCTGCTCCGTACCAAACCCTGCCCGACTACAGCGTGCCGGGGATCAATGACGGCGCAGCAGGGAAGGTTGTCGCAGGCGCGCTTGGCGCAGTTGCGGTCGGCGTCCTGACGGCTGGAGGGATCGCGCTGGTCCGGCGGCGACCGGCCGGATGAACCCGCTCGACCGTTTTGCGGCGCGCGACAGCGCCGTCCACCGGCTCGACGGCCGGATAAAGGTCGTCCTGACACTGCTGTTCACCCTCTCGACGATTATCCTGCCGGATGGGGCCTGGGTGGGGTTTGTGCTGACCTTTTTGCTGACAGTCGGGATCAGCGTCGTGGCGCAGCTTGGCCCCTCGTTTGCCGTGCGCCGGTCATTCGTCGCGCTGCCATTTGCTCTGGCGGCGATCACGGTGCTCTTCACAACGCCCGGACCGCCGGTCTTCAGCCTGCCCTGGCCGCCGTTGACGATTTCGTCGGGCGGACTGATCCGCTATCTCAGCATCGTTGCCCGGACTTGGCTGGCCGTCCAATTTGCCGTCCTTTTGACCGCCACGACGCCAATCCCCGAGTTGCTCATCGCGTTGCGTGCCTTACGCGTTCCCGGACCGCTGGTGGAGATCGTCGCGCTGATGATTCGCTACCTGACCGTCCTGGTCGACGAGGCGGCGCGGTTGCTGCGCGCCCGTTCCGCCCGAAGCGCGGCGCTTGCCGACCTCCGAAGCGGCGGAGCGCTCGCTTGGCGGGCGGGGGTCGCCGGAACAATGGCCGGGCAGTTGTTTCTCCGAAGCTACGAACGTGGCGAGCGCGTCACCCTCGCGATGGCGGCGCGCGGCTACGGCGGTACTCCGCGTCTGCTCGATGCGCCGTCGATCCAGGCAGACGCCTGGGGCATGACTTTGATTGCGCTGGCGATGATCATTGCGACCCAACTGATGGCGCGCGTTGTCCTGTAATCCGGTCGTCGCGATCGACGGATTGAGCTTCCGCTACCCAGACGGGCGACCAGCAATCGCGGACGTCAGCCTCGAGGTCCGCACC
The DNA here is from genome assembly GCA_046328265.1 of Dehalococcoidia bacterium. Classification (GTDB taxonomy): domain Bacteria; phylum Chloroflexota; class Dehalococcoidia; order SpSt-223; family SpSt-223; genus JANWZD01. The sequence continues at coordinate 126,651 of JAXLWW010000004.1, forward strand.
GGCGAGAAGGTCGCGCTCGTTGGACCAAACGGAGCCGGTAAGAGCACCTTGTTACTCCATTTGAGCGGCATCGTCGCGGAGAGCAGCGCGGTCACGATCCAGGGTCTGCCAGTTGTCAAACCGAATCTATCGACGATCCGGGCCGCGGTGGGGCTCGTGTTCCAGAACCCGGATGACCAACTCTTTTCGACCACCGTGTTCGACGATGTCGCCTTCGGGCCACTCCACCAGGGACTTCCAGCCGATGAGGTCCGCACCCGTGTTACCGAGGCGCTCGACCTCGTCGGGATGGCCGCCTACACCGGTCGGCTTTCCTACCATCTCAGTGTTGGCGAAAAGAAACGGATTGCCATCGCGACCGTCCTATCCATGCGTCCAACTCTCTTGGCGCTCGACGAGCCTTCGGCCGGACTGGACCCACGGGCGCGTCGCGGGCTGATCGAACTGCTTCGTGCGTTACCCGTAACCATGATCGTTTCCACCCATGACCTGGCGATGGTACGCGAACTGCTGCCGCGGATGGTGGTGATGGACGAAGGTCGGATCGTCGCCGACGGGCCGACCAGTACCTTGTTGACCGATGGTGATTTGCTGGCCGCTCATGGACTGGAAGCTCTCTAATAAGTATCGAACAGGTTGAGTAGAATTGACGGTTGAGTGGCAGAAGACTATAACAGCGTCAGCCACTTCAAATTCAGCCGAAGAGAGATCCAATGCATGTGATCACCGTCGAGTTTGTTGCCAATACCGAAGACGCCGAGGCCGTTCGCGCCGCCTATCAACCAATCATCGACGCCTACTCCTCGCACGAGGCCTGCCTCGGTGTCCAACTCGTCCAGAACAAGTCACGCCGCCAGCGCAACCGGTTCATGTTCATGAACTTCTGGCGCACGCGCGAAGAAGCCATGGAGATCAGCAGTCGCCCCGAGGTCAATGCTGCGCACGACAAGATCTACGCGGTGTCGTCGGACGGGCAGAACTTGAACGCCTGGGAGCCGATTTCCCAACGTGGGATCGTCGCGGTGGACGGCGCTAGCTAGTCGAGGCGTCCCACGATCTCACCAAACGGACGAGGAGTCGTGGAGGCCAGTCCCGGGATGCTCACCGTCTATGGTGAGCGGCGCACAGCCCACCGAGTATGTCGAACGCCGGTCCTCGCGGCGGAACGGGTTGGTGGGTAGCGACGTTCCTTGACTCACGATCAGGGTTGAAAGATACTTCGCCAAGTTCTTGGAATGGAGGGTGGGGGTGGACCTTGCTGCGGATATCCGCATCCTCATCTTGTCGATCGTCTATGCAGTGGTCGGTCTATTCCTCTTGCTCGGGGCCTTCTGGATTTTTGACCTCTTTACTCCCGCCAACCTTGGCAAGGAAATCTTTGAGGGGCGTAACACCGCCGCCGCGATAATGGCCGGCTTTTTCGTCCTCGCGATCGCCCTGATCATCGCGGCCGCCATCCATGGGTAAGCACCATGGAAGGTAAGACGCTCTCCTGCCCGTCCTGCGCGGGACCACTCACCATCGAAAGCCGGTTCACCTCGTTGGTCGTCTGCCAGTTCTGTGGCCAGACATCGGTCGTCCGCGACACTGGTCTCGACCCGACTGGAAAGACCGCCAAGCTCACCGACTATGCCTCCCGGCTGCGGGTCGGCGGCTCCGGCACGCTGAGTGGCCGCTCGTTTTCTGTGCTGGGGCGGGTGCGCTACCGCTATGAGGATGGCGTTTGGGACGAGTGGTTTCTCCGGTTCGACGATGGTCAGCCAGCCTGGCTGAGCGAGGACGAAGGCGAATACGTGCTGACCTCCAAACGTCGGCTGACCGTGCCGGTGCCTCCGTGGGAACAGATCCGCGTCGGAGGAACGGTCGAGGTGCCGCCTCAGCGCATGTTCGTCACCGAAAAGGGCGCCGGTGGGATCGTCGGCGCTGAGGGCGAACTGTCGATGACTGCCGCGCCGGGCGCATCTCTGCGCTATGTCGACGGCAATGCCGGTGGACAGATCGTGACGCTCACCTACACCGACAACGGGATTACCCTGACCGTTGGGGAACCGTACGACTTTCATGACATCGTGGTGACCGACCCCAATGGCTCTTGAGATACGCCAGATCCACTGTCCCAATTGCGGCGCGCCGCTCGACATTCACAACGTCCGTCGCTCCAAGACCGCGGTCTGCGGTAGTTGCGGTTCACAACTCGACCTGACTGACCCGCAGTACCGGGTGCTTTCCGACTTCTCGAACGTCGAGGCCGACCCGCGCACCCCGATCGAACTGGGAATGGTGGCCAATCTGCTTGGCGGGCAGTGGCAGGCGATCGGCCGCATCCGCTATCGCGAAGAAGGCGCGTTCTGGGACGAATGGCTGCTGATGTCAGAGGAAGGCGAGTTCCTCTGGCTAACTGAGGGCGAGGAGGGCTGGACCCTCTACGACCCGGTAGTGCCGCAACAGCCGCCCGACCCGAACGCAGTGGAAGATGAGATCGCCGTCGATGGCCAGACCTATCCGGTGCGCACCCACGGTACCGGGACGATCGACTATATCGAGGGCGAACTGACCTGGAAGGCTGTGCGTGGGGAGCCCGTTCGTTATATCGACGCTCAGCGTGGACTAACCAAGTTCTCAATCGAATGGACGCCGAGCGAAATCGAGTACTTTCGCGGCGAAAAGATGGCGGCGAATACCGTCCGCCAGGCCTTCGGCCTGCCGGCGTTGGCGGTCAGTAAAGGCGGTTCGCGCCTCGTTGGTATTCTCGTCTTGGTGCTGGTAATCATCTGCGTCTGTGGCTTTCTGGCGCTGTTCGCCGCTCCATCCGACGGTGACGACAATAGTGGCGGCGGGATTGGCTTCATCCCAGGCATCGGAAGTGGCTCGGGCGGTAGCTCCAGCGGTGGGACCCGGGGTGGCGGCGGCAGCGGCTCCAGCAGTGGAGGCGGCGGCAAGTAGCCGACGATGAGCACCACCTTCGAGACGCGCCCGAAAGCGGCAGCCCGCGCCCAGCGCTTCGATGTCGATCCGACGGTTGCTCTGCTCGGCACTGCCCTGGTTGTCGCCGGCTGCGCCTTCATCTACGAACTCATCCTGAGCACCCAGGCCGCCTATTTACTCGGCAACAGCGTCTATCACTATTCGGTGACCATTGGCGCGTTTATGGCGGCGCTCGGTTTCGGCGCATTTCTATCGCGCTTTGTCCGCGATCGCCTGCTCGGCTGGTTCGTCGCGACCGAAGTTGCGGTCGCTCTCGCTGGCGGCTTTAGCGCCCTCGCGCTCTACGCCCTGTTTGGTATAGACGGTCGGCTCTACTACTGGGGGTTGTTTACCGCGCTCGCGATCGTTGGCGCGCTGTGCGGCCTCGAAATCCCGTTGCTCACCCGGTTGATCCGCGAGCGTTCGACGTTGCGCGAGGCGATTGCCGACGTCCTCAGTCTCGACTACCTCGGCGCTCTTGCTGCCTCGTTGATCTTCCCGCTGGCGCTGCTGCCGCTATTTGGCCTGGTCAAGACGAGCCTGCTCACCGGACTCATCAACTTGACCGTCGCGATGCTCGGCCTGGCGCTCTTCCGCCGTTTGTTGGACGTGCGTCCCTTCGTCGCCGCCGGATTCGTTTCGTTCGCGGCTTTGGGTATCGGGCTGGTCTATTCGGCGGAATTGACGACAGTCGTCGAGCAACGGCTGTTTCGCGATGAGATCATCCAGACCGTCCAGTCACCCTACCAACGGATTGTCCTGACCCGTTGGAAGGACGACTTGCGGATGTATCTCGATGGGAACCTCCAGTTCAGTTCGCTCGACGAGTACCGCTATCACGAGGCGCTCGCTCACCCGGCGATGGCGCTTGCGCCTTGGCGCGAGCAGGTGCTGATCCTCGGTGGTGGCGACGGCCTGGCTTTGCGCGAGGTGCTGCGCTACCCCGAGGTAAAACGGGTCGTGCTCGTGGACCTCGATCCGGAAATGACTCGGCTGGCGCGCGACTTTGGTCCGATCGCGTTGCTCAACGAACGATCACTCTCGGACCCGCGCGTTGAGGTGGTCAACGAGGACGCCTTTAGCTGGCTGGCGCGGACGAGCGAGCCATTTCCGGTGATCGTGATCGACATGCCCGACCCACGGTCGCCCGACCTCGGCAAGCTGTATTCGGTGGAATTCTATCGGCTGGCGGCGAGGCATCTGAGCCGTGGCGGGGTCCTCGCGGTCCAGGCGACGTCGCCCTATCACGCGCGGGAGGCCTATTGGTCGATCGGGGCGTCTCTGGAGCAAGCAGGCTTGCGGGCCACGCCGTATCATGTGCTGGTGCCGACCTTCGGCGACTGGGGGTTCTTCCTGGCATCCGAGGGAACGATCCGTCATGATTCGTACCGACCTCGAGCGCCGGTGCGCTTCCTAACCGCCGAAACTATGGCACGTGCACTGGTGTTCGAGCCGGATATCGCCCCGGTACCAGTGCAGCCGAGCACCCTGGACAGGCAGGAGATCCTTGACTACTACGCCCGAGCTTGGCGGGAGTGGCGGGGGCGCTAAGGGCGCCATGACCACCGGCAAGATCGTTGCAATCCGCTGCTACCGTTGCGGCTCTGCACCAGACGGTCAGTGCCCGCAATGCCGCCGCCCGTTCTGCAAGGATCACGGCAGCCGGCTCTGTCTCGACTGCCGGCGAGCGGGTGGGAACCTCGAGTTGCGCATTCCGCTGCGCGGCGTACCGTCCTCGCTGCTCTATCGTGGGGCGTTGGCCGCGCTCGCGGTGGTGCTCTTGCTGATTGCTTGGGACAGTTGGAGTTGGGTCGCCCAAGGCGGACCAAATCAGGCACGTATCATCCCGTCGCCAACCGCCCAGCCGGCCCGGCAGTCCCCGACGGCCGCAGCATCCGCCGTACCCACCGCCGCCGCACCAGCGCCCGAGCGCAGTCACACCGTCGCCGAGGGAGACACGCTAAGCTCAATTGCGGTTCAGTACAATGTCACCATGGACGCGATTGCCCAATTGAACAACCTCGGAGACCGGGAGTTGATCCGCTTGGGACAGACACTCCGCATACCACCGGCGCGCTGAGCGATGGCTCGTTCGAAGCGTCGTCGGGGCGCCAACCCGTCGCTTGTGCCGCGCCAGGCTCGTGCCAGCAAGACCTTGCGCTGGGTCTATATCGCGATCATCGTTGGCTTGGTGGGCTGCCTGCTGGTCAGCCTTGTGCCGTCCTTCGTGCCCACGATCCCGCTTGCGCCCTAGCCCCCCAATGCGGCGATCTGCCGGTGCACTTCGTCGATCCGGCGTTTCCATTCGCGCTCGCCCTGGTGGATCTTGCCGGCGATCTCGCGGTTGCCGGCGGCAAGCGCCTCTTTTCGTCTTTTCAGGGTCGTCTCAAGAAGGTTTTGGTAATTCGCGAGGCGAACCCGCAGTTCTTCGAGTGTATCGGCCACGTCGTTCTCCCTCGACTAAGCTCGATCGGGTATGGTACGGCAGCGAGGAAACGGATGGAACCACCCGCGCCCGGCGCTTCGCGTGCCGGCAAGTACGTCCACAAAGAGCCGGTGGAGGTCTGGGCATTCACCAGCGCTGACGCCTATAGCGCAACCGCTCACCGTCTCGAGGGGCAGCGGCTGAGCGATGTCGCCAACGACATCCTCTCGTCGGCGCTCAAAGGCCCGAAGTCGCGCTTTCTGCCCCTGACCGAGGTCACTATCCACCCATTGGGCGGTGGCACTCCGATCGCCTCGCCGTTCGTCGCGCTCAACAAGGGCCAGGTTGTTCTGCTCGGCGAGCGTGGAACTTCCCCCGCCTCGGTGGAACCGGCCGCCGTCCGACCGGGGTTGCGGCGTGTCGCGGTTCGTTTGCTGCTCAGCAGCCAGATCGGCCTGACTGGTGCGATCATCAGCCAGTCCGGGCGGCGAACGCTCGACGTCTTGAATGACGAACGAGAGTACTTGCCGGTGGTCGGCGCGACGGTCCGTTGGCCAGCAGGCGCGGCCGGGCAGTTCGACTTCGTTGCGGTCAACAAGGCGCATATCCAACGCCTCGAAGAGATCGCCGTCGGCAGCTAACCGGTCTGGACCAGCGCTCCCAGCCGCCGGAAGTCGTCCATTTGCAGCCCAACTCCACGATGAAGTTGCGCTCGCGGTCCCGGATGGTAGAGCGCGACCAACCGTCGTCCGTTCCATGGCGCAGCCTCGCCGACCGTTCGGAGCGTGAGCGAATGGGGCGCAATCGCCGCCAGTGCCCGCAACGCCACCGCCCCAAGAGCAACCACCACCGGCGGGTCGACCAGGCAGATCGTCCGGGCAAGATGGTCGCGGCAATTGGCAATTTCGGCACTGGTAGGCGGCCGGTTCCGCTCGCCTCGTCCGGGGTTGCAGAGCACGGCGTTGGTGATAAACACCTCGGATCGGCTCAGTCCACTGACCTCGAGCAAACGGGAAAAATTGCGGCCGGTCTGGTCGCCGCTGAGCGGGATGCCGGTGCGCTCGCCGCCCAGTCTTCCCGGCGCCTCGGCGACGAAAAGAACGCGAGCACCGGGGCTCCCGTTCGCCGGCGACAGCACTCGGCGCCGGCCTTCCATCGCCGGACAGCGCCGGCAGCCCTCGACGTCGGCCACCAGGCGTAACAAATCGCCCGCCGCGCCCGTTAGCACGGGATGGCCGGCAGAAATCGGGGAATTCCCGATTGGGAAAGGCGGGTCGGCAGGATATTCCTAGACCGAGTCTGGACGATCGGGCTGCTGCCACGGCCGGGTGGCTCCTGGATACTTCCTGGCGCTGCAGGTAACCGGCCAGCGCGCTGGCCGATGGGGGTGGATCGAGGATGGCGCTGACGGTCGATCAACTCGTCTATCACGTCTTGCGACGGACGGGGTTTGGGCCAACTCGGGCGGAGTTTCTGCGGGCGCAAGCGGATGGGGTGTCGGCCACCGTCTCCCGACTCATCGACGACGACTCGATGACCGAGACGCTTGATCCGACCGGCGGACTTGGCGCCACGTTCGACCCGACCAGGCTCGATCACCTGCGCCAGGCTTGGCTGCACCGGTTGGCCTTCAGTCCCAAACAGCTTCGCGAGAAGATGACCTTCTTCTGGCACAACCATTTCGCTACCTCGGTCGACACCGTCAACGACCTTGGCTACATGACCCAACAGATCGACTTCCTTCGTGCCAACGCGCTCGGCAATTTCGCCACGATGCTCCACGGGATCGCCAAAGACCCGGCGATGATGATCCTGCTCGACACGCGCGTCAATTCGAAGAGCGCCCCCAACGAGAATTTCGCCCGTGAGGTGATGGAGCTTTATACGCTGGGCGAAGGCAACGGCTACACCGAGGACGACGTCAAGCAGGCGGCCAAGACCTTCACCGGCTGGCGCTACCGCACCAGCGACGACCCGACCGGCCGTTGGAAGAAGGGTGAGTTCTACATCCAATCCACGCTCCAGGACACCTCCGCCAAGTCGATATTCGGCCAGCCACTGCCCTTCAGCGCCGACCAGGGCGATGTCTTTCTCGATCGGCTGCTCGCCCATCCGGCGACCGGCGATTTTCTGGCGCGCAAGTTGTTTCGCTTCTTCGTTGCCGATCAGCCCGACGAACCGACCGTGGCGGCAGTCGCCGCAGCCTACTATTCGAGCGGCTATTCGATACGGTCGATGCTCAGCACGCTGCTGACCTCGCCCGCCTTTCTGTCGGAGGCTGCCTACCGAGCACGGGTGAAGAACCCGCTTGAGTTCCTGCTCGGAATGGTGAAACAGCTTGGGCTGACCTCGATCCCGTATCCCTTCGTCGTACAACAGCTTCGGGCGCTCGGGCTGGATTTGCTCGACCCGCCGTCGGTCAAGGGCTGGCCGGACGGAGCCGAGTGGCTCGGGACGACGCCGCTCCTGAACCGCGCCAATCAGGCGAACAGCATCGTGACCGTTTCCTCGGGTGGACGTCCGACCTATTTCGATGCCGTCGCCTTTTGCAACAACACCGGCCAACCGACGATCGGCGGGCTGATCTCCGACCTGTGCGGGCGGCTGTTCGATGGTGATGCTTCGCAGCCACTCAAGGATGCCCTGATCGCCTACTCGGGCGTTGCGCCGGCGGTTACGACGACGGCACTACCAACCGGCGTGTTCATCCCTGCCGCCGTCAAAGGCTTCGAATTGGCGCACGTGCCGACCTCGGTCGACCCTGCGCCGGTGACGACCTGGACCGGAATGGGTGTGAAGATGCGCGGCCTGGTCTATTTGCTGCTGGCGTCGCCCAGCTATCAGTTGAACTAGGGGGCACGATGCAGCCATTTGCCCGGCGCGATTTCCTGAAGGCCGGCGCCTATCTCGTCTCGCTCGGGATGACCGCTCCGGCCTTCCTGACGAGGACTGCCGAACTGGTAGAGGCCGTTCCGGTCACCCCGGTCGGCAACCGGATTCTGGTCGTCCTCCAGTTTTCCGGCGGGAACGATGGCCTCAATACCGTCGTGCCGTTCGGCTACCCGGAGTATTACGCCAATCGGCCACGGATCGCGATCCCACCGGCGGCGACGCTGCCGATCTCCACCACGATGGGTCTGCATCCCAGCCTCGCCAAGCTGAAGACGCGCTTCGACCAGAATCAGGTCGCGGTCGTTCAAAACGTCGGCTACCCAAACCCGAACCGATCGCATTTTCGCTCGATGGATATTTGGCATACCGCCGAGCCGACCAAGCCGGTCAGCCAGGGCTGGCTGGGCAGCTATGTCGCCAACTGCTGCAGCGGGGTCGGCGCGCCCGCCCCGGCGGCGGAAGTCGAGGCTTGGAGCATCGGCTCGACCCTCCCCCTGGCCCTCTGGGTCCAGCACGTCGTGGTTCCGACGATCAGTTCTGTGGCCGGCTTCAGCTTTCAGACCGACGGCGGGGCTCCGACCACCGAGCGAACCCTCCGCACCAACACCCTCAAACAGATCCTCGCCCAGACGACGACCGCCAGCCCGCGCGCTCACGAGGCGCTCACCCGGACAATCGGCAACGATGCGGTGACCACCTCCGAAAAGCTGCAGGCGATTGCCCGGAGCTACCAACCACGCGAGACGTTCCCCACACGCGGCTTCGGTCCGAGCCTGCGCACCGTCTGCCAACTCGTCCAGGCAAACCTCGGGACGCGGATCTTCTATGTCCAGTCGAGCGGCTTCGACACCCATTCCAACCAGGTCGCCAGCAACGCAGGAACGCTGTCGCCGACCACCGGAGCGCACGCCGATTTGCTGACGAATTTCTCCGATTCGGTCGATGCCTTCTTGAAGGAGATGGCGACGATTGGCCGACTTCAGGACGTGGTGCTTCTGACCTTCTCCGAGTTTGGCCGCCGCCTCCCGGACAACGAGAGCCTTGGCACCGACCACGGCGCGGCCGCGCCGCTGTTCGTAATTGGCCCGCCAGTCAAGGGCGGGATCTACGGTGCTGACCCGAACTTCGTCGACATCGACCGAAGCAAGGACCTCAAGTTCCAGATTGACTTCCGTTCCGTCTACGCGACGCTGATCCGCGACTGGCTCGGTGGTGATCCCGCGAGCGTGCTTGGCGGCGCTTTCGCGCCGGTGCCATTCATCGCGTGAGGATCTTGCTGGCAGCCGCCGGCCTCCTGCTGCTGGTCGTGCCGACGCGACCCGCGGCTGCCCAAGCGCCGGTGCGCTCGGTAGCGATTGTCGTTGCCGGACCGAACCGCTGGGCCTACCAGCCATCGCCGATTCAGATTCGTGTTGGGGAGACGGTCGAATGGACCAACCGCGATCCGGACGACGCCCATAACGTTTCGATCGCGGCGCTCGACTACGATGGGCGGTTTCTCGCCCTGAACGAGTCCGACCAGGTCACCTTCCAACGGCCTGGGGTCTACGCCTACGCTTGTCTTCCCCATCCGAGCATGACCGGCGTGGTGATCGTCGCTAGCGAGGTGTTCGTCCCGGTGGTCGCCAAAGGCGGCCCGGTCGGCTGAATGACGCCAGCCTCTACAATCCTGCCAGAATGAGCGATCCGCCCCCTTCGCGTTTCGGCCGGCTTGCGCGAGCCGCGCTCACCGTATCGGCCGGCGGGGCGATCAGTCGCCTGCTGGGGCTTGGACGCGAGCAGACGATCGCGGCGCTCTTTGGCCGTAGCGCGGCTACCGACGCATTTACCGCCGCCAGCCGTGTTCCCACGACAACCTACGACCTGCTGGTCGGCGGAATGATTTCGGCGGCATTCGTGCCGGTACTCTCCGCCGAGGCCGAGAAAGACGACCAGGGGTTCTGGCAACTCGCCGGGTTGCTGGTGTCGTTCTTTGGCGTGCTGCTGGCGGTGGCGGTGCTGCTGGTCCTCCTCGGCTCGGGCCCGTTGGTGGCGTTGCTCACGCCATTTTTCGATGTCGAGACAAAGCAATTGACGCTGCTGCTGCTCCAGATCATGACGCCGAGCCTGTTCTTTCTTGGGATGTCCGGTGTCGCCATCGGCATCCTGCAGGCGCGACGACGCTTTGCGGCGCCCGCATTCGGGGCGGCCATCTTCAACCTCGGCTTTATCGCTGCTGCCTGGTTGCTTCGAGATCGCGGGATCGAGGCGTTGGCGATCGGAATCCTGGCTGGCTCGATCCTCCAGTGTGTCTTGCAGGCGGCGGCGTTGCGCGGCGCCCGATGGCGGCTGTCGCTCGATCTGACCAACCCGGTGCTGCGCCGGATCGGCCTGCTCTATGCCCCGGTGCTGGTCGGGTTGGTGGTGACAACCGCCGGTGTCTACATCGACACGATACTGGCGTCTGGTCTTCCGTCGGGCGACCTGACCGCGATGCGCTACGCCACGACCCTGACCCAACTCACGCTCGGCATCGTCGGCGTGGCGATCGGTACCGCCTACCTGCCTGAATTGTCGCGCGCTGAGGCCGGATCGCCGGCCTTCCGCAAGGCGCTCGGCGAAGCTCTGCGTGCGGTGTTAATACTGTCGGTGCCGGCGGTTGTGGCGTTGGCGGCTCTGCGCGAGCCGATCGTCCGGCTTCTGTTTCAACGAGGAGCGTTCGATGCTTCCGACACCGCCCGGACCGCGCTGGCCTATCTCACCTACGCCCCGGGTGCGCCGGCTGCCGCGCTCGATCAGATCCTGATCTATGCCTTCTACGCCCGCCAGGACACCATCCGGCCGGTTGCCGTCGGCGTGCTGTCGGTGGGGATCTACCTTGCGGTCGCCCTGGCGTTGGTTGAGCCTCTGGGGATGGTCGGGCTGACCCTGGCGAATGCTGCCCAGTGGACCGGACATCTTGTGATCATGGCTATCCTGACCGCGATCACCCTGCGGCCAGTTGACCCGCGTGCGGTCGCGCTGCCGCTCCTGCGCGTCGGTGTTGCCGGCCTGGCGGGTGGCCTGGTCTGGAGCCTCGCCAGTTCGATGATGCCGGAAAACCCTTGGCTCTTGCTCCCCGCGCTGACACTCGCCGCGATTATGGGGGGGCTCGCCTATCTGGGCGTCCTTTGGCTGGCCGGTGCTCCTGAAGTGCGTTTCCTGGCTGGCCGGAGCCGTCGCTTCCTTGATCGGGCTGTCCCACGACGATAGACTTCCTCCGTATCCGGCGGCGATCAAGCCGCCCCCTGAAGCAAGCCCTGCCCGATGAACTGGAGGACGTTCCTGTGAACTTGCGAATTCCTGGGCCGACGCCTTGTCCTGAAGAAGTGCTGGCGGCCATGACCAAGCAGATGGTCGACCACCGCGGTCCCGAGTTCAAGGACGTTCTCCTGAGGGTAACCGAGCGGCTCAAGAGCTTCTTCCAGACTGAGAATGACCTCTTGAGCCTGACGACCGCCGGGACTGGCGGGCTCGAAGCTGCGATCGTCAACTTCCTGTCGCCCGGCGAGAAGGTGCTTGCGGTTTCAATTGGCGTCTTTGGCGACCGGTTTGCCAAGATTGCCGAGACCTACGGCGCCAACGTCCAACGGCTTCGTTTCGAAGATGGGACCGCTGCCGACCCGGCGCGCATCGCCGCAGCGCTCGCCGCAGACCCCGAGATTACCAGCGTGACGGTGACCCACAACGAGACTTCAACTGGCGTGACCAACGACATGGCGGCGATAGCCGAAGTGGTCAAGGCCGCGGATAAGCTGATCCTCGTCGATGCAGTCTCGAGCCTTACCGCGATCGACTTGCCGGTCGACAAACTCGGGCTGGACGTGGTCGTCTCCGGTTCCCAAAAGGGCTGGATGGTGCCACCGGGGCTGGCCTTCGTCTCGGTCGGACCGCGAGGCTGGGAGGCGAACTCCAAGGCGACGATGCCGCGCTTCTATCTCGACCTCCGCGAGGCCAAGAAATCACTCGACAAAGGCCAGACCCCCTGGACCCCTGCGGTTTCGATCTTCTATGGACTGGACGTCGCACTCGACCTGATGCTGGAAGAGGGTCTCGAGGGCATCTTCGAACGCCATCGTCGGATCGCCTCGCGCACTCGCCAGGGCGTCAAGGAGATGGGTCTGCGCCTGCTCGTCCAGGATGAGCGTTATTCCTCCAACAGCGTGACGGCGGTCTGCGCGCCCGAAGGCGTCGAGGTGCGTCCGTTGCGCGCGGCGCTCCGCGAGCGAAACGTCGTAGTCGCCGGTGGCCAGGGTGCGCTCGACGGTAAGATCTTCCGGATTGGCCATCTCGGCTACGTCACCGATGCCGATGTCGAGGAGACGCTGAGCGTGCTCCACGACGTGTTGCCAAAGGTCGGATTCAAGGCGGCGGCTGCCACCGCCTAGTCCCGCAGCGGGCCGCCCAGAAGGCGGTCCGTTTCGTTTCCCTACCAGTCCAGCAACCCCAATGGAGAAGAGCGTGCGCATTCTCGTTGCCGATCCCGTCGCCGAGGAGGGCGTACAGATCCTCCGTGGCATTGCCGATGTTGATGTCATCACCAAGCAGACCGAGCAAGACCTGATCCGGTGTATCCCCGAGTACGACGCTCTCGTCGTCCGGAGCGAAACCAAGGTGACCGCTCCAGTGATCGAGGCTGGCGTCCGCCTCCGAGCGATCGGCCGGGCCGGTGTCGGCGTGGACAACATCGACGTCGACGCTGCCACCCGCAAGGGGATCACCGTCGTCAATGCCCCCACCGGGAACACCATCGCCGCCACCGAGCACACGGTTGCCCTGTTGATGGCGCTCGCCCGCCACGTCCCACAGGCCCACATGGCGCTCAAAGCCGGCCGCTGGGACCGTGCCAAATACGTCGGCACCGAGCTTCGCAACAAGACGCTTGGCGTGATCGGCCTCGGCAAGATCGGAAGTGAGGTCGCCCGGCGGGCAATCGGCCTTGAAATGCGGGTGATCGGCTTCGACCCGTTCGTCAGCGAAGCGCACGCTGCCAACCTCGGCGTCGAGATCGCCGACTTCGACACCGTTATCCGTACAGCGGACTTCCTGACCGTCCATATTCCGCTTTCGAAAGACACGCGCTCGATGCTTGGTGCTGAGCAGTTGGCGATGATGAAACCAACCGCCCGGATCATCAACGTGGCGCGCGGCGGCATCGTCGACGAACAAGCGCTTTACGAGGCGGTCGAAAGCGGCCGGATCGCCGGCGCCGCGATTGACGTGTTCAGCCAAGAGCCGACAACCGACAACATCGTCATCAAGAGTGACAAAATCATCGTCACACCGCACCTTGGCGCATCGACTGAGGAGGCGCAAGTCCAGGTAGCGGTGGATGTCGCCGATCAGATCACCGAACTCCTGCGCGGCCGGCCGGCGCGCTACGCAGTCAACCTCCCGCTGATCCCCCCGGAGACGATGCAGGCACTCCAGCCGTACCTGCCACTCACTCAGGCCCTTGGCTCGATGGCTGCCCAACTCGCCAACGGTCAGGTCAGTGGCGTCACCGTCCGGTATTTTGGCGAGGTTGCCGAGCACGACACCGGCCTGCTCAAGGCGTCGTTGATCAAAGGGCTCTTCCATGCGTCCAGCGAAGACCAGATCAACCTCGTCAACGCGTCGTTGGTGGCGCGTGAGCGTGGGCTGCGGCTCACCGAGCAAAAGACGACCGAAACTCAGAACTACACGAGCCTGGTTCAGGTCGAAATCGACCGCCAAGGGACAAAGACGACGGTTGCCGGCACGGTGCTTCGCGGCGAGCCACGAGTCATCCAAATCAACGACTATCAGCAACTGGACATCGCTCCCGAAGGGAAGCTTCTGCTCTGCCATAATACGGACCAACCTGGCGTTATCGGCCGGATCGGCACCCTGCTTGGCGAACGTGACATCAACATCGCCTTCATGAGCGTGGCACGCGACCATCCGCGCGGTCGGGCGCTGATGATCGTCGGGGTCGACGAACCGATCGGCGACGAGGTGCTGAGCGAGGTCCGCGGCACAATTGGCATCGACGACGCGGTCGTCGTGAGCTTGTGACCGACGAGCCCCGCCAACCGGCCCCTGAGCCGGATAGCAAGACGATCACGCCGTCTTCCGACGATGCGCCGCCGTCGGATGTGCCCACCATAAGCGCCCTTCCGGGCGGAACAATCGACGACCATCTTGCCGACCCCAGCGACAGGCCGACTGTCGCGGCGCCACCAGTCGAGACTATCGACCTGGTCGTGTCGGAGGTGGCTCCGAGCACCGCACCGATGTCAGCCATCGATCAAGACGGCGAGGGCGTCTGGTCATTCTTCGAGGCGCAGCCGTTGCCGATTGAGGAGCGTCAGGCGCTGTTAGACGAGGAGCCACCCCTCGAACCGCCGTTTCAAATAAGCGACCGACTGGTGGTCGACGAGGATGGGGAGGTCCTCGAGATCGCCTGGGAGACTGCCTCGGTCCGCTGGTGGAACGGGTTGGGACGTAACGACCGGCGCTTTTACTTTGTCTCGGCGTTGGTGTTCGTCTTGAGCACCTTTCTCTATTGCCTTGGCGTCACCGCGCTATCTCTCACCCCCGTGCTTCAGCCACCGGCGGTGGCCGTTGCGCCAACGGCGACCCGGACACCGACCGCTACTCCCTTCGTCGTCGGCCTGACGCCCGGACCGGGCGAACCTGCTGGACCAACGCCGACTTTTGGCGCGCCGGTGATTGTCTTTTCGACGCCGACACCGCGACTTGTTCCCGACGATCCCGACCCGACCAGCACGCCGTTGCTACCATTCCCGACGGCGGCTCCGGCTATCCGGACCGCGACGCCACCTGGACCAACCGGAACCCCGCCCGCGTCGCCGATCGTGGCGGCATCGGCGACCCGGACCGTAACGGCGGGCAGCACACCAACCCCGAACGGACCAACCGCACCGACAGTGCCACCGGCGAATGCGACCTTCACTCCCGGACCATCGGCTACCCGCCCTCCGCTCACAGCCACTCCGCTTGGCATCCCGACCTCGACCGCAGTCGCTTCACCCACCACTGGCGTTCCAATCCCGACCACCACGACAATAGTCCCTGGTTTGCCAGTTCCAAGCATCACTCCGCGACCGTAGGAGCACGATTGATGAACCAGGCTGGTGGAGGCGCGAAGACGCTTCGGGAGATGAGGTCGCCCTTGGTCACGGCCACCGCCGAGGCAGCGACTCCGCGCTCAGGTATCACCGTTCGCGACGTGGCCGCATTTGCGGATGTCGATGCCCTGATCACCGCGGCAAACCGAGCCCTCGGCGTCCAGGGCTACACCGAGCATGGCCAACGCCACGCGTCGACGGTGGGAGCGAGCGCGCAGAACCTCTTGCTGCGCCTTGGCTTTCCAGCGCGAACCGCCGAGTTGGCAGGTATCGCCGGCTATCTGCACGACATCGGCAATGTCGTCAACCGACTCGACCACGGCCACTCAAGCGGGTTATTCGCCTATGACCTGCTTCGCCGCCTCGACATGCCAATCGCCGAGGTTGCCGAGGTTGTCACCGCCGTTGGGCATCATGAGGATGACAGTATGCCGGTCAGCCCCGCAACGGCGGCAATCATCATCGCCGACAAGGCCGACGTTCACCGGGCCAGGGTCCGCAACCGCGATCCACGTACCTTCGATATTCACGACCGGGTCAACTTCGCAGTCACGTCCAATACCCTCGAAGTCGACCCAGCAAACCGCGTGATCAAGCTTGACCTGACGGTCGATACGACCCTGGTCTCGATCATGGACTTTTTCGAGATCTTCCTCGAGCGAATGGTCTTGAGCCGCACCTCGGCAGCGTTCTTGAACTGCTCTCTGCGTCTCGCAATCAACGGCGTGATCCTCGATTCGCGACATCAAGATGCGCCGGTGGAAGCGTTCAACCCGGTCTTCGAGTAGGGGGCGGGTGCGCGTCGCCTGCCGTTTTGGGTATACTTCCAAAACGACCTTCCCGCTGTGTTCTTGCACGCCCATCGAGGATGAAGATGCCTGGTCTCCCAAAAAACCGCGGCCGAAACTTGCAGGCTGCCAAGGTCAAGCGCCGTCGCCGGCTGGCGATGCAGCCGCACAAGACGCGTCGGCTGGCGCGCCGACTCGGCAAGAAGTAGATGCGACGTGGGTATCTCGCGACGCCTAACGGCCTGATTCACTATCGGTCGAGTGGCGACACCGGTGAGAACCTGCTGCTGCTCCACCAGACCCCGTTTTCAAGCACCGTCTACGAATCCATTCTTCCCCGTCTCGCCCGGTATTACCGGGTCGTGGCGATCGACACCCCGGGCTATGGTGAATCGGACCCACCGCCGCCCGGCGAATGGCAGATCGCCGACTACGGCCGGGCGGTGCTTGATGCGCTCGACGCGTTGGGCTGGGAGCGCACCCACCTGGTCGGGCGTCTGACTGGATGCTCGATTGCCGTCGAAGCGGCCGCGGCAGCGCCGCAACGGTTTGAGCGGCTGGTGCTTTCCGGTCTGCCCGATTACGACGACGAGGTACGCGTCCAGAAGCTTGCCGGGCTTTCGCCAATCGTCCTTCGGGCCGATGGGTCGCAAGCAAACTCGATCTGGTCCTTCCTTCGAAATGGAAACCCAACGTTGCCCTTGGAAACGGTCGAGACAATGACCATCGCGATGTTGCGCGCTGGCCCGCTCAATGAAGAGGCGCACCGGGCGGTCTTCAGCTATGACCCCAAGGGCCGGTTACCGGCAATCGTATCGCCAACGCTGCTGCTGTACGGCCAGCACGACTATTTCCAGGACCGGATCGAGATTGTCCGACCGCTTTTCCGCGATGTGCAGATCCAGCACATCCCCGGCGGACGACAATTGGTATTCGAGAACGAGGATGGCTTCGTCGACGCCGTCCTTGGCTTTCTCGGCGCATCAGAGACCAAGTCCCACTCCGACCAGCTTCCCTAGACCAAAGGTGATCACCGCTGCTGCTAGGCCAAACAGAACCTGACGCATCCCCGAGAACACGACACTCCGCCCGGTAAACAGGGTGATCCCACCGCCGATTGCAAAGAGCCCGAGGGCACTCGTCACGGCACTGATCGCCACCGCGCTCGTGCCCGAGGCGACCAAGAAGCCGATCAACGGCAGAATCGCGCCAATGGCAAACAGCAAGAACGAGGTTCCGGCGGCGACCCAAGCCGAACCACCCAACTCGTCGGGGTCGATGTTGAGTTCTTCTCGGACGAGTGTCTCAAGCGCCGTTTCGGGCGAGTCGACAATCGACTGGGCGAGGCGCTCGGCCTGCGAACGAGGAATGCCCTTGGCCTGATAGATCAGGGCAAGTTCCTCGGCTTCGTCTTCCGGAGACTGGTCCAGTTCGGCGCGCTCGATGGCGATTTGGCGCTGGTACAGTTCACGGGCGCTCGTGACCGAAAGCCACTCGCCGAGCGCCATCGACAGCGCACCAGCCAGAAGGCCAGCAAACCCCGCCACCAGAACGGCGGTTGACTCAAGGGTTGCGCCGGCAACGCCCATCACCAAGCTCAGGTTCGAGACGAGCCCGTCGTTTGCCCCGAGCACCGCCGCACGGAGGGCGTTTCCACCGGCGGCGCGATGCCGTCCTTCGAGTTGAGCAACGGCCGGACCACCCAGACCACCCGGGGTCGCGATCGACCGAAAGACGCGAAAATGGGTGCGCTCCTGAGACGGCATCCCGACGGCGCGCGCCTCGGGCTGTGTCTGGTAACTCGTGCCGGCGTCTTGCTCGGCGGCCATTACCATTGGCAGCACCGCGCTTGCGCCAAACCGATCGGCGAGCCAAATCAGCAGGCGCGCCCGCCAGCGAAGCCGCACCTCCGCTTCGATCGGCTGGCCGGCCTGGCGCAGCTTCGCCGCCCAGACCGCAGCGTGGCGTTCCTCGGTGGCGGCAAGTTGGCGGTAGATCTCTGCCAGGTTTGGGTCCCGCTCGGCCTGGGCAAGGTGGCGGTAGAGCGCGGCAGCTTCTCGCTCGTCGAGCAGGTTGCTGCGGTACTGGGCGAGCCGTTCATCGGCCATCCGTGCTCCTTTGGGCTATGACAGAATTAGGATAGCGTCCCGAGTGGGCGCATCCGCAAGCGCGTCGAGCCGTTCGCGGCTTTTGACTTTGCCTGGTCACAACGGGCCAAACGGGCCGGTCGGCACACCCATTGGGGCCGGATCGGCCCCCCGATTGCCAACCTGGTTCCGCTATTCTTGCAAGACGTTTGGATACTCCATCCCGGCTCAACGGCGCGCCGGGCAGTCCGGGGGCGGTCCGTGGCGATAATCGCGGTGGTGCCCGCTGCGCCCGAAATCAGCGATCGGATCGCCTGGTGGCTCGGGCGCGAACATCAGGTGGTGCGGGTTGCAACGGTTGAGGCGGCGATCGTGGTCATTGTGGCCGGGGCGGATGGCGCGAGCGATGCGGCCGCAATGGAGTTGCTTCGCCGGGATCTGCCGGACTGCTGGATCATCGTGACCGGCGAGATGGACCAGCCACCCGCCTGGACTACCGCGCTGCTTAGCCGTGACCGGCGAGCAATGGCGCTCTTTCCCGCTGCACCAGCGCTGCTGCAAGTGACGGCCCGTTCGCTTCTCCAGAGGGACAGTCTTTCATCGGTCTTCTGCTAACCGATCAGCACGTACCTCATTTTGCGCCGTACAATCGAATTGCGAACGAGATCGCGCGGAGGAAATCGCCCTTTGGGATCGCGTCGCCAGCGGTTGGTTACCGTCCTTGCGCCTATTGCCTTCGTCGTCGGGCTGGTGCTGATCGGGCGATTCGTCTTCGAACCGCTCCTACCGGCGCCGGTCGATCTGCTGTTTCAGATCGCCGTCGCTACTGCCGGTATCGTCGCGTTCAACGTCTTTCTCACTCGACGGCTGGACGCCGCGCAGCAGCGAGTGGTCCATCAGAACCGTCAACTTGCCGCGCTCGACGAAGCAAGCGTCGTCATCGCCTCCGAACTCTCGCTCGACCGCGTCCTCCAACGGATCGTCGACATCGTTCGGGAATTGTCCGGCGCACGGTACGCGGCCCTTGGCGTGCTCGGTCCCGATGGCGTCTTGACCGATCTCATCACCTCAGGGCTCAGTGGCGACGAGCGGAGCGCGATTGGGCCGATGCCGATCAATCACGGTATCCTCGGTCTGATGCTGCGTGACGGCCGGCCCGTCCGGCTCTCGGACGTTGCCAGCGAACCGCACCGGACCGGCTTCCCGACCTACCATCCCCGAATGACCACCCTGATGGGCGTACCGATCGTCAGCGGTTCGCGAACGATCGGCAACCTGTACCTCGCCGATAAGGTCGACGACGGCGCGTTCACCGACGACGACGAACGGCTGATTGTCTTGCTCGCGGCGCATGCTTCGGTGGCAATCGAGAATGCACGGCTCCACGAGCAGGAACAGCGACTGGTGGCGGTCCAGGAGCGAAATCGGATCGCTCGCGAACTCCACGACGGGACGATTCAATCCATCTACGGGGTCAATTTGTTGCTGGAGGACGTCCAGGACTTGATCGGCGACGAACCGGAGCGCGCTCGCTCCCGCATCGACGACGCGATCGATCGCTTGACCGGCGTGATCGAGGAACTGCGCGGTTATATTTACAATCTGCGCTCGCAGTTGCATCCCGGTAGTCTGCCGGAGTTGATCGCCGATCTCGTCGCGCACCATCGTCGCACCGGGGTCGTCGATGTCCAGTTTTCGGTGCAGGGTCAACTTGCCGATGACCGAGATGTCAGTTGGCAACTGGTGCAACTCGTGCGTGAAGCGTTGTCGAATATCGCGCGCCATGCCGAGGCGAGCAAGGTTTGGGTACAGTTGGTGGGCAACCGCGACGAGGTGGTGCTTGAGATCGCCGACGACGGCCAAGGGTTTGACCCGGAGGATACCCGGCCGGGCGGACAAGGGCTGCGAAACATGAGGGACCGCGCGGCCGCGCTCGGCGGGACCTTTGAACTGGATACTGAGCCGGGCGGCGGGACGCGATTGACGGTGCGCGTTCCCGTTGCACAGGGGGTGAGATCATGACCGAGATGCCGAGCCTGATACGGATCATGTTGGTGGACGACCACGAAGTGGTTCGCCAGGGCCTCAAGACCTTGCTTGAACGGCGCGACCGGTTGGCGATCGTCGCCGAGGCCGGGACGGTCGAGGAGGCGGTGCGGGAAGCCCAACGCACCGCGCCCGACGTGATCGTGATGGACGTCCGGCTTCCCGATGGAACCGGCGTGGAAGCTTGTCGTGAGATCCGCGCCGAACGGCCCAGCACCAAGGTGCTGATGCTCACCTCCTATGCCGACGAGGAAGCCGTATTCGCCTCGCTGATGGCCGGGGCGTCTGGCTACTTACTCAAGCAAACGCGCGCCCGCGATCTGGTCGGCGCAATCGAGACGGTCGCGACCGGGGGATCGCTGCTCGACCCGGTGGTAGCCGAGCGGGCGCTTCAGCGCATCCGCGCGGTAGCCGCCGGCGAACGGACACCAGAAGAGCGGCAGTTGGGAACGCTCACCGAGCAGGAACGACGGATCTTGCCGCTCATCGCCGAAGGCAAGACAAACAAGGAAATCGCTACCGAGTTAATCCTTTCGGACAAAACGGTAAAGAACTACGTCTCGTCGATCTTGAGCAAGCTTGGACTGACCCGCCGGTCCCAGGCCGCGGCCTTCGCCGCCAAACAGCTTCCAAATCGCGACCACTAGCCATCAGGAGGGGCGATGATCCACTCGCACCTCATGCTCTGGAACGTCTACCCCGAGACGACCGACGAGCAGCACCGGCTTCAGACCGACGGTTTCTTCGCGATGGGCGCAATTCCGGAAGTACGCGGTCAACTCCTCGCGCGGCGACTCGACCATACAACGCCGACCGGGCAGCCGGGCCGAAAACAGGCCAATCCCTACCGGCCGCGATCCCTCGACAGCTATGAATGGATCCGTCCGTCCTTCGACTACTTTTTCGCGATCGAGTTCGACTCTCCGTCGCGAGAGGCCGAGGACCGCTATGGCCCACACCAGGCGCACCGGGACTTTGCCTGGCGCAACTGCCGAACGATTTGGTCGGAGTATCTCCACCAGGATTTTCTGACCGAAACGGTGACCGTTGCGAGCAGTCTGCCAGAGCGACGAGTGCTCCATTTCGACTTCTGGCGCTTCTGGCCGGACGTCGACCCGGCACAGGTCGAGCGGATGGAAGCGGCGCTCTTGACGATGCCCGACCGTGTGCCGGACCTCCTGCGAATTCGAGTTGGCCGCCGCGATCCGGAGCGAACCCCGCGTGATGGGATGCAGGTGGGTGTTCGGGCAGAGGTGGGACTGCGTGGGGCGATTCCCTGGCACTTCAAGCCGGCGGGTGAGCAGTTCGACGGCTACTTCCAGATGGAGTTTGCCGACCTCGATGGCTTCTTGCGCTACCTCAACGGCCCGGCCCGGATCGGCTTTGCCCGCGAGTTCGTGCCAGCACTCTGGAGCGAGTATCACACCCAACGGTTCGAGCGTGTGCCGCCGGCCTGACGGGGTGGCGAGAGCGCAAGGGAGTCGAACCCTCCCTCGACGACGTGGGCCGCCGAGCAACGATTTTGAAGACCGCGGGGACCACCGGGCCCCATCCGCTCCCGGGCGAATCCTAGCACGAGCCTGCCGCCTAACGCGTGTACGGTGAATGACGGGTGGGCAAAGGACGAGAAGATTCAGGTCGGCTCGCTGGAGTTCGCCCTCGTCACGTCGATCCTTCTCTGTTCCAGCGCGCTCGTGTACGCAGTCGGCTACGGAAGCGTGCTCTGGCTGCGCGACGTCAAGCGAGCGGCAGCGGCGCGGGCGACTACCGCCGGCGCGACCCTCGTCGATAGCATGGCCGGTCGCCGGGTGTGGAGTCGGCAGGAAACGCGTAACTTCGTGGGAACGGCTGCCTCAGTTGGGACGGGGCCACCTTGCGCGTCCTCCGGTGGCTACCGCGCGCTGAACTCGCAGTCCCGCGGGAGCGAGCCCGTTCGGTCGAAACGGCAAGCTCACACCTCGGGAAGTGGTCCGCCTCGCCGCTGCTGCTGGTTCGATTCACCAACGAGCGAGGCCAGCCGGATTCGATCGCCGTGCAAGCACGCGATCTCAACACCTGGTTGACGGCGCTCGGACCAGGCCTACGCTGAATCGCGCCGGTCGCCTCGTGGCTCGGACTGCGACGCCTGGCTGGCTTCGCCCATCGCCCGGAACTTTTTGTAGCGGCGTGCAAGGAGACGCTCGATCGAATGGCGCTGCAACTCGGCCATTTCGTGGACGAGGGCACTCTTGACCAGATAGGCGGCGGCGTCTGGATCGGTGTGTGCGCCGCCCGCTGGCTCGGACACTAGCGTATCAACCACCCCGAGCGCTCGGCAATCGCGCGCGGTAAGCCGCAGGGATCCTGCCAGTTCTTCGGCACGAGCGGCATCGTGATAGAGGATCGCGGCCGCGCCTTCCGGGGCGATCACCGAGTAGATCGCGTTCTCTTGCATTAGCACCCGGTCGGCGACGGCGAGCGCCAACGCACCGCCGCTGCCGCCTTCCCCAACCACCACCGACAGCACCGGGGTGGGGAGCTCGACCATTGTCGCCAGGCAGAGCGCCAATGCGCCGGCCAGTCCGCGCTCCTCCGATTCGAGACCGGGGTAGGCGCCGGGTGTGTCGATGAAGGTCACGAGCGGCAAACGAAGCTTGGCGGCCAGCAGCATCAACCGGCGCGCCTTTCGGTACCCCTCCGGGCGGGCGCGCCCTTCATTCCGCCGGGCATCGTCGTCGGGATGGCCGCGCTCATGGCCAATGACAACCACCGGCTGGCCGGCGAGTTCGGCGAGGCCACCGACGATCACCGGGTCGTCACCATAGACCCTGTCACCGTGCAACTCGAAGAAGCCGTTGGTAATCCGGCGGAGATAATCGAGCGTGGTCGGGCGTCGGTCGTGGCGGGCCAGCTTGACCGTCTCCCAGGCCGTTTCACCGGTACTCCTGGCGACGGTGGAGACCTCGCCGGTGGCGGCCGGCGGCCGATTCCGCCCCATCATCAGGTCGAGGAGAAGCGCCAGCACCCCGCGCAGCTTTACCCGGTCGATGATGGCGTCTACCTGACCATGACCAATCAGGAATTCGGGTCGTTGGGCGTCGGCGGGGAGGCGCTCGCCGATAGTCTGCTCGATTACCCGCGGACCGGCAAAGCCGATCAATGCCCCGGGCTCGGCGAGCGTCACGTCGCCGAGGCTGGCGAACGACGCGTAGATCCCCCCGGTGGTCGGATTGGTCAGGACGCTGATAAACGGTAGGCCGCTGCTGCTGTGACGCTTCGCCGCCGCAGCGGTCTTGGCCATTTGCATCAGCGAAAGGATCCCCTCCTGCATCCGTGCGCCGCCGCTGGTGGCGATCATCACGATCGGCAGCTTCTCCTTGGTCGCATGCTCGAATGCGCGAGCGATCTTCTCACCGGTCGCCGAGCCCATCGATCCGCCAAGAAAGTCGAAATCGAGCGCCCCCAAGACGACCGCCTGGCCGTCGATCCGGCAGATACCGGTCAGTACCGCTTCGGCAAGCCCGGTACGGCGTCGGGCGTCGGCCAAACGCTCACGGTAGCTGACTTTGTCGGCAAAGGCGAGGGGGTCGGCCGAGCGGATACGTTGGTTGATCTCGCGAAATGTTCCGGGGTCGGCCAGCAGTTCGACACGCTCGCGAGCCGGCAGGTCGAAGTGATGGCGGCAAGCGCCACAGACCCGGAAACGGCGATAGAGCGCGTCGTCAACGAGGGATGCCTGGCAGCGCGGGCACGAAGGCGGCGCAGCCTCGCCCGGTTCGCCGGTCGGCTCGTCCTCACGGCGTGGTGTGCCAAAACGCGTCAAGAAATCGGGAAACCTCAACATCGTCGTTGCTCTCCCTCGCTTGGGTCCTCATCGAGGATACCATGCGGCCTGGCGATTGCCCTAGGGATTCCCCGCAAGCCCGGCCTCGGCGTGGTTACTTCCTGCCGAATATCCGAACGAGTTGTGCGCCGAGTTCGAACAGGATCATCAATGGCACGGCCACCAGTGTCTGATTCACCGGGTCGAACGTCGGTGTGATGAGCGCTGCCGCCAGCCAGGCGCCGACGATCGCATATTTGCGGAACCTGCTGATGTGCTCATATTTTAGGATGCCGAGCCGGCCCAAAATGAACATGAACATGGGCGTCTCGAAGGCGACGCCAATCCACAGCAGCAGCCGGACCACCAAGTCGATGTAGCTGGAGATCTTGATGTACGGCTGGGCGATGTTTTGGTCGACGCCGAACGTGAGCAAAAAGCTGATCGCCGGTGGCAGGAGGACAAAATAGCCGAAGATGACACCGGCGATGAAGCTGAGGGTGGCAAACGGTAGGAAGATAAACAGGAGCCGCTTCTCCGCTGGGAGCAATCCCGGCGCGATGAACATCACCAACTGGTAGATGTGCATCGGCAAGGACAGGAGCAGCCCGGTCAGCAGGACAACCTTGATATAGACGCCGAAGGCTTCGGTCGGCTCGGTTGAGATGAGGACGACGGCTGGTTGACCGTTGGCGGTCTGGGTGGCGAGCAGGTCGGCGATCGGCCGTTTGAGGATGTCGAACACTTGCGGCTCGAAGAATGCCGCGATCAGACAGCCGACGACCAGCGCAATGAGCGACCAGACGATCCGATTGCGAAGCTCCGCGAGGTGCTCCACGATGGTCATCCGTCGTTCGGGGTTGTCGTTCACACGGTTCGCCAAAACCATCGTCGTTCACCAGATTCTATGTCGGTCCGCCAAACGACAAAGCCCGCCCTGCTGATAGAGCGGGGCGGGCAGTTAATCCCCGGCGAAGACCGCTATTCTTCGTCCTCGATACCGAGGTCCTTGAGGAAGTCGACCGCATCCTGGACGGTCTGGATCTTTTCGGCGTCTTCGTCCGAGATCTCGATATCGACGCCGTCTTTCTTGAATTCTTCCTCAATACTCATGATTAGCTCGACGAGGTCGAGCGAATCTGCATTCAGGTCTTCGATGAACGAGGCACTGGGGGTTACATTCTCTTCGTCGACCCCAAGTTGATCGACGGTAATCTTGCGAATGCGCTCGAAAACGGTCACCGTCCCACTCTCCAAGTTGTCCGGCTAGTCGCGCGTGGCCTGCATGGCGATGGTTCCCAAAACCCCGTTGACAAACCGCGGGGAACTCTCTCCGCCGTAGAGCTTAGCCAACTCGACCGCCTCATTGATAGCCGCTCGAATTGGGACGCCATTATCGAAGAGGATTTCGAAAATAGCAAGCCGCAAGATCGCCTTGTCCACCTTTGCCATCTGTTCAATCGGCCAAGCGTTCGCCGCGTCAGCCAGTGCGGCGTCGATCGCGGGCCGGTGCTGCTCAACACCCTCGACCAACTGGCGGGCAAATTCAACGTCGATGGGGGTCGACTGAACGATCCGGCGTTCGCTCAGTTCTTCTTCGGGCATGGCGATCGCGGCGACGCTGATGAGCCGGCGATGGAGGGCGACCGCTGCCTGATGGCCAGAGATATCCTCCTCGTAGAGCGCCTCGAAGGCTGCCACCCGCGCCCTTCGCCGCAGCACGGCCTGGTCGCGACGGTCAGGCGACATTCTGGATCCGGACGTTGACGGCCTGAATCCGAAAGCCAAGCGAGTGGGCGATTGCCTTCGAGACCACGTCTTGCACTCTGCGCCCAACCTCAAACAGGTTCGCACCGCCATCGACGGTCAGGTCGATGTCAACGGTCACCGCGTCACCTTCGATCTTGGCGCGGACACCGTCGTGATAGCCACCAGGCAACGGCTTCCCTCGTGGTGGAACGCGTCGCTTGCCGACCGCAACCACACCGGGCGATTCCAGCGCCGCGAGCGCCGCGATCGACCGGACCACGGCCGGGCTGACCCGCACCGTCCCCGCGATCGGCTCGCGCGGGGACGTCAATTCGCCACCTCGGCCAGCACTGCCCGCACCGAATCGATGTGGAGTTGCTGATCACGAAACGCCCGACTGTTCACCACCCGTCGTAAGAACGGGATCGTCGTCACCACACCTTCGATCGTCGTTTCGGAGAGCGCCCGGTCGAGACGGTCAAGCGCCTCGTCGCGAGTGCGGCCGCGTGCGATCACCTTCGCCAAAAGGGAATCGTAGTAGGGCGGAACGTTGTAGCCGGCAAACAGGTGGCTGTCAACCCGTATCCCGGGGCCGCCGGGCGGTTGATATCGCGTCACCGTTCCAATACCGGGACGGAAGTCGCGGTCGGGGTCTTCTGCCGTCACCCGCGCTTCGACCGCGTGACCGTACGGCTCGCGCTCGGGCCGTTCAATCGCCTCACCGGCGGCGATCCGGATCTGCTGGCGGACCAAGTCGATGCCGCTGATCTCCTCGGTCACTGGGTGCTCGACCTGCAGACGGGTGTTCATCTCGATGAAATAGTACCGCGCTTCAGCATCGACGAGAAACTCGATGGTCCCGGCATTCACGTAGCCGATCGCGGCTGCGCCGCGCACCGCGTCGGCCGCCATCGCTCGAAGTGTCGTTTCCGGGAGCGCCGGCGCGGGCGCTTCCTCGATCACCTTCTGGTAGCGGCGTTGGGTCGAGCAGTCGCGCGTGCCCAGGTCCAGCACCAGGCCGTACCGGTCGGCGAGGATCTGGACCTCGACGTGGCGGGGGCGTTCAATGAACTTTTCGAGATAGAGGTCGGCGCGGGCGAAGGCAGTTTCGGCCTCGGCTTCGGCGAGCGGATAGAAACGAACGAGGTCGGCATCGTTGCGAGCGACACGCATTCCCCGGCCACCACCGCCCATCGCCGCCTTGAGGATGACCGGATAGCCGATCGATTTGGCGACCTCGCGCGCTTCAGCGACGTTGCGGAGGGCCCGGTCGGTGCCAGGAACCGTAGAGATGCCGAGGTCCGCCATCCGTTGACGTGCCCGTGCCTTGTCGCCCATCTCGCGGAGGCTCTCTGCCGGTGGTCCGACGAAGGCGATCCCACAATGCTCGCAAATTTCAGGGAGATACGGATGCTCGGACAAAAAGCCGTACCCGGGATGAACCGCCTCGCAGCCGGTCAGCAATGCCGCGGTGATGATGTTTGGGATATTCAGATAGCTCTTGCCGCTCGGACCCGGTCCGATGCATATCGACTCGTCGGCAAGTTGGACCGCCAGGCTGTCTCGGTCGGCCTCCGAATAGCCGACGACCGATTGAATGTGGAGATCTCGACAGGCCCGGATGATGCGGACGGCGATCTCGCCGCGATTTGCGATGAATAGCTTTTTGAACACGGCTCCCCACGGTTGCCGCCCGTCGTTATTGTAGGCGCTCGTCGAGGTCAGCGTACGCTGCGCCAAAGAGCGCGGTCTTGGGATTGATGATGACGTGCAGCGGAATATTGTCCATCAATTGAGCAAGACGCCCCTTGTTCCGAAAGATCGGTAGCACTCGCTCGGGCGTCAAGACCGACAACAAGCGCGGGGGGATGCCACCGGCAAGGTAGACCCCACCAGTCGCCAGCACTCGCAGGGCGAGGTTCCCCGCTTCCTGGGCGAGGATGTCGACAAACAGCTCGAGGGTCCGGGCAGTAATCTCCGGTGGGTCCTCCTGGAGCGCCGCGTTGACGATCACCGGTGTGGGGTCCTGGGCGGTTGAGAGACGCGTTGCCAGCCAACCTGGCTCCGGCGTCCCTTGGTGCTTGAAAAAACGATACAGGTTCGGGATCCCGAGCCCCGAGCAGACCCGCTCGTTGGAGACGTGAGTCCCATCGGCCTGCAGGTACTCGAGGAGTTCGCGCTGAAGCGCGTTGGCGGGCCCAAAGTCGGCATGGCCCCCTTCGGACGGCTGCGGCAGATACTGGCCGCGGCGGCAGACCAGAAACGCCTCGCCGAGACCGGTTCCCGGTGCGATCACGCCGATCGCGCCGTCGCTCACTGGTCTTCCAGCAGAGATTGTCTGGATGTCTTCCGCTTCGAGGTGCGGCACGGCGCAGGCGATCGCCTCGAGGTCGTTGATCAGGTGCGCTCGCCGCAGGCCAAATGTCCGTACGAGATCTTCCTCGCGAATCACCCAGGGCAGGTTGGTGATCTTCGCAGCGCCTCCGACGACCGGCCCGGCGACCCCGAGGGAGGCGGAGCGCAACCGGACGCGCTTCTCCTTCAGGAACTCGGCGATCAGCGCTTCGAGGCTGGGAAATTCGCCGCTGGGCAGCGTGCCCTCGACGACCGGTTCACGCGGCCCGCGGGCCGGATCGACGATCGCAAGGTTGGTCTTCGTTCCACCGAGGTCGCCCGCAAGCAGCATTGGGCCTCCCTACATCGCTAGCCCACCATCGACCGGGACGACGAGGCCGGTGAGGTACGCCGCTGCATCGCTGGCCAAGAAGACCGCCACGGCCGCGACGTCTTCGGCTGACCCGAGTCGGCCAAGCGGGATCTGGGCCAACACTGCCTCGCGCTGGGCCACGCTCAGGGTCTCGGTCATACCGATGTCGATAAACCCGGGTGCGATTGCGTTCACCGTGATTGCGCGCGACCCAACCTCGCGGGCAAGCGACTTGGTCAGGCCGATCATCCCGGCTTTAGCGGCAGCGTAGTTGGCCTGGCCGGCGTTGCCGATAAGTCCAACCACGCTGGTAATGTTCAGTATCCGCCCGCTCCGTTGCCGCAGCATCGGCCGAAGCGCCGCCTTGGCACAGAAGAACGCCCCTTTCAAGTTCGTGTCCAGCACGGCGTCCCAATCGTCCTCACCCATCCGCAAGGCTAGAGTGTCGCGAGTGATCCCGGCGTTGTTGACGAGGATATCAATCTTTCCAAACGCGGTGGTCGTCTCCTTGACGATTCGCTCGGCATCTGTTGGTGAGGAGACATCGCCGCGGAGGACAACCGTCTGGACGCCAGCAGCACGGGCCAACTCGGCGGTTTCATTGGCCAGGGCTTGGTTACCGGCGTAGTTGATGGCGACGTTCGCGCCGGCCCTGGCAACCGCCAGGGCGATCGCCCGGCCAATCCCGCGCGATGCACCGGTCACCAGTGCTGCCTTGCCTGCTAGTTGGCCGCTCACGACTTCCCCCTCCCAAGCACCGCCTCTACCGGGTTCTCGGCGGCGACCTCCGGCGCGGTCCGCTTGACCATCCCGCAGAGCACGTTGCCCGGGCCAAGCTCAAAGGCGGCGGTCACCCCTGCCTCGGCCAGCATGGAGACAATGCTCTGCCAGCGCACCGGCCGGGTGAGTTGGTCGATCAACTCACGGCGGATCGCCCCGGCCTCGACGATCGGCAGTGCATCGACATTGGTCACCAACGGCACCCTGGCGTCGCCGATCTCGACGGCCTCGATCGCCCGCTCCAAGCCCTCGGCGGCCGGCCGCATCACCGAGGAGTGAAAGGCTGCCGACACGTTCAGTGGCAGCACCCGACGCGCTCCGCGTTCCCTGGCGAGGGCCGCAGCACGTTCAACCTCGGCTCGTGGGCCGCTGATCCCGACCTGGCCGGGCGCATTCACGTTAGCAATTTCAGCGCCCGTTTCGGCGCAAATCGCCACCACCACCGACTCGTCCAGACCGAGGACGGCCGCCATCGTCGAAGGCGTCAGCATGCCACACTCATGCATCAATTCACCGCGGCGCCGGACCAGCAGCAGCGCGTCGACGAAGCGGAGCGATCCCGCGACGACGAGCGCCGAGTATTCGCCGAGCGAGTGGCCGGCCACATAGGCCGGACCGGCCGGCGGAATCGTCCAGATGCCGTCCTCGACACCGGCGCGCCAGGCCGCAATGCTCGAGGTGAGCAGCGCCGGCTGAGCGTTGGCGGTGGAGGTCAACTCATCCTCCGGGCCGTTCCAGCAGAGCCGGCTCAAGGGAAAGCCGAGGACATCGTCGGACTCCTCGAAGGTGCGCCGCGCCGCCGGGGAGACGGCCACCAGTGCCGCGCCCATGCCGACCGTCTGGGAGCCCTGTCCGGGAAACAAATAGGCTGTGGTCATCTGGCCGCCCTTTCAGGTGGTGTCGGTCGCTCGGGCTAGGTGAGGCTGAGGAGGGAACGAAACCGATCTTCACTGCGGTAGTTCCCGACCACGGCGAGATTCAGCCGGTCGTCGAGAAAGAGGTCTTTGGCAACCCGTTGAAGGTCCTCGATCGTCACCGTATCGATAATCCTGACGAGGTCATCGGCGGTCAGGATCTCGCCCTCCAACAATTCCTGGTTGCCGTAGGAACTGGCGACGGCCCGCGAGTCCTCCAAGCGCAACAGCATCCGACCCTTGACGAGGTCCTTGGCCTTGGTGAACTCGTGGGTCGAAACCGGCTCGTTCTTGAAGCGAGCAAGTTCGCGCAGCACCGCGACGATCGCCGCGTCGATCCGCTTGGGGTCGACGCCGGCATAGACGGTGAGGGCGCCAGTGTCCTGAAAGCGGCTGGAATAGGAGTGGACGTCGTAAGCAAGACCCTGATTTTCGCGGATCTCGAGGAAAAGCCGGCTGCTCATCCCCTCACCAAGGATGATGTTGAGCAGGTCGAGCGCGTAGCGGTCGGGATGGTGGGCATCAAGCGCTCGAATCGAGATCGAGAGGTGGGCCTGTTCGGTACGCTTGGTCAGCAACTTCAGGCGCGGAGCGACTTGCCGATCGACAACCGGGATCATCGGCGCAACTTCGCGGGCCTCCCATCCGAAAAACAGCCGATCTGCGAGGGCGAGCGCTTGATCGTGCTCAACATGTCCGGCAATCGAGATAACGGTATTGCCAGGGCTGTACTGGCGACGTACGTACTCAAGTTGGTGGTCGCGCGAGATCGCCGATACGGACTGCTTGGTACCGGCAATGTCTCGGCCAAGCGGCTGGTGAGGCCAGACGACTTCATCGATCAGCAGGTCGACAAGTTGCTGAGGCGAGTCATGGACCATATTCAACTCTTCGATAATTACCTTACGCTCTTTCTCGAGTTCGGCCGGGTCGAAGAGTGAGTTGCGCACCATGTCGACCAGACAGTCGAAAGTCGGTTCGAACGACGTGTGCGGCACCTTCGCCCAGTAGACGGTCATCTCGCGGTCGGTGGCGGCGTTCAGGATGCCACCGACGCCCTCGATCTCTTCGGAAATCTCGCGCGGCGTTGGCCGGCGCGCGGTGCCTTTGAAGAGCATGTGCTCGACAAAATGGGAGATGCCGGCGACGTCGTCCGCTTCATAGCGCGAGCCAGCGCCGACGAAGATCGTCACCGTCGCTGATCGAGTGTGCGGCATCGGCGCGGTGACGACGCGCAAGCCGTTTGAGAGAACCGACTTGTGATACATCCTGGTCCGTTCGTGCTGTGGTGGCGCGGATGATAGCCGACCCATTGAAAGGTCCGCAGATGCTAGGGCTCCATCCGGCGACGAAGCTCCGACCGCAGCAGTTTGCCGGCCGCATTCCGTGGCAGATCCTCGACGATGCGGATTTCCCGCGGCGCCTTATACCCGGCCAGGCGCTGACGACAGAAGTCAACAAGCGCGCCGATGTCGACGGTCGCACCGGGCGATGGAACAACAAAGGCGATCACCCGCTGTCCCCAATCAGCATCGGACACACCGGCTACGCCCGCATCTTCGACCAATGGGTGTGTCCGCAGAGCCGCCTCAACCTCGGCTGGGTAGACGTTTTCACCGCCGGTGACGATCAGGTCGTCACGACGATCGAGGACCGTGAGATAGCCATCGCGGTCGAGGATGCCGATATCTCCGGTGTGGAGCCATTCCTCGGCCGGGCGAGCCGGAGATCCAAAGTAGCCCGGGCTGACCGTCGGGCCGCGCACGACGATCTCGCCGCCCGCGCCCGGAGGAAGCGACTGGCCATTCGTGTCGACGATCCGCACCTCGGTCGGAAAGAGCGGCTTGCCGGCAGAGCCAAGCCGGACTAAGGCATCCTCGGGCGCGAGGGTGGTCACCTGTGACGCCGTCTCGGTCAAGCCATAGGTCTGGATGACGGGCACCCCGATCCGAGTTGCCCGTTCGAGAAGGTCTCGCGGGGCGGGTCCGCCACCGAGCAGAACGCCGCGGAGCGTCGCAGGAAAGGGGCGGTCGTCACGCGCGTCGAGCATCCGTTGGAGCATTATCGCGACGGCCGAAACAATCGAGACCCGATCGCGATCGATGGCTGCATTGACGGCGGCTGGTTCGAATTGGCGCAGGATTGCGGTGCGAATGCCGTAGATTGCCCCGCGGATCAGGATTGCCAACCCGCCGACGTGAAAGAGTGGCAGGCAGGCCAGCCAGCAGTCATCCGACTGGAGGCCGAGATTGACCAGAGAGCCGAGCGCACTCCAGGTTTGGTTTCCGAAGGTGAGCAAGGCACCCTTTGGGCGCCCGGTGGTGCCGGAGGTGTAGACGATGCTGTGCACCGCATCGAGGTCGATCTGGCGGGGTGGGGCGGCACGCCCAGCCTCGCGCCCGCCGAGGTCGTCGAGCGATGCGGACCTCACCCTGGCCTCGTCAGCAGCCCTCAGAGCGGCCACCTGATTGCGTTCGTCGCCGATCACCAGGCTCGCCCGACAGTCCGTCAGTTGCCAGGCAAGTTCGGTGGCGGTCAGCCGAGAGTTGAGCAGCAGCAAAATCGAGCCGGTGCGCGGGACGGCGTGGACGACCGCTGCAAATGCGGCACTGTTGTCGGCGAGCAGCGCAACTCGATCGCCCGGCCTGACGCCGCGCAGGCGTAGACCCTCGGCGATACCTTCCGCCCACCGGTCAAGTTCGGCGAAGGTCCACGCCTTTCCTTCGAATGAGAGCGCGGTCCGATTCGGGGTGAGGGCAGCGCGTTGGCCCAACCATTCGGGGATCAGGGTCGTCATTGGATGTCATCCGAAAACGCGTATCGGGCCAAGGTCGTCTGGTCGATGG
This sequence comes from Dehalococcoidia bacterium, assembly GCA_046328265.1. Classification (GTDB taxonomy): domain Bacteria; phylum Chloroflexota; class Dehalococcoidia; order SpSt-223; family SpSt-223; genus JANWZD01. The sequence continues at coordinate 159,781 of JAXLWW010000004.1, forward strand.
TCACTCCCAGACCGAACTCCGCCGGAAGCGGCATCACGCCGCCGCCGACCGCCAACGGCGTTTGGAGGAGGTCGGCTACGAGGAGGGTTCCGGTCGCCAGCCCACAGGCGGGGGTATCGTCGGGCAAGGCAGCAGCAAGTTGGAGCGTCGCCGCCGTCGCTGGGCCAGCGTCGATGGTGGTGGTGACGAAGCAACCGATGCCTCGTTCACGTGCTTCAATCGCGATGTCGCGGCAGACCGCCAATCCGCCGAGGACCATTGGCTTGAGGACCAGCAGGTCGGCCGCGTCGGCAGCGATGACCCGGCGGGCCGCTTCGGGTGTCGCGACGTCTTCGTCGGCCGCGAGGGTGATGCCATGCCCGCGCAGAGCGTTCCAACCCTCAATCTGCCCCGCTGCGACCGGTTGTTCGAGAAGTTCGATCTGGTAGGGGGCAAGAGCCTTGATCGCCTCGACGGCGAGGGGGAAATTCCAAGCTCCATTTGCATCAAGGCGCAGGGTGCGATCCGGGCCGATCGCGGAGCGGACCGCGGCAACGCGCCGCACGTCGTCCTGCAGGGTCGATGTGCCGACCTTCAGCTTGACGGTCCGGAAGCCCCCGGCCACCGCCTGCCCAGCGGCTTTCGCCGCCTCCGGCGCTGGCAGGCCACCGATTGTCGCGTTCACCGGCACCGCAGGGCGGGGCGTGCCGAGCAAAGAGGCGACGCCCACGCCTCTTGCACGAGCCAGAGCATCGAGCACCGCTGTCTCAAGCGCAAAGGCGAGCGCCGAGCGGTTCGCGCAGGCTGGCTCGTGTGCCAGAAGGTCCTGCAGCGACGCTGCCGACGCGGGCAAAACAGCTTTCAGGCAAGCGACCAGCGCCGCGATCGGTGGTCCCGCGGCGAGGCCGTGACCCGGCAACGGACTGGCCTCGCCAATTCCGTGATCGCCGGAATCGAAGTGAAGCTCGACGATCCAGCCTTCTCGCCATTGCTGAAGACGTGCGGCGGTGGCAAACGGCGAGCGAAAAGGCAGCCGAAAGCGGCTGACGCTGAGCGCCCGAACGATCACGGGAAACGGGGGAACTTCGAGAAGTCCGGTTTGCGCTTCTCGACGAAGGCGTTACGCCCTTCCTTGGCCTCCTCGGTGAGGTAATAGAGCAAGGTGGCATCGCCGGCGAGTTGTTGAATGCCAGCCAGGCCGTCGGTGTCTGCGTTGAACGATGCCTTCAGCAAGCGGAGCGCCGTCGGGCTCTTTTCGAGGATCTCGCGCGCCCAGGCGATTGTCTCTTCCTCGAGCCTATCGACCGGGACGACGGTGTTAACCAGCCCCATCTCAAGCGCCTGCTTGGCATCGTACTGACGACAGAGGTACCAGATTTCACGCGCCTTCTTGTGGCCGACAATTCGGGCGAGCAAGGTCGCGCCGTAGCCACCGTCGAAGCTGCCAACCCTCGGGCCGGTCTGGCCGAAACGGGCGTTGTCAGCGGCGATCGTCAGGTCGCAAACCACATGCAGAACGTGGCCGCCGCCGATCGCATAGCCGGCAACCATTGCGATCACCGGCTTGGGGAGCAGCCGGATCTGCCGCTGGAGTTCGAGGACATTCAGGCGCGGCACGCCGTCGTCGCCAACGTAGCCACCATGACCTCGGACCTTCTGATCGCCGCCCGAGCAGAACGCCTGTTTCCCTGCGCCGGTAAAGATGACCACCCCCACGTCGTCGTCCTCATGCGCCTTGCGGAAAGCGTCCTGGAGTTCAAGGATAGTCTTGGGGCGAAAAGCGTTGCGCACATGGGGCCGGTTGATGGTAATTTTCGCCATCCCCTCGGCGGTTTCATACAGCACGTCCTCGAAGTCGGCGCGCTTCTGCCAGTTCACCGGCATGACGGGTTCTCCTTATCGCTTGGTCGGCCCAGATGTCGGGCCGGTGACAGTCTCTGCCGTCAGAAACTGGCCGACGGCGGAGGCGAACCGCTCGGGTTGTTCAAGGTGGCAGGCGTGACCGGCGTCCGGCACGATCGCGACGGTGGCCCGTGGAAGGTGGGTTGCCATGGTCCATGCCAAGGTCGCGTACTTCGTATCAAGCGCCCCGGCCAACAGCAGCACGGGAACTTGGATCTCGCTGAGCCGGTCGGTCACTGGCTCATCCGCCCCGGCGCCCATCCCGCGCAGGCTGTTTGCCAACCCGGTCGGGTTGTTCAGGCGGCGTTCGCTGCGAAGGCGGTCTCGCACCTCAGGCGCGAGCGCTTGCTGGGTCGCCCAGAGTGGCAACGAACCCCAATAGTCGACGAACCATTCGATGCCGTGGTGCTCAAGGCGGTCGGCAAGTTCCTCGTCGGCATGCTGACGGGTGACCCGCTCGGCCGGCGACTCAATGCCAGGCGAAGCGCCTTCGAGAATGACCCGGTCGAACCGCTCCGGCGCGGCAAGCGCCAGCCTTAACGCGACCCGGCCACCCATCGAATACCCGAGCAGGCTCACCCGCTTAATGCCAAGGCGCCCGAGCACTGCGACCAGATCCTCGATGCAGGCATCCATCCGGTAATGGGCAAGGTCAGGAGGCGAATCTGATCGGCCATGCCCAACGAGGTCAACCGCTATCAATTGGCGACCTGGCCAGGCCGACCTGAACGATCGCCAGGTTTCGGTCGAACCAGTGAAGCCATGCAAGAGCAGAAGCGGCTCGCCATCGTCCCAGATCTCGACGTTGAGACAAAGGCCGTCCAGATCGACCGAGGTCATGTCCGGACCGGCTCGGCGCGAAGCGAGGCCGCGACTCCGGCGAACAGGGTGCGATGAAGTTCGGCGTTCGCGGAGCGCTCGGTACGAACATGCACCACCGTGACGCCTGGACCGCCAAGCGATTGCTCGACGGCGGTACGCAGGTCCTGACGGTTCGATGCTATGCAATATCGCAGTCCGAAGAGCGCGGCCGCAGGTGCGAAATCGAGCCCGTGGGGTGTGCCAAAGAGCGCCTCAAACCGGTCGACCTGATCGGCCTGCGGAAGGAACGAAAAGATGCCGCCGCCATCGTTGTCGATCAGAACGACCGTCGCCGAAAGCTGATGCAGCTTGGCGGCGAGTAACCCGTTCAAGTCATGAAAGAAGGAAATGTCACCGACCGCAATGACGACGGGACCATCGTCGGCGGCGGCGAGGCCAAGCCCGGTCGAAACCAGTCCATCGATCCCGCTTGCACCGCGGTTGGACACAAAGCGAACGGCTCGGCCGCTCACCGGAATGAACGAATCGCAATCTCGCACCGGCATGCTACTGCCAACGAAGAGCGTCGAGCCGTCTGGGAGGATAGCTGCCAGATCCGCGAAGACCCCCGGTTCGGTCAGTTCGTCGATCGTTGCGAGCGCAGTCGCGAGGACCGACGAGGAGCGCCGTTCGATGTTCTGCCAGGCCCCCAGCCACGCCGAAGCACCGTGCGGCTGCTGGATCACCTCGGCTAGCCCGAGGCAGAGCGCCGTGGGATCAGCCCAGACGACATCCGAGGCGACCTGCGCCTGATCAGCCCAGCCGCCGCCACCATCCACCAGGATCTGGCGCGCCGTCGTATGCCGTTCGATGAACGCTTGAAGCGGTTTCGACACCGGCGTCGCGCCGAAGCGCAAAAGACAGTCCGGTGCTAACGCGGAGACGATGGCCTGGTCGCGCAGGTACGAATCGAACGCTCCAAGCACCGCCGGGCTGGTTTCCGGATTGCAGCGCACACCCGACAGCACGTCGGCGAGCACCGGCCAACCGAGCGCCGAGGCGAGCCGAAGCGTCGCCGTCGGAAACGCTGAATCGTCTTGCGGTCCACAGACGATCAACCCTCGTTCGAAGCCGGCAAGTTCAAAGGCCAGTTCTTCGAGGTCGCTACGCCCCAATCTGCGCTCACCTTGACGAACAATCGGGACCTTCTCACCATGCGGCAGCGGTCCACTGGCTGGGACCAACGGTTCACGAAACGGGGCGTTCAGATGCACCGGTCCCGGTTTGTCGCCAAGCGTCCGAGCGACCGCGCGGGCAGCGACGGCGCGGGCGTGACGTCCGGCGGCCACACCGATCTCAGGGATCAGCAGTTCGGCATACCAGTTCACGTGATTCCCGTACAGCCGCTGCTGATCGATCGTCTGGAGCGCACCGACATCGCGAAGTTCTGGCGGGCGGTCGGCTGTGATCACCAATAGCGGTGTCCGGCCATGAAAGGCCTCGACGACGGCCGGGGCGAAATTGGCGGTAGCGGTCCCGGATGTCGCCAACACCGCTACCGGGCGGCGCTTTGCCTTCGCCATCCCCAGGGCAAAGAACCCGGCGGAGCGCTCGTCGAGATGCAGCCAGGTCCTGATACCGGGGTGGCGGTCGAGCAAGATTGCCAGCGGTGTCGAACGCGACCCCGGACAGATCACGGCGTGCTCGACACCGGAACGGGCGAGCGCATCGACGAATGCGCCGGTGTAGGCAAGCAAAGCGTCGGCGTGGCTCACGTCGTCAGGCCGAGCAACGCGGCGCGCATCGGCCGCAGCTTGAGTTCGGTTTCGTCCAGTTCGCGTGCGGGATCGGATTCCGCGACAAGCCCACAGCCGGCGAATAAGTGCGCTCCGAGACCACAGACGAGTGCCGAGCGCAGCGCGACGACGAACTCGCCGCTGCCGGTTTCGTCGATCCAGCCGATTGGCGCAGCATACCAGCCGCGATCGAACCGCTCGATCCGCCGGATCGCTTCCATTACGCCAGGTCGGGGATGACCGCCGACCGCCGGCGTCGGATGCAGCCGCTCTACCAACGAAAGGAGTGATTCGCCGAGCCGGATCGTTCCATCGACCGGGGTGGCGAGATGCTGAACGTTCGGTAGTTTCACCAGTTGTGGTGTGGCCACCAGGTTGAGCGCATCACAAGCCGGCCTCAGCGCGGCGCGCATCGCTTCGACGACGACGGCGTGCTCGTGAAGTTCTTTGGGGTCGGCTCGCAGGGCTGCGCCGAGGAAGTCGTCCTCGGCTGATGAAGCGCCCCGGGGCGCAGACCCAGCAAGGCAAACCCCGGCAAGGCGGCGACCATCCAGCCGAACGAGCCGTTCAGGGGTAGCGCCCAGAAAAGTCGCTCCGCCACGCGAGACGGCGAAGACCGTGCAATCGGCGTAGCGCTCACGCAGCCAAGTAAGCGCCGATGCGACGTCGAGCGGACGACGTGCGGTGTACTGAGCCTGACGCGCCAATACCAGCTTTTCGAACCGGCCGGCTCGGATCTCCTGGAGCGCCGTGTTGGCTCGTTCGTGCCAGCCGGAATGACCGTCGGAGACCTCACTAATCTCCGGCGCAGGTCCGGCGAGGACTGGGTCCGGTCGGGATGCCAGAAGCCGGTCCGCCTTCGCGGTGACCGCAGCGCTCGATTCACCGGGACTGACCAGCATGCTGACGGCGATCCAGCCTTCTCCCTGGCGATGGACGGCAAGCAGCGCCGGGACGTCCAGCGAGGCCGCGCCAAACGCTCGCCAGCGCGGTTCGGGTTCGGCGGCGGCATCGAAGGCAAACCCACCGATCGCCAGCGGGATCGACGCTTCCTCTTCACCGGCAACGACGGCGTCCGCCACCAATCGCTTCCACCAACGTTCGGCTTGGCGAAAGCGGTCCGGCCCGCTGAATGAGCAACGTATCGCCACGCCGCTGCCGCCGAACCCGAAACTCGCATTTGGTTGCTCCCAGCAGACCGAGTCGGTCCCCGCCGAGTTGAACAAGGCGAGCGGGTCGTGCGCCTCAGCACGAGAGATGACGCGGAGGAGCACCGGCCGGCCGAGCGCGGATGCCCGCTTTGTGGCAAGACGGGCGGCCGCCTCAAGGTCAGTAGAAAGTCGGTCGCGTAGAAGCGTCATCGCCGGCCACCTTCGACCGGACTGGCAACGCCGATCGCTCCGAGAAGCATCGGCCGCAGCGAGGTGTAGACCTCCTCCAATCCATTCGATCGGCCGGCAAGAACCCAATAGGTGACGACCTCATTAAGGGCTCCGAACCAGGCGTGAGCGGCGATTTCGGTATCGAGCGGAGCAATCGCACCGGAGGCGACGGCGTCGTCAAGTTGGGCCCTAATCATTCCGGTGAACTCACCATGGAGGGTAAGGAGACGAGCATGAAACTCCCGGCCCGCGCCGAGCGCTTCGACGAGAAAGAGGCGGGCGAGTTCGCGATGTCCGGCGAAGGCGCGCAGGACCGTCCAGAGCGCCGCGTCTGCCTTGGCGACCGGGTCGCGCTCCGCGGCGATGGCGGCTTCGGTGCGAACGCGAAGTTGACCGGCAGCGCCATCGAGCAAGCTGAGGAAGATAGCCTGCTTGTTGGGGAAGTGGAAGTAGACTCCGCCCTTGGACGTGCGGGCTTCACCGGCGATCTCCTCGACGCTCGCCTCGTGATACCCGAGCCGGCAAAAGACGCGAAGGGCGGCATCGAGAATTGCGACACGCCGATGACGGGCGCGGTCCTGCTGCATACTTTCACACTTTTCTAAACCGACTGATGCGTCGGACTACTGTATCGTACCATCGGCCGAGGTCCCAACGCAAGGGAGATGAGCGTTCTGGCCGACTGGTGCTATACTTCCCGGTCGAAGGAAGAGAAGGACAAGAACGAACGTGCTTATTCGGGACGCCGCGAGGTACGCCCGACGCGCGGCGCAGCCAGAAAGGGGTTCCCGGGCGTGCTGACCAAAGAACGAACACAGGAAATCGTCGAGAGCTATCGGACCCATCCGACCGACACCGGCTCGCCCGAGGTGCAAGTAGCCTTGTTGACCGAGCGGATCAACACCCTCACCCAGCATTTGCGCGTCAACAAGCACGATCACCATTCTCGCCGTGGCCTGTTGATGATGGTTGGCCATCGTCGCCGGCTGCTGGCCTATCTCGCACGAGAAGACGTCAACCGATATCGAACTCTGATTGCGCGGCTCGGGCTCCGCAAGTAGCACCGTTGAGCCGGCCGTCGCACCCGACCCCAGCGATTGCCCCACGACCCGCCCAGTTCGAGTGACCTGGGCTTTCGCCGATTGTCCTCCCTTCCTCCTTCAAGCCACCATAACGCCCGGCGAAGACGCCGGCCCGGAGGAATGGGAGCATGATCCATCGCGTCGAGCGCGAAATCGGCGGACGAACCCTCAGTTTGGAGGCCGGCCGATTTGCCGAACAGGCAAACGGCGCCGTCACCGTCCAGTATGGCGACACCGTCGTCCTCGTCACCGTGGTGATGGGGAAGAACCCGCGCGAAGGCATCGATTTTTTTCCGCTTACCGTTGACTATGAAGAGCGCCAATATGCCGTCGGACGTATTCCCGGCGGCTTCATCCGCCGCGAAGGTCGCCCAAGCCAGGACGCCACCCTCGCTGCCCGGCTCACCGACCGGCCGTTGCGGCCATTGTTCAACAAGCAGATCCGCAACGAAGTTCAAATCGTCACCACCGTCATGTCGGCTGACCGCGAAAACCTCCCCGACATCCTGTCGATCATCGGGGCGTCGGCCGCGCTGTCGATTTCGGACATCCCGTTTGATGGCCCGGTTTCCGGCACCCGGGTTGGGCTGGTTGATGGAACCTTGATGCTCAATCCGACCAGCAGCGACCTGATGCGTTCCAAACTGGACCTCACCGTCGCGGGCACCAAGAGCGCGGTGCTGATGGTCGAATGCGGTGCGAGCGAAGTGGCGGAGCGGGCGATGATTGAAGCGATCCGTTTCGGCCAAGAAGCCAACCAGGCGGTGATCGAACTGCAGGAAGAACTGGTCCGTGCCGCCGGCAAGGCGAAGCTCGAGGTCAAGCTGGCCGCGGCGCCGGAGGCCCTCGCCGGCGAGGTCGATCGGGTGCTGGCCGGACGGCTGCCGAACGCGTTGCACAATGCGGTCAAGGCCGAGCGCGAAGATGCCACCAACGCCTTGCGGAGCGAAGTCGTTGAGCAGCTATCAGCCAGCTTCGACTCGAAGATGATCCACAGTGCCTTCGACGCGGCGCTTGAGGCGCAACTCACGCGCGACATCCTCGAGGATGGCCGGCGGCCGGACGGCCGGACTTCGACTCAGATCCGCCCGATTAGCACCGAGGTTCGGCTGTTGCCACGCGTTCACGGCTCAGGGCTTTTTACCCGCGGCCAAACCCAGGTCCTTTCGACGGTGACGCTCGGTTCGGTGAGTGACCAGCAAGACCTTGACGGACTAGGGCTCCAGGAATCGCGCCGCTTCATGCATCACTACAACTTTCCGCCGTTTTCGACTGGAGAGACTGGCCGGGTCGGCGCTCCACGTCGCCGCGAGATCGGCCACGGCGCGCTGGCTGAACGGGCGCTCGAAGCGGTCATTCCCGAGGCGGAGCGCTTTCCCTACACGATCCGGGTGGTGAGCGAGGTGCTCAGCTCAAACGGTTCGACCTCGATGGCCAGCGTCTGTGCCGGCACGCTCGCGCTGCTTGATGCTGGAGTTCCGATCAAAGCGCCGGTCGCGGGCGTCGCGATGGGGCTGATCATGGGCGAGGCTGGCAAGTACGCCATCCTCACCGACATCCAAGGCGTCGAGGACGCCTTCGGCGACATGGACTTCAAGGTTGCCGGCACCGAAAAGGGCATCACCGCCCTCCAGATGGATATCAAGATCAAGGGGATCACCCTCGAAATTATGGAGCGGGCGCTCGCCCAGGCACGCGACGGCCGGATGTTTATTCTCGGAAAGCTGCGAGAGGCGATCACCGCTCCGCGCGAAGAAGTCAGCCCGTTCGCGCCGCGGATGACGACGATCCAGATCAACCCGGAGAAGATCCGCTTCCTGATCGGCCCGGGCGGCAAGACGATCCGCGGCCTGACGGACAAATACAAGGTCAGCATCGACGTCGACGACGACGGCAAAGTCGTCGTAGGGTCGACCAACGAGGACAACGCCGTGGCGGCAATCAAGGAGATCGAGGCACTCACCCGTGATGTCGTTGTCGGTGACATCTATCAAGGCCGGGTTACCCGACTGACCAGCTTTGGCGCGTTCGTCGAGATCCTGCCTGGGAAAGAGGGGCTCGTTCACATTAGCGAGCTTGCGCCGTACCGGGTGGCCACGGTCGAAGAAGTCGTCAAGGAAGGCGACGAGGTGACCGTCAAGGTGTCCGAGATCGACCGGATGGGCCGGATCAACTTGTCACGCCGGGCGGTGATGGAGCCGGTCGCCGAGGGTGAGCCAGACGGTCGGATTGGCTCGGAAGAAGGTGAGTCGCTGCCACCGCCGCGCCAGCAACGGCCGGATCGTCCGCGTGGTGGCCAGGGCGGACCCGGTGGCCCGGGGGGCGGCCGCTACCGCCGCTTCTAGGCTGGCTCTTCCCGTATCCTGACCCCTGCTCTCGTCGGAGCAGGGGTTTTCGATCGCTGCTTGCCTGCTATTGCCTAGCAGTCAGGTCGGTTGCTCAGTACAGTCTGCGAACAAGCCCTCGTATGCAGCCAGGCAGGCTCGGGCAGGGCGAGCGCCATCGAATTGGGGATGCATGCTTGTCCTAAACCGGACCCTTCGCCGGGTCGTGCCGCCGTTTCCGCTCGCGCTCGACAGCGCCATTGTCGCCGGGGGTATCGGCCTCACCGCTATCGTTGCCCTGGGAGCGCTCGATGGCGCCGGTCGCGATGGGTTCGCGGCAATTCAACGCTTCGGCCTGCCGGCGGCCTGTCTCGTGCTCTGGGTGGCGCTGTTTCGCCTTCAGCCAGAAAGCCCAACGACGAACGTCGACGATCGGGCTTGGTGGCCAGCGGCTGCCGGATTTGCTCTGGCAGCGGCGGCGGGCGCGTTCATCGCGGCGCAGTCCAGTGGGCAACCCTGGGGACTGCTCGCCATAGCCGCGGCCAGCTATCTGGCGCTATTTGGCGCGGCAGTGCTCCGACGCCAGCCAGGCAGCGGCGGCGTGGCGGCGATCGTCGGGATTGAGCTCATCAGCGCGGCGGTCGCCTTCGCGCTCATCCCGTCAGCCTTCGCTGCCGCCGCGGCGGCCACCGCCTCACTGGTTCTGATCGCCGCTCTGATGCTGTTGCGCCGGCTGCGAACAGCCGGTCCTCTCGACGAACTTGCCGGGATCCTCACGCAACTCCGGACCATGCTGCCGCTGCTGGCGGCAGCGGCAGCAACTGGTGTGCTCCTATCTCTGGTGATCGGCGGCCAGACTGCGGCGTTTGCCCGCCTGATCGTCCCCCTTGCGGGCCTGGCGGCCAGCCGATTGGTAGCCGAGGAGATCTTCCTGCGCGTCTGGCTGCTGCCAGGGATGGAGCGGCGCTTTGGTGGCCTGTCGGCGTTGCTGATAAGCGCGGCGCTCAGCGGTGCTATCGCTGCCGTGATTCGCCCAGGAGGGGTGTCACCTTTGGCGGCCGCAGCCGGTGGAATCGCTGCCGGCCTGGCCGCTGGAGTGCTCGCACGGCGGACGCGAAACGCGCCCGCGGTCGTGGTATTTCGGCTAATCGCCGGCTAGCGCGGCACAGCGCGGGCAATGCCCCTCGACCAGCAACTTGACGCGAACCGGGCGGAACCCGGCAGTTCGCACCACAACATCCTCGTGACCACTCACATCGATGTCAAACACGTCATCACAGGTCAGGCAGCGAAAATGCTGGTGGCTCAGGTCCGGATCGGGGTCGTAGCGCACCGCTCCCGAGCCAGGAACGGTGTGGAGAATACCGGTACGCACCAATTCGCCAAGGGTGTTGTACACCGTGGCACGTGAAAGCTCAGGGAGACGCGTCTGAGCACGCGCATGCACCTCCTCGGCAGTGAGGTGGGCATAGCCGGCCTCAGCGAAAGCGTCCCAGATGGCGCGGCGCTGTGGGGTGACCCGGAGCCCGGCGCGACGCAACCGGTCGGCGATTGGGGGGGATGGACTCTCCATAAGAATCGAGTATAGAGGAATCCGTCCTGCTTGCCGAGGAATTGCAAAGGCGAATAGATCCAAATTAGGAAATCATCTATTATCAACGTGCCGGAACTGCCCGTTGGCGGTACCCAGTGGATCCGCCATGGTGGCGCTCTTCGCTGCCAATTCGGGCGAGTTGACACACCCAGATGGAGGGAGCGTATGAACCGTCCTGAGACGAACGGCAAGGCAAACGGCCAGGCCGGTGAGGCAAGTCAGCAGCCGCCAGACCTGACGACTCGCCAGGGCCATCCGGTCTCCGACAATCAGAACAATCGCACGGTTGGCGACCGTGGTCCGACGGTCCTGGACAACTATCACTTCCTCGAGAAGATCTCCCATTTCGACCGTGAGCGGATCCCCGAGCGGGTTGTCCATGCCCGCGGCGCCGGCGCCCACGGCTACTTCGAGGCTTACGGTACCGTTGGCGGCGAGCCGATCGCCAAGTACACCCGGGCCAAGCTTTTTCAGGAGAAGGGCAAGCGCACACCGCTCTTCATCCGCTTCTCAACGGTGATCCACGGCGGCCATTCGCCGGAAACACTGCGCGACCCACGTGGGTTTGCGATCAAGTTCTATACCGAGGATGGCAACTGGGATCTCGTCGGCAACAACCTCCAGATCTTCTTCATCCGAGATGCGATGAAGTTCGCCGACGTCGTCCACGCCTTCAAGCCGGACCCGGTCACCAATAGGCAAGACCCGAACCGTCTCTTCGATTTCGTCAGCATGCAGCCTTCGGCGATGCACATGATCACCTGGCTGTTCAGTCCGTGGGGCATCCCACAGGACTACCGCCATATGCGCGGCTCGGGCGTCCACGCCTACAAGTGGGTCAACGACAAGGGTGAAGCCGTCCTGGTCAAGTATCACTGGATCCCAAAGCAGGGCGAGGTCAACCTCACCCAGGCCCAGGCTGAAGCGATTCAGGCGACCAACTTCAACCATGCCACCCAGGACCTGTACGACGCGATCGCTCGTGGTGACTACCCGGAATGGGAGTTGCAGGTTCAACTACTCGAGGATGGTGAGCATCCCGAGCTTGACTTCGACCCGTTGGACGCGACCAAGATCTGGCCGCCCGAGCGATTTCCGATGGTGCCGGTTGGCAAGATGGTGCTCAATCGGAACCCCGAGAACTACTTCGCCGAAGTCGAGCAGGCCGCCTTCGGCACCGGTGTTCTGGTCGATGGCCTCGACTTCTCGGACGACAAGTTGCTGCAAGGCCGGACGTTCTCGTATTCGGATACCCAGCGCTATCGCGTCGGTCCGAACTATCTTCAGCTTCCGGTCAATGCGCCGAAGGTCGCGGTTTCGTCAAACCAACGTGACGGGCAGATGACCTATTACGTCGACAGCGTCGCCCACGGGGCGAATCCGCATGTCAACTATGAGCCGAGCAGTCGTGGAGGGCCGCAGGAAGTGCGTTCCACCGCGCCGTCTCACGCGCCGTACGTTGCCGGCAAGGTCGTTCATCAACAGATCAGCCGAACCAATAACTATGGTCAGGCGGGCGATCGCTGGCGAGCGATGGAAGATTGGGAGCGGGACGAGTTGATCTCAAACCTCGTCGGCGGGCTCAAGCAGTGCAACCGCGATATCCAGGAGCGGATGGTCTGGCATCTTTCGCAATGCGACAAGACCTACGGCCAGCGCGTCGGCGACGGACTGGGCATCGATCCGGCGTCGGTCCCGGCTGTTCCAGACGCGATCGCCCAGGCGGTCTAGGCTGATAGGTGCTCGCCGACAGGCGGGCCAATTGCGACGCGGGCCGGTCCTCGGACTGGCCCGTGTTCCTGGCGCGGGGATGGCGTTCGTTCAGCCGCCTCGTTATGATTTCGCGGTGACGCGCCATGGTCCCCGACGCGGGGGCATCGGTCGCCATCGATTTTCTTTGATGAGGACCCCGGCTCGAGAATGACGGTCACGCAGCAGGAACGGACGGCCTCTCGCAGTTTGCTCGGGCTTCGGATCGTCCTCTTGACGATTGCCGGTGGGTTGATCCTGCTGGAAATCCTTCCGGCTATCAGGGCGGCGCAGGCTTCCGGTCGTTTCGTCCAAGCACCGACACTCTACCATCTGCTAATCGTCCTAGCCGCCGTCCTCGCGGCTTGGGCGCCGATCCGGAATCAGGTGCTTCTTTGGGTGCTGATGGCCTGGGCGGCCGGTGCGATGACCGTTGAAGCGGTGTCGGCTTGGGACTTGACGCCGGGCGTCGGTATCTATGCGTCGGCGCTCTTGGCGCTCATTTTGACCTCTCCTGGCCGCCGGAGCGCCCCAAAGTCGTCGTCGAAGGAGACTGTCCGATGGACGGAGCAAGTCGCACCCTCGCCCGCTTTCTCGCGCAGACGTCCTTCGAGGCCATCCCACCCCCGGCGGTCCACGCGGCCAAGCGAGCGATCCTCGACGGCTTCGGTGTCGGCCTCGGCGGCGCAGACCATCCTTCCGCCGACATCCTCCTCGCCTACGGCCACACCATAGGGAGCACGCCTGAGGCCCAGGTCTGGGGCCGAGCCGACCGATTGCCAGTCGAACTCGCCGCGCTCGTCAACGGTCACCAGGCGCACGTACTCGACTTCGACGACACCTACTTGCCCGCCGAAACCGTTCTCCATGGCACGGTGCCGATCCTCCCTGCGATCGTTGCGGTCGGCGAAGCGCGCCACCGATCCGGACGCGACCTTCTCCGAGCGTTCGTACTGGGCTTCGATGTGGAAGCCCGCCTCGCGCTTGCGCTCGGGCGCGCTCACTACCTCGCCGGCTGGCACGTGACCGCGACCGCTGGCCCAGTCGGAGGCGCGGCCGCCACCGGCGTGCTGCTTGGTCTCGATGCCGACCAACTTGTCGATGCGATCGGCATCGGGGTCACACACAGCGGTGGAGTGACGGCAATGCTCGGATCGATGTCCAAGGCATACCATTGTGGTAAAGCCGCGGAAGCCGGGGTTCGCGCCGCCTTGCTCGCCGAAGCCGGCTTCGACAGTGCTCCCGAGCCGCTTACCCACCCGCAGGGCTACCTGAACGTGGCCGCGAGTGATCAGCAGGAGCGCCACCTTGTCGAGGCCCTCGGTGAACGGTGGCTGCTGTTGGAGAACGGGTACAAACCGTACGCCAGCGGCGTGGTGACCCACCCCATCATCGATGCGATGGTCGCGTTTCGGCGCGAAGGCATAACGGCTGGCGAGATTGGCCGGGTCGAGGCGATCGTCAACCCCTTCGTCCTGCAAGTGACCGGACAGCAAGAGCCGCGGACCGGTTTGGAAGGCAAGTTCAGCACTTATCATTGCGCGGCGGTCGCCTTGATCGACGGCGCAGCCGGTAAACGACAGTTTGCGGACGAACGGGTGCGCGACCCTGAGGTGATCACCCTCCGCCGAAAGGTTGTCCTGACCCCCGATGGTTCACTGCGCAAGGACGAATGCCGGGTCGTGATAACCCTCAACGACGGCGTCCAGCGCGCACAATATGTGCCGCGGGCCTCTGGAACCGAAGAGAACCCGATGACCGACGATGCGATGAGCGCCAAGTTTCTCGATCTCGCCAGGCCAGCAATCGGCGACCGTGCCGATCGCCTCCTCGAGGCGGTCTGGGCTCTCGAACAAGTCATGGATGCCGCCGGGTTCGCCGAACTTCTGCGTGTCTGAGGGCAGCGTATCGTTTGCCCACCAGCGGTGTTATAGGGTGTAGTTGGAGTGTCACCCTCTGTTCCTCGTCCGTGAGGTGCCATGGCGTCAACGATGTTGCCGATGTTCGCTCCCCGCAGCCAGCCAACGATCCCCAACCTCAATCTGACGAACAAGCCGGTCCGGCGCGTCATGTTCGTCCAACCCCGATCGACGGGCGGGAACTTCGAGTACGTCGCGATTTTCCGGCAGGGGATGTTGGTCCTCTCCGGAGCGTTGCGAGACTACGACGGCGCATTCCAGTACGAACGCACGATCTGGATGGAGGACCGCAGCGGCCCGATCGATCCCGACAAGGATCTCGAGGGGTACGACATTCTCTGTCTCACCTGTCTGATCAACGAGACACCGCGCGCCTATGAGCTTGGAACGTTGGCGCGGCAGTTCCACCCGACGATCAAGATCATCGGTGGGGGACCTCAGATGGGGCCGCTCGCCGAGGAAGCCATCGAGCATGCGAAGCTTGATGTGGTCGTCCAACGCGAAGGCGAGGATGTGATCGGCATCCTCAGCGACCTGCTCCTCACCTATGAGGAGGACGATCTCCGGCGAGAACTCCGGAAGATCGGCGGACTGGCATTTCTCGACGCGGGAAGGGTCGTCGAGACGAGGCCGTATCGCGCCGCCGTGGCAGCGGACTATGTCGCCCTGCCTGACTATGACGCGATCCGCGACTTGACGCCCCAGAACCCGATGGCGGCCGGCATCCTCGAGACGGTGCGTGGCTGCACCGAGAATTGCTCATTCTGCGAGGTGATCCAGCAGTTCAAGGGCTATCGGATGGTCAGCCGGGAGGTCGAACTTGCTCGAATCGCCCAGCTTCAGGACCTTGCCAGTCGTGGACTGATCTTCCGTTCGCCACTCGATGGCCGCTACTCGGTGTTCGTTTCGGATGACCTCCACGCTCCGCCGCTGCGCGCCACCAAGTTCTACGAGGAGCGCCTCGCGCGTGTCAGGACCTGGAAGGAGCATACCGATGGCATGTTCCTGATCAGCCAGAACCGCGCCGAACTGGGTCAGAGCCCGGAGATGATGGAAGCCTATCTCGAAGCAGGCATGGGTATGCTCTATCTGGGCGTCGAATCGTCAAATGCCGAGGCGCTCAAGCTGATCCGCAAACGCCAGGACCCGGGCCAGGTCCATCGTGATTTGACCGAACTCAATCGTCAGGGCTTTATCATCGTCGCCATGACGATTATTGGGCTGCCCGGAGACACCGAACAGTCGATCCTCGAAATGGCCGACTGGATTCGCGGCGTGAGCCGTTACCAGACCGCCAACTGGCTGACCCCGCTGCCGGCGACGATAAACTGGCCAAATCCGGAAAAGGGCTGGACGGGGCTGACCCCGCTCGACGACGATGGAAGCCTGCTGCCACCTGGAAAACTCCGGCCATACATCCTTTACACCGGCCGACAATTCGTCCACTACGACGAGCGTTGGTCGATGGCGCAATCGCGGGAGATTTACGCCAAGTACACCGCCAAGCTCAAGCCAATCGACTCGCTTTATGCTCGGATCTATCGCTCTATCCAACGGAAGGCCGAACGCGGCCAACTTGCCCAGGGCGCCCCCACCCGTATCGGTACCGAGGTCCCCGTCTCGGCATAACGGTTGGCCCGGTTGATTCACAGTGGTTTGTGGGCTCTGGCAGGCGCATGTGAACAACGGTGGCCGGCGGTAATCGATGTGCGCCCATCAGCGGCATCCACCGATCCTCGGTCCTCTTCACCCGTTCACCGCCCAGGTTGACCACCTCTTTGCTCGGGTTTCGCAGCGGCTCGGCTCTCGGAAGGAACGGCAAGGGCTGCTCCTGCCGCGCGTTCGGAACATCACCTTTACCGAGCCGGTCGGCGTTGGAACTGGACCTGGATCCCTGCGGGCCCGATCGCGCACGTGGCGTGGTCGTCATCACACCGGACCACTGGTAGGTGACGATATGCGGATTCACCTAATGTTGGGATGCGTGGTTTCCTCTGGCGGCGCCGCCCTCCACTGAGCGGGAGGGGGAGATCCGGAGACCGACCGGCCACGCTCCTGCTCACCGCGAGCGCTGAGCGCGGTTCGGAATTGGCTGGTTCCCTGGTGGATCCTCCCGCCGCGCTGGGATCCGTCACCGGCGGAGACGAGCCGACCGATGTCGCCAGAGGTGCAACACTTGCTCGAGGCGGCCGCGCACGGGAAACCGAGCTATCTTTGTCTCCGCTGAACACCACAAACGACCGTTAGGACGCCTCAAAGGTAGTCGTGGGCTGGCGCTCCGTCCCGCCGCGCCGACTGGCTGAATCCGGTGGGCCGATCAAGCAAGGCGAGCCGAAACGAACGACTACCGTGTGCCGGCTGCGAGGGCCTCGAGTTGCCGGCGGCCAGCGTTGAGATGGTCTGCGTCGGCGGCGTTGATGACGATACCGTCGATCGGCAGACCGAGTAGCGCTTCGAAGCCGTCGGCGGGCGACGCCGCGACGACCATCAGGTCACCGTCACGGTCATCAAGATAGCGCCGCGCGCGGTCCTCTTCGGTAAACAGCAGTCCGACCGTTGCGCCGCTCGGATGGTGGACGACTAGCGGCCGGCAATTGATCGGCTGGCCGGTGTCATCTCGGTCCCCTTCGGCAACGAACCAAAGCGCCTTCTGCGCGCAAAGCCAAGCCGAGAGCGCGCCGGAAGAAACCGATCCGTCGCGTAGCCCGGCTACGAGCGCCGGCCAATCGCTCATTCTCCGCCGTCGCGGAAGATCCGCACCCGTCGATGCGGCTCTCGCCCGGTGCTTTCGGACGCCACTTGATAGCGCTCGGCAAGTTCATGTTGGAGACGACGAACGTAGGCATTCTGGGGTGCAAGCTCGATTGGCTGTTCGGTGCGCAGCACCGCGTCAATGGCGTTCTCGACTTCGCGTATCGCGGCATTGACCGGGTCGGCGTCTGTATCGCCGATTTCGAACAGATGGCCCAAGCTCTGCTCCATTTGAAGGATCGTGTTTTGCTTCAGGACGAAGACCGGGATCCCACGCGCTTCGGCTTCGCGAAGTCCGGGGTTGCGCTGGCGATAGTAACTCTTGAGGGTCATGACGACGTCGGCGCCGTCGAGTGTGTCGACGACGGAAGCTGGTACCTGCATTTCGCGGACTGCCTGTTCGAGCCGCTGGCGGCTAATACCAAACGGATAAATCCGCTTCGGTTTGAGTACCGAGATAGTGCGTGGAGGCGTCGTCTCGACCGGCCGATCGGAATGGCGGTTCGGCCGTTCGGTGGCGAGTAACTCGGCGGTTCGCTCCCACCTCTCGTGACCGCGGTCACTTCGACCATAGCCCCGGTCGGAGCGTTCATAGGGGCGCGCCGAAGCGTCGGCGGCGCGCACGTCGGTGCGGTCCGTCTGTCGTGGCTCAAGCCGACGCTTGAGTTCACCCTGCTCGTCGATCTCGCGCACCTCGGCGCGTGAGGTGCCCGTGCGGAGGATTTCGTCGACCGTTTCGGCGACGTCCATGTGGATCGAAACATGCTGCCAGCCCTCGATCTCGACGAGGACGTCGAAGGTTGGCGGCGCTTTGCGTTCGAGGACCGATTTCTGGGTGCCACGCCGGCGAGCCTCTTCGTCGGAGAGCGTGACCGACTGAATACCACCGACGAGATCCGACAACGTCGGGTTGAGCATCAAGTTCTCGAGGGTATTCCCGTGGGCGGTGCCAACGAGTTGGACACCTCGTTCGGCGATGGTGCGCGCGGCCTCGGCTTCGAGTTCGGTGCCGATCTCGTCGATGACAATTGACTGCGGCATGTGGTTTTCCACTGCCTCGATCATCACCGCATGCTGACGGGTGGGTGTGGCGACCTGCATGCGACGGGCGCGGCCAATGGCCGGATGAGGGATGTCTCCGTCTCCGGCGATCTCGTTGGAGGTATCGACGACGATAACCCGTTTGTGAAACTCGTCAGCCAGCACTCGAGCGATTTCGCGCAGCATGGTCGTCTTTCCCACGCCCGGCCGACCGAGCAGCAGGATGTTGCGACCGGATTCGACGAGATCACGGATGATGTCGATGGTGCCGAAGACCGCGCGGCCGATCCGGCAAGTGAGACCGATGATCACGCCCTTTCGGTTGCGGATCGCCGAGATCCGGTGGAGCGTGCGCTCGATCCCGGCACGGTTGTCGTCGCCAAACTCGCCGATCTCGCGGACCACGTGGTCAAGGTCATCGGCGGTGACTGGCGCGTCGCGCAAGGTGAGGTCGCGCCCCGGGAACCGTGCTTCCGGGAGTCGGCCAAGGTCGAGGACGATTTCGAGAAGGTCGCCACGGTCCTCACGACGTCGAATGGGATCGGCGATTGAGCTTGGTAGAGCATCGAGCAGCGCCTCGAGATCGTCGGTGACGACCTGTTGGGCCCGCTGAGGCGGCAGGATGCTGAACCCTGCTACCCCGGTACCGGGACGAGGCGTGGTTGCTTCACGCGAACGCTCAACTGTTTCACGAGCGCGCAAAATGATGCCTCCGGCTGAAATCCCTGATTGCTGAGAAACTGCGCCAGTCGGGCCTCGTGCTCGGCCACGAGACAATACAGCGGCGCCCGACCGCCCTGAAGGGTGAGAGCCGCGGCGAGCATGGTTTCGATGACGTTCGAATGGTCAGGGTGGGCGAGAACCTCAAAATGCGCCCCACCGCCACGGACGTCGATCTGGAGCCATCCCGCGAGTTCGCCATCCGTTTCGTAGACCAACTCCCGTCGGCGTAGTGCGGGCCTCCCTCGGCTACCAATCTGCTGCCATTCGCCGAGGGTCATCGCCTCGGCCTGCCGCACGCTCACCGGCACCGCCGCACAGTAGAGTTGGAAGACAGCGTGGTTGTCATGGTTGGCCTTCGGCCGAACACCGTCGGGCAGAACGCCCTTGGATTCTCCGTCGGGTGTCTGGCGTCCATATAATGTCTCATCGCGATACGCAATGAACCCGGCGCTGCGTGCCAAGTCAATCAGATCGCTCTCAGCCGGCAACCGAAGGTAGAGTTTCTGAATTCCCAGTTCGCCACCGACGGCGGTGATGTAGGACAGCAGCCGTTGAACGATGCGCGGATCGGCATCCGGCTCGACAACCAGCCGGTCGATCTCCCAGGCCAGTCCCTCGTGGCGGGCCGAAATCAGACCGTCGATCCGCCGCCGGTCGACATTCACCCAACTCTGGCGGTTCTCTTCGAGGGCGAGCCAGTGCTCGAGGATCATGCCAAGCGAGAGCGAGCGGCGCGGACGCGTCAAATCTCGCCGCGAATAGGCCTCGTTGACGAGGCCGCGTCGGTTGAGAAAGGCAAGCCCCGGAAGGTCCGTCGGTCGGATCGACCGAATCATCGGACCGCCTGCTCCGCACGGCGGCGTACGCCGTCGAGGAAGAGCGCGTGGAACCGGTCGTCGGTGGTCAGTTCTGGATGGAACGCGGTCGCCAGCAGCGCCCGCTGGCGCGCTGCGACGATTGTCCCGTCGTCGAGCCAGGCGATCGCCTCGGCATCGGGCCCGATCTTGACGATCGTTGGGGCGCGGATAAAGACCGCCGGAAATGGCGAATCCAACCCGACGACCGATATCTGAGTTTGGAACGAATCGACCTGACGCCCAAAGGCATTGCGTCGGACGGTGATATCCATCGCGCCGACCAGCGGCTGGTCGTGCCTGTCGAGCCTCTTGGCCAGCATGATTGCACCGGCGCATGTCCCCCAAATCGGAAAGCCCGAATGCGCACGCTCGGCGATTGGCTCAAGCAGACCGTAGGCAACCATCAGCTTGCCGATGGTGGTGCTTTCTCCGCCGGGAATAATCAGACCATCGAGGCCGGCCAACTGAGCGGGCAACCTCACTTCCACCGGTTCTGCGCCGGCCCGGCGAAGCGATACGGCATGTTCCGCGAAGTCGCCCTGGAGGGCGAGTACCCCGATCTTCGTCACCAACCCCGACCGGCCATGAGTTGTTCGGTCGCGATCTGCGAAATCTCGATGCCGACCATCGGCTCGCCAAGGTCGCGAGAGACTTCGGCGATCACGTCCGGGTTGTTATAGTGGGTGGTCGCCTGGACGATCGCTTTTGCCCGGCGCGCCGGGTCGCCGGACTTGAAGATACCCGAGCCGACAAAGACCCCGTCCGCGCCGAGTTGCATCATCAACGACGCGTCGGCTGGGGTGGCGATCCCGCCCGCCGAGAAATTGACGACCGGCATTCGGCCGTGTTGGCGGACCTGAACCAGCAGGTCGTAGGACGCGCCGAGTCGCTTCGCCTCGGCGAACAGTTCGTCTTCGTGCATCCCCTGGACCCGGCGAATGTCTGCCATGATCTGGCGCATATGACGCACCGCCTCGACGACGTTGCCGGTGCCCGCCTCGCCCTTGGTCCGGATCATCGCCGCGCCTTCCCCAAGCCGCCGGAGCGCCTCGCCCAGATCGCGGGCGCCGCAGACAAACGGCACTTTGAACGCGTGCTTGTTGACGTGATACTGCTCATCGGCCGGGGTCAACACCTCGGATTCGTCGACGTAGTCAATCCCAAGCGATTCCAGAACTTGGGCCTCGACGAAATGACCGATACGACACTTGGCCATCACCGGGATCGAGACCGACTCCATGATCTGGAGAATGAGCCCCGGGTCGGACATCCGAGCAACGCCGCCGGAGGCGCGAATATCGGCCGGCACGCGCTCGAGCGCCATCACGGCGCAAGCGCCCGCCTCCTCGGCAATCTTGGCGTGGTCGGGGGTGACGACGTCCATGATGACGCCGCCCTTGAGCATTTGGGCAAGGCCGGTCTTGACGGCCCAGCTCCCCTTCTCCATCCGGAGCCTCCGAATCTCGATCGATCGTCGTACCCGTTGTCCACCAATTCTACGATTCCCTCAGGAACCCGGGCAAGGCAGTCGGCCGCTAGTCGGCGTCACCCTCGCCCCGCCGCTCCTTGAGAAAGCGTTCGAGTTCCTCGACGAGGGACTGTCCGGACGGCAATTCAGTCGGCTCGGTGGTATCCGAAGCTTGGCCCTCCGGGCCGAGGTCGATCATTTCGCGAAGTTGATTGGCAAGCTCGGGGTTCGACGCGAGCATCCCGTCAACCTCGCGGACGAACGATTCAGCACGGTCGCGAAGCGGTCCCAAGTCCAGCCGGACTTCGGCGACCTGCTCGACCGTCTCCAAGAGGGCATTGGCGATGGCCGGATTGACTGCCCGGAGATAAATCGGCGCGGCCGCCCAAATACTCGCCGCCGGCAAGGCTGCCTCGGTCCAACTGTGGACGAGGGCGGTGACGAACCCGGTCGGTCCCTGGTAGCCGGTATCGACAGCGCCGAGCCTGGCAAGCCGCCGCTCGAGCACGGGGTCGCGCGTCCGGCGAACGAGGGCAACCGTGCGGTGGGAGACCGATCCGAGAAAGACCCCGAGGGTCATCGCCGTCTCGATCCCGAGTTCCTGGGCAAAGGTGGTGACCGATCGCGTGAGAGTTGGCCAGTTCATATGCGGCTCGGGGCCAGTCAGCAAGACGAGGTCACGCTCATGATTCGGGCGGTAGACGCCGAAGAATTGAATGCGAGGATAGGTCAACGTCCAGCGGCCATCGGTGGTTCGCTCGGTGATCGGGCGCTGAACGGTGAAATCGAAACAGGCTTCTGGGTCGAGCCAGGCGCATGGCTCTGGACTGAGTTCCTCCAGAAGGTAGGAGATAGCCGTCGTTGCGCCGCTTCCGGCGTCGCCCCATCCACCAAATGCCGCGATCAGAACCGGGCGGCGTAACTGCGGCCGGTCCTGGACTTCGAGAATTGCCATGCTGTTCCTCTGTGGCCGGTCAGCCGCCGAAGCGACGGATCCCGAGCAAGTCAAGCAGCGCGAGAACGAACAGGAGGACGCCAAAGACGACGCCACTCTCGACAACAAGTCGGGGCATCCCGGACAGCGACTCGCGTACTCGCCAGGTGCGGATTGACAGGATTGCGATGGCCGGGCCTCCAATCAGCAAAGCGCCGACCACCAGAGGCCGGATTTCGCTGAGAGCCGGAACGAAGACGATCACGGCAAGGGCGAGGAAGATGTACAGAATGAAGCGTGGCTCCCGGCTACCGGCATCGAGAAGCCCCGCCTCCTTGCCCTTCGGACGGCCGGCGGTCATCGGTCCTTCCTTTCGGCCGGTCGAAAGTCGGCCAGAGGGGAGCGTAGCCGATCCGCTGGAAAAACGGATCCGCACCCGCTATAGCTGCCGGAAGGGTTGGTGCGATGGCGTTGAACCACGTACCCTATAGGAGTGCTCGGATCGAGCCGAGAAATCGAGCAGGAATGCGCGGACTGTATCTGATCGGCTTGGCCGTCGTCGCCGTCGTTCCGGCGGCGCTGATGCTCGCGCTTGCCTCGCTCTTTGCCACCGACCAGGTCAACCGCGAACTTGGCCAGGCTAGTGCTGCTTCGATCACCGAAAGCGAACGCCTCCTCGACCGCACCGTCGCCGAACTGCGCGAACTGGCTCCGTTGTCCGGTCAGAGTTGCACCCCCGAGGTAATCGCTCGGCTCGCGCAAGCCACCACGCGTTCGACCCGGCTCGCTGAGGTTGGGCTCTTCGGTCCAGACCTCATCACCTATTGCACCCGCGACGGCGCGACCCGCACTCGCCACGTTGTCGTGTCCAACGAGAGCGTTCCGACCCAGGGGGTCTTCTTAGCCTGGCGCGAGTTTGCTCGCATCGAGCCGACCCCGCTGGTTGTTCATGTGCGCTTGGCGGATGGTGGCGGGGTGACTGGGCTGATCGAACCGATGGAGTTCCTCGAACGGATGGAGAGCAATCTCGTCGGCGATGGCGGGACCCTTACGTTGTCAATCGTCGGCGGGCCGGTGATCGGCCGGGCAGTGGAACGCGAGGACGGGACAACGCGCCAGGTCGTCGTTCGGATCTCGTCGGCGACCTATCCGATACTCGTCCAGGCAGGCACGGACGACGCAGTAGTCTGGTCGCGTTTTGTCCAGGTTGCGCCGGTATTCCTTGCCATCGGTCTGGTGTTCAGCACGCTGATCATCTGGATCGGGCTGCTTTCGCTCCGGCGGCGAAGAACACTCGACGAGGACTTGCGTGTTGCCCTCAGTCGGCGCGAGTTCGAGGTCTTCTACCAGCCGATCGTCGACATCCAGGCCGACCGTTGCGTCGGAGCGGAAGCGCTGCTCCGTTGGCGACACCCAAAGCGTGGTCTCCTCCGGCCAGATGTGTTCATCCCCCTTGCAGAGGAGACCGGGTTCATCATACCAATTACTCGCTGGATGCTTGGACGAGTTCGTGCCGACATCTTGCTCTCGTTCCCCGAACAGCAGGGTATTCACGTCGGGGTCAATCTGGTCGCAGAGCATCTGCGCGACCATCAGATCGTCGACGACCTCCGGATGCTCCTCGAAGACGGGACCCTAAATCCGCGATCGCTGACGCTCGAAATCACCGAGCGACGTATCATCGATGACTTCCGTGACATCGCCGTCGAGGTCATGGCCGGCATCCACCGGCTTGGCTGCTCGATCGCGGTGGATGATTTCGGCACGGGCCATAGCGGTCTGGCGTCGCTTCAGCAGTTCTCGGTGGACTATCTCAAGATCGACAAGGTATTCGTCGAGACGATCGGCACCGATGCGTTGAGCCGGCCAATCCTCGATTCAATCATCGACCTGGGTCGGAAGTTGAGCCTCGAACTGGTGGCCGAAGGTGTCGAACAGCGCCATCAGGTTGCCTACCTGCGTGAGCGAGGGGTCCGCTATGGGCAAGGGTACTATTTTTCCTACCCCTTGCCCCTCGCTGGCTTTGCCCGCTTCTTTCGCGAATACAACGGTGTCAACGCTGCGACTGCCGGTTCTGTCTAACGCACCGAGCGGGGCGAAGGCGGGGCAAGCGAGATCGACGCACCGACCGCCGTGCCGGTGGGATCAATCTCGACGGCGGCGAGTACCCCCTCAAGGGTATCGAAAATATGCCGCAACCGGCGGACGGCATTTGGGCCCGGTCGAAATCGAACCACCGGTCCGGCGAGCGCCATCGCCGGGGTCATCGGGTGCTCCGGCGGACGCAACCCTGCTTGCGACCCAATAGTCGCGATGGCCAGTCGCGCTGAACCGCCGACACCGGCGCTGGCCGAGCCGACGATCGGCCACATTGAAGGCAGCGCCAACCCGCGCTATCGAAGTCGCGGCCAAACCAGAGATCTCCGCCGCAGCGCCCGCATCCCTTTAGCCTGAACATCGCCCCCTCCATGCGAACGTTCGTCCCGAACGTTCGTTCTGAACGCAGCATACCGAACGCCTGTTCGGAAATCAGCTAGTTCGCGACGAGATTCGGGGAAATTGCTCGGAACCAGATTGGTCGGCAGGTGGAGTAAGGTTAACCAGCAGATCTTTCGGAGGACGGTCGATGCGTTACCGTCGCCTCGCCTATCGTTATGCCGTGGTCCTCAATGTCAGTGAGCCGCGCCCGTTGGGCGATCCCTGGCGCCTGGTTCCGGCGGTCCTGGCACAACCACGCTGGCGCCCCGCAGCGGACCTCGCAGAAACTGCCCACGCCTTCCTCCTCACGGTTGAACTGGCCGGGGTCGATAGCGACCAGGTCGAGGTGCTGCTCTACGACGACGCCGTGGTCATCGAAGGACAACGCCAGCTTCTTTCGTCCGGCTCATATCACCAGGTCGAGATCCGTCAGGGTCGGTTCCGACTTGAAATGCCGTTGCCAGGCCCGATCGAAACGGGTCTTGTCGAGGGCGGCTTCGAGCGTGGATTGCTCTCGATGCGGTTGCCGAAGGCAGCGGCAGGATGAACCCGGAGATCGAAGTCGATACCCCTGAGCCGCCGCTGCCCGACACCTTGCCCCTGCTGCCGCTGCGTGGCGCCGTCGTCTTCCCTCTCGCGGTAGCGCCGCTCGTCGTCGGGCAGGAACGATCAATCAAGCTGATCGACGCCGTGATGGGTGGATCGAGACTGGTGCTGCTGGCCGGCTTTCCCGTCGACTCCCAAGAGCCACCATCGATGGCGGCGGTGCGGCCGATTGCCGCGGTTGGCGTGATCCATCAGATGTTGCGCGGCCAGGACGGCACCGTCCGTCTCTTGGTGCAGGGGCTCGAACGAGTTCGACTTGTGGAAGAGACCCAACGAGAGCCATTTCTGATTGCGCGGTTCGAGGCGGCGCCTGACCAGTCGGCGCCGACGGTCGAAGCCGAAGCGCTGCGTCGGGTCGTGGTAGACCAGTTTCGGACCATCATCAGCGCCATTCCCAACGCTCCTCAGGAATTGCTCGCGACCGTCGAGGGCCTCTCCGATCCGCGTCAGGTCGCCTATTTCGTTGCGTCGACGATTCCCCTCGGGTTCGAGGATCGCCAGGCAATCCTTGAACTCGATCCGGTAGAGGCGAAGCTCCAGCGCCTCGTCGAATTGCTCCAGCGTGAGATTCAGGTTCGAGAGGTCGGCCGCGAGATCAGCGCAGCCACTCAAAGCCGGATGGACAAGTCCCAACGCGAGTATTTCCTGCGCGAGCAACTCCGTTCGATCCAGAAGGAGCTTGGTGAAGGTGAGGAAGGGGACGAATTGGCGATCTTGCGCCGCCAATTGGACGAGGCAGGTCTTCCCGAAGATGCGCGGCGCGAGGCCGACCGTGAACTGAACCGGCTGACCAGTATTCCCTCTGCGTCTCCCGAATATGCAATGACCCGGTCGTATTTGGAATGGATCGCCGCCCTACCCTGGAGCCGTATCTCGGGCAAGGCGATTGACATCCCGCTTGGGCGGCGAATTCTCGATGAGGACCATTACGACCTCGAATCGATCAAGTCGCGCATCCTTGATTACCTCGCTGTTCGCAAGTTGCGTCAGGAACGTGGTGCTCCGCCACCGGACGATGACGGATCCGACGAGCGGCTGATGGGCGATCCGATCTTGTGCTTCGTCGGCCCCCCGGGCGTTGGTAAGACCTCGCTGGCTCGGTCGATCTCACGGGCGCTCGGTCGTAAGCTGGTCCAGATCTCCCTGGGCGGCGTTCGAGACGAAGCGGAGATTCGTGGCCATCGACGCACCTACATCGGTGCGCTTCCGGGGCGGATTATTCAGGGTATTCGCCGGGCTGAGGTGCGCGATCCAGTCTTCGTGCTGGACGAGATCGACAAGGTAGGGACGGACTGGAGAGGCGACCCATCATCGGCGTTACTCGAAGTGCTCGACCCTGCTCAGAATTACGCCTTCGTCGACACCTACCTGGGTATCCCGTTTGACCTGTCTCAAGTGATGTTCATTGCAACTGCAAACACGCTCGAAACGATCCCTGCGCCGCTCCGCGACCGGATGGAGATCATCACCCTGGCAGGCTATACCGACGGCGAGAAGGTGCACATTGCCGAGGATCATCTGGTCCCCTCGCAGTTGGAAAACCATGGTCTTCGAGCGGGCGAACTGACTTTCGAGCCCGCCGCGATCCGCCGAATCGTTCGCGAATACACCCGTGAGGCCGGCGTCCGCGGGCTGAACCGGGAACTCGGCACCGTCGCGCGGAAGGTGGCGCGCGAGATTGCCGAGGGACGGACCGATCCGGTGGTTGTCACCGCCGAATCCGTGCCGCGTTACCTCGACCGGCCACGGTTCCTCGAAGAGGTGGCCGAGCGGACTGACCGACCCGGTGTGGCAACCGGGCTCGCCTGGACGCCGGTCGGCGGCGACGTACTGTTCGTCGAAGCGACGATGATGCCAAGCAGCCATCAAGACCCGCTCATCCTGACCGGGATGCTTGGCGAGGTGATGCGCGAGAGCGCTCAGGCGGCGCTCTCCTACGTTCGAGCGGACGCAGCCAAGCTCGGGATCGACCCTGCGGATTTTGTCGACCGAACCTTCCATATCCATGTTCCAGCCGGGGCAATTCCGAAGGACGGCCCGTCTGCAGGGGTCACGATGACGGTTGCCCTCGCGTCGCTCCTGCTCGGTCGTCCGGTCCGCTCTGATGTGGCGATGACCGGTGAGATCACCTTGCGTGGGAAGGTGCTACCGGTCGGTGGGATCAAGGAAAAAGTGCTTGCGGCGCATCGGCTTGGTATTCGTACGGTGATCCTCCCCAAGCGAAACGAGCGCGACACCGACGACGTTCCGCCCGAGACCCGTAGTGATCTCACATTCGTTTTCGTCGATGTGGCCGACGAAGCGGTGCGGGCGGCGCTCGAGCCAACCCGGAGTTCGTGAATGTCTTCGGCGTGGTGCGGTCTCTGCGCCGGGGCAGCGCCTGGGGATGACGACGGCGCCGGAGCACATCGGCCGCTTTGCTGTCAATTGCTGAGAATCTTGTCCTTCCCTGGGGCGGCATTCCTATAATGAGGCTATGACCTCACAAGGGCGGATCTTTCAGATCCGAATTGAATTGCCGGGGAGCCCGCCAGGCGTCGTGCTGCTCGACCGGCCACCCTACACGGTCGGGCGTGGGCTGGACAACGCCATCCCACTTCCAAACGCGGTAGTGTCCAGCCATCACGGTGAATTTGTCCTCGTCGGCGGGACGCTGTCCTATGCCGACTTGGGGAGCCGGAACGGTACGAGGCTCAACGGCGTTCCGCTTCCAGCAAACGCGCCGACGCCACTTGCGCCGGGCGACAAACTCCACATTGGGTCAATCGTTCTTACCGTCGAAGAGGCCTCAGTGCCGTCGGCCCGCCAAGCCCGCCCGGTGCGCCTTGAGGTGCGGACGCCGGGCAATCCGGCGCACGCCATCGAGGTGCCTCGGTTTCCCTTCCGGATTGGCCGGGTGCCGGCCAACGACCTGGTGATCGCCGACCCGTTGGTTTCCAGCCAACACGGCGAACTGCTCGAACGCTCTGGTTCATTGGTGTATGTGGACCTCACCAGCCGCAACGGCAGCCGGGTGAACGGCCGGCCGGCGGCCCCGGGCATGGACGTGCCCCTTCACAGCGGCGACCGGATCCAGATCGGAGGAGCGGAGATCCTCGTCTCGATCCCGGTCTCGCCAAGCGATCTGACGTTGTCCCCGACGATGCCGCCCGGCGTCATTCGACCCCAGGCCCCGCTCCCGGTGCCCCGCCCGGCGCCGGTCCCGGTCGGCGCAGCCGCGCCAGCGCGTGGCGGGGTTGGGCGGGCGATTCTGGCGATCACCACGTCGGTCGCCCTCCTGTGTGTCTGCGCTTGCCTGGCGGGGGTTGCCGCCACGTTGGTGCTAACGACAGACTGGAAACCTGGAACGGTGGTGAGCGGGACTCCGGGGCCGAGCCGTTCGAGCACCAGCCGGGACGGGATGGCGCAGGTACCGATTCCTGCGGGCGCCTTCACGATGGGGTCCGACACCGGCGACGCCGACGAACGACCAGTCCGGACAATCGAACAGGGCGCCTACTCCATCGATCGGAACAAAGTGACCGTCGAGATGTTCAGCAAGTGGGCACGCAATAACCGCGTCGTGGGCGACTGGTCAAAGGACGCCGACCCGAGATCACCGGTCGTCGGAGTGACGTTCGCCGATGCCGAGAACTACTGCAAAGCTCAAGGCCGACGATTGCCGACCGAGGCAGAATGGGAGAAGGCGGCGCGTGGTGACGATGGCAGGATCTACCCGTGGGGGAACAATTGGGATCCCAATCGCGTTGACTTCGGCAGTTTCAAGCTCTCGGATTACCCGATCTTGACCTTTGGCAAGGTGTGGGGGCCGGCAGGAATGAACACAAACGGAGCGAGCCTCTATGGGGTCTTGGATGTCGCCGGCGGGCCGCGCGAATGGACTGCTGACTGGTATGCGCTGTATCCCGGGGCAACATCAATCGGATTCGAGATCCCTCGTCAGAAGTATCGAGTAACGCGTGGTGGATTTCGGATCAACAACTACAGCCGCGATGTTCGGACCACCGCCCGCGGTTGGCAGTCTCCCGAGGAAGGTAGCCCTGATTTGGGTTTCCGCTGCGCCGAATGAGATGTCGGAGGGTTGATGGCATCTAGCCGGGTTTCGCTAGAGCGGCTCGTTGGGCGGCGGTGGTTTCTTCCCGCGCTCGGCGTCGCGGGGATAGCCGCACTCGCGGTACTCGCCTTTTCGATCACCACGTTGCTCAATCAACGTGCGAGCGCGAGCGCGATCCCTACGTCGACGATGGTGCCAGTCATCGCGCGCTCGCTGACCGTCCCGAGCGTCATCCCGGTCGACCCCCGCTTGATCGACCCAAGCAACGGATCGAAGCTTGCCTCGCTTTATGTGCTGGTTTTCAAAGCGTACGCGGAAGGTGGACTACCGGCAGCCGAAGCGATGGCGCGCAATCTCGGGATGCTCGACGATCGTGGTGTCGAAGCGGTGCTGATCCTCGATCGGCCATACACCGAGGCGTTTGGCGACCGCCTCCGAGCGCTTGGCATCGAAATCGAGAATTGGTACGAGAACCGCGTGACCATTCAGATCCCGATGGATCGGCTGGTTCAATTGAACGCGCAGCGCGATTTCACCTTCATCCAGTCCTTGCTCAGCTTTCCCGAGATCGTTGACGTGGATGCGCCCAACCGTCCCGAACGCGACGACCTGGTGCCGATCGCCGAACTGCAACGCGACGTGCCGATGACTGGCGCGGGGCCGGTCGAGGGAGTGAAGGAGATCGGTGCGGACAAATGGCATGCGGCCGGCATCCGTGGCCGCAACGTCCGCGTCGGGATTATCGATAGCTTTGCGAAGTACAAAGAACTTCAGGGCAAGTATCTACCAACCGGCAACCAAATCGTTGCCCGTGATTTCACCGGGAAAACGTTCGAGCGCGAGACCGATATTCACGGCACCGGCGTCGCTCAGATCATCTACGAAGTTGCTCCTGACGCGACACTGTACTTTGCAAACACCGACGACCTGACCCAGTTCATCCAGGCGGTGGATTGGCTGCTGGCTCAGCAGGTTGACATCATCTCGATATCCCTCGGATTCCCCAATTTTGTCTTCGACGGCAACTCGCCATCCGCCAAGAAGATCGACGAGGCGCGCCAGAAAGGCGTGCTGGTGGTCGTGTCGGCGGGTAATGAAGGGAACAAGACGGTGCTTGGTCGTACCACCGGGACGCCCGGAATGGTGCCGATCACGCCGGACGGGCCCGAGTTCATTCCGGCCGCCTACTGGCCGCGCAACGATATCCTGCCGCAAGTCCGGTTGATCTGGGCCGATCCCACTGCCGAGTTGGTGCTTCACCTCGCCGACAACACCGGCAAGGTGTATTCGTCGTTCACCCGACGAGCATCGACATCTCCCCAGATCGTGGTCGGAGCGCTCGACAAGAAGATCTCGGCCGAGACTTTCTCGATTGGTGTCGAGCAGAAGAGCGGACCACCGACGCAGTTCCGGCTTCAGGTGAGCCGCGGAGACCTGTCGCCATACTATCGCTCGGCGTCGATGAGCCTGGTCGACACCGCCTCGGCGCGCGGTGCGCTGGCGGTGGCCGCAATGGATTGGAAGAGCGAGCAACTGGCGGTCTATAGCTCGTGGGGCCCGACCCTGGACGGTCGATGGAAGCCCGAGATCACTGCGCCAAGCCACGTCTCGGTGTTTGTCTACCAGGACGAGGAATATGGGTTTACCGGGACAAGCGCGGCAGCGCCGCACGTCTCCGGCGCTGCGGCTCTCGTCAAGAGCCGCTTCCCGAACTTCACCGCAGACCAGATTCAAAAGTTCTTGCTGGATAACGTCAAACCGCTCAACAGCCGGGCCGCCTACGGCTTTTACGCCGCCGGGGCCGGGCGACTGTCGCTCCCCGACCCCAGTACGCTCCGCTAAGCTTGGACGGCGCTGTTCTTGGCGAACGCGAGGGCGCCGCGTTCGACATCGACGACGATCGTGTCGCCATCGACAAAGCGTCCTTGGAGGAGCGCCATCGCCAGAGGCTGTACGATCTCCTTCTGGATCGTGCGCTTGAGCGGCCGAGCGCCGTAGATTGGGTCGAACCCCTCGCTAGCGAGATGGTCCTTGGCGGGACGCGATAGTTCGAGGGTGATCTTGCGTTCAGCCAACCGGGCTCTGAGCCCACCAAGTTGGATCTCGACAATCTGTTTGATTTGGTCGAGTTCGAGCCGACGGAAGATGACCATCTCGTCAATCCGGTTGAGCAATTCGGGCCGAAAATGGGTGCGCACCGCCTCCATCACCCGTTCTTTGATCTCTGGCCAGAGCATCGTCCGCTCGGTCACCCACTGGCTGCCAAGATTACTCGTCATAATGACGATGGTATTCTTGAAATCGACGGTCCGGCCCTGGGCGTCGGTCAGCCGCCCGTCATCGAGGAGTTGGAGCAGGACGTTGAGAACCTCCGGATGTGCTTTTTCGACTTCGTCGAACAGCACGACGCTGTAGGGCCGGCGGCGGATCGCCTCGGTGAGTTGACCGGCTTCGTCGTAGCCGACATAGCCGGGTGGCGCACCGATAAGGCGGGAGACGGTGTGCTTCTCCTGGTATTCGCTCATATCGATACGGACGAGCGCCCGCTCGTCGTCGAACAGAAACTCTGCGAGCGCCCGAGCAGTCTCGGTCTTGCCGACACCGGTCGGACCAAGAAAGAGGAACGATCCAAGTGGCCGGTTTGGGTCTTGTAGCCCGGCGCGGGCAGCACGGACGGCGTTGGCGACCGCCACCACGGCATCTTCCTGGCCGACCACTCGCTCGCGAAGTCGGTCTTCCATGTGGATCAGCTTTTCGACCTCGCCCTGCATCAGTTTTGCAGCCGGAATCCCGGTCCACTTGCTGACGATCTCGGCGATGTCTTGCTCGTCCACCTCTTCTTTGACGAGCGCCGACGCACGGTCCTGGAGCGCGCGCTCAGCCTCGCCAAGTTCCTGTTCAAGCTGGCTGATCTCATACCGTAGTCGGGCGGCCTTTTCCCACTCGGCGCGGAGGCTCGCCTGTTCCATCTCGGTGCGTGCGCCATCGATCCGACCTTGGATTTGTCCGACCCGGTTGAGTTGGTTCAACTCGTTCTGCCAGCGTGTCTCAAGCTGGTCGCTGTTTTCGTTCAGGTCGGCGAGTTCCTGCTCGATCCGCTCGAGGCGTTCACGTGAGCCAGGGTCCTTTTCGCGCTTGAGCCCTTCGCGCTCGATCTCCAGTTGCATAATTCGCCTGCGGATCTCATCAAGCTCGGCGGGCATACTGGTTGCTTCCATCCGCAACTTGCTGGCGGCTTCGTCGACGAGGTCAATCGCCTTATCGGGAAGGAAGCGGTCGGAAATGTAGCGATGCGAAAGCAATGCTGCAGCGACGAGAGCCGAGTCCTTGATCCGCACCTTGTGGTGCTGCTCGTAGCGCTCTCGGAGCCCACGCAGGATGCTGATGGTATCTTCGACGGTCGGTTCACCGACAAACACGGTCTGAAATCGGCGCTCAAGCGCGGCGTCCTTCTCGATATGCTTTCGATACTCACTCAACGTGGTTGCGCCGATGCAGCGAAGTTCGCCACGGGCAAGCAGCGGCTTGAGCATGTTCGAGGCATCCATCGCGCCCTCGGCGGCGCCCGCGCCGACGACGGTATGCAATTCGTCGATGAACAGAATGACCTGCCCCTCGGCTTCCTGTACCTCCTTGAGAACCGCTTTGAGCCGTTCTTCGAACTCTCCACGGAACTTCGCGCCGGCGACCATCGCGCCGAGGTCGAGGGCGATAATCTGACGGTCCTTGAGTGCCTCAGGAACGTCGCCGCGGGCGATCCGCTGAGCGAGGCCTTCCACGATTGCGGTCTTGCCGACGCCCGGTTCGCCGATTAGCACCGGGTTGTTCTTGGTGCGGCGGCTGAGAACCTGGATCACTCGCCGTACCTCTTCGTCCCGGCCAATCACCGGGTCGAGCTTACCCTGACGTGCGAGCGCGGTAAGGTCCCGTCCATATCGGGTAAGCGCTTGATAGGTGCCCTCAGGGTTCTGGCTGGTGACGCGTTGGCCGCCTCGCACCTCCTGAAGAGCCTGGTAGATCCGGTCGCGGGTGACACCGAGCCCTCGCAGTAACTGGCCGCTCGGCCCCTTCTCGGACTCATCGGCCAGGGCGAGCAGGAAATGCTCGGTCGATACATAGTCGTCCTTGAGGCGATCGGCTTCGTGCTGGGCGGCGTCGAACACCTGTTTGAAGCGGGGCGAGACATAGAGTTGGGCCGTGCCGGACGCTCGCGCGAACCCTTCGAGCGCCGGGGCGAGCCGTTCGATGACCAACCGCGGAGCGACCCCGATCTTTTCAAGGACCGCCGGTACCACGCCCTCCTGCTGGCTGGTGAGCGCCGATAGGAGGTGTTCCGGTTCGAGCTGGGTGTTGTGTCGCTCCTCGGCGATCCGTTGGGAGGCGACGATTGCCTCTTGGGCTTTCTCAGTCAGCTTATTGAGATTCATTGATCCACTTCCTATGACAGTTGCTTATACGACGCGTATCAATGTCGAAGAGTTCCCACCGACAGTGAAAGGTCACCACAATCGTATCCCATCTACACTTGGCCGCCAGGATGTGGGTATGGCGACAACCCGAGGGCAGCGCCCCGAGGACGAATCCCGGCTGTACGGAGGGAGGGCCGCGGGAACCGCCCCTGGCGGACTTGTTCCGCACGTCGCCGCCAATGAAAATGCCGGAACCGCCTCAGGTTGATGGAGTAATCATGTACGTGGTTTACGTCGAGACAACGGACAATAGCCCGGACGGGTCCGTCTGGGAGGCTTGGAAGCGAAAAGAAGGGACCATGATGAAGGAAACGCCGGGTTGGATAAAGCGAATCCTGCTCCGCAGTCAGGAGGACCCGAAGCGCTTCCACTACGTCACCTTCTGGGAGACTGCCGAGCAGGCCAGGGCCTTCTCCGAGACCGAAGCGTTCAGATCGGCGGCGGCCGCGCTCGGCGTTACCCAGCAGGTGCACCGCGTCCGCTTCGACGAATGCGACTTGATCCTCGACGAAGCGTCGGGCGCGCGAACCGCCTGAGGGTCGCCTGTCCCAGTTTCCTCCGGAGCGGGGAGCGGCGCTTCCCGCAAACCGGACCGGCTCGCGCCGTTGTCGATGGCGCTATGACGCGACCGGCGCCGCCTGGTGTTCGCTGGACTGCAAGACCGGGAGGATCTCTTTCGCGAAGAGTTTGATCGCGTCCTTTGCGCCGTCCAGCCCACGGCTGCCAAGGGTGAAGTTGCAGATGAAATGGCGCATCCCGATCCTTTCGAGTTCGAGGAGTTGCTCGGTCACCTGATCGACGGTTCCCCAGACCTCGTTGGCGAGCGTACGCGGATTGCGCGGGTCACCCTGGTTCTCCGAACCCCGGGTCGTCGACAAGAAGCTGAGGCTGTCTTGTAGCCGGGCGCTATGGATGAGCGCCTCTTCGCGTGCCTCGTCCTCGGTGCGGCCAACGGTAATGAAGCGGCGGACACCGATCCACTCGTGCAGTCGGTCGATCTCAGCCTGGGAATAACCTTCTTCGCGGCAGGTCTCGTCGAACACCGCGACATGGTCGACGATCGTCTGAACCGGCGGTGCGCCGAAGACCGGGCTTACCTTCCAGCGCGCGGCCTGGCGGACCGAATCGACCTGGCCGGTCGAAAGGACGAAGGGGATA
The DNA here is from genome assembly GCA_046328265.1 of Dehalococcoidia bacterium. GTDB lineage: Bacteria > Chloroflexota > Dehalococcoidia > SpSt-223 > SpSt-223 > JANWZD01. Next base: position 194,848 of record JAXLWW010000004.1, read on the forward strand.
CCGCCCTGTTGGCGCGGCGGCGGGTTGATCTGGATCGCTGGAATGTCAAAAAAACGGCCATGGAACTCGACGGTCTCGCCGGCGCACGCGCTGCGAATGATCTCCCACGACTCGGCGAGACGCTCGCGCCGTTCTGAGACCGGCACGCCGAACATCTCGAACTCATAGGCTGCCCAGCCGGGACTGATGCCGCCGACCAACCGCCCGTCAGACAAATTGTCCACCCAGAGGAATTCCTCGGCGAGGCGGAGGGGGTGGTGGAGCGGAACAATCGCGACGCCATACCCTAGCTTGGCGTGCTCGGTGATCCCGGCATAGTAGGCGAGCGCCGCGCTTGGAGCGCCGGTGTGGGCGATCTCGGTGAAATGATGCTCGGTGGTCCAAACCGCGTCGAACCCAGCCTGATCGACGTAGCGAGCCGCCCAGCGGCAGTAATCAATCGATTCGTGCGAGTTGACGCCGTTGGCCGTCGCGGTGAGCGAGATGCCGACCTTCATAGTTCGACTCCTATTTCGATGCCTATCCTGACCGTAGGCCAACCCCGGTCTTCGCTGGAGACAACCAAACCGACGGCTGTGCCGGGTTCCATCTTGGCAGTGTCGGCCTAGCGTACATCACCCGGTTCAAGGTGTCACCTTCGGTTCTGAGCCGATTGTCCTTCGCCGAGCGCCGACCGCAACGCAGCCGGAAGGTGAGGATGTTCGAATTCGAAGCCAGCGGCGATCGTCTCTCGCGGGACGCACCGTCGGCTGTCGAGCACCTCGGAAGCGAATTCTCCCGCTGCCAGCCGAACCGCAAATCCGGGCGCCGGCAAGACCGCTGGCCGGCCGAGCGCTTTGCCGAGTACGCTCGCGAATTCCTTCTGACGCACCGGCTCGGGAGTGGCTGCGAGAAACACCCCCTGGTGATCACTCTCGAGCACGAAGCGGTAGAGCCTGACGATGTCGGCACGGGTTATCCAGGGGAACCATTGCCGGCCTGACCCAAGAGGTCCACCCAGTCCCACCATGAACAGGCGTTTCAGGACATCAAGTGCCCCACCATCACCGAGCACCACCCCGGTCCTGACGACGGCCCAGCGGACGCCGAGATCTCCAACCCGGCGGGCTTCGCCCTCCCAGTGGGCGCAGACATGCGACAAGAATGCTTGTCCCGGCAGGGACGATTCGGTCAGAAATTCTTCGCCACGATCGCCGTAGTACCCGACGGCGGATGCGTTGACGAAACAGTTGGGGCGACGATCGGCTCGGCCAATCGCTTCCGCCAACTTTCGTGTCCCGATCACCCGGCTGTCGTAGATAGCCCGCTTCTTCTCCGAGGTCCAACGGCCGTTGACCGGCTCGCCCATCAAATTGACGACGGCATCGACGTCAGGCCAGGCGGTGATTGCATCGTTGATGTCAAGCGTCTCGACGCCCGGGAGCGCTCGGGCGGCACGCTCGATATCATGGCTGAGCGCCAGCGGCAGATGACCGTCCTCGCGCAGGGACTGGGCCAGCGCGCGCCCAATAAACCCGGATGCGCCGGTGATCGCCACCCTCATGCCGCTCCTCATTGCCGTGGCTGGTGCAGAACCAGTATCGCAGATGGGCGCTGAGATACGTTGCCATCGCCGGTTGCCTGGCCGACAATGCACCGATGAACAGGTTTCCAACCGGGTTTGTCTGGGGTACGGCGACGGCGTCCTACCAGATCGAAGGAGCGGTGACCGCGGACGGTCGCGGCGAGTCGATTTGGGACCGGTTCTGCCACACGCCAGGGACGATCGCCAATGGCGATACCGGGGATGTCGCCTGCGATCATTATCACCGTTGGGCCGCCGACGTCGAATTGATGACCAGGCTCGGGGTCAACGCCTACCGCTTTTCGCTGGCCTGGCCGCGGATAATCCCTGAAGGCGCCGGTTCGGTAAACGCGACCGGTCTCGATTTCTACGACCGCCTGGTCGATGGGTTGCTGGCCGCCGACATCGAGCCGTGGGTTACGCTCTATCACTGGGACCTGCCGCAGGCACTCGAAGATCAGGGCGGCTGGCCCAATCGTGATACGTCAGCGGCGTTTGCTACCTACGTCGACGTCGTCGTTCGTCGGCTCGGCGACCGGGTCAAGCACTGGATCACGCTGAACGAGCCCTGGTGCAGCAGTATTCTTGGCTATCAGACCGGCGAGCATGCGCCTGGCGTTCGAAGTACCCGCGCGGCGCTTCGCGCTGCCCACACCCTACTCCTTGGCCATGGCCTGGCGGTTCGGGCGATTCGAGCGGCCTCGCCCAACGCGCGCGTCGGCATCACCCAGATCCTTACCCCGACCTACCCGGCGAGTGACAATGCGTTGGACGTCGCAGCCGCAACACGCTACGACGGGGCTTACAATCGGTGGTTCATGGACCCGGTGTTCGGCCGAGGGTATCCCGGCGATCTGCGGGCGTGGTATCGCCATGATGTTCCGGATGTGCCAGCCGGTGATTTCGAGACGATTGCCGCCCCAATCGACTTCCTCGGCGTCAATCACTACTTCCCAGCGGTAGTTGAGCACGATGCCTCTGACCCGTATCTCCGCCTCCGGCGGGTTTCCCCACCGGGCGCAGCGCTCACTGACATGGGCTGGGTAATCCGCCCGGCGGCGCTCTACGATCTCTTAGCCCAATTGCATCGCGACTATGGCCCCATTGATCTCGTCATCACCGAGAATGGGGCGGCGTTTCGAGACCCCCCGCCGGCCGCTGGACGTATCTTCGATCTCGACCGGATCGACTATCTCGCCGGATACCTCGCCGAAGCAGCGCGGGCGGTGGCGGACGGCATTCCTCTTCGCGGCTTTTTCGCCTGGACTCTGCTTGACAACTTCGAATGGGCCGAGGGGTTTGCCAAGCGATTCGGCCTCTATGCGACCGATTATCAGACCCAAGAGCGCGTCCTCAAGGAGAGCGGCCGCTACTTCCGAGCAGTGGTACGAGAAAATCGCGCCTTGCCAGTCGATACGCCGTTGGACGAGGCGGGGGGCTAGACCGGCGTCTTGAGAGCGATGTTTCGGCGAATACGCGTCAGTCCGTCGATTAGCGCCTGGAGGTCGCTCGGATCAAGCCCAGCGAGAACCGTCTTGAAAAAGGCCGTACGGGCCGGTTCGAGCCGGCGAAGCTGAGCCCTGCCGTGGTCGCTCAACGCTACTCGGATGCACCGAGTATCGATCGGGTCGGGTCGGCGGTTGACCAGTCCCTCGCCGTTCAGTTGTCGGACCTGTCGGCTGATCGCGGCGGCGTCGACGCCCAGTCGTCGTTGGAGATCTGCCTGGCTGAGTTCGCCCTCCCGATGAAGAACGAGCAGCATTGACAAGCGAGCCTGGCTCAATCCGACGCATTGCTCGGCTTCCTCGATGACCTCGTACCAGGTTCGGCCGAGCAGCGCGAACAACGTTTCGCCAACCTCGATCGTGTCGATCATCCCGGAACCTCCAAGACACTGAATCGAGTGTAGTACACGCGCCGCCGAAGGTTCGGCCACCTGCGCCTGGCCGTCCAACTCATGGAAGCGATCGCCACCGCAAGGGTATACTTGGAGGGCATTCGCGAAGGTGTGGCGGCGCCGTACCGAGGGAGCCCATGTCCAAACCGCGCATCGCGGTGACCGCGCGCGCAAACGTCAATCTCGATGATGTTACGCGTTATGCGGATGCGGTCCGGCTCGCTGGAGGCGACCCAGTGACGGTCTGGGCCTACCACGATGACACCATCGATGGGATCGACGGCGTTCTTTTGACCGGCGGTGGTGATATTAACCCAAGGGTCTATAACCAGCCACGCGACCCGCGAACGAAGTACGTCAATGATGAGCGCGATCAATTCGAGTTGGCGTTGGCCAAAGACGCGTTGATCCGCGACTTGCCGGTCCTGGCGATCTGCCGAGGGTTTCAACTCTTGAATGTGCTCTGCGACGGATCGCTTGTACAGCATGTCGATGGCCATTCCGCCAACTCGGGGCCACATGAGATCGACATCACGCCGGGAACGAAGCTTGCGGAGGCGCTTGGTACAAGTGAGCGGGTGATGGTAAACAGCCGCCATCATCAGGCCGTGCGCGAGACCGAGCGGGCGGAAACCCTCGTCGTCTCGGCAGTGAGCCCGGATGGGCTCATCGAAGCACTTGAATCGCCTCGCCACCGCTGGGTCGTCGGCGTCCAATGCCATCCTGAGCGCGCGGACGAAGTCGATCCTCGCTTCGCCGGGCTATTCGAGCACTTCATTCAGGCTGCCCGCGGCTGGTATCGGGGTTGAGACCGTCCATGGTCGGCGACCGCGAGTCCGTTTCGGGTTTGCCGATGCTCTCAAAGGGAAACACTGATGGAAATCGGAAACGTCCGGCTGGTGAACATCGAGAACGAGATGCGCGATTCGTATCTCGACTATGCCATGAGCGTTATCGTCGCGCGGGCGCTCCCCGACGTCCGCGACGGGCTCAAGCCCGTGCAGCGGCGAATCATCTATGCCATGGACGAAATGAACATGCGCCACGACACGCCCTACCGAAAGAGCGCGCGTGTTGTCGGCGAGGTGCTGGGCAAGTACCACCCGCACGGGGACAGCGCGATTTACGACGCGCTGGTGCGGATGGCCCAGGACTTCTCGATGCGAGCGCCATTGGTCGACGGTCAAGGCAACTTCGGGAGCGTCGACGACGACCCGCCGGCCGCAATGCGCTACACCGAATCGCGTCTCTCGCAAATCGCCTCTGAGTTGCTGGCCGACATTGACAAGAACACTGTGGACTTCAGCGACAACTTCGACGGGTCGCAGCGCGAGCCGTTGGTATTGCCGGCGCGCTTCCCGAACCTTCTGGTCAACGGATCGGTTGGTATTGCCGTCGGCATGGCAACCAATATCCCGCCCCACAATCTCGGTGAGGTCTGCGACGCCGCGATCCATCTCATCGAAAACCCAGACGCCACCGCCGACGACCTTATGCGCTTTGTCAAGGGGCCGGACTTCCCAACCAAGGCGATGCTGGTTGGCGCAGAAGGCGTCCGGCAGGCCTACACGACCGGCCGTGGTCGGGTAGTCATTCGCGCCAAAGCACACATCGAGGAGGCGCGCTCGGGCCGCTTCCAAATCGTCGTGACCGAGATCCCCTATCAGGTCAACAAGTCCTCGCTCATTTCCAAGATTGCCGATCTTGTCAAAGAGAAGAAACTCGACGGCATTTCGGAATTGCGCGATGAGTCCGATCGCCAGGGGGTTCGGATTGTGGTCGAGGTTGGTCGAGGCGGTAACCCGCGCGCCTTGTTGAACAATCTCTACAAGCAGACCCAACTCCAAACGGCGTTCTCGATCAACATGCTTGCCCTCGTCGAGGGGCAGCCCCGAGTCCTTACCCTCAAGCTGATGCTACAGCACTACTTGAGCCACCGCTTCGAGATCATTACCCGCCGGTCGGAATATGAACTCCAGAAAGCGCGTGAGCGGGCGCACATCCTCGAAGGGCTGAAAATCGCGATCGACAACCTCGACGCGGTGATTAGGACGATCCGCCAATCGGCGAGCGCCGAGGCTGCGCGGGGCCGGCTGATGCAGCAGTTTTCATTGTCGGAGCTTCAGGCTCAGGCAATTCTCGATATGCAACTGCGCCGCCTTGCGGCACTCGAAACGAAGCGCATTCTCGATGAACTCAAAGAGGTCCTCAAGCAGATCAAATATCTCGAAGGGCTGCTTGCCAGCCCGAAGAAGATCTATGCGGTAATCAAGGACGATCTTGGAACGATCCGCGACAAGTACGCTGACGCTCGCCGAACAATCGTCCAGGCAGATGCGAACGCCGACTTCACCCAAGAGGACTTGATTCCGTCGCAGGATGTGGTCATCACCATCAGTCAACGCGGCTACATTAAGCGACTGCCGGCGGACACCTATCGCACTCAACGACGAGGTGGGCGTGGCGTCACTGGGATGATCACGCGCGAGGCCGACGCGGTTCAGCACATCACCGTGGCCGACACCCACGACAGCATCCTTTTCTTCACCAACCGTGGCCGGGTGTACCAACTCAAGGCGCATGAGATCCCCGAGTTGTCGCGCACTGGCAAGGGTGTGCCGCTGATCAACCTGGTCAACGTCGAGCCGGACGAAATCGCCACCAGCCTGATCGCCGTCCACGATTTTGGCGCTGCGGAGAACCTGCTGTTCATCACCAGGAAGGGCGAGGTCAAGCGGGTGAGCATTCAGGACTTCGCGGCGGTCCGGCCGAGTGGGCTGAATGCGATGGACATCGAAGCCGGCGATGAGTTGTGCTGGGTCAAGCTAACGAACTCGACGGACGACGCGATCCTGGTCTCGGCGAGGGGCAAGGCGGTCCGTTTCGCGATGGAAGACGTCCGTCGCTCCAATCGGGGAAGCGGGGGCGTTCGCGGAATGAAGCTGATCGGCGATGACCAGTTGATCGGCGCGGAGATCGTCGAGAAGGATGCCGCGATCCTGCTGGTAACGACCAACGGTTTCGGCAAGCGGACCTTGCTGCGCAACTTCCCGGCCAAGGGTCGTGGCACCCAGGGTGTGATTGGCCTGGCGACGAATGCAAAGACCGGGCCGCTTGCCGCAACCTGCATCGTCGGCAACGACGACGAGGTCATGGTGATATCGACCGAAGGGATCGTGATCCGGATGCCTGCGGCTGGTGTCTCGCTGCTCGGCCGACCGGCCCAAGGTGTTCACGTGATGCGACTGGGAAAGGACGACCGGGTCGTCTCGACGACACGAGTGCGCGCCAACGGTGAGATTACGGCGGTCTAAGGACGGTCGCCACCGACCGTCTGAGCGCCCTGCGACCCCCCAGCCAGATCGTTACGCCGGTCAGGAGCAAGATCGCGCCGATCAGGCCAAAGGCGGCTGACGTGCCGACGCGATCGATCACCGGCTGCAGCAGCAACGGAGAAACGAACTGACCGAAGAACATCGATGTCGAGTAGGCGCCAACGATCCGGCCGCGCAGCGCCGGCGGAGCGGCGGTGGTGACCGCGGCGCTGAGCGTCGGTAACACCAGACCAAAGCCGGCGCCGATCAGGATGAGACCGGGAATGAACGCCGACCATCCATCGGCTCTCCAGACCAACAGGAATGCGCCACCACCAAGCACATACCCGCCGGCGAGCAGCGAAGCCATCCTGAAGCGTCCACCGAGGCTACCGGCGGCGAGCGCTGCTGCCGAATAGCTGAGCACCAACCCCGAAATCGCCAAACCAGCCTCAGCGGCGGTCGCGCCGGTCACTTCTGGGAGGTAGAACGGCAGTTGGATCGGCAGACTGTTGTAGCTTACCTGCAGCAAGAACCCGAGAGCGCAAATCCCGGCTACGAGAATCACTCCAGCACGGTCCAGCCCGGTGTCTGGTCCTGTGCTCGTTCTGGCCGTCCACGATGCGATGGGTGGCTCAGGAACATACCGGAGTACGAAGGGCAAAATCGCCAGGGCAATCAGATGGAGCAGAAACGGCGCACGCGACCCGAAGGCGGTGAGTGCGCCGCCGGCCGCGACGAAAATAGCGCCGCCCAACCCCATCGCCGCCTGCTGATATCCCAACAATCTCGAGCGGGCTGGGCCGTCGTAGAAGTCCGCAATCAGGGTCGTTAGGGTCGTCATCAGACCAGCTACGGCCAGGCCGAGCACCGCGCGGGCCACCAGCATCTCGGAGAGACTGCGGGCCAACATCGGCGCGGCGCCGGCGATCGCAAACAGGATGATTGAGGCGGTCAGCAGCCAGATTCGGCCATAGCGGTCGATCAGCGTCCCGGCGAGTGGAGCCCCAATCATGATGAACAGAGCCGGGATGGTCAGAACCAACCGGACCAGCAAAGCTGCGTCCGGCGCCTCTTCGAATTCGTGGTACAAGGTCGGGAGCGCCGCAGAGATGCCAGTGACGGCCAGCACCGTCAGCGTGGAGGTGACCAGGATCGTGGCGTCGCGAGGGACATTCTGGCTGCTAGGGGAGTGCATTGGCCCCTATATCTCGCCGACATAGAAAACGGCCCGGAGGATGCCGGGCCGTCTTGCTACCGGGGTGACGTTTACTGAGCGCGGCGAGCGCTTTGCTTCAGCCGGCGACGGATCGCCTTGCGCATCTTGGCGCGGATCCGCTCGCCTTTGCTCCGATATTCCTGATGGCGCTTGAGATCGGTGAGAACTCCGTTCTTGGCAACACTCGCGCGAAAGCGCTTGAGTAGTTGCTCGAACCCTTCACCCTCTTGAAGCCGAACCTCCAAAGGCCGTCAACCCCTTTCCTTGCGAGTCATCAAGTTGCGCCCGGCCGGCGGACGCCTGTTCGAGGAAGGGTAACCCGCCAGGTCGGTGGCCGTCAACGTGGGTCTGGCGCCAGATACTCATCGCTAAAGGGGTCCCAGTATCCGCCCGACAACTCGAGGATGGCAGAACGGATCTCATCGGCAAGGCGTGGCAGCGGCGGTTGGCCGTTTCGTTCGATCGTCGCGAGAAACGCGGGGGACAGGCCGAGCGCTCTGGCAACCTGGCCGATTGGCAACCCGGCCGCAAGTCGCCGGTGGTACAACTCGGACCCGACCGAGACGCTCACACTGGTCATCACCGTTTGATGCTCCATTCCCAGAGCAACGGGCACGCACCCGCTACCACGAAAGTACCACGGAATTTTCCAAGATCACCACCCTATCTGCTTTGGGCGAGACTGCTGCGAGCAGCGGAGTTCGAGTTTACGTGCCACCGTTCGGCGGCTTCAAGCAACTACACTTCAAAGGTGACCTCACCCGCTTCGGCCTTGATGCTCTGGATCGCTGCTCTGCTCGCGATCCTCACCGTCGGATGTCAGACGGCCCGTCCTCCCGATGCGAGCGTCAGAGGTTCATCGGTCGAAGCTATCAAGACGCGTGGCCTGCTGAAGGTCGGGGTTCGTCAGGACCTGATCCGCTTCGGCTATCTCGAACCGATGACCAACGGCTGGGACGGTTTCGAGGTCGCCATTGCCCGTGACATGGCCGCCGCGCTTTTGGGCGATGGTGGTCGGATCGAACTTGTTCGCGTCACCGCCACGCAACGTCTGCCGTACCTTCGTGACGGAACGGTCGATCTTGTCGTTGCCCAACTTGGTCCCGCACCGGGTGGCGACATCGAACTATCGGAAACGTACTTTGTCGGCGGGGTAGGTGTGTTGCTCCGGCGAGACCGGCCCGCGTCGTCGGTGGATGACCTTGCTGCTCCGATTTGTGCCGTCAAGCGGTCGCGGGCGCTTGATCGGCTCAGCGCCCGCCTTCCGACGGCTGGCACGATGCTGGTAGACACGCCGACCGAATGCCTCTTGGCTCTCGAAGGCGGTCTCGTTGGCGCAGCGGTCGGCGAGATCCCCGCCCTCGTCGGTTTGGCGGTTCAGTCTCCCGCGGTCGTCGTTGCTCCGTTTCGACTTCAGGACGAACCGCTTGGCATCGGCGTCCCTGCGGGTCAGACCGACCTGCGCGAGGCGGTGAACGACACGCTGCGGCGCATCAAGAGCAGCGGTCGCTGGGCCGCGCTCTATCGCCAGTACTTCGGTGGCATTCTGCCGGACGTTGCTCCGCCCGCTTGAGCCCCCACCCTGCTGCAAGAGAACCGACCTCGATCGCTCGACGGGCCGGAATACGGAAAGGGTGAGAATTGGCAAGGCGCAATCGAGCGGGATGACGCGTACCGCGGACGCTCAAGATCGGACCCGGCGAAGCCGAAACACCGCGAGCCGTCGAGGGCGCGCTCTTCGTCCCCGATGGGCCTGGGGCCGATCCTCACCCTCTCCGGCCAGGTCCTGCTCACCTTGCGGCGCCGTTGAGCGTCTCGTGGGAGCCCCGCCACCACCGAGTTGGGGACGCCATTTCAGCCAAGAATATCGTTGACGGCCCGGACGATGTGCTCCGCGTCAATTCCGGCAAAGGCGCGCAATTCCACGGGTGTCCCCGACCCCGGAAGTTCGCGCACCGCGAGCTTGACGACCCGCGGCGCCGCCACTCCAGCATCCGCGAAGGCGTCCAGTACCGCACTGCCCAACCCTCCTTCCGGGTGGTGGTCCTCGACGACGACGAGACCCATGGTCTCCCGCGACGCGAGAAGCAGTGTCTCGACGTCGATCGGCTTGACCGAATAGGCATCTATGACGCGAACCGCAATCCCCGCAGACTGGAGGTCGTCGTATGCGCGCAACGCTTCGAAGAGCGTCACCCCGGCAGCGACAATGGCGACGCGATCGTTCTCGGACGATCGGAGAGTTCGCGACCCGCCGATCCGAAACTCCCGGTCGTCGTACAGCTTTGGGGTCTTCTCGCGGGTTGTCCGGAGATAGACAATCCCATGGTACTGCGCCGCCTCTTCGACGAGACGAGCGGCTTGGGCGCCGTCGGCAGGGTAAAGGACGACACTGCCTGCCACGGCTCGCATCATCCCGAGGTCTTCCAACGCCATCTGAGATGGACCATCCTCGCCGATCGAGACGCCGGCATGCGAACCGCATACCTTCAAGTTCGCCCGGGAGATCGCCGCCATCCGAATAAAGTCGCTTGCCCGAGAGACGAACGCTCCGAAGGTCGCGGCAAACGGAACCCAGCCGCGCGTTTGCAACCCAACACCGACCGCAATCATCGCTTGCTCGCGGATGTAGAGTTGGATGAACCGCTCTGGAACCACCTCCTCGGTAAGCTCTGAGAAGGTCGAGTTGCCCACCTCGGCGTCAAGCACGACGATCCGCGGGTCGGAGGTGGCCAATGCGGCCAGCGCCCGGCCATACGCCTCCCTCGTCGAAATCGGCCCGTCGAAGGTGGGAGCCGACGCGGAGGCCGGCGTTGGCAGCGGAACCGATTCGGTCGGACCGGGCAGGGGTGTGGTGAAGCGCACCGGCGGCTGAATGCCACCGAGTTCCTGGTAGGCGCGCTCGGCCTCGTCGTTTGAGAGTGTCTTGCCGTGCCAGCCGTTCTTGTTCTCGACAAAGGAGACGCCCTTGCCTTTGATGGTACGCGCGACGACGAGGGTCGGTCCTTCAGCCTCGATCGCCTCACCAAAGGCTTCGTCGATTGCGCCGAAATCATGACCATCGATGACGATCGCCCGCCATCCAAAGGCCCGCGCCCGCTCTGCGTAGGCCTCGGTGTCCCAGCCGAGAGATGTTTGCCCGGTCTGCCCCAACCGGTTGACGTCGAGGACGGCGATCAGATTCTTGAGCTTCTCGTCGAACGCGACATCGAACGACTCCCAGACCGACCCCTCGCTTGCTTCGCTGTCGCCCAAGAGCGCCCAAACCCGGATCGGTCGTTGTTCCAGCCGTTGAGCGGAAATCGCCATCCCCACCGCAGCGCCAATCCCCTGGCCAAGCGAACCGGTTGCTACTTCAACCCAGGGAAGCGCCGGGGTCGGGTGGCCCTGGAGTCGGCTTCCCAGCCTCCGGTAGGTGAGGAACTCTTCGTCGGAAATCGCTCCGACTGCTCGGAACATACTGTAGAGCAATGGCGAGGCGTGACCCTTCGAGAACACCAACTGGTCATTGTCCGGATTGTCCGGGTGGGTCCAGTCATAGCGTAAGTAGCTCGCGAGCAGGACGGCCATCAGGTCGGCCGCTGACAGAGAAGACGTCGGATGCCCAGACCCGGCTCGCGTCGAACAACGAATGCTGTCAACGCGAAGCTGCCGGGCGAGGTCATGCCAAAGATCGTGGCTCATCGGCAGATGTCCTTTATCAGAACGGTGAAGACGCGTGGCTGCTGGTTCGATTATGCCAGTTCGGGGCGCAGGATCGCCCGGGGTCAGCTGGAAAACTCAGCCGGCGGGTCGACAATTGCGAAACTGACTTCGCCTTCGGCGACGAGTTTGCCGTCGATGGTGGCGACGCCCTTGCCCTTGCCAAAGCGACCGCGCGACCGGATGAGGGTTGTTTCCAGTCGAACCTTGTCGCCGGGCCGGGCCGGGTGTCGAAACTTCCAGCCGTCCAGCCCAGTCAGCATCGCGATCTTGCCGCGGTTTTCGGGCAGCCCGAGTGCCGCCACCGCCCCAACTTCGGCTAACGCTTCGACGATGATTGCCCCAGGCAGCACCGGAAAGGCCGGAAAATGACCGCGCAGGACGTGCTCTTGGTACTGGCTCACATCGTCGATCTCGCCGACGGCGCGCACCCCAAACTCGCACTCGATGATCCGGTCGAGGAAGATGAACGGTTCGCGATGCGGGATGAGCGCCTCAATCTCCTCGCGTGAGAGCGATGGCATTGCCTTACCCTATCTCGCGGGCGAAGGCGACCACCGCCGCGATTGCCTCGCGCGCTTTGCCGGTATAGAAGTGGTCGGCGCCCGCGATCATGGTCGCGGTCACCGGCTTGGCCCCAGTCGCCTGGGCCTTGAATTGGTCGAGCAGTTCTTGGGTGATCATTTCCGGTTCTTCGCTTCCTCCAACGAAGATCGTGGGCACGGTAAACCGAGCAGCGAGCTTGAGAGTGTCATAGCGGTCGTCAAGGTGGCGGTCCAGAAACGATCGCGGGGTGAAATAGCTGGGCGCGGCCATCGTCGAGTCGAACAGAGTCAATTCATCGCCACGTCCCTCGTCGAGCAGGTTCTGGGCCTGGACGAGGCAGGCTTCGACCTTGTCGCGGTGGGGCGCGCTTTCCCAACGTGGCCGTCCAACCCGACCACCCGAAACTTGGGCGAATACCCGCACGCGGGGATCTCCCTCGTTCGCGAGGAAGTAGCTGCACTTGATTGCGCCCATGCTGTGGCCAAGCAGGCCGATTTGCCGTGCGCCGCGCCGCTCAAGTTCGTCCAGCCCGGCGACAATGTCACGACCAGCCTCGGCGATTATCTCGGCCGCCAGTCCATACAGCCGGCCGTTGCTGCGGTTCTGCCACGCTAAGTCGTGCCCACGGGTCGAGAGCGTCAGCACCGGATACCCCGCCGCAGTCAGGGCTTCGGCAAACGGTCCCTGGACCTGGCTGTAGAACGAACCGCTCGCCCCGGGAAGCAAAAGCCAGGCGTCGACAGGCGTCACAGCCCCGGCGACCGTTGGTTCCCAATACCCACCAAAGATCTGGACCCCATCTGCCGTCTGAATCGGCGCCGCTTCGAGCTTCACGAACGGCCTCCTGTGCTGACCGGTTGGCCGGCCGCGCGTTTTCGAGTCGGGTATATCACGCCTCCGCCAGAGGCAATAGTCGAGGGGGGCGGTCGAGAAGTGCTTGACCCATTTCGCCTTCGCCACCCGGAAGATCGAGGCCCATCCCAGAAACCTTTGGCAGTCCAGAGCCGGGGTCCTTCGGTGTCCCCGCGATTCTTCTCGACCCTCCTTGCCAATGGGCAGTATAGCCGCCGCGCGAGCGGGGCCGATGCTAGACTGGCGTCCCATGCACTCGATTTGGCCCTCGACGCTCACCGTCCTTGCGACCGGAGACCTGCCGGCCCTCGTTGCGGCGCGGCTGTTTGCGGACCTCGGAGCACGGGTGAGCGTCCTCGTGCCGCCGGGTGGACACCCGCTCGCGACCGTGCCTCCGTTTATCGGCGGGGTCGGCGCTGCCTGGTGGGAGTTGACGAGGGATATGACCCCGGTGGTTGCGCCGACTGATGAACCGGACGTTCTATTCGACGCGCGACCGCCGGGTGCTCCCGAATTGCCAGTCGGAGTGAGCGCCATCACCGCGCGGATCACGCCATTCGGCATGACCGGGCCGTGCGCAGACTGGCAGGGAGGAGACCTCATCGTCAGCGCGGCCAGCGGCCTGCTCGACCTCGTAGGAGACCCGGATCGCGCTCCGCTCCGCATCGGCGGTGGGCCGGTTGCCTCGCTTGCCGGGGCACAGGCCGCCAGCGCCGCCGCCATCGCTCTGTTCGAGCGGTCGCGGTCGGGTCAGGGGCAATTCATCGACATCTCAGCCCAAGCGAGCGCTGCCTGGGCAACCCATCCAATCCGGCCGCTCTGGCTGCTTGAGCGCCAGATGACGAAGCGATCCGGACCAAGCCGGCCTTTCGGAGAGGCGAGCCGTAGGTTGATCTTTCCATGTGCTGACGGCTACGTGGCAATGCAAGGAGTTCTCGGGCGCGAATGGGCCGCATTCATCGCCTGGGCTGGCGAAACTGGAATGGACGAGCCGCTCCGCGACCCTCGTTTCGCCAGAGTCGCAGAGGTGGCGGGCACGGTACCGGGCGGCGTAGACCAGGTGGTGGTCGACGAGGTGGACCGACTGATCATCCCATTCCTGCTGCGTCACAACAAGCGAACGTTGTACGAAGAGGGGCAGCGCCGGCGGATCATTGTCTTTCCGGTCAACGGTCCAGCCGACTTGCTTGCCGACGACCAGTTGAATACTCGCCAGTTCTTCAAGCGCGCCGTCGCACCCGACGGCAGGACGTTTGACGTGCCGGGCGACCCGGTACGCGTGAATTTCGGCCCGGACGGCCAACACCCTCATCCGCTGCCGGTCTCCGGCGGTGGTGCTCTTGCTGGCTTACGGGTGCTCGATTTCTCCTGGGTCGGTGCTGGCCCAATGACGACGCTTCAGCTCGCGCTCCACGGCGCGGAGGTAATCCGCGTCGAATCCAACCTTCGTCCGGATATTCTTCGATTGTCGCCGCCCTACGTCGGCGGGCAGCGCGACCTCGAGACGAGCGGCTATTTCGCTCCGCTCAATGCCGCCAAGACCGGTATTAGTCTCAATCTGACGGTCGAAGCAGGCCGCGAGGTGGCCCGCCGGCTTGCCGCGCGATGCGATCTGGTTGTCGAAAGCTTCACGCCACGCGTGATGGAGCAATGGGGACTGGACTATCTGACCCTCTCGAAGGACAACCCAGGGCTCATCATGCTGAGCATGTCAATGCTGGGCGGCAGCGGGCCAGGGCGAGACGCACTCGGTTTCGGCACCGTCCTGCAGGCGGCGGCAGGGTTTGCAGCGCTCACCGGCTGGCCAGATCGTGACCCAGTCGCGACCGGCATCCCTTTCACCGATTGGCTTGCGCCGTTCTGTGTTCTGCCGACGCTTCTTGCGGCACTCGACCATCGGCGTCGAACCGGTCAAGGCTGCTATCTGGACTGTTCACAGTTGGAAGCGACCTTGGCGCTCTTTCGTGAACCGATTGTCGCTACTCAACTCGGCAGCTTCGCCAAGCGCACCGGCAACCGATTGCTTTTTGGAGGCGAGGAGATCGCGTTTCCCCATGGCGTCTACCGCGCCAAAGGCGACGATCGATGGATCGCAATCGCTTGTTACGACGATCGCCACTGGGAAGCGTTGACCCGGGTGATACCGAAGGCGCCGGTAGCGCCAACCTGTTGTCTCTCGGAGCGGCTGACGGCGCGAAAGACCATCGAGACCTGGCTGGCTGCTTGGACCACCGACTGCGACGCCGACGTACTTGCCGAAATGCTCCAACAGGCTGGAGTGCCGGCCGCAGCAGTGCGAGATGCTCAGACTGCTTCTGACGACGCCCAACTCCGCCATCGGGGCTTCGGGACCGTCATCGACCACCCAGTTGCCGGCCCAACCCCCTACGATCCGCCCGCCTATTCCCTCCATCGAACACCGGCGAGACTGGCGCGTGCGCCGCTCCTTGGCGAGGCGACCGAGCCAATCGTTCGCCGTCTCCTTGATCTGAGTGCTGCTGAGTTCGAGGAATTGGCGGAAACTGGCGCGTTTCTCTGAGGAGTAAACCATGACGGGTCTCACCTTTGCTCGTGCCGAGACGATCCTGAAAGCGGCGTTCACGAAGGCAGACGAATTGGGCGTTCCGATGACGGTCTGCCTCGTCGACAGCGGCGGGCGCTTGGTGTTGGTCGGTCGAATGGACGGAGCTGGCTGGGCGACGGTGGCGATCGCTCAGGCGATGGCCGAGACGGCGGCAGCCTACCGAACGCAAGGCAAACACCTTCGAGGTGCGGTACAGGACCGTTGGTTCAACACCATCGAGGTCGCTGGAGGGCGGCCGCCGTTGCCCGGTGAAGCAGCAATTCCTTTCTGGCTGGACGGCCAATTCGCCGGGGCAATCGGGGTGAGTGGTGGAAGCGGCGAGCAGGACCGTGCCTGCGCAGTTGCCGGCCTGGCGGCAGTCGGGGTGTCGGTCTAAGTATCCTCGACCGCGGCGGCGAGTTCTTCGGGCGTTGTGACCGCGTTGCCGAAGCGCCGAACGACGAGTCCAGCGGCAACGTTGGCGAGGCGGGCCGCATCGATCGCGTCGATCCCGGCGGCAGTCGCCAACGCCAGCACCGCGATCACCGTGTCCCCCGCGCCGACGGCGTCGAACACCTCGCTCCGATTGGCCGCAGCGAGGGCGCAGAAACCACGCGCGCTGCGAACTGCCACCCCGCCCGCCCCGCGGGTGATGACGATTGATTGCGCTCCGAGTTTGTTGCGAAGCTCGGCCGTTGCTTGCTCGAAGTCGCTATCCGTCGCGAGCGAGCGCCTGAGTGTCGCTTCTGCGTCTGGCCGATTCGAGCGCACCAGCGTGTAGCCAGCAAAGCGCCAGAGGTCACCCTGCGAATCAACAACCACCGGCCGGCTGGCGCCCCGGGATGCGCGGCCAATCGCGGCAATCGTCTGATTGTCGAGGACACCCGCGCGATAGTCCGAGACCAGTACGATGTCGACCTCTGGGATAGCTTGCTCCACCTCACGGAGCAGTGCGCCTCGCACCGCTTCCGAGAGCGGCGCCCGAGATCCGCGGTCGATTCGGGCAATCTGCTGCATGACCCGCAGGTCGGTATCGGCCATCACCCGCGTCTTGAGGCTCGTCTGGCGGTCCGGATCGACGACCAGACCGGTCACGTCGATGGTGTTCGCCGCCAATCTCTCGCGAAGCTCATGGCCGGCCGGGTCGTCGCCGACCACCGCGACGAGGCGCGCTGTTCCACCAAGGGCTTGGGCGTTGATTGCAGGGTTGGCGGCCGCGCCGGGGACAACGTCGCGCCGTACCAGGTCAAGCACGGGAACTGGCGCCTCCCGAGCCAGTCGCTCCGGACGGCCGATCAGATACTCGTCGAGGCAGACATCGCCGACAACCAACAGCCGGTGTCCGGCGAGACGATTGACAAGCGGCCTTAGATGCACGCTCATCGCAGCCGAGAGGCAGCGATCGCCGCCCCGAGAGCCACCAGAAGCCAGCCAACCGGGTCAAGAAGGGCAGCCGATGCGAGGCGCATCAGAAATGCGCTTGAGATCGCCGCGCCGCTGGCCGTCAAGACCGTGAGCAGAACCGGCAGGAGCCGGCTAACGAGGAAGACGAGGACCATGCTTCCAACGGCGACTGCCATCAAGCCGGGGCCGCGTTTGCGATTGACCGAACGGGCGATTAGCTCACCAACGCCGTAGCCGAGAAAGATGACGATCCAGAGGGTGAAAAAACCGGCTCGCAGCCCGAAAATCCACGCCAGTCCCCAGAGGATTCCAAAGCCAAGGCCAAGGCCAAGGCCGGCCAACACCGCACGCAAATACATCGACCCGCCGACGTCATAGGTGGGTAGCTTTCGCACCTGAGCGCATTCTTTGCACCTGACGCCGACCGGGGTGTAGACGAGGCATCGCGGGCAGATCGGCCGTTCGCAGCGGCCACAACGGAGATAGGTCTCGACGTTGGGATGCTCGTCACACCGGAGGGGCGTTTCGGGGGTCGGCGTCATTCCACCTGCCGCAGCGGCAGCAGCGGCTCCAGCGCACTCGCGACGAGCGAGCTTGGAAGATCGCGCATGCACCGATGGTGGCCAAGTGGGCACTCGGCCGGATAGCTTGCATCGTAGCACGGACTGCAGGGAAGATTCAGTCGGATTACCAAAGAATCGGCTCTCCGTGGGCCGCTGATCCGCGGGTCGCTCGGGCCGTGAATCGCGATCACCGGACGGCCGAGCGCCTCGGCGAGATGAAGCGGCCCCGAATCTCCGCTGGCGACCGCCGTCGCCAATGACAGGAGCCCGATCAAGGCGCCGACCGTCGTCTCGCCAGCGAGATTCATCGGTGAGACGGCACATTCGGTCGCAATGTGTGTAGCGAGCGACTGATCGACCGCCGCACCAACGAGCGCCACCGCGCCGCCAACGCCGTGCACCCGATTGATAAGTCCGACCCAGCCCTCCGGCGTCCAACGCTTTGCATCGCCCGCCGCTGCTCCGGCGTTGATAACGACCAGCGGGCGACCATTCCAGCCAGCACGCGCGAGCGCCGCGCGTGCCGCCACGACATCCGCCGGCCGCGCGTCCAAATCGGGTCCCACCGGCGTTGCTCCTCCGCCCGCCGCCCGGACCAATCGCTCGCACCAGCGTGCTTCATGGACGGGCGGCCGATAGCGACGACCGCTCAGCCCGTTGGTGTAGGCAAAGGGAAAACTCTCCTGCCGATAGCCGACCGTTCGAGAAGCGCCGGATGTCAGAGCAAATACGCTCGCCCAGTGACCAAAAAGCCCGACGACGATGTCGAAGCGTTCGCGGCGGAGGATGGCGATCATACGAGCCAGGTCCAGCCACGAGGCTGTGTCAAAGAGCGCGCCGGAAGGACGAAGCAGGTCCGGATCGAACGTGAGGACGCGGTCAACTGCCGGACAACGCAGCGCGATGTCGTGTGCCGCCGGCCGAACGAGCATGACGAGTTCAGCCTTTGGATACCCCGCCCGAAGCGAGCGCACCGCCGGCAATGAGAGGACGACATCGCCAAGCAAGTCGAGCCGGATCACCAGGATCTTCTCGACTGCATCGCCACGTCGTCTCAATAGTTGCAGCACGACTGCCAGGCAACCGAGCGGAAGTCCGACGAGCGCAAGCACCGTCTGAATGGCCTGTCGACGCAGCCGGAGGCGTAATCGGATCATCGAGACCCCAGCAAACTGTCGATGGCGGTGAGGACGCGCTCGGTGGCGATCTCCCGAACGCACGGATGATAGGGCAGCAGTTCCTGCGGCCAATCGAGCCGGTTACACGGCACGCAAAGCATTGGCGACACCACGACCCGGCTGTCGGGGTCGGACCAGGGTCCAAAGGTTGCGTGATCGACCGGTCCGTAGAGCCGAACCGTCGGTGTTCCCACCGCCGACGCCAGATGGAGGATGCCCGAGTCTGGTCCGAGCACCAGCCTCGCGCGGCGGAGCGCTGCCGCCAGAATCGGTAAACCCAACCCGACCAGGGGGACTGCGCCTCCTGGCAACGCGGCGATCGTCTGGTCGACCAGCGGACGTTCGGCCTCCGAACCGGAGACTGCGATGGCGAGACCATACCGCTCTTCGAGCGCTCGAGCGACCTCGCCAAAACGCTCGGGGCGCCAACGTTTGACTGGCGCTCCAGCACCCGGATGAAAGATGGCGAAATGTTCCGGCAGACCGTTCGGGGTGACTTCGCCGGGAAAGCTGAGGCTGGGACGACCGGGCGGATCGGTGGTCGGCTGGACCCCGGCCAGGTTGACCAGGCAGTCGACGAGGGTCGCATTCTGAAGGGTCTCGTGGTGGCCGGGACGGTGGGGCAGGCGATGGGTGAGCAGCGGCGACGTGTCGGGTTGGTCGTATCCGATCCGGACCGGGATACCGGACAACTTGGCAAGCAGCGCGCCCCACCAGTGATCGAAACGCAAGATGATCGCCGCATCATACCGGTCGCTACGTAACCGCCGCGCCGCGGCCGAGAGCACCTCATAGGGCGCCAACGGCGATCGTTTCGGTGTTCGTTCGAAGCCCGGAAATGGCAGTGTCCGGACGGCGACCCCGCCGATACCGGCCGCGACCGGCGCGGACCAGGGTCCCACCCACAGGTCAACCGTCGCGTCGGGAAGGGCGTCGCGCAGCCGGTCGATTGCCGGTTGGGCAAGCACCAGATCGCCTAGATGGTCCGGTCGGATCAGCGCGATCCGGCCGAATTCGCTACCGGGTCGTCGAGATGGAAGCGGCAGGCCGCCGGCCAAGCGAAGGGCAATTCGACGAAGCCCCGCTCGGTCAGGGACTCGGGGGAGAGCCATCACCGAATTGTACTGGCCGTCTGCCGAGCGTCCGGCCTAGGTTGACGATGATTCGCGGCCGCGCCTATAGTCGAAAGGCCGGTGTGCTGCGTCGGCCGGAGGAGCGCCACGTACATGGCCTCGTTCTTCTCGCGACCATGGACGGCCGCCCGGAGCGCACAGCGCTTCCGCCAGATTGCCAATATCCTGGCCCGGCACGGCTTCGGTTTCATCTTGGACTATTCAGGGATGCAGCCGTGGCCGGTACGGCTCTTCGTCCGGCGGCGCCACCCGCTCTACAGTGCCCCGGAACGGTTGCGGCTGGTCATCGAGGAGATCGGACCGACCGCCGTCAAACTCGGGCAGGTGCTCTCGACCCGTCCCGATTTCGTCCCCCCGGAACTGCTCCAAGAGTTGATTAAACTGCAAGACACCGTCCCTCCTTTCCCTTTTCCGGAGGTCGTCCAGACGCTTCGCGAAGAGTTCGGAATGGACCTCGAATCGATCTATAGCGAATTCGACCAGACCCCAGTGGCGGCCGCATCACTCGCCCAAGTGCATCGGGCACGGCTGCGCAGCGGCGAAGAGGTTGCCGTCAAGGTGCAACGGCCGGGCATTGTCCGCCAGATCGAAACCGATATCGACATCACCCTTCGCGTCGCCAGCATCCTCGAACGTCGGACTGATTGGGCCCGCGCCTACAACTTGAGCGAGACGGCGGAGGAGTTCGCCCGAACCATCCGGGAGGAACTGGATTTCACTTCCGAAGGACGGAACATCGGCCTCTTCGCCCGCACGTTTGCCAATCAACCGGGGGTTGAGTTTCCGACCGTCATTTGGGAGTTCACGACGCGCCGGGTGCTCACCATGCATTGGGTCGGTGGCGCGAAGATCACCGACATCGCCGCGCTCGAGGGGTTCGGGGTGGACCGCCGGGTTCTGGCGCGGCGGTTTGCCGAGGTAATCCTTGAGCAGGTCCTGATGCACGGTTTCTTCCACGCCGATCCTCATCCTGGAAACGTGCTGGTTACTCCAGAGGGAAAGATCGCGTTTCTCGACTTCGGGATGGTGGGGTACCTCGACGAAAGCCTGAAGGAGGAGTTGGTCCAACTGGTGCTCGCGTTGGTGCGGCGAGACCTCTCGGCAATCACCCGCGAACTGCTCGACATCGGGGTCATCCACGAACGGATCGACTTCCGCCGTTTCCGCGCCGACCTCGCCCGGCTCCTGAGGCGGTACTACAACGTGCCGCTGCGTCAAATCCCGATCGGCGAAGTGATCCAGGATACCTTGCAGGTCGCCTACCGCTATCACCTCCAACTGCCTTCCGACCTTGCGCTGCTTGGCCGGGCGATGTCGACCATGGAAGGCGTCGCCCTCACTCTCGACCCGGAGATCTCGATTGTCTCGGTGGCGGAGCCGTTTGGCCGGCGGCTGATGGCGCAACGCTTCGGGCTTGGTCAGACCTGGGAGCAGATCCAGATGGCGGCGGTCGAGTATCTCAGCATGGCGCGACTCGTGCCCAAGCGTATCGACGAGATGCTCAGCATCATCGAGAAGGGCGAGTTGCGGATAAACACCGCGCCGGTCCTGTCTGATTCGGACTCCGGGTTTGCGGCACTTGCCAATCGAATCGTCTTGGCATTGGTCGTCGTCGCCGGGATCATCAGCTCGGTGATCCTGCTGTCGATGGAAGGCCGCGAATTCATGACCTATGCCGGTACGGCGTTGCTGATGTTTACCTCGGTGCTGGCTGTCTGGCTCGCCTTTCTGACCTTACAGGCCTAGGTGTCACGAACCTGCAACGTTATACTTCACACCAGACTTCTCCTCCAGGGAGCCAGATGACGAGCCAGACGATGGCCCGCCCTTTTCTTTCACCTCTGACGGTCGGCATTGTTGGTAACCTGGTGCTGCGGATCGCCTCGAATTCCACGGGGCTCATGCTTGGCCTCTATCTCCAGCACATCAACCAGACCGTCTACCCGATCTCGGCGACCGAAGTGGGGATGTTCGCCGTCACCTTCTACCTCGCCGAGTTGACCCTGGCACCAGTGTTCGGCACGATGTCCGACCGCCGCGGCCGCCGATTGTTCATGCTGCTTGGGTCACTGTTCGGTCTGGTTGCGGTCGTGATGACTGGCTTGACGACCGTTCTGGTTATCTTGCTCGTTACTCGGCTGCTGGAAGGGCTTTCAACCGCCAGTTCGGCGCCGGCAATTCTTGGACTCCTTTCGACCGAGACCGACGACGACGCCGCCAAGCGAGGGCGGTCGATGGCGTTCTTCGAGGTTGCCACCATAATCGGTATCGCGGGAGGCGCGACCGCGGGCGGTCACATCTGGGCCTGGCTCGGCTCGAACGGGTTCTTCTTCGTTGCCGGGATCTATGCTCTGAGCCTGGTCATCTTCCTGTTCATCCGCGAGCATCCAACGACACGACGGACCCATCACGTCGGGCCAGGCCGGTTCTTCCAGTTGATCACCACGCCGCGGGTGCTGCGCTTTGCGCCCGCCTGGCTGGCGGTCAATGCCATCGTCGGGATCTGGTTCTCTCATGGTGTGTTTCAGTTCTCAAAACATCCAGACCCACAGCAGTTCTTGAGTGGGCTGAGTGGTCCGGTGGTCGGTAACTTTTTTGGGGTCTTCGGTCTCTTTTTTCTGGTTGGCTGCGTTCTTTGGGGCTTCCTCTATGCTCGGTTCTCCCGGCCGACCTTAATGCTTCTGGCACTTTCGGGCATCTTCATCGACGTTGCGGCGCTTTACTTGCTCAACCGGTATGGCCACCTTGGAGCGCCTCTCTTGCCGGTCCTCGTTGCAATCCTCCTCGGGGCGGTTCTGATCTGGAGTGGCTTTACCCCCGCGGCACTCGGCTATTTGGCGGAGATCGCCGAATCTTTTCCCAAGGAGCGCGGCACGATCATGGGGTTCTACTCGATCTTTCTTGGCGGAGGACAACTGCTCGGCGGACTGCTGGGCGGGCCGTTTGCCGATGCCCGGGGGGTAAATGGACTGATCCTGCTTACCTTTCTGGTCGGCCTCGTCGCCCTCGTCACCGTGCTGCTTCTTCGTGTACGGCCAATGCCAGAAGCCGAACGATCCCGACTGGAACCGGCCGGAGACATCGCACACCCTTGAGTTTCCGACGGGCGCTCTGCTATAGGTTCGTCGATGTTCTCCCGAGTTGCCGGTGTTCGGATCGGATACCACGAAGTCGGTCTCGGTTCGCCGGTCGTCTTGCTCCATGGCTGGGGCGGCGACAGCCGATCCTTTGCACCGGTCCAGCAGGCGTTGGCTTCCGATTTCCGCGTATTGGCAATCGACTTCCCCGGATTTGGCCGCAGCGCCGCGCCACCCGAGACCTGGGGGGTCGGCGACTATGCCGACAACTTGAGGCGTTGGCTGGAGGAGCAAGGGATCGATCGGGTATCGCTGGTCGGCCATTCGTTCGGCGGGCGGGTGGCGATCGTGACCGCGGCGCGCTGGCCGACGCTCGTCGAACGCCTCGTCCTGGTCGATAGCGCCGGGATCTTGCCGCGCCGCACGGTGGGCTACCATTTCAAGGTCCGAACGTCGAAGATCGCCCGGCGGGTGTTGGCTTCCCCGGCTTTGGCGCGCGCCCGTCCTGCCCTTGAGCGACGGTTGTACGACGCACTCGGCGCAAGCGACTATGCAAAAGCCGGCCCGCTTCGCCCTACCTTCGTTCGGGTGGTGAACGAAGACCTCAGACCGTTGCTGCCACAGATCACGGCGCCGACGTTACTGATCTGGGGCGACAAGGACGATGCGACGCCACTGGAAGACGGAAAACTGATGGCGCGTGAAATCCCCGGCGCGCGACTGACAATTTATCCCGGCGCAGGTCATTTTGCGTATCTCGACCGCGCAGATCAGTTTGCCGACGACGTGCGAACCTTTCTTTCCTCATGACGCTGGCCGATATCTCGACCTCCTCAATTTGGGTTGTCGTTGCCCTCGCGACCTGGCTGCCGGCTTGGTCGTTCGGTCTCGTTCGCGATCTCCATATCCTTCAACTCGAAGAGTATGAGAACGGCCGGTTTCTCCGGTGGTGGTTTGCTCAGACTCGATCGGTTGTGCGGCTTCTCCCGGTTGGCACGCTGCTCATCCTTTCTCTCCTGTCGCTCCCTGGTGTGGGTCCTGGGTTTCTTCTCATTCTCGCGGCTATCGGCGCAGCCCTGGCCAATCTGGTTCTGGTCCGTCGACGAGGCAAGCACCCGGCGAAAAAGCCGCTCGCCTGGACTGCCCGCGCGAAGCGATTGTTCGGGATTGCCATTGGACTGAGCGCCGTTGTGATGATGGCGGTCGGTTGGGTTGCTCCGGAGCAGTTTCGGCTGTTCGCAGTCCTGCTGACGACCGGAATGCTCCTGCTGATATCCGGGCCGTGGCTTTGCGGAGCGAATCTGGTGGCCCGTCCGGTCGAAGCGTCAATCCGGCGCTACTACTTGGTACAAGCCGGTCGGCGATTGCGCGAGGTTGGACCGGTTGTCGTCGGGATCACCGGCAGTCACGGCAAGACCTCAACCAAGGAGATCGTCGCCGCGCTGTTGGCCGCCAAGGACGAGACGCTCAAGCCGCCCGGTTCCTACAACACCTTGATGGGCGTCTGTCTGACGATCAACCGCTGGCTGGAACGGCGTCACCGGTTCTTCGTCGTCGAAATGGGCGCCTATGGGCCGGGCGACATCAAGGCGCTATGTGACCTTGTTCACCCGGATGCTGGCATCCTGACGGCGATTGGGCCGGAACACCTTGAACGCTTTGGCAGCCTCGAAAACACCGAACGCGCCAAGTACGAACTGATTGAGGCGCTTCCGGCCGTTGGCTTTGCGGTGATGAATGTCGACGACGAGCGGGTCCGTCACCTGGCAGACTCGACCCGCCACGTCAGGGTTGTTCGATACGGCCTGCTCGAGGACGGCATGCCCGAGATCACCGCCGACCGGATTGAGACCGGTCCAGACGGAATCTCGTTCGATGTCGTGCGTGGCGACGAGCGTTTTGCTGTCCGGAGCAGTCTGTTAGGACGACATAACGTTTCGAATCTGCTTGCCGGGATCGCCCTTGCGCTCGAGTTGGATATATCGCCCGATCAGATCTCCCGCGCCGTACCCCGAATTTCCGCTCCCGATCACCGGCTCCAGTTGATCAGGACGCCGGGCGGCGCGACGATCGTCGACGATGCCTACAATGCCAACCCCGCCGGAGTGAAGGCGGCGCTCGATGTGCTCGCCGAGATGACCTCGGGTCGGAAGGTGTTGGTAACGCCTGGGATGGTCGAACTGGGCGCGGTCGAGGCTGCTGAGAACCGTCGGTTCGGCGAACTTGCGGCGGCGGTCTGCGACACTGTGGTGCTGGTTGGTCCGGCGCGCACTGCACCGATCCGCGAGGGATTGCTTGGGACTGGGTTTCCCGAGAAGCAGATCGTCTCCGTCCGCTCGCTCGCCGAGGTGACCGAACGTCTCCCGTCGCTTGCTGGCGCCGGGGATGTTGTCCTGTTCTGCAACGACCTCCCCGACCAGTACGCCGAGTAGCCGATAGAATTCCCGCCACGCTCGGAGGATGGCGATGGCGAAGCGACGGGTCGGGGTGCTTTTTGGAAGCCGATCGGTCGAGCATGATGTCTCGATCCTGACCGCGCGCCAGGTGATTGCAGCGCTCGACCGATCAAAGTACGACGTTGTTCCGATTTACCTGACCGAAGACGGTCGCTGGCTGGTCGGGGATGCGCTCGGCAGCGCACCGCTCGGCGACTTCAAGCGCCAGGCCAACCGCCTTCCGGGGGTGGTCGAGGCGACTGTCTCGCCGAGCCCATCGGTCCGCGACCTGGTCGGCGGAGGACGCAAGGGACTGTTTGGACTGGGCCAGGGAAGCGTCCCGTCGATCGATGTCGCCTTCCCGTGCATCCACGGCACCCACGGCGAAGACGGGACGATCCAAGGCCTCTTCGAACTTGCCAACCTCCCGTACGTCGGCGCTGGGGTAACCGGTTCGGCGGTCGGGATGGACAAGATCCTGATGAAGGCCGCGTTTCAGTCCACCGGTATTCCCGTCGTCGACTATCGCTGGTTCACCGCGGCCGAGTGGGAACGGGACCGGGAAACGGTCCTCGACCGCCTTGAGAAAGAGCTACCCTTTCCGCTTTTCGTCAAGCCGGCCAACCTTGGTTCCAGCGTCGGGATCAGTCGAGCAAACGAGCGCAACGGTCTGGAATATGCCATCGAAGTGGCGGTGCGCTACGACCGGCGGGTGCTGGTCGAGCAAGGCCTTGAGGATATCGTCGAGGTGAACTGCTCGGTGGTTGGCAACGACGACCCACGACCATCGGTTTGTGAGCAACCGGTTCGTTGGCAGGAGATCTTGTCGTTCGAGGACAAGTATCTCGGTGGTGGCAAGGCAGCAGGGATGGGAAGCGCGCGGCGGGAGATCCCGGCGCCGATCGGCGACGAGTTGACTCGTGACGTCCAACGCCTCGCACTCGCAGCCTTCCGAGCGATCGACTGCGCCGGGATCGCCCGGGTAGACACGATGGTTCGCCAATCGGATGGAATGGTCTGGGTTAACGAGATCAACACAATGCCCGGCTCGCTCGCCTTCTATCTTTGGGAGCCGGCGGGTGTCTCCTTCTCCGCACTCTGCGATTGGTTGATCGATCTCGCCATCGAGCGCCATCGCGAGAAGCAGGAACGGGTCACCCGCTTCGACAACGCGCTCCTCCACCCAATCCCGGTGGCACCAAAGCCAGCCGCACCTAACAGTCTCGGAGCAGAGGTTCGGGTCCGTTGCCGTTTCGGCTGGCGAGCGGGACAAAAACTCGTGATGCCGTTGTCGGGATCGGGCGACCAACGCCAAACAACTCGGTGCGGTAGGCAATCCCCTCTTGGATCAGGCCGGCCCACCAGATCGATCGTTTCGGCTGGACCAGTTCGATCTGGCCACGAACCATCCGCCGTTCGCCAGGTTCGAGTGCTTTTCCGAGGCCCCAGCGATACGGATATACCTTGCCGGTGGCGTTGTCAGCGAAGTCGACGCCAATCCGCCAGCGATCGGTCTGTCCGGGATGTCCGATGCTTGCCGAATTCTGGTACTCGTCGTAGATCGCCTCCGGCTCTGGCCCCTGGGTCTCGATTCGATTTCGCGAGTTATTCCACACTTCGATCTCGAACCGAACGACGTCCTCCGATCCGCGCTCACTGGTGAAGCGGGCATAGGTCAATTGTGCCTGCTGACGAGGCGTTCCCCTCCAACGAGCGACCGCATCGCGCAGATTGGGGAGTTGACGATAGCCGAAGTTGCCGGGACATTCGGTAGACAGGCAGTCGCGATGCCCACAGATGTTGGCGAGTGACTTGTCGGCAAAGAAACTGGAGCCGAACGGGTCGAGAAAGCCAAAGCTGGATGAGACGACCGACGCAAAGCCCTCCTCAGAGGCCGCCGGAATATACGCGCCGCTGTAGGTGCCGAGGAAGGCGATCCCAGCGCTACCGGTGTTGTAGCCGCGGGCGTGCGCCGCGACCGCACCCGGGCCGCCAAAGCGCCCCTCGTAGACGTTGCCACGCCAATCCACCAGGAGGTTGTAGCCAATGTCGCCCCATCCGGCGGAGCCATCGGGTTTTGGATCGACGAGCGTGGCATGGTAGACATAGATCGAGCGGACCGTCGCGGCCGGGTCGGCCTCCTCGGTTTGGGTGACGGTGTGGTGGACGACAACCTTCTCGACCGGCGCATACTCGACCGGCCAACGCTCCTCGCCTTTGCTGAAGCGGAGTCGCTCGTCCGCGCCCCATTGCGCGCGCGAGATGACTGAGCCACCGAGCGCGCTCCGCCCCGCGACTCCCGGCCCGGCAGCCGAATCGATCAATTCACAACGAACCCGCGTGACACCCACTTTGCGAGCGCGGTACTGCACTTGGCTGGCACTGCGAAAGGCAACGAGGTCGCCCGCCTGCCAGTCGCCAGGTTCGGCGTGGCCGCTTCCGGGGTGTCGATGCACCGGCAGCCAGTCCGACCAATGGCCGGCGATCCCGGCTCGGATCTCGATCGCATCGTCCGGCCCCTTCCAAAGAACCCCGATCGCATTGAACGGATGGGGCGGTAGGTAGACAACCGACTCGGCGGTGGTGGCGTCCGGCTGACTTTCCCAACGATGAACGCGTGGCAGTGGCTCGGCAGCCAGGACCGGCTGGGGCCGGCCGGCGAAGATCGGCCCAGCAAGCCCCACGCCAGCAAGGCCGAGAAACGCCCTTCGTGGAAGGCGGCGAAGCGACATCGCCAGCATTGTACAAGCAGGCAAGCTACCTGAAAAGAGGGACGATCGGTTAGCCCGCTTCGGCTGCGGCGATCTCGCGCTCGAGGCGAGCCACTTCCGCATACTCTTCGGCGGCGAGTTTGTAGCAGCGATCGAGGTACAGCGCGGTGAGAGCGCCGGCTGGCGGTCCGGGTGCAGACGCAGCTTTCAGGAAGTCTTCGAGCCGGTAGCTGGCCGGAAGATAGCGCCCAACCCGGCGTACCTCGGCGACCGTCTCATCCAACAGCCGAGAGTCGCGTACCTCGACGGCGTAGCGTAGCTTCCCGGTCAGTTTGGCGAGTTCGCCGACCCGCGCCTGATCGGTCATCAGTTCGAAGAGGACGGCATCGACATCAAACGGCTCGACCTGCGCCTCGATGGGTTGATCGATCATCGGCTTGAGCCCCGCCTCATACAGGCGGAGGTATTCCTGAACCGCCTCGGCCGCCGCCTGAAAGAGACGCTCTGGTCCCCCATACAGCCTGCCGCCGTCGAGCAGATCGTCGTCTCGGAGTTGGGCGATCCGGCTCAACTCGGCGACGCCCGATACGCGCTCCGGCACCGGCGGCAGAGCGACGAAAGAACCGCCAAGTTGACTCGGATCGATGCCGCTGGCGAACATCGGTGGCAGATGCCACTTGTGCTCGGTAATCGGAGAGAGCACGAGGTAGCTCGCAAGGATCGCCCTCGGTTCGTCAGCCAAATTCAAAATAGACAATCGCGTGTCCGCGTGGCCGATCCGCAGAACCGAGGCCGAAACTCGAGGCCACATGAACGCCCTCCGTTCTCAGATTCGCCTTTACCTTCTCGACCGGGCGGCCTGCTGGAAGAAACCAGGCGCGAGGCTACCTGCTCGTCCGCATGCACTCGGTTGCTCTTCGCTGCACTCGTATTGCTCGCCGGCTGCGCTCCGGCGACGGCGGCGCCGCTTTCCTCCTGCTTTCGAGACGCCACGGTTGCGGTAGTTCTCCATTGGAACGGCGCTGTTGCCACGCTCGGGCTGGTTGACACTGCTGGACGCTTTCGCGCAGGTGTCATCGATGATCAGCGGGTCTGGGGGTGCGGGCCTCCGTGGATCCGGCCGGCGGCCAGGTAGCGCTCACCGTCGCCCAGCGTGGGGTCGATCAGATCCTCGGTGCGCGGTTGCTGGTCGCCGACCTGAACGGCGGAACAGTACGCACCAGGTTGACCGACCAGGCTGACCTGCGAGGCCGGCGCTCGGCCTGGTCGCCGGACGGCGGGGGTCGCCTTTCGTCGTTCGGCCGGCGTGGGCGATGCGGTTCACGATGAAGTTGTCGCCATCTCGGCGGTGGGCAGGCCGGTGCGGTTGATCGATCCCGGAAAGCCGGGAACAGCCCAATCGATTGCCGGCTGGAACGCGGACGGCCTATCGTGCTGCGTCTCGGCAGCGATGTGGCCACCACTCGCCAGGGCGGGCGAGGCGGGGACGCTCGTTGCGCCCTATCCGATTCGCGACGTGCGGCTTTCGCCGGACGGACGATGGATCGCCTGGGGCGAATTTCACGCGGGGCCGGTGGCAGGGATTCTCGGTCAAGACGGACTGCAGCACCGCCAGCCGATCTCCGGGCCGTTTGTGCATCCGGCCTGGCGTCCCAATGGCACGCTGACCGTCGCCGGCGCGCCGGCCGGTCGGAAACCGCCATTGCCGAGCACCGGCGCCAGGTCCTGGCGTTGGCATCGGGGCAGGGGATACCGTCGTGCTCCCCGTCGAATGGACTGCCCACTGGTTGGCGGCGCCTGCAGTTCGCCTCGGCAAGACGGGATGCCGGTCGACGAATGGATTGACTTGTTGGCACGGACGGCCGGCGCGTGGCGCTGCGTCTGCCGAGGCTACGCAGAACTCACTTGCTTGGGTCGGAGAATAGTCATGCAGACCTTGCTCCTGCGCTTGGCGGTGGCGGCCTTCTCGGGACGTGTCTGCCGGCGGTCGCCATCGACGTAACGGGCGCCGAGGGATTGCGCCGCTACGAATGCCCAGACCTACCAGCCAACCTACGTCGAAGCGAAACTCGCGTTTGTTCAGGCTTCAGCTGTAGCGGACTGCTCGGACCAAGCTACCCTCGAATGCCGAACCTGTTGACCGGCTATCCCGAATCGTCGGTAGTCTCCCCCTCCGCGCCCTGCCTCCTCCCGCAGGCGATCGGCTGGATTGAAAGCGGCTGGCGGCAAGCGGCAAACGGCACCGCCCGAGGTTCAACCGGTGCGACGCTCACCGGCCGGGGTGGCTGCGGCTATGGGGTGATGCAGACGTCGTCTGGCATGCGGACCCCGGGGCAACTGCCACGGGAAACGCAGACCGCGATAGCCAGCAACTTCAGCTTCAACATCGCATACGGACTGCAATTGCTCGGCCAGAAATGGAACGCCACACCGACAATTGGCAATGCTGATCCCACGATTGCCGAGCATTGGTATTACGCCATCTGGGCCTACAACAGTTGGAGTTGGCGGAACAACCCAAACAATCCAGATCTTCCTTGGCCACGGCCAGCCTACAACGGAACTCAGCCGGCAGCGAACTACCCTTATCAGGAGTTGGTGTTTGGGGTTGCCGCCAATCCGCCGAAGGTAAGTGGCGCACCGCTCTGGGACCCGGTGGCGCTCTCACTACCGGATGCCGGGGCAATCGGCATCTCGCCCGATGCCATCCCCGAGCCTCTCGTTGTCCATCGAACCTACTGCCTCGCACCGGACCCGTACGTTCCGGTCGTCTCGGAGCGCGTGCCGCTCGACTGGCGCTAATGCGTTGGGACGTCGTGCTGACTGCCAGCAGTCGGCTGCCGGATATGCCGCTGGCAATCGTCGTCGACGTGCTGCGCGCCTCCACCAGCCTCGTGGCGATGGTCGCCAATGGCGCCGAGCGTGTGGTGATCGCTGGTAGCCCGGCTTCGGCGCTGAGGATCGGCGCGGCACGCGGTTGGCCGGTCGCCGGCGAACAGGGTGGACTTCCACCAGAAGGGTTCACCTTTGGCAATTCGCCCGGCGAATTTGGCCCCGGCCGCGTCGCGGAGCGGACCTTCGTGTTCAGTTCGACGAACGGTGCAAGCGCCATTCGGGCGGCGACACACGGCCGACGGGTGGTCATCGGCGCGTTGGCCAACCTGACTTCTGTGGCGGCATTGGCGCTGGAATCGGGAACCGATGTGGTCGTGGTCTGCGCCGGGTTCGAAGGTGGCACGAGGCCAGGCCTCGACGATCTCTATGTTGCTGGGCGGATCGTCCAGATCGCCGAGGTGAGCGGAGCCCAGTTGCTCGATGGAGCGCGGATCGCTGCGGCCTGTGCCGGCGCCTATCCGAAGCCGATTGACGCCCTGGTCGCCAGTGAGCACGGACGGCGTCTGATGACCCTTGGTCTCTCCGGCGATCTCGACCTGTGTGCTGGTCTTGACTGGACGACCGTTGTGCCACAAGTGCGACCAGGGTCGCGGCCTCCGGCGCTCGAAGCCGCCCCTCCGCCTTGAATCACCGGATGCCCAACTCTATACTCGCAGCCAACTCGGCGCTTTGGCGGCCCATGTCACGGTTTGGCGCATGAGAGATCTTCACTGTCATATCCTCCCATGCGTCGACGACGGCGCAGAAGACCTCCCCGACGCGCTGGCGATGGCGCGGTTGGCGGCGAACGAAGGCTTCCGCGAAGTCGTCGCTACCCCCCATTTCCACATGCTTGATGCCGCCGGCCCGCGAGCCGATGTCGAGCGAAGGGTCGTCGAGTTTCAAGCTGCGATTGATGCCGAGGGGATCGCGCTCACGATCGTGTCGGGGAGCGAAGTCTATCTCACTCCGGAATCACCCCAGCATTGGGATGCTGGCGAATTGCTCCCGCTGGGAGAGAGCCGCTACCTCTTGGTCGAGACGGCATTTCATGAGTATCCGTGGTACGTTGAGGAAACGATATTTCAGCTTCAAGCGCGCGGGGCGCAGGTGATCCTTGCCCACCCCGAGCGCTATGTCCCGTTCCAGCAAAGCCCGGCGATCCTCGAAGGACTCGTCAGCCGCGGCGTTCTGGCCCAGATCACTGCCTCTAGCCTGCTGGGCGCCTTCGGCAAGGGCGCAAAGAGCGCTGCCGAACAATTCCTCCAGCGCGGGCTTGTCCACTTGATTTCGACCGACGCGCACCGTCCGACGGGCAACCGCTCGACCGCGATCACACGGGCCCGGGCACGCGCCGCGGAACTGGTTGGTGAGGCGCGAGCGCGGGCGATGGTGGACGATGCGCCCGCCGCGGTGCTGCGTGGCGACCTTATCGAACTGCCAGAGGTCGAGGCAGCCAGCAACGGCTGGTCGTTCTGGAAGCGTTGGCCGATAGGTGCACCGAGGTGAAGGGGCTCATCCTTTCGGGCGGAAAAGGTACGCGGCTCCGTCCGCTTACCTACACCGGCGCAAAACAGTTGGTTCCAGTTGCCAACAAGCCGGTGCTGTTCTATGCGATCGAGAGCCTGGTAGAGCGCCGGCATCCGCGACATCGGGATCGTCGTCAGCGACGCAAGGAACAGATTGTCGCCGCTGGCGGAATGGCTCACGCTTTGGCGCACGAATTTGCGCTATATCCAACAAGATGCGCCGCGCGGGCGCACCCACAGGGTCAAAATTACCCAGGACTTCATCGGCGACAGGCGCTTCGTGCTCTTCTTGGGCGATAATTTCCTGCGTGAGGATCAACTCGTTCGTCAGGCAGTTCAGACGAGAACTGATCGAATGCCCAGATCCTGTTGTACCATGTACCGGACCGCATAATTTTGGCGTCGCCGAGTTGAAGAAACCCGCGTCGTCAGGCTGGTCGAAGGCAAACAGCCACGCGGCCATCTGGCATTGGTGGGATCTGCTTCTTCGACCACCATGTCTTTCAGGCAGTCGAGGCGATCCAGCCTTCGTGGCGTGGTAGGCTTGAGGGATCCTGCAAACGCGATCAGTGGTTAGTCGACCAGGGACACCGCGTGCATGCCGAGGTGCTGACCACGCCCTGGATCGACACCGGGAAGATGGAGGACATGCTCGAGGCGAATCGGCTCGTGCTCGAGACGCTTGAGGGTGTGGTCGGTGGGGAAGTAGACGATCGGTCGCGGTTGGTCGGCAAAGTGATTGTCGCGCCGGGCGCACGGATCATAAATAGCCATTTACGCGGGCCGGTGATCGTCGGAGAGAATACTGAGATCGTCAACAGCTTCATCGGTCCGTTCTCGGCGGTTGACCACGATTGCCGGATCTCGAATAGCGAAATCGAGCATTCGATTATCCTGGAGCACGCCGTCATCGAGGACATTCCCCGGATCGAGGATAGCTTGATCGGGCGCTTCGTCCAGGTGCGCCGGTCGCCGGCTAAGCCCAGTGCGACCCGGCTGCTGCTTGGAGATCACAGTCAGGTGGGCGTCCCGTAGGGATGCGCCCGCCGACAGGCCGGCATCTGCCGGCCGGGATGGAGTACCAATGCTGAAGACAACGCTGGTCTATGCCGGTATCGCCGGTAAGGGCTTTGACAGCCTCAAGCAGGGCATGGATTCCGGCTGGATCGGCCACGGCCTGTGTTCTATCGCCTCCTACGGGAAGCGCCAGGGCTATCCAATGGACCTGATCGACTTGCGTGCGCTGCGCGATTGGTCTCACTTCCGAAATGAGATCGAAACGCGGCGCCCAAAGGTGACCGGGTTCAGCATGATGAGCGTCGATTACAACCCGGTGATGGAAGCGGTCAAGATCGTCAAAGAAGTCGATCCTTCGATTATCACGGTGGTCGGCGGCCCGCACCCAACGGTGGCGACCGAAGAATGCGCAAGCAACCCGAACGTCGATTACACGGTGGTGAGTGAAGGAGAAATCACCTTCGCCAATCTGCTGAAGGCAGTCGACGAGAACCGTCGTCCAGCGGATCGCGTCCTCCGTGGTATTCACCCGGTGCTCGACCAGATCCCGTTTGCCGACCGTGATCTGTTCCTCACCGAATGGCGGAAGTTCGGGTACGACCTTGAATCGCCTGAAGTGCCGTTTATCCCCGAGCTACCGGGTCCGTTCATCACCCTGATCGCCGGGCGAGGCTGCCGCTACACCTGCAACTTCTGCAAGCCACACGAAGACTTCATGTTTGGCCGCGGCACCCGCCGGCGAAGCGTCGGCAATGTGATTGCCGAACTCAAAGAGTTGCGCGATCGCTTCGATTTCAAGAGCTTCATGTTCCATGACGATTGCCTGACCGAAGACCGCAAATGGGTGGAGGAATTCTGCGCCACCTACAAGGCCGAAGGGTTCACCCAATCGTTCTTCTGTCAGAGCCGGGCGGACATCATCGTCAAGCATGAGGATATGGTCGCTCTGATGGCGTCGGTGGGGCTAAAGGGCTACTTCATCGGCTTCGAGAGCGGATCGGACCGGGTGTTGCGCTTTATCCACAAAGGCACATCGCGCCAAAAGAACCTCGACGCGGCGCGGGTCTGCAAGAAGTACGGCCTGGCGATCTGGGCGAACTACATGCTTGGCATCCCGACTGAGACCCCCGACGAGACACGTGAAACTGTCTCGATGCTGAAGGAGATCGACCCCGACTACTTCAGTCCGTCGTTCTACACCCCACACCCTGGCTCTGACCTGTATGACTATTGCATGGAGCATGGCATCTCGACGGTTGCCGACCACTCCAGCTATCGACGCAATCCGACCGAAACCAAGATCGTCGGTCAGGACATCCAGTTTCTGATGTGGGCGCTCGAGGAATCGAAAAAGCGAACACTCTCGAACAAGCTTCGACGCGACCTGCGAGCGGCCTGGCGACGGTATGCTTCGCCCCGAAAGGCGATCCGCAAGGTGCGGCGGATGGTGCTTTCACCCGCAAGCTAAGGCTATCCTTCCGGTCGGCGACGTGGTGGCGGGGCGACCTGTCCACCGCCGATTGCCGCGGAGGTTTGGGTGAAACGGCTGCTAGTCACCGGTGGTGCAGGGTTCATCGGCAGCAATTGGGTTCGCCTTGCACTGCAGGACCCGGCGATCGAGCGTCTGGTGGTGCTCGACAAGTTGACCTATGCCGGCAACCTCGCCAATCTGGCTGGGCTCGACGACGACCCACGATTTCGCTTCGTTCAGGGTGACATTGCCGATGGCGAGGCAGTTGCCCGGCTCTTCGGAGCGGAGGCGTTCGACGCCGTCCTGAACTTCGCTGCCGAAAGCCACGTCGACCGGTCGGTTCTCGACCCGGCCGCCTTCTTGCGGACGAATGTCCACGGCGTCTACGTCTTGCTCGAAGCCTGCCGGACCAACGCGGTCCGGCGCTTCCTCCAAGTATCGACCGACGAGGTCTATGGAGCAGTGTTGAGCGGTAATTCACACGAAGGTGACCCGCTCGAGCCGCGCAGCCCCTACTCGGCCGCCAAAGCCGGCGGCGAACTGATCGCTCTTTCCTATGTGGCAACCTATGGGCTCGATGTCGTCGTCACCCGCGGGGCAAACACCATTGGTCCTTATCAGTATCCCGAGAAGGCGACCCCGCTGTTCATCACCAACGCAATCGACGGGCAACCGGTTCCGATCTACGGCGATGGGAAAGCGATCCGCGACTATCTCTATGTCGAGGATCATTGCACGGCGATTTCGCTCGTCCTTGAGCGTGGGGTCTCGGGCGAGATCTACAACATCGGCAACGACGAAGAGATTGACACGCTCACCCTCGCGGATGAAATCCTGCGCTTGCTCGACCGGCCGACGAGCCTCATTCGGCTGGTCGAAGACCGTCCGGGCCACGATCGTCGCTATTCCGTTGCGACTTCCAAGATCCGCTCGCTTGGCTGGCAGCCGAAGCGCAGTTTTATCCAGACGATCGCTGCCACGGTCGCCTGGTATCGTGACAATGAGTTGTGGTGGCGGCCGATCCGCAACGGTGAGTTTCGCCAGTTCTACCAGCGTCTCTATGGCAAACGACTGGGCATCGCCGAGTAGTCGACCCGCCCCCGCATCCACGAATCGCAGCGTGTTTCCAGCGGGCACCGCGGGTTACTTGCCTGGCCAGATCGCCGACGGTGGGTCGAGGAAAGGGACCCCGTCGAGCTATTTGACCTGGCGGTACTCGACGTAGATGGTCTGGGCGCCGTTCTTGGCTCGGCATTCGCCCGCCGTCGTTTCAACGACAACCGCCGCCGAAAAGACCTGACCTCCCGGGGCGAGCGCCTGGACCTGCCAGCGGCCAGCATCCGGTCCCTGTGCCAGCGTAACCTCGTAGGAGCCATCGGCACGGCTGGGCAAACTGAGTACTGGGGCGCTGTCCTTGTGGAGCGCGGTCACTCGGACGACATTGCCGCTTACCCCACGGCCGGACTTATCGACAAATCGGCCGCGCACTTCGGTCGCTGAGCAGTTCGGCGCGCTATAGGTCCGTTCAACCGCAAACGGATGGGTTGGCGTCGGGGTCTGCGGCGGAACCCGCGTGGCAGTGGGAACCCGCGTCTCGGTTGGCGTCGGTGACGGCTCAGGTGTGTTGGTTGGCCGCGGCGTGGCAGTGAAGGCTGGTCGGACGACCGGGGTATCGCGCGGTGCAGGCGTCGGCGGCTCTGGCGGCGCGGCAAAGGGCGTCAGGTCGACCTGGCCGCCGCCCCCTCGCACCTGAACGTCTGGACGGGCCGGTTCGGTTGGGATGGACGTTGCACTTGGCTCGGGCGTGGCCGACGGCACGAAGGTGGGCGCCGCAATCGTCGGCAGGACATACCGTGGCGGCGCCAATACCGGGAGACTGGTCGGCGAGACGACGGGCTGTTCAGCGCTCGGGACCGGCGCCGACAAGGCCGAACCCGGTGGCGTCGCGGACGGCGTGGGAAAGGTGCCCAGACCAAGCGCCGGATCGTCGGGCAAGGCACGGCCACGCCCGCAGCCAGTCAGCAGAAGGAGCGCAACCAGAAGGAATGTCAGCCCGAATCGTCGCACCGCGCCCCGGTCATTGCCCGCATTCGCAGCCTAGCGTATGGCCTTGAGTAAGGCTAGCAGTTAGCTTGTCTGCTTAGGAAGGGAGACCGGTGTAGTCGCTGGTTGGCTCGTCGGGATGCTTCCCCTCGAGGTAGGTCATGCTCCGCTCGAAATCTTCGGACGAGACGAGTTCGAGAGCGCGGAGGTGATTGAGTACGGTCTTGAGTTTGAGTATTGCAACCAGGTTGACACCGTGGCGACGGAGACGCTCCGAACCGCCCGCTTCGCGATCGACGAGGATCACCGCGTCCCGCACCCGCAGTCCAGCCTCCTCGAGCAAGGACTTGGTCTGA
Source organism: Dehalococcoidia bacterium (assembly GCA_046328265.1). Lineage (GTDB taxonomy): Bacteria > Chloroflexota > Dehalococcoidia > SpSt-223 > SpSt-223 > JANWZD01. Next base: position 232,296 of record JAXLWW010000004.1, read on the forward strand.
AGGATGCTGCTGCCGTGGGTGATCAGGTCGTCGATGATGAGGACCGTCTGGCCCTCTTGATATCTCCCTTCGATGATGTCACCCATCCCGCCGGTGCGCGGCGGACGCGGATAGATCATCGGGGTGCCGGACATCAGCGAGTAGGCGGTTGCGAGATGCAAGCCGCCGAACGGAACACCGGCGACCAGCGTAAACGGCGAAACACGCGGGCGCCGACGGAGCGAACCGGAGGCGGTTTCGTGGGCGATCACCGCGGCGGTGCGTCGCAGCACCTCGGGTTCACTGATCAAGACCCGTGGGTCGACATAGACCGGTGATTCAATCGTGCCACGGGGAAGGGTGAAGCTGCCGAACTGGATTCCGCCGAGATCGAACAGGGCCTTGGCGAGCCAGAGATTCTCTGCGCCTTCAAGCGGTGGCATGCGTCCCTCGGCCCGGTTTTTGCGAGTATAGCCTAGCCAATGGTCACGACGCCGAGCGTCAGGCTGTCGGATGTGCCAACTGGGAGCCGCAATCCGCTGCGCTCGTCGTAGATCCCAACCACGATCCGATAATCGCCTGGGGCAATCCCATTTGGCACCTGCACCGGACCGCCGTCCTCAATCACTTGCCCGGCGACCCAGCTTGTCGTTGGCCAACGGCCATCTGCTGGGACGCCGTCTCGCTGGGCAACCACCCGGCCAGATCCGTCGACGAGGTGGACGAAGATCTTGAGCGGACGATCGGTCGCGCTGAGCGCTTCCCAGACCAGGCGAACCGCAATACTGTCGCCGGGAGACGCACGGATTCTGGCTTCCCACCCTCTCAGAATCGCAACGTCACCAAAGTGGACGTCGGTACGGTTGGCGATCCTCTCGGGCAGGGAAAAGCTCCGCTCTCCGGCATCGATGGTCAGTCGGGTCAACGGAACGAATCGACTTTCATCGGCCAATCCCGCGATGAGTTCGCCGCCCGCCAGGCTCGCCGGTAGGCGCACCGGCCAGGCCGCCCGCCAGGTCCAACCGGACGGCCAATCGGCGACCGGAAAGCCCGGGATTGGCTCGACTGCCAGGTCTGAAACGGGTCGGCCGTCTTGCTCAAGACGGAGGCGCGGGCTGCCATCGCTGCGACCACCGGGACGAAGGAATGCGCTCATGACGATCGTCTCGCCGGGCCGGGCGACACCGTTGTGTTCGGGAAGGTCGGTTCCAGCAAGGACGACCGGACCAAGCACCGCCGACATCTGACGGCTGGTCAGGAAGTCCGGCTGGCGATCGGTGGGGGGCTCGATCCGAAGCCGTGCGATCTCGGCGGATTGCCCGGCAGGATTGCCGAGGCTGTCGCGGATGTCCAATGGGACGATTTTCGAGCCGTTCTCGGCGTAGACCTCCACCTCGATGTGGTAGTCCCCTGGTGGGGTCGTTGGCTCCAGCGGGATCGCCACGTCGCCAAAGACGATCTCGCCCGGTTTCCAACGGTTTGTCGGATAGTAGTAGGCCGCCGGCCGCCGATCGGTTCGGCCCCAGATGAGCCCCCGCTCGTCAACTATCCGCAAGACCAGCTTGTAGTCGGCGCCCAACGCACGCTCGGCGCGCCAGTAGAGCGTCAACATTCCGGCGCCACCGGCGGGCAGCGTCAGCGCTCCGTCGATGGACGCCGCCCCATCGAAGCCGAGGAGGGTCAGCGCGTTGTCGTAATTCACGGCGAGGGGACGGTCGATCTCTGGCTCGGCGAGAAAGCGGGCGCCGGGCCGAAACCGATAGCGTTCCAGCCCGACACCGTGCGGTGCGGCAGCAAGGTCCTCGCGGTCGGCGCCATCGGCGAGGAGGCGGCCAAGAAACCCGTTCGGGTCGACCACGTCATCCTGCCAGCGGACAACCCAGATCCGGGTGGCGTTCGAGGAGATCTCATTGAGCGTGTGAGCAAGGTTGTAGCCGAGTGTGGCGTTGGTGGTGAGAGTGAAGCCATTAGGCAGCGGCGTGTACGGCCGGTCGCCATAGTAGTAGGTGAACACCGGAAAGGCGTGGCCGGATACCAGTGCGACGGCATCGCCCGGCGCCGTTTGGAGTGCGCTGACCGCCGCTCGCCAATCGTCTCGGGCAAACCGGCTGTCCGTCGCCGCGTTGACGAGAGAAACGCCCCAGATAACCGTGAGGCCGCCGATGGCTCCTGCTCCGGCAAGAACCGCCCAACGCCGCCGCCGTTGCGATGTGATGCTGGCAAGTCCCACTGCCGTCAACGCCTGCATTGCTGGAAGGGTGATAAGGAGGTAGCGCGGGTGAAACTTCGGCCGGCTCCAACTGACGATGAGCAACAGCAGCAACGGTACGACAATCGCCGCCGCGAGAAGTGTGGCTGTCACCGGCTGGCGTCGGAGCGTCCAGAGCCCAAGCGTCATCGCCCCACCAACAATCGCGAGTCCGATCGGCACAAGAGGTCCATCGAGGGTGGCTCCGACGGTGAGCGCGATCGATGACTCGCGCACCACCAGCCAGGGGTCGATCGTGCCTTGGTAGTAACTCTGGTCGCCGTCGAGCCTGGTCGTCGCTGGCCCTAACCAGGGGAGGTAGGACGCCGCGACAAGCACGAAGCCGAACCCGAGCAAACCCGCTCGCCGGATCGCCGGCCTGCTTCGGACGCAGACGGCCACCCAGAGCGCCGCAACCAACGCCTGGGCAGCGACGACGAACGCCCCGTAAAAGTGGCTGTAAATGGCCAACGACGACGCCAAGACCCAGCCGATTGCGGCTGGCCAGACCCGGCCACGTCGCTCGAGTAGGGAAAGGAAGCAGTCGAGTGAGATCGCCACCAGCAACACCAGCCAGGAGTACATCCGTGTTTCCTGGCCATACCAGACTGCTGTGGGAGCGACTGCCGCAACCAGGGCGCCGAGCGCCGCGGCGGAACGCCCGCCGCGTCCGGCAAACCGCGCCACGACCGGGACCGTTAGTACCGACGGGAGCAACGACAGGTAGCGCAGGGCAAATTCGTTGGTCCCGGCGAGCGCGATCCATCCATGAAGCAGGAAGTAGTACAAGGGAGGATGAATGTCGCCGGCGGTCAGGCGGGTGATCTCACCAAGCGGCTGTTTGGCAAGGTAGATGCTGAAGCCCTCGTCGTACCAGAGGCTTTGCGCGCCAAGCCCGGCAATCCGCAACCCGAACCCGAGCGCTATACATGCCGCCACGATTACCGGCAGCGCGCCTCCCCGTAGCACCGCCGGGGGTTACCTGCTCCGCGCCGACGCGATCGCCAGCCGGTCAAGCCAGCGCGCCGGCTCCTGGATTTCGTCCAACGTCGGCAGCGAATTGGAGTCGCGCCAGGCGACGGTTGTGGCCTCGTGACCGGCGATCTCGGCGATCTGTTCCACAAACCGCTCACCGGCGGCATATTGCGCCAGTTTCAAATTCAACCCGGTAATCCGAAAGACGAGTTGTTCGAACGGTGATCGGCGCTTGCGCCGCTCGGCGAACTTGTGATGGAGTTCGGCGGCATCGGCGAGGCGGCGCGGCGCAATCTGGTGCATCACGTAGTCGCCATATCCTTCGATCAAGCTCATCGCCGCTTGCAGCCGATTGAAGATCGCCTGCTGCTCATCAGTCATCAAGAGGCCGATCGCGCCGCCCGAGTCGGGCCGACGTTGGACCAGTCGCGCACTCAGCGCCGCGAGCGGGTCATCGCCGAGAGTGCCAAGGTATTGCTTGAGAAGCCCCATCAGGTAGTCAGACAGCCACGGGTGAGCGCCGAACTCAGCGACGTGGGTCGTCTCATGGAGACTAAGGTAGAAGCGAAACGAGTTCGGGTTTACTTTCATCAGCGCAACCGCGCGTTGAATATTCGGCTCGACGAACAGCACGCGCCGATCCTCGGCCGCTCCGAGAAAGGCGACGTCGAACTGGCCGAGCACCCGCCGGGACAAGAATCCGAGGAGGAGACCGACTTGCACCGAGATTGCCAGAACGCCCGCGCCCGCGACGATCTGGTTAACCGGTCCGCTTCCGGGCTCCGGAAAGAGCGTCGGCGCGAGCGTATCGAACAGGCGACGGAACTGGCCGATGTTTGCGTCGACCCAAGCCTCACGGTCGGCGACTTCGACGGTTTCTGGGCCGACGGGCAGCGTCCAGCCGGTAAACTCCGCGATCAGAGCCTTGGCATCGGCGACGTAGTCAGAATACTGGCGTCGGACCTGGTCAAGCGGCGCCCCGACCTCGAGCCAGTTTGTCCCGACGGTGCGGTGGGCGGTGGCGCGGACGACCCGCCAGTCGATCACCGCGACAAAGCGCCAAGCTGGTCACCGAGCAAGCGTCGGGTGAGCTGTGGATTTGCCTTGCCGCGGGTTGCCTTCATCACCTTGCCAAACAAGAAGTCGAGCGCGGCGGTCTTGCCAGCCCGATAGTCTTCGACGGCCTTCGGATGTTCGGCGATGGCGGCGGATATGGCGTTCAAAACTACCGAGTCGTCCGAGATCTGTTCGAGCCCTTGCTCGGCGACGATTGCCTGCGCCGGCTGGCCTGTCTCAACCATCTTCCCGAAAACGTCGCGGGCGATCTTGACACTCAGCGTACCGTTGTCGATCAGATCAAGCAGTCCGTTGAGCGCCGCCGGGCTGACGAGTAGGGCGTCGAGTTCCTCGTTGCGCGCATTGAGTGCGCCATTCACGTCGTTGATGATCCAGTTGGCCAGCGCCTTCGCTCGCGCCGCGCCGTCGGCGGACGCGGCGACGGCTTTCTCGAAGTACTCGGCGGTCCCTCGGTCGGCCGCAAGTTGGACGGCATCATAGGCGCTCAGACCCAACGCCGATTGGTAGCGAGCTTCTTTTTCGTCCGGAAGCTCCGGCATTCGAGCACGGATCTCGTCGACCCAAGCACGGCTCACGACAATCGGCGGCAAGTCTGGCTCGGGAAAATAGCGATAGTCGTGCGCCTGTTCCTTACTACGCTGACCGACGGTGTATCCCTTGTCCTCCACCCAGCCTCGCGTCTCTTGGATGATCCGCTCCCCTCGGTCGAGCAACTCGGTCTGCCGCCTTATTTCGAACTCAAGCGCCTTTTCGACGGAGGAAAAGCTGTTCATGTTCTTGACTTCGACCTTTGCGCCGAGGCGGGTTTCGCCAAAGGGACGAAGGGAGATGTTGGCATCGCAGCGGAAGCTGCCCTCTTCCATGTTTCCGGTCGATACGCCAAGATAGCGCAGGATCCGGCGGAGCTTCTGGAGATACAGGCGAGCTTCTTCGGGTGTGCGCAAGTCTGGCTCGCCAACGATCTCCATCAATGGAGTCCCGGCGCGATTGACATCGATAAGCGAGTGAGACTGACCATTCTCATCGGTGCGGTGGAGTAGACGAGCGGTATCTTCTTCGAGGTGAACGCGAGTAATCCCGGCGCGCCGGGTCACCCCGTCCTTCCCGACGATCGTCAGCGCACCGTTGACACACAGAGGCGCGTCGAACTGAGAAATTTGGTAACCCTTCATGAGGTCTGGATAGGGGTAGTTCTTGCGGTCGAACTTCGCCCAGTCCGGGATCGAACAACCCAACGCCAATCCAGTCATGATCGTGAATTCAACCGCCTTGCGGTTGGCGACGGGCAGCACCCCCGGCATCCCGAGGCAGACTGGGCAAACCGTGCTGTTCGGCGGCGAATCGGCATAGTCCGCGCTGCAAGAGCAGAACATCTTGGTCTTGGTGACCAGTTGAGCGTGGACTTCGAGGCCGATGACTACTTCGTAGGGCATGGAGGCTCCGCTTCGCGCACCGCGGAAGGCGAGGCAAGTATATCAAGGGCATTTCAGCCAGACCAACCAATCTGGCTCAAACCACGGTTCCGAGGCTGCCAGACGCGCTACGAGCGGACTGCTCCCCTCGCCGCAAGACGCAGCCGTTGCCGCGTCTGGCGCACCCTGATGTGTAGAGAATTGGCATGGCCAGGCATAGCCAGAAACGCGGATCGGCGATGGGGTTCGTGGCATCTGACGGCGGAGTGTTGTTTCAGTCGTCAATCACCAGTGACTGGGGGCGAACTGGATCGACTGCCAGGGTCCCTCGATGGTCCGTCCTCGGCGTCTCGCCGACTCCCACGAACTCTCGGTCCTTTCCGTCATCGGACGAGGCGTGGAACCGGCTGACTGCTTGCTCGCAGCCACCTATACTGGTTTGGTGCTGCGAACGAGGCGGATGGTCGAAGATGACGTGCTAGCGTGCCTCGACCTGGACCCTGGGTACTGCACCGATGGAGTTTGGCAACTCGAGCGGCACGATTGGGGTGACGAAACGAGCCTGCGCCTACGCCCGGCAACGCTTCCACGCCCACGAAATATCGACGGATTTCCGATCGAGCCGCCGCTCGACGAGCGGCTCGAACGCGCCAGCCTCGCACTCTTGCTGGAAGATGCCCAGATCGTTGCCTACATCTTGCTGCGGGAAGACCACCGGTGCGCGTCGGTTGATATGCTGGTCGTCGACCAGGCCTGGAGACGTCTCGGGCTGGGCGCTCGCCTGTTAGGCGAGGCGCGCGATTGGGCTCGTCGGCGCGGCTATCGTATCCTCGAGGCGACGGTCGAAGCGCGGAACTACCCGGCGATACGGTTTCTCCATCGACAGGGATTTACCATTCGCGGGGTCCGCGACGTCGTTGGGCGAGATGATGAGGTAACGTTGATCCTCGCTGGCTCGGCTGGCTGAGCGGCGAATAGGCAATCCCCGGGAGGGTCCGTGGGCGCACGGAATCGTATCTCGATCGGCCTGCTTGGCCTTGGCACCGTGGGCAGTGGCGTGGCTCGGATTCTGCCTGCCAAGAGCGAGGCGCTCTTTGGCCACCTCGGCGCCTCGCTCACCATCCGGCGAGTTCTGGTGCGCGACCGGGACAAGCCTCGCGCTGTTCGGTTCAATCCGATGTGCCTAACGACCAACCCGGATGACGTCCTGGACGACCCCGAAATCGACATCGTCGTCGAAGTCATCGGCGGCGAAGATCCGGCACTGAGCTTTATTCAACGCGCGATCGCCAACGGAAAGCATGTCGTCACGGCAAACAAGGAAGTCCTTGCCAAACACGGTCCGGAACTGCTGCGGGCGGCCACAGCGCACGGCGTCGCGATCAAGTACGAGGCGAGCGTTGGCGGCGGTATTCCGATGATTGCCGTATTTCAACACGACCTGAGCGCCAACGAGATCCACGAGATCCGGGCGATCATCAACGGGACAACCAACTACATTCTGACCAAGATGGCCAGTGAAGGCAGCGAATTCTCGTCCGCGCTTGCCGAGGCGCAGGCGCTCGGGTATGCCGAAGCCGATCCGGCCGCCGATGTCGATGGCCACGATGCGGTCTACAAACTCGCAATCCTCAGCTCACTCGGGTTTCACGCCGACGTCCGGCCCTTCCAGATCTATCGCGAGGGGATCCGTGGGCTGTCAGCACGCGATTTCGAGTACGCTGCCAATCTCGGTTACGCAATTAAGCTGCTGGCGTTGGCGCGCCGCGACGTAAAGGGGATCGAGGCGCGCGTCCACCCAACCTTGATCCCGCGCGATCGACTCCTCGCAAAGGTCGACGGGGTGTTCAACGGTGTCGAGATCGAAGGCGACCTGGTCGGTCGTCTGATGCTTTACGGCCGCGGCGCGGGCGCAGAACCAACCACCAGCGCGGTCGTCGCCGATGTCGTCGATCTCGTCCAGTGTCTGGTTCGTGGCGAATCGCCTGTGGTTCAATCTCTACCGCGTCAGGCAACGCCCGTTGTGCCAATCGACCAGGTCACCTCACGATATTACTTGCGCCTGATCGTCGCCGATCAGCCGGGGGTCTTGGCTCAGATCGCCCGTGAGTTTGGCGACCACACCATCAGTATTGCCTCGGTCATCCAGGTCGCCTCGGATGCCGTTGCGGGCACCGCTGAGTTGGTAGTGCTGACGCATACGGCGAATGAATCGGCGATGCATCAAACGGTCGAGGCGATCGGTCGTCTCGCGGCGGTTCCGACGGTGGCCAGCTTCCTGCGTGTGGAGGACTAGGGTGCAGCCGCTCGAACTGAGCCGCCTGAATGGGACGTTGACTTGGCTTGAGGACGAGGCGCGTCAGGCGAAAGCCGCATTGACCCGCGTTCAGACGCAGCACGACCAGATGCTGAGTTTCCTGCGTGACTACGCCGACCAACTCCGGGTGACGCATGACCAACTTGCCACCCTGACCGCGAAGTTCAACCAGATTGCCCATCTCGACGAGGCCGTCAAGAGCGTCGAGGGCGGGGTTGGCCAGTACCGAGACGCCCTCGACGACCTCCGCACGGCCACCGAGCGGCATCGGACCGCTGATCAGGGCGAGGTTGACCGACTCCGAACGATCCTCGCCGAAGCCTGGCATCGTCTCGATGCCCTTCGGCATGAATTCGACCCCGTCCCTGGCAAGATCCAGAACCTTGGTGACGCGCAGAAACGGATCGTCGAGTCTGTCCAAACAGCAACTTCTGCCCACGATGTGCTCCAGGCAGAGGTCGTCCAACTTGGGCAGCGCATCCAGATCGGGGTTGAGCGCGAGCGCCGTATCGATGAGCGGGCGGGCGACCTCCAACTTCAGATCGACGTGCTCAAACGCCAGGACGAAACCCTGACCGACCAGCTAAAGATCCTTTCCGACCGAGTTCTCCACAATGAAGAGCAGATGAGCGCCGTGCTGGCAGAAGAAGAGGCACGGCGGTTGCTCGAAGAGCAACTCCATCTGATTCGCGTGACGACGGTCCGAGTTGAAAAACTTGTCCATGACCTTGAGACCCGCGCCGCAGACCAGGGACAACAAATCGACGAGGCGCACCGGTTCGCGAGGCAGGTCGATGACCGGAGAGCCAGCCTCGCGAGCCGGGTCGACGAGCAGGCCGAAACCATACAACGGATGCGCGACGAACTCGCCGAACTCCTCGCTGAGTATGAGTCGCTTGAGGAGCAGCATCGGGTTCGCTTGGTTGCTGAACTCCAGCAGCAGATCCGAGATGTCCGGGCGCGCATCGCGAAGGCGCGCGGCAAATGAGCATCGCCGTTCGCGTCCCGGCGAGCAGCGCGAACCTGGGGCCGGGATTCGATTGCCTGGGGCTGGCGCTCGAACTCCATAACCGGGTTCGGATCGCCGAAGCGACGGTTCCCTCGGTGCAGGTCTCAGGCGAAGGCGACCAAGACCTCCGGCGCGACCCGTCGAACCTGGTCTACCGCTGCGCCGCGATTGGCTACCAGCTTTCCGGACGGCCTGCCCCGGCCTTCGCGCTGGAACTGGACAACCGGGTGCCGCTCTCGCGCGGTCTGGGCAGTAGCAGCACGGCGATTGTTGGTGGACTGCTCGCCGGTGCGGCGCTTGCTGGAGTGACGCTTGGTCGCGAGGAGTTGGTGAGTCGAGCCGCCGAGATCGAAGGACATCCGGACAACGTCGCGCCCGCAGTTTACGGCGGCTGCACGGTCGCCGTGATGGCGGATAGCGTCCGAGTTGCCTCGGTGCCGATCGCCCGTGAACTGTCTGCACTCGTCTTCGTACCGGCTCGGCGCCTGTCTACTGCGAAGGCGCGAGGCGTCCTGCCGGAGACCGTCTCACGCGCCGATGCGGTGTTCAATCTTGGCCGCACCGCGCTGCTGGTCGCGGCGCTCTGGGGTGACCGCCGCGATCTCTTGCCCGTCGCGGGGGAGGATCGTCTGCATCAGGAAGCGCGTGCTGCGCTGATTCCCGCCCTACCGGCCATACTGGATGGCGCCCGCCGCGCCGGCGCTCGCCTTGCTGCGCTTTCGGGTGCTGGGCCGAGTGTGCTCGCCTTGGTTGACCAGCACATCGGCGAGGTCTCCCAGGCGATGCAGGATGCCGCTGCGGCCAACGGCATCACCGGGCGCGTGCTTCACCTTCAGATTGAACGCGATGGAGCGCAGATCGAGCCATGAACTTCCGGGAGGGCGTCGCCTGCCTCGTATCGAAGATCCCAGAGGGGCGGGTGATGACCTACGGGCAGGTTGCCGCCTCTCTCGGTCTTCCTCGCGCCGCCCGGGCGGTCGGCAGCGCACTCCATCACTTGCCAAACCCGGACGAGGTGCCCTGGTGGCGGGTGATCAACCGGCTTGGCCGGATCAGCATTCGCAGCTACGACCACTCGTCAGACTATCAACGGTTGCTTCTTCTCGACGAAGGGATCGTGCCGGGCCCGGACGGGGCGATCGATCTTGACCGGTTTCGCTGGTGGCCCTCAGACGCCGACGAAGCCGACTGTCAAGTTACGCCCTCCGGTCTTGAGTTGGTTGGCGAGGCAATTCAAGAGCGATGGGCGCCGCGCAGCAGGGGGAGAAGGTCCTCACCGGCCCGGCGCACCTGATCGGGTACCGCCTCTGGTGCGCAGGCGGGGATCAGAATGATCGTCTTCGCGCCACCATCGACAAAGCGGTAGATAAATTCCGCCGCGTCCGCTGCCGTCCCCAATGCCAGAAATCTCTCGACCAGTGAGTGAAAGTCCTGGTTGTAGTTCGCCGACATCATATCCCCGGCCACCTTTCGTGACTCCTCCGTCGACGAACCGAGGTGGAACTGGACGTAATGAGCGGGAGTGATTGCGTCGGGTGGACGCTTTGCCGCAGCGGCGAGTTCGTTGACCTTCTGGAGGCTCGCGCGGTAGCGCTCCGGGGTAAACAGATAGGGCAGGTACCCATCGCCGAGCAAGGCAGCGCGCCGAATGGCGGCATCGGACCGCCCGGCCACCCAGACCGGTGGACCACCCGGCTGCGCTGGCGGTGGTTCGAGTTTGACGTCGCTAAAGGAGTAGTACTTCCCTTCGTGCGAAACCGGCTCACCACTCCAGAGTTTCTTGGATGCGATGATTGCTTCATCGGTACGTCCGCCACGCTGCTTGATCGGCACGCCGCAGGCTTCGAACTCCTTCGGGTACTCTCCGCCTACGCCGATACCAAGGATGAGACGGCCGCCGGAGATGTAGTCGAGGGTGGCGGCGGTCTTGGCGGTGATCATCGCGTGACGAAGCGGCATCAGGTAGACCGCTGTTCCGAGTTTGAGGGTGGGGGCGGCGGCGGCATAATAGCTGAGGACGGTCATCGACTCGGCGACGGCGCCGTGGAAGACGATATGCTCGCTCACCCAGATCGAATCGAAGCCGAGCGCCTCGACCTCTGGGGCAAGGTTGTGGTGGGTGAAGCCCGGGTTCATTCCAACGTGCTCGATGCTCATGCGCTCTTCAGGCCTCCGGCCGGCGTCGGACGAGAAAGGTCCACGGTCCGTCGGTGATCACGTCGTTGTTCTGATTGATGATCGAGACGCCGTACCAGACGATGCCGCGGTCGGCCTTTTTGGTTTCGCGCTTGTTTTCCACGATATTGCGTACCCGGATAGTGTCGCCAACGAACAGCGGCTTGCGGTACCGCAGGGTCGCTTCGAGCACGACGATTGCTCCGTTGTGCAGCCCGGACCGTGATACGAGCCCGGTGGCGATGGCGTAGCCGGCTTGCCCATGGAAGATCCGTCGGCCGAACTCGGACCGCTTGGCGAACTCTTCGTCGGAGTGGATCGGGAGCCAATCGCCGGTCCAGCTACAGAACCAAACCAGATCGGCCTCGGTCATCGTGCGGGCAGGCGACCAGAATTCGTCGCCAATGGTGAGGTCATCCCAGTAGAGAATTGGCGGCTCAGTCGACACGCCCGTTCCTCCCGCATGGTGTTTCGCCCATCCTAGCCTATCCGGTGCGGTATCGAGGCCGGGATCGGGTTCTGGTGATCTTTCCCCCTCTCGTTGCTATCATGCCACAGCCCCGAGGGGGACGCCGCCGCGAGCCGGCCGGCGATCGGTGACGTTCCTGGAGGACTGCGTGGCACTTCGGGCCGAAAAAGCCCCGGCGAGCGCGATGCGCCTTCCGCCGATGTCGCGGATCGCTTCGTTCCTCGGCACGCAGGCCGGCACGCTCTTGTTTATTGTGGTCGTGGCGTGCTTCTTCCTCGCGTCTGGCGCGGCCGGTCTGATCTACCAGGTCGCCTGGGTTCGCATTCTGAGCCTGATCTTTGGCGTAACCGTCCAAGCGGTCAGCGCGGTGCTGGCCGGGTTCATGCTTGGACTGGCGGTCGGCAGTTATCTGGCCGGACGGCTGGCACACCGCCTCACCAACCCGTTGGTTGCTTACGGTTTCATCGAGATCGGCATCGGCGCAACCGGACTCCTGACACCCTCCGCGTTTGGTTGGCTGCGGGACGCCTATCCCGCGATCTATCACTGGAGTGAAGGGGTCTCTACGACCCTCGCACCGTTCGGTCCCCTTGGGACGGCCGCGGCATTTCTGCCGGACGCGATCCGACTGGTGCTCGCCTTTGCCATCCTGCTGGTTCCGACCACCTTGATGGGCGCGACATTGCCGGTGATCTTGCGGTCGACCCTGCTGAGCGGAGGCTCACTCGGCTGTAGCGTCAGCTTGCTCTATGCAATCAATACCGCCGGCGCGATCGTCGGTGCGGTGGCGGCCGGGTTTGTCTTGATCGCCAATTCGGGCGTCCAGGGCAGCATCCAGACTGCGGCGGTGATCAACATCGCCATCGGTCTCGGCGCCCTCGTGTTGTCGGCCATCGTCCATATGCTCAGTTCGACCAGGTCGGCCGGACTGAGCGGGTCGGCGGTGTTTCTTGCCTTTGGGCTGTCCGGCTTTTTCGCGCTGGGCTACGAGGTTATCTGGTTCCGGCTGCTCGGGATCTTCTTTGAGAATGTGACCTACTCGTTCACGATCATGTTGGCGGCGGTTCTCTTCGGGATCGCCGTCGGGAGTTACGTGCTCGGGCCGATCCTCGGCTCACTTGGGCGCTACATCAACTGGTGGATCGTCTTTGCCTTGCTTCAGTTTGCGATCGGGCTCTGCGCATTGTTGTCGGTGCGAGTGCTGGGCAATCTCGAAGCCGCCATCGAGACACTCCAAAGCTGGGAATGGCTGTCGTTCGCTCTCCAGTATGAAGATTACCGGTCGATTTTCGCGGCGGCGGCGGCGATTGCTCCGGCGATGTTCTTCTCGGGGATGACGTTCGCGGTCGCAGCGACTCTTTACCTCGGAGACTCCGACGATGCTGGCCAGCGGGTCGGAACGCTCTACGCGTCGAACCTCGTTGGCTCGATCCTCGGGTCCGCGGTGGCTGGGTTTGTCCTGATCCCAGTCCTCTCCAGTCAGAAGAGTCTCTTCCTGCTCGCCGGCGGGTCGGTGCTAGCCGGAGCGCTCGTCCTCTGGCTCGCGCCACGAAAGCGAACCCACTGGGCGTGGAAGCTGGGTCTGACGGCGGCAGGGGCGGTGGTCTTCTCGCTGGCCGTCCAGGCGACGCCCGACCTGTATCAGAATGTCCTCGCGACAAAGTTTCCGAATCAGGAGGTCGTTTGGTATCGCGAGGGTGTGGAAAGCTCGGTTACGGTGGTTCGGAACCCAGCCGACAACTACATCACGCTCTATACCAACAGCCGTGGCCAGGCGCGTGACGAGCCAGGGTTGGTCGAGTTTCACCGGCTGCTCGGCCATATGCCGATGCTGGTGCATCCCGATCCGAAGCGAGCCTTGATTGTCGGGATCGGCGGCGGAGCGACAGCCGGGGCGATCTCGCAGCATCCGGGCGTTCAGGTCGATGCGGCCGAACTCTCAGACGCGGTAATCGAGGCCGTCCGCTTTTTCGGCCACGTCAACTATGCGTTTTTCGACCTACCAAACGTGTCGATCCGCCAGGCCGATGCTCGGAACTATTTGATGCTGACCAACCAGCGGTACGATGTCGTTTCCGGCGACGCAATCCGGCCAAATGATGCGGGGTCAGCGACACTCTATTCGCTGGAGTACTACAAGCTTGTATCCAGCCGGCTGACCGAGAACGGCGTCATGACACAATGGATACCGCCATTCTCGGACTACCAGTACAAGATGATCCTGCGCACCTTCCTGACCGCCTTTCCCTATGCGACGCTCTGGCAAAGTGGCGACCTGATCATCGGCTCGAATTCGCCCATTGTGATCGACCGGGCGCGCCTGCAAGCGCGCTTTGCCGACCCACAGGTCGCCGCCGTCCTTAAGGAAGCAGGTATCACCAGCCCGAATGACTTCCTCGGACGCTTCAATGCCACCGGCGAGGAAGTGCGGGCGAAGATCGGACCAGGGCCGATCATCACCGACGACCGGCCCTCGATCGAATACTTCCGCTCGTTGCCGCAGGACGACCCGCCGGATGTCACCGTTTATAGCCGCGACATCCGGCCAATCCTCCGCTAACCACTCCTACGCCTTGAGTTGCTTGGTCATGAAGTCGACCATCTTTTGCCAGGCGAGCTTTGCCTGAGCCATGTGGACCGGGTTGTCGGTCGAGCGGTGAAAGCCGTGCGCGGTGTCGGGGAAGACTTCGTAGCTGAAGTTCTTGCCAGCGCTCTTCATCGCTGCGTCGAGATCGGGGATCGATGCATTGACCCGCGCGTCGTTTCCGGCGTAAACCGCCCAGACCGTGCCGCGCAGGTTCGGCACCTGATCGAGGGGTGGCGGCGGACCGTAGAACGGCGTGGCCGCGACGATGTCCGGCGATGCGACCGCCAACCGATAGCTGAAATTGCCGCCGACGCAGAAACCAAAGACCCCGATCTTCGACGCCAGGACCCCGGGCTGGTTCTTCAGGTATGCGACACCGGCGATCAAGTCAGCCGTGAGATCGTCGGCGGGCGTCTGGCCAAAGGCGGCGGCGATCCGCGCCCGGTCGGCGAGCGCCTTGGTACCTCCTGCCCGCGAGGTCAGGTCCGGGGCGAGTGCGATGAAGCCCAGTTTCGCGATCCGCCGGGTATTCTCCTCGCATACGGCGTCGAGACCCTGATTGTCCGAGATGACGATCATACCCGGGTAGGAGCCGGTTTCCGCTGGGCGAGCGAGGTAGCCAAAGATCGTCCCAGCCGGCCCGGTCAGGGTCACGTCGCGCGCCTGAACGGCGGGGTCGTTTGCGGCAACGGTGGCGTCCGGACCGACGACCGGCGTCGCGGTTGCGACCGGGCGGACCGGCGCGACGGCCTGACCGGTGGGCACGGGTGGGACCGCCGGTGCGGCGGTGGTTGGGGAGGCGCTTGGGGTGCAGCCGAGCGTCGTCAGCACCGTTGCTGCTGCGGTGATACTGCCCGTGATCAGCACAACCCGGCGCAGCATTTCGCGACGTTCAAGTTCGCCAGACTGATAGTCTTCGGCAAACTCCTCGATAAGGTACCGCTGTACCTGCGTCAATTCGGCCACCGGCTACCTCCTCAGTTGGCTGTCTGCCAGTCTACCGGCCCGCTTGGTCGATGCGAAGATTTTTCGTGGCTTAGAATGGCTAGTACTCTCGCCGGAGGAACGGATTGGTCGGGCTACACGTCGAGTTCACAATCAAACCGGGCCGCGAAGCCGACTTCCTCGAATGGAAGCGCCGCGAGGGCGAATTGCAGGTTCGAGCACCTGGGTTCGTCAAGCGATCGATGAGCCGGAGCATCGAGAACCCACAAGTGTTCTACTACTGCACCTGGTGGCGGAGCGAGGAGGAACGCCACGCCTTCGCCCAAACTCCCGAGTTTCACCGCGCCCAGGCCGAGACCAATGTCCTGACCGCCGCCGAGCAACGAGTGATGATTGAGGTCAGCGAGGTGTTCGACGAAGTCGGCAACCGGCCCGAGGGCTAGTCGAAGGCAATCGTCGTCCTGAGGCCATCGTGGCCGATTTGCACCTCGGGGAACCGTTCACGGGCCTGTCCGGCCCAGAGCATAGGATCTGCGATCGATGGGCTGAAGTGAGTGAGCCAAAGCCGCCGCGCGCCGGAGGCCGCGCCGAGCGCTGCCGCTTCGCGAAAGAGCATGTGCTTGCGCTCGACCGCACGCTCGCCGTGATCGGGATCGCCGAAGGTCGCCTCGCAGATCAACAGGTCGAGGTTGGTCAGAAAGGCGGGCATTCGCTCGGTAGGACGGCTGTCGGTGACATAGCCGACGCCCAGTCCCCGGCGCGGCGGACCGAGAACCTCATCGGGCACAACCACCCGGCCGCCAATTTGGATCGGCTCGCCTTGCTGGAGCTGTTTCCACCGTTCGACGGGAATACCGAGGTCGCGCGCTCGGTCGGGCAAGAAACGCGGCTTTCGCGGCAAATCCAGCCGATAGGCGAGGCAGGGCGCCCAATGGTCGCCCAACAAGCAGGAGATCCTGAGTGGTCCGACGTCGAACGAGGAACCGTCCTGCAGTTCCACCCAGTTGATCTCGAACGGAAGTCGTCCGGTAAACACCGCGACCGCTTCAAGGAGGCGGCGCAGCCCCGGTGGACCGGCGATGAGGATTGGTTCCTTCCGGTCGGCGAACGCGGTTGAGAAAAGTACACCGGCCAGGCCGGATGTATGGTCGGCGTGATAGTGGGTGAGTAGGACCGCGTCCAGATCGCGGAAGCCGAACCCGTGTTCGCGGATCGCGATCTGGGTTCCTTCACCAGCGTCGATCAGGACGACGCTTCCTTCGGTACGAAGCATCGCGCTCGCCAGCCAACGGTCCGGCAACGGCATCATGCCGCCGGTGCCGAGCAGCACGACATCGATCACGGTGCTATCGGCCCGGCAGGCGCGTCAGCAGGGCAAAATCGCCGATGACTTCCCGTACCTCATAGAGTCCATCGAACTCGCTATAGAACTGTTGGCGCAGGAAGGGGTCCCGGCCGAAGATGACGATGACCCGGATTGGTCTGCCAAACCAGTCGCCGGTGAAGTGCTCCTTGTCGACATTGAGCAGGTGCCAGAGCGAATCCTGGTCAACGTAGTTTGGGTTCGGGAGGTAATAGGCGACGTCCTTCCAAGCAAGATAAAACTCATCCGGACGCAGCAGCGAAGCGGCGAGGGCGCCGATCTCTTCACCTCCGGAGATGCCATAGAAGTAATGCGTCGACGTCGGCGAGGTCGACTGGTCATAGACGACCGGCACCGACCAGGCGATCGACGCCATCGCCGGGAGAAGCACCAACTGCGGCCCGATCCGTCGTGCCGTCACGACCCCGACAGCAATCGCTGGCAAGATGATCAACGCCGGGGCGAAGAGCAGCGGTGGCAGGAAATCAAAACTCCAGAGGTTGACATAGCGAGAACCAACCTCGAAAAAGAAATAGCCGGTCAGAATCGCCATTGTTACTGGGTGGAGCAGCACCTCAAGCGGCTTGAAGCGGCGAATGATGCGCGCCGAAAACAGGGCGACGCTCCCCGCCAATGGAGCCATCGCCGCGATGTGATACTTCGGGAATTCGCCAGCAGTCTTGACCAAGTAGACAATGAGACACGCCCAGGCAAGGGCAATCAGCAGGTCCACGCCTTGTCCGCCGGTGACGCCGTCAGCCGGTGAGACTAGCGCCGGACGGGAAAACGCCCGGACGGAGCGCCAGTTACGCCCGGGTAGGTGCATCCGGCGGCCTGCCTGGCCGGTCGCGCGCGTCAAGGCGCGCACAAAGAAGCGACCGTGGTCGATCATCCGGACGATCGTGGCGCCAGCGAGGATCAGCACCAAGAAAGGACCCATCCAGCGCAACGCGGGCTGCGCGGCCCACGACAGCGCGTCGAAGGTACGGAGAGAACGAAGTCCATAGCCGGCGGCGTCCTCGAACTCACGAGAGAGTACTTCAAACGGCATTTCGAATGGCATACCGGTCAGGGCGCAAACCAGCCACCAACTCGGCAAGAAGATCGCAACTCCAACGCCGCCAATCGTGATCGCCTCGGCAATCCCTCGGTCGAGCCTACCTTGAAGGGTCCGATAGACGACCACCGCGCCGAGAAAGAAGAACGGCGTTGTCATCTTGGCCGAGAGCGCAACCGCAAAGACGACCGCGATCAGCAGACGTGATGGCCAGCCACCGTCGCGAAACCGTAAGAAGAACCAGGTGAGGAGCATCAACATGACGGTAAGTACGGTGCCATCGATATCAAGGAGCAGCGCGCTCTGAAGCGTGAGTGGATTGAAGACGTAGAGCAGGACAGCCCAGAGCGCAAAACCATCCCGGTTGGGGTGGGCGGCCAACGCCTCGCGTACCGTCAACAGCAGAAAGACCGCGGTCAACATCATCGTCATGACGCCAAGGAGATGGGCGTTGGTCTCGCTCACGCCAAACAACTTGAAGGTGAGTCCGAGCGTGTAGAGATAGAGCGGCGGGTGCCAGAGACCATATTCAAACTGCTGGTCGATCTGGCCCTTGTGATTGATCATGAACCCGACGTTGGCATACGGCACGCCGGTTTCGGCTATGGCCTGGCCCATCTGAGCGAAGCTCACCTCGTCGTAGACAAAACGCCGACTAAGCATCGGCCAGACCAATGCCAACGCGACGATGAACACAAGGGCCACGCCGAGGGTGAGTGCGATCAACGACGATGCTGGCCGCAGGCTCGCCAGGCGGCGACTTGGCAGGCCGGCACGCGGCCAGGCAGGGAGCGGAAGGGAATCAAGCGCCACGGGTCAGAGACTGTCCTTTCGTTTGAGTGCGACATAGGACGCGATCAGGAGCACCGCCGAAAAGAGCAGCAGCATCGCCAGATTCTGCTGGATCGTGATCTCGAATGTCCGGCCCCACTTGCCCTCGTCCATCAACGTCAGGCTCTGACCTCCCTGGGCACGGGCAATTCGGGGGATGTCGACGATCGCGCCGAGGGCTTCCCAACTCCATTTGCTGAAGGTGAAGTTTGCGATGAAGCGTGCCAGGTCGCCCATTTCACGGAAAGGAAATATCGCCCCGGCGAAGATGATCTGCGGGATCAGCAGAATCGGCACCAGATTGCCCGCTTCATCGTTCGTACCAACGATGGCCGAGACGAAGAGACCGAGGATGGTCGCCGCGAGAAACGTCACCATCGTCGTCACGAGGATCCCAACCGGAGTCCCGACACCGGTCGTTGGCACATCAATCAACGCGCCGATTATTCCGAGCAGCATCACCGTCTGGAGCAAAGCAACACCCACCAGCACAGACAGCTTCGAGCCAAGATAGGGCACGATCTTGAGCGAGACCATTCGTTCACGCCGATAAATCGGAAGTTCCTTGACGATCTCCTTGGCCGCATTCGACGTACCCAGCCAGATCGACACGATTGAGATCAGGAACAGCAGCATCATCCCATTGCGGGCGTTACCGCAGGGCTGACGACGTTCCTCGCTCTGCAGCGATTCAGGAAGGCGGGCGATCTCGTCGCCCGACAGGCCGCAGTTCTTCGGCCATTCCAGTTGGGATACTGGTGGGGGGATTCGCGCTTCGAGCAACTGTTCGACCGGGACCAGCAACGGGCGATCGCTAAAGACCATCCGGTTGTAGAGCAGCGAGATCAATAGTGCGACAATCGGCGCTTGAAGGAGCAGGATCGCCAATGCTTTCCGGTTGGCGATGAGAATATCAAACGAGCGGCGGGTCAGCACACCGAACTGGCGCAAGCGCGATATACCATGATCAGCCGGTTTTGGGCGCTTGCGCGCTGGCTCGGTGAGGCTGCGGGGATCGAGACCCGCAACCTCGCCGAGGTGGATTCGGTGATAGACGGAGCTTTGGTATCGATCGGCGTAGTACCCGGGCGCCGATTCCTTGTCGAGCGAGTCGTAAATATCGACGAACTCCTGAACCCCAAAGAAGTCGAGCGCCTCGTTTGGCGACCCGAGAAAAGCGATCTGACCGCCACGCGCCATAAACACGACTTTGTCGCACAGCAGGATGTTCTGGGTAGCGTGAGTGATGAGCACGAGGGTACGGCCTTGGTCGGCAAGTTCGCGCAAGAGGCGCATCATCCGGGTTTCGGTTGCCGGGTCGAGCCCGGAGGTGGGCTCGTCGAGAAAGAACAGGCTCGGCTTGGTCAGCAGTTCGACGCCGATGCTGACCCGCTTTCTCTGTCCGCCCGATAGCCGGTTGATCGGCGTGTGCTCGCGGTCGCGAAGACCAAACTCGTCGAGGACCTCGTCGATGCGAGCTTCGCGCTCCTCGGCTGTGGTGTCGCGCGGCAGGCGGAGTTCTGCCGCGTAGCCAAGAGCCCGCCGAAGGGGGAGGTCCCGGTGGATGATGTCATCTTGAGGGACGTAGCCAATCGACGCACGAAACGCATCGAAGGTCTGGTAGAGGTCCAAGCCGTTGTAGAGCACGGTTCCCGAGGTCGCTGGCCGGAAACCGCACAAGGCATCGACGAGCGTCGACTTCCCCGACCCGCTCGCACCAACGACGGCCACGAATTCGCGAGGCTTAATCGTCAGGTAGGCGCGGTCGAGGATCGTGATCCCCCTCCCGACGGTTCGGGTGAGGGCGATCGCGTCAACGCGAATATTGCCCTCGGTCGAGACCGGCGCGAGTTTGCCACCTACCAACGTCAGGCTATACGGACCGATCTGAAGATGGTCCCCCTCAGCCAACGGCGCCTGGGTAATCGTCTTCCCATTGAGAAAGGTGCCGTTGGTCGCCCCGAGGTCGACAAGCACCAGGTCGTCATCTCGCCGCTCGATCCGTGCGTGAAAACGGGAGACTTGCGGGTGTCCAAGCGTGAGGTCGTTCTTCCGGTCGCGGCCAATCGTCAGGCTGTCGCGGCCGGTCAGGTCGATCTGTGGGGCATCGGGCGGTGGGCTGACAGCGGCGCCGACCAGGCTGTCGAGAAAGACGATCTGGACGGCCTCACCGATGCGAAACGCGTCGTTGTCCGACAGCAGTTTTCGCTCGATGCGGTGGCCATGGTGATAGATACCGTTGCCACTTCCGAGGTCGAGCAACTCCCATCCGGCAGGGGTTGAGTGTATCTCGGCGTGCTGACGGCTGACGGTTGGGTCCGGCACGACGATACTGTTGTCGAGGCTCCGTCCGATCGTCGTTACTCCGACCCCAAGTGGATAGACCGACGACTCGCCGTTCACCCAGACCATCAGCCGGGCCGGTGCGGTCGGCGCGGCGACGATCGTGTGAAACCCTGAATCCTCATCGTCCTGAACCGGCGCCGGTACCGGCTGGTTGTCGAAACCCTCGTCGAACTGATTCGGTAAGTCCGCCTCGTCCAGTCGATCGTCCGTGGCTGGGTCCCCTTTGTCAGGTTCGCCCGCTTCTTCCGGCGGGATGACCGGCCTGGTGGGTCGCGCTGCCGGGCGCGTCTGCCCTACCAGCGGCACTTCGTCGGTCACCGAAGCGGGTGAGTCGTAGGTGAGCGTGAACGGTCCGATTGCAATCCGATCGCCGCTGCGTAGCTGAAACGGCTGGCGAGCCGCGAGACGGACCCCGTTGACGATTGTGCCATTGAGGCTGCCGAGGTCGAGAACGACCGCTTGCCCACCACCCTCGGTAAACTGGGCATGATGACGGGAGACTGCGGGGTCGGGCAGGATAACCTCGTTATCCTCGGAGCGCCCAATCGTCGCCATCTCTCCGGCAAGCGGCTGCTCGCGTCGTTGACCATCCGGCCCTTCGACGACGAGATAACCAAGCGATCCTTCATTCGTGACGGTCAATCGGCGGCGTCCCAACCGGGTGTCGCGGCAGGCGGCCGCGCCAGCATGATAAAAAGGGTATCCAGGAGCGTCAAGACAGGCGCAAAGGAAGGTAGCGTGTGATTACTGGAATCGATCATTGTGTCATTGTCGTCGCAGATCTTGAACAGGCGATGGCAGCCTACCGGGAGCTTGGATTTGCGGTCCAGCCGGGAGGCGTGCACGGCAGTGGGCAAAGTCATAACGCCCTGGTCGGCTTTGCCGATGGCTCCTACTTCGAACTCTATGCCTTCTTGGACCGCGAGAACGCCCGAAACCGGTACTGGCTCGCCAGTCTCGAACGAGGCGGTGGCGTCACCGACCTCTGCCTGAAAACGACCGGGTTGGCCGCGGACGTCAGCCGACTCGGTCAGGCCGGCCTGCCCTACCCCGAGGAGTTCGCAATGACCCGCAACCGGCCGGACGGCCAGGTGGTGGCCTGGCGGCTTTCGACGCCCGTCAAGGGAGATGACCGCTGGTTGCCGTTCTTGATTGAGGATGACACCCCGCGCGCGCTGCGGGTACCGAGCGGAGATGAGGCAGTCCATCCAAACGGGGCAACCGGCATCGCACGCGTCGAGATCGCCGCCAGTGACGTTGCGGGTGCGCTGGCCGATCTTGCCGCAATCGCCGGCGTGGCGGCAGGCCCAGACGGTGTCCAGGTTGGCGCAGCCACGTTGGCGGTGGTGAGCCGCCAGGCAGCAGGTGCGGCGGTGGATGGACCGATAGCCGTCTCGATCGCGGGCACCAATCCGGCCGCACCGCGCTTGGTTGTTCAAGAGAACGCCCGTCTGACCTTCGTCTAGCAGACCGATCCGGCGACGAGTACAATCCGGCGTCCGGCAGGGCCGGGCCAGGGAGGCGGGTGGACGTACTACAGGCGATCGTGCTTGGGGTCGTCCAAGGGCTCACCGAGTTCTTGCCGATCAGTAGCTCAGGCCATCTGGTGATCGCTCACGCGCTCTTCGGCTGGCAAACGGAAAACGACCTCGCCTTCGATGTCTCCCTCCATATCGGCACCCTCGCCGCCGTACTCGTCTACTTCGCACGGGACATCTTTGGGATCGCCGCGGCGATGGTCCGGGCCATTGCTCGCCGGTCGCTGGCCGACCCGTTGGCACGGCTCGGTCTGTTGATTGCTGCCGGAACCGTACCCGCGGTGCTCGCGGGTGTCCTCCTGCAAGATCTGGCAGCCAACGCCTTTCGAGATCCGCGCCTGACGGCGTTGATGCTAATACTGTTTGCCGGCGTCATGTGGCTGGCGGAACGTGCCGCCACCCAGAAGCGGCAACTGGATCGGATCTCCCTCGTCGACGCGCTGCTGGTTGGCGCGGCCCAGGCGGTCGCCCTGATCCCCGGCGTCAGCCGCAGCGGGATCACGATATCAATGGGCCTGTTTCGCGGTCTACGCCGTGATGAGGCGGCTCGCTTCAGTTTTCTGCTCGCCGCACCGGTCACCTTCGGCGCGGTGTTGTTCGAGGGCGCGAAGCTCATGCGTGCTGGGATGCCGGACGGCATGGCGCTTTCCTTCGCGGCGGGCATCCTTTCGTCCGCCGCGGTTGGCTTTCTCTGTATCGCCTTCTTGCTCCGCTACCTCGCCCGCTTCTCGCTGAATGTCTTCATCGTCTACCGCATCGCACTGGCGTTGGTTGTGCTGGCTGTTGCCTGGCCTCGAGGATAGGCCGGCGCGAATGATCTGGCGTACGGCCGGGCCGGCGGCGTTGCTCCTGTCTCTGGGCCTCCCGTCGATCAGCGCGGCGTGCAGTGCACCCTCGCCCTCGCCTCCGCGTCCGGTGGTGATCGCTGCTTCCGATTCAACGCGCGGTATCGCGGACCGGCTCGGATCACTGTACCAGTCACGCTCCGGTGGGTTGGTCAACGTGCGGCCAGGCAATGCCGAAAGTGCTCTATTGGCCGTGCGACGCGGTGAAGCCGATGCGGCGGTCGTCGATGCTCCGCTCACCGATACCACCGGTCTTCAGATTGCGGAGCTTGGGCGCGAGCCGCTGGCGATCATCGCCAACCCAGCCAACCCGATCGCCAATGCCAGCAGCGACTTGCTGGCCCAACTCTATGGCGGCCGGCTGCGGGACTGGTCGGAGGTCGGGGGCCCAGTCGGTCCGATCGTCCTGCTGACCCGCGAGGGCGGCGACGGAGGACGGACCGTGCTCGAGCGGACGATGCTGCGAGGACGGGAGGTGTCGGCGACGGCAATCGTCGCCCCTTCCGAAGCCATGATGCTCCAGCGTGTTGCGTCGACGGTGGGCGCGATTGGCTATGTCGGGCTTGGAGCGGCTGGCCCCTCCGTCAAGGTCGTACCGGTCGACAACAAGCCGCCCTCGCTGGACAACGGCTATCCGTTGGTCCGGCCAATTCTTCTGGTTACCCGGAGCGATGAGGGAGACGCCGCTGCAGCGCTTCGGGAGATCGCCACGTCGCCGGATGGGCGGCGGGCTGTCGGTGGCTTGCGGCCTTAGCGACGGGTAGCAGCGGCAGCGGCAGCGCGAGTGTGGGCGGCAGCGGCGGAACGGTTTGGTACGCCGACTTGGGCGACTTGGGCCGCGTAGAAGTCATGCCAATGATCGGCCACCCAGGTGTCATACTCATCGACTACGTGACCCAGACCCCGCTGTTCGAGTTCCCGCCCGACGACATTGCCGGCGTGCGGGTGCTGAAACTGCCGGGGACGCGGAGATCCAAACCCGTGAACGTAATGACACAACTCATGGGCAGCAGTCAGCATCACGACGTATTCAGGAACGATCGGATGTCTCAAGAGCCCATTGATACCGATGAACGTTCGGGCCTGGCTTTCCGTCATGCGGATCAGGCCAAGACGGGTCTTCCAATGGCGGGCAAACTCAATCGAAACATCGTTTGCTCGCTCGATATCGCTAAAGTGCGTAGTCCAGATGCGATGAAGGAGTTCGTTGAGCCAATCGTTGGTCCGAAGCAGCGCGAACCCGTGTCGCTCGGAAGACAAAGGGGGTCTCCTCTTGCGTCATGGCGTTCGTCCCGACAGGCCGGGCGAAACCGTACTGGCCGGGCATCATATCGAACCACCATAGGCGAGTCAACGCGTCTAAGACGAGTCTAAGGACGATCTTTGTGGAAAATCTCGCCCTTGCTCGGTTGCTCTCGGACAGGCGCCGCCAACATCTTGCCCTCGGTTGCCTGCCGGCGAACGATACCCAGAAACTCGGTGGACTTCAGATCGCGGTCGAGGACGCTGTGAAGCGTCCTCTGGAGGTGGCCTTCGATCTCCCCCAGCACCCGCGGGTCCGGGCGCAAGCGGAGCGATGTCGCAACGTCGTTCGCCTGAAGAAATCGAAGCACCTTGAGTGCCGCGATGCTGATTGGCCGACTGGATGCGTCAAACGGGCACTGGGGACAGGTGACGCCGTTTGGACTGAAACGGTTTTCTTCCGGCTCGATCTCACGCTGACAGACGAGGCAATTGCGCAACTCGGGGCGAAACCCGCTCGCGCCCAGTACCGCAAGTTCGAAATGGCGCAGGAGAACCTCGGCATTTCGGGTCTCGTCGAGGATCTCCAGCGCCCCCACCAACAGCCCGTAGAGGGACCGGTTTTCGAGATTCTCTTCGCTAAAGCGCTCGACCAGTTCAATGGCATAGATGGCGCAACTGGTGCGCCAGAGGTCGTCTCGGACGCGACGAAAGCCGTCGATCATCTCCGCTCCCGCGATGACGTCGAGGTTCCGCCCATTGGCGATGAGCAACTTGGCTCGGCTAAACAGGTCAAGGTGACCGGACAACTTCGCCTTCGGTCGACGGATTGACTTGGCGAGCGCGCTGAGCTTTCCGTGGTCGGGGGTAACCAGGGTCAGAATTTTGTCAGCCTCGCCGACGTTGACGAGACGAACGACAATCCCTTCGGTCCGATACGTGTGGGGCGCGCCCATTTCGTTAGGTCAGGGACTGCCGGCCCGAGAACGCCTTGCCCAGCGTCACCTCGTCGGCATATTGGATGTCGCTGCCCATCGACAGCCCCTGGGCCGGGCGGCTCAGTCGAACATTGAGCGGTTGAAGCACGTGCTGGAGGTAGGCAGCCGTCGCGTTACCAAGCTGATTCGGGTTGGTGGCGAGGATCACTTCCTCGAGCTTTTCTTCGCGGACCCTGCGCAACAGTTCGTCTATCTTCAGGTGATCCGGTCCAATCCCGTCGAGCGGGTTCAACGCGCCGTGCAAGACGTGGTAGCGACCTCGGAACTCATGGGTGCGTTCGATTGCGAGGACATCGAGTGGCTCCTCGACCACACAAATCTCACGCGGGTCACGCAGGTCATCGGAGCAGATCGGGCATGGGTTCGTCACGGTGATGTTGAAGCAGACCGAGCAGTAGACGATCTTCTCTTTGACCTCGATGATCGCCTCGGCGAGGTCTCGGGCGTGCGCCTCTGGCATTCGGAGCAGATAGTAGGTAAGGCGTTGGGCCATTTTGGGCCCGATACCGGGCAGTCCACTGAACTCGTCAATCAGGCGAGCCACCGGTTCGGCGACCGTCACGCTGCTACGCTGTACCATCGTCAAGTCCTAAAGGCCGGGGATGCCAAGGCCCCCGGTGAGTGGTCCCATCCGTCGCTGAACCAGCGCGGCAACCTTGTCCTGGGCATCGTTGATCGCCGTCACGATCATGTCTTGCAACAGTTCGACTTCTTCTGCGGCTTCAGGCTCAATGGTGATCGCTTCGACCTTCTGGTGACCGTTCATCACGACCCGCACCGCACCGCCACCGGCAGATCCTTCGACTGTCTCAAGACCAAGTTCCTCCTGGGTCTTCATGATCTTGGCCTGCAGTTGCTGCATCTGCTTCATCATGTTGCGATTCACGGTTCCTCCGGGACGTTCAACGCCACTCGCAGAAGTGTACGATGTTCAGCGAGGATGAACCGCTCGTCGGACTACTTGTGCTCGACGGCGGCGATCTGCGCCCCGTGTTGTTTGAGCGCGTGCTGGACGAGCGGTCCGGCAACCAGTCGCTCGACGTCGTCGGCCGTCGCCTCGGATTCTTCGGCTGCCGGCTCAATCAGTGCCGGCGCTGTCGGAGTTGGTGCGGTCGGACTAGGCGCAACTGGCCGCGCCACATCCTGGAGTTCGAAGGTCAGGCGGACAGGTCGGCCAAACAGGGCGGCGAGATGGCCTTCGATCTGGCTCTTTCGGCGCTCGACTTTGGTTAGGTCTGAAGGGGATGGCGCGGCCGCGACCACCGACTCACCATCGATCCTGACCGGCTGAAGACGACGCATCGAAACGAGAATCGTCGCGTCTGCTCCGAGCGACCGACAACCATCGACCAGTCCCGCCCAGTCTGCGTTCAAGTTACCGGTCGGAAGAAATGGCTCGGCTGGAACGCTCCGCTCGGCGGCACGTGGCCGAGTTGCCCGCCGGGCGATCGCCGGTTCCGCACGTAGCGCGTTGCCCGAAGACTCGACAGCCGCCACCTGAACTGTCGGCCAGTTGCCTTGGATCTGATCGCTCGAAGCGGCCTGCTCGCCGACGTCGGTACAGGCGTCATAGAGCGCCAGTTCGAGGGAAAGCAGGCCGGAAGATTCGGGCCGGAGGTCGAGGTCGGCGAAGCGACGGGTGACGGAGACAACCCGATCCGGCGCTGCTGCTCCTGCCATCCGCTGCAAGAACTCGCGCTCATCTTCCGAAGCGTCGATCAGGTCGCCGGAGCCGGCCTGCGTCAGCATGGTCCTCCGAAGAAGTTCGACGATCTCACGGTTGAATTGGCGGAGGTCGACGCCGTCCGAGCCGGCCTGGTTCAACCAGACCAACCCGGTCGGCAGGTCACGCCGAAGCGCCGCCTCAACCACACCTCGGGCACGCTGGTCGCCGCCAATCCCGAGCATCTCGACGAGGTCTGCCACGTCGAAACGCGGGCCGTAGTAGCTTGCCGCTTGATCGAGAAGGTTTTCGGCGTCGCGCAGGCTTCCGGCGCTGCTTCGGACGATCAATCCAAGCGCGGTGTCGTCGGCCTCGATCCCCTCGGCATCGGCAATCGTGCGAAGTTTGGCGAGCGCCGCATCCGCTCGGATTCGTCGGAAGTCGAAGCGTTGACAGCGGGAAACGATCGTTGCCGGAAGCTTGTGAGATTCGGTCGTCGCCAGGATAAAGACGACATGCTCGGGCGGCTCTTCGAGCGTCTTGAGCAGGGCATTGAACGCCTGCTCGGTCAACATATGGACCTCGTCGATGATGTACACCTTGCGGCGCGCCTCGCTGGGGGCGAAGCGGACCTTGTCGCGAAGGTCGCGAATCTCGTCGATGCCCCGGTTGCTGGCGGCATCAATCTCGACGAGGTCCATCAGCCGGCCTTCGTTGACGGCAAGACACATCGCGCAGGCGTTGCATGGTTCTCCCTCCTGCGGAGCGAGGCAGTTCAGCGCTTTGGCGAGGATCCGTCCGGTACTCGTCTTGCCGGTGCCACGTGGGCCGCAGAAGAGATAGGCGTGCGAGGTCCGGTTACCGGCGATTGCGTTCTTGAGCGTGCGCGTCACCGGCTCTTGTCCGGCTAGTTCGCCGAACGATTGTGCTCGCCATTTTCGATACAGCGCTTGGGACACCACAACTCCAGGAAGGTGCGAGATGGGCCGGGCCCATCTATCCATCTATCGATTGTAGGGCAGCCAACCGCAGTGCCCGTAGGAGATAGCACCACCGGGCGGCCTAGTTCGCCGCCACCCGCCGCACCACCTCGAAGCGACCGCTCTCTCCGTGGACGATCTCACCGCGTGCCTCAAGATCGCCTCGACTGCACGGGTCGACCAGACAAATCGACTAGAGAATCCCCTTCCGAAGCCGAGCGCCAACGTAGATCGGCAGATCAGCCAGCCGGAACCTCACCGTGTGCTTCCAGCAGATCGAGAACAAGCGCGACGCACTCGCCGTAGTCGCCCGTGATACCCGTACCCCGGGTCCGCCGTGGCTCAGGCTGAGGGTCTCTATCTCGTCCGCGTTGGGCCTCCTGGCGGTCGTTCATGCTCTAGAACAACG
Source organism: Dehalococcoidia bacterium (assembly GCA_046328265.1). Taxonomy (GTDB): domain Bacteria; phylum Chloroflexota; class Dehalococcoidia; order SpSt-223; family SpSt-223; genus JANWZD01. The sequence continues at coordinate 260,761 of JAXLWW010000004.1, forward strand.
GTGTCCCGCGATTCGCCAGTAAATCGCCGAGCACTCGACCCAAGTTGGCTACCTGAGCACCGGCGCCAGCAGCGCTAACCCTCCTCGGCGCGATTTCCAGCAGGCGCAGGTCAAACCGGGCGACTCGATCCCCGACGAGGTTCACCCAATCCGCAGTCCTCGGTCGGTTTCCTCCGCGATGACAAAGTCGGTAAACCCACGCCGCGCCAAGGCGCGGTCGAAGCCGATGCTGCTGCTTTCATAGGAGTGACGTCCTCCGTTCGAGGAACGGAGAAAGCTGCCGGAGGACTCGAAGAACGCCTCGCCGTTCCGGGCCGAACCGCGTACTGCTCACGCCGCCCCGGAAGACACGACGTCTGGCCCGAGCCGAACCCGACCATCGACGCCGATGCGCATGACGCCCAAACCAGCGAACGCCGAGCGGCCAGCGCTGCTTGCACGCTGATAAACCGGCCGGATAAATGTGGCGGCCGATCAGCCTCTGTTTCCTGTTGCTCCACCGGCATAATTGCCTTTGACTCCACCGAGGGCGTAGCCCGCCTCCTCAACGTCCGCGTGCCTACAGACCTGCCACCTGATCCGACCCAATCCGCCGAATTGACGACGGATCGCGGGTACGGTGCTCGAAATCATCACCGTAGCTCACTTGAACCCGATACCCTCCGGCGAGCGGTTGAGTGCGTCGCGAGCACCAACACGAATTGCACTACCATCCGTCGACACTCCGGCGAGATACCGCATGAATCCGTGGACGTCGAGCACTGCCGTCGTCGGCGCAACGATCGCGGCAACCGCCCGAACTGCCGGCTCGATTTGCCGGACCTCCTCGCCATCGACAAGCCGTAACCCCGGCACGCCGTTCTCGGCGCCAGTCGCCACCAGTCCTTCGAGCGCCGGGACTTCGTCCGGATCGACTGCGACGATGAGTTTGCCGGTATCTCGGAAGGGGAAGCGGCCTTCTTTGGATCGCTCGCGGATGGCTCGGTTGCCGGCGACACACAGCCGAGCCTTCCACGAACCAGGCTCATAGTAGATGCCCGAGTGGACCACTTCGCTGTTCCGGCTGCTGACACCGGCGCCGAAATGGCCTTCGCGTTCGAGGACGAACACGGTCCGATCCTCGCGAGCGAGGGCCATCGCGACAGCAAGCCCAACGACGCCGGCCCCGACGACGATGACATCGGCATCCACACCCATTCCTCCGACGCTTGCCGGCGTGGCCACTTCCGCCGCCTCGTCAGCTTAGCTGCTTGAAGCAGGCAGCCAAACCGAATCATACTCGCCCCTATTCGGAGGTTCTCGGCCATGTCTCAGCTTGGTGCGCCCATCTCGATACGGCGGTCGGACTGGCTCGGTCGTGGCATGTCGTTGCTGGCTGTCCTGGTGCTGCTGCTCGGGACGGTCACCCAACTTGCTGCGCCGGCAGCGGCAGCCGACGAACGGCTCTTTGCTGCCACCGGGTTTCGGGTCAACGCCGACGAATTCTGGGACTATTTCCTGCGTCGCGGCGGGGTAGGTACCTTTGGCTTGCCGGTATCGCGAGAGTTCACTCTGCTCGGCTCGAAGGTGCAGATCTTCCAACGCCAGGTAATGCAACGCCGTGCAGACGGATCGGTCGGGTTGCTGAACATCCTCGACCCCGGGCTGATGCCGTACACGAAGATCAACGCGGCGACCTTACCGCCCTTCGACCCGGCGGTCGCCGCAGGGTCGCCAACGCCCGGAACCCCTGGCTATGACCAGACGGTAATTCCCTTTATCCGCGAGCGTGCGCCAGATAGCTGGCAGGGCAAGCCGGTCAGGTTCTATCAGACGTTTCTCGCGACGGTCGGCCTATCGGACGCCTACCCGGCGGGCGGTGGCAATGCCGCACTTCTGCCGCTCCTAGCCCTGGAAATCTGGGGCCTTCCCACCAGCCAGCCGGCTTTCGACCCGGCCAATCCGAGCTTTGTCTACCTTCGCTTCCAGCGAGGGGTGATGCAATTCGACGCAACCACCGGGCTGACTCAGGGGGTGCTGCTCGCCGACTACCTCAAGGCGATCTTGACTGGCGACAACCTGCCAGCGGACTTGGACCGCGAGGCACGGACCAGCCCCTTCTACAAGCAGTACCACAAGACCGCCTATCGTGGGCTAAATCGGCCTGATGCGCTGAGTGGCACCGATCTGACCGCTGCATTTGAACCGGAAGGCACGCCGACGCGCGTCTCCGCGAGTCCCACGGCCGGTCCGTCGGCCACTCCGAACGCGACAGTCGAAGCAACCTCGATCGCCAACGACAAACTCCAGATTTCGATTGGGATCGGCGGGGCAGACCACGGTAAGCTGACCGTTCGCTCGGCTGACAACACGACCCGCCTCTGGAGCGTGCCGGCTATTGGGGTGAAGAACGGCGGTAGGCTCAGTTTGAAGGACGACAGCTTCTCGGACGGCGCGACTGCGCGGGTTGTCGCACTATCCGATCCGATTCTCGGCGAGGGCAAGCAACTTGAAGCCGAGTTTCCTCTCAAGAACGGCGGCAAGGCAAACCTCCGGGCGGCGCTCTTCTCGGGAAAGACCTACTTCACCTACCAACTGGGAGTGCGGGGCTTGCCGCCCGATCGCCTTGCTACCTCCTTCCGGCTGGTGGACGGTGAAGGCTTCGGCTGGATCGACGTGACTGGCGCGGCAACGCTGCTCTCCGACGAACAGGACTTGCGAAAAGAGGCGCTCCGCGCCGAGCGAACGCTCGGTGAGGTGCAGGCGGGAAAGCCGCTCCTCCTCAATGATGTCGAGCGCAATCGCGCATTCGTGCTGGCGACGCTCGATGCCAGCGATCACTATGTTGCCTACCAGGCGCGACCAGCCAGCGGCGAAGGGATACGGTTCTTCTACGAGACGGTTCTGTCTGCCGGTGACCAAGCGATCGACGCGACCTCCCCCCGAGTTCTCGTCGACCTCGTTCCGGCTGGGGACCAGAACGTGGTGCTCTCCGGCTACCGTCGGGCGATCAACTCGATTTACCCTACGCCGAAGCTACCCGACTGGGTTCGTTACCAATGGTCGGCCGCCGAGGCGCTTGGCAACGACCTGAACGAGGCGAACATCCGCCGCCAGATCGACTACATCTCGTCGAACTTGGCCGACCTTGGGCCGTGGCAGGTGGTGATCGAGAGCGGCTGGCTTCGCGCCGACGACGGAGGCCGTGCGGTTGATCGCGATCGCTTCCCGAGCGGAATGCGGGCGTTGGTGGACTATGCTCACGCGCGTGGTGTTCGAGTAACGCTTGGCGTACCTGGCCCATTGGTCGAGGCGAGCGCCGGCGGAACCCTGCGGTTCACCGCCAAACCACTCGTCGAGCGGAACCGCGACTGGCTGATTACTCTCGGCGATGGCGGCCGTTTTCTCTTCGATTTTCGCAATGCCGGCTTTCGCGCTTGGTGGTCAGACCTTGTCCGCGATGTGCTGGTCGGCTACGACGCCGACGGCATTCGGATCGACGGCTTTGGCGACGCCGTGTCGGCGGTCGTCAAGCTGAACCCAAGGCCATCGCTTCAATCCGCCGAACTGTATCGGCTGACTGCCGAGCAGGCCTGGGCGGTCAAGCCGAATGCCTTCATCGAAGCGAACTGGTATGTCCCACCCTTTGCCAATCCCTACGTCCACGTCGTTCGCGCTGGTGACGAGACCCTCGCCTTCGACCGCCCGGCACCACGCGCCGGCCTGCGCCAGCACCTCGACTACGCGCTCTATCAGCGCATCGCGCTCAACCAACGGCCGCATCTCGGCGATGTTCTCAGCGGCGATGGAGACGCGGTGGCGCTGGGTTATCGTTGGATCGAGGCCGGGTTGGCGGTCGGCGGACTGAGCGGACTGGCGACCAATCTGGCAGCGATGGACGAGGCCGCCCTGATGCAACTTCGACATCGGCTTGTCCATCAGCGCCCGTTCGAAGGGAAGACCTCGTTCAGCTTCGGTATCTCAGCCGAGGCGGTTGCAACGGAGGTCGATGGCCTTACCTATTTGGGCTTCGTCAATCGCGGCGCAAGCCGTAAGTCGATTTCCGCCAAGCTGACCGACTTCGGGCTCCAGCAGCGCCCGTCGATCGTGCGCGACGTCAGTTCCGGCGCCGTCTTTCTGACCGACGAGTCGATCACCACCGATATGCCTGCGGGGAGCTTCAAGCTGTTTATCGTCCGCCAGGACGCAGGCTGGATCTGGAGTAGTAGCTCGGTCGCGGGCACCGTATCTCCCGGCGTGCTGCGCTATCAGCTTCGTGGACCGACCTCGGTCGCCGGCACGCTCGAGGTTGCGGTTCCGACGCCCACCCGCGTCCTGCTCGATGGCCAACTGCTGCCAACGTCCGGCTATACCTACGACCCAGCGATCGGGATCTTGCGGCTCACCTATGGGCACGACCAGCCTCACGAAGTGCGGGTGGAATATACTTCGAACGCACTACTGCCGCAGCGCAATCGGTAGTGCCGGGAGGATATGTGTCAGATTCATCACCCGAAACCGTCGTTAGACGCTTCTACGACGAGGTTTTCAATGGCGGCCGGTTTGCCGCCGTAGACGAGTTACTCGCCGAGGATTTCGTCAACCATGATCAGGAAGGGACTGCTCATTCCGCTGGGCGGGCGGGTGTTCGAGCGATGTTCCAGGCTTTGAGAACCGCGTTTCCCGACCTGAACTATCAGACCGACGACCTGTTCGTAGCCGGCGACCTCGTCGTCGACCGAGGCTTTTCGAGCGGCACACACAACGGACCGTTGTTTTCAATTCCGCCGAGCGGACGGCGGTTCACGATGAAGGAAATGCACATCAATCGGGTGCGCGACGGTCAAATGGTCGAGCACTGGGGTGTGTCCGATAGCCTTAAAATGCGCCAGGATCTCGGGCTTGGCCTTAGCCAGCCAGCCCCAACTGGCGGCGCAACCCCTCTGGCTTGATGATGGTTATTCGCTGATTGGCGACCTTGATGAAGCCGCGCCCGGCGTAATAGCGCAGCACCCGGTTGACACTCTCGCGCGTCGCCCCGACCATGTTGGCCAGTTCCTGCTGGGTGAGCGGAATTCCAATCTGGGTGCCATCGGTGCGCTGGACGCCGTGGGCAGCGGCCAATTCGAGCAGGCGCTTGGCTACCCGCCCGTGAACGTCATAGAAGATCAGGTCCGACAACTGCTCGTTGGTCTGGCGCAGTTTCTGGCTCAGCAGGACGATGATCCGTTTAGCAAGTGCGGAACTCTGGTCGAGTGCGCCGAGAAAATCATCGCGCGTCAACATCAGAGTATCGGTGCGCTCCATCGCCACCGCGTCGGCCGAGCGTGGCTCGCCGTCGAGCACGGCGAGTTCGCCAAAGCAATCCCCGGGCGAGAGAATTGCGAGGACCGTCTCGCGACCATCCTCTGCGGTCAGCCGGATCTTCACCCGGCCGTTTCGAATGACATAGAGGGCGTTGCCGATGTCCTCGCGGTGGAAGATCGTCTCCTCTTCGCGAAAGACCCGGCCACGCATCCGAGCCTCGAGTATCTCCAGACTTTGCCGATCAAGACCCTCGAAGAGCGGCACCGACCGCAGTGCGCCGCGTACCGAAACCATCAGCCCGCTCCTCGCGAGGTTCGGCCACGCGGCCGGCCGCTCGCCATGAGAAATGCTGCGCCCGCCGCCACTATGCCACCAAACCAGACCGTCGCCAGCCGTTGGTAAAAACGTTCAGGATAGAGAGCCGCCAGCAACACCTCGTCAGGAAGTTCCCAATCCCGGTTTGCGTAGGCCATCCGATGATACAGATCCCAAGCTGGCTGGAAAACAACCATCGAAGCGACCAGACCGATCCCACCTGCCAGCAATGATATCAGCCCCGACCGACGCATCACCGTGGTGGAGTGGCGAGCGGAAAGTGCCGTCCCGGCGGCGCCGCTCACCATTCCGGCCCGCCAGATCAGTTTCAGCAACCGGTGAACTTCTGGAAGGTGGCGATGCGATACGTCTGGGAGATCGCCGGGCGGTGCGCCGTGATCGAGCCAGACGGTGCGCGGGTCGCCGCCATGGACGACGAGGTCCGAGACTGCGCCCGGAACCGCTGCCCCACGTTCGAGCGCCCAGCGAGGAGAAACTCGCTGCTGAATCAGCCGATGGAGCCAGACTGCGCTCGCGAGAAATCGGAGAATTGCCGTCGCCGTCGCGAAGGTGCGAAGCGTCGCCGCCAGCCAAATCATCCCGCCTCCCGAAACTGGGCCACGAGCCCCGGGCGATTGGTGAAAATGCCAGATGCCCCTTCACCCACCACCTGGCGCGCGTCGCCTGGGTCGTCTATCGTCCATACCAGCACCGGCAAGCTAGAGGTTGCCGGACGCCACGCCGAGTGCGCTAGGTGGAGGGCCGAAACTCCCGCGGCGAGCGCCGCCTTGATTGCCACGTCGTAGCAAGCAGCCGAAACAAGCGCTCTCGGCAGCGCGGGGAGGCGCTCGGCGACCTCCTGAAGCAAGCCCGCCGAGAACGACGAAACCCACAGCACACGGCCCACTGTCGCCGCGAGATCCCTGGCGACTGCCGCTACGAGAAGACCCGGCGCAGGGCCGGTTTTCAACTCGATAACGAGCGGCAGGCCGTTTATCGACCATTCGAGCGCTTCGAGGAGGGTCGGGATCTTCTCGCCGCCTTCGAGACGGAGGGCGACCAGTCCGGCCATGTCGACCGAAGCGACCGTCCTGCTATCGCCCGTCAGCCGTTCGAGGGTTTGGTCGTGGAACACCACCGGCACGCCGTCACGGGAAAGCTGGATGTCGCATTCGACCGCGTCCGCTCGCTGTTGTTTGGCCAATTGAAAGGCATGCAAGCTGTTTTCGGCCGCATCGACCGACGCGCCACGGTGGGCGATGAGGAGCGGAGCACTCACTGCACGCGAACGCGGGCTGCCCGGGTCTTGATGACGATCGATTCGTGAATTTCGATGAGGGGAAGGTCGTCGTCGCCATCTCCCCGGCGTAGCTGCCGCGATGGCGTGGCAAAGCGCCAGCGCAAGCCTACTGCGGCGAGGCTCGCAGTCACCGCTACGGCTGCCACGCCGCCGGCGATCGGCAACATTGGCCGCAAGAGCGCGGGCAGAGAGGGTCGTGGTCGCTGAGCCGGCAACGTCGGACGGGCGATCACGACGGGGAGGTGGGTCGGCTCCCCACAGTCCTGACAGTCGGACCGCTCGTCGCTCGGCTCAGCGCCGCAGGATGGGCACACCATGTTCCCCTCCGTCTGTCCGGCAATTCTACCAGGCCGCCGTGGTACCGCCGTCAGGGGCGCTCGACGTAGACTCGAAGGTCATCTCGCAGAACCAGCCGCACCGCACCATGACGGGCAGGCGAATAGCGAGCGCCAGCGATCTCCACGCTGTCTCCGCCACGAGAATCCCCAGCGAGCCCGAACGCCGCACCGCGTGACCGTCCGGTCTCGCTCAACGCGATAGGACCGTTCGGCACGAGTAGCCGTACCGCGAGCGGCGCAGCCGGCTCGATCCAGACACCAACGCCGTCTCCCAGGTCGAAGCCCGTGCCGCGGTCGACCGGTGTAAAGGCGATCCTCCGTTCGGCGAGAAGCGCCGACCAGCGCGGGTCCGCTCCATCGAGCACCGGTCCGGCGACCCTCTCGATCGGAACCCGTCGAGCAATTTCGGCGAGCATTCCAGCACGCGTATTGCTCCATTCCGTCGCGACATAGAGGTGAACCCGGCGATCCCAAATCGGAAGCAAATGATCCAGTTCTGTAGTCAGGAGATTCGCCTGGCCGCCGCCATCAATCACGATGACACGCCAGCCGGGTGTCCGGACCGCCGCGCCGCCATCGACGAAGGCGACCGTCGTCTCGGCGTTTCCGGTCGCGGCCACCGCTGCCCACATGCCAACGGCGCCGATGGCCGACAGGAGAAGGAGCGACCACCAACTCCGCTCAGCCTGCCACGTCAACTTACTCACGCGGCCGACCGACAACACCGCCAGTCCGGCGGCGCTGTAGAGCGCGAGAACCACTACACCGGAGGGTTGCGCGAGGCGAACAGAACCTGATGGTACCGCGGCAAAGAGTTCTACCAACGCGGCAAGGGCGCTGGCGAAAAGCCAGGCCGGACCCGCCAATATCCGGCCGAGGTCCGGACTGAGCAGTCCCGCCGCTCCGCAAATGGCGCCGGTCAGCATCGCAGCGGGGACGAGCGGCGCAGCCAATATGTTCGCCGGAAGGCTCACCAACGACAGCGTTCCGAAGGTCGAAATCGCAATCGGCAAGGTCACTGAACTCGCCGCCAGGGTCGCCGCAGCGGTTGCCCGAACTGGCCCAACCCGACGGCTCGACATCGGTGGAAGCCGTTGAAGACAGCGCTCAATCGGCCCAGCCAGAACGATCAGTCCGGCGGTGGCCGCGACACTCAGTTGAAACCCAACATCGTCGACCAACGACGGCCAGACCAACACCAGTCCAACCACTGCCGCCGCCAGCATCAAACCAGGTTCACGGGGTCGTCCCAACAGCATGCCCACCTCAGCGCGATCGCGGCCATCAGTCCGGCCCGAAGCACCGAGGAGTGCCGCCACTTACCGCCGAATAGGCCATGATGCCGGCAAGCGCGGCGATCGCCCCGGCACGCCGGCCGGCGAGCATACCCACCGTGCCTAGCAGTGCGCCGGCGACCAACATCATGTTGTAGCCCGAGACGGCAAGAAGATGGGTTGTCCCGGTTCGAGCAAACGCGTCCCGCAAACTGGCAGGCAGAGCATCCTGGCCCCCAACCAGTAATCCCGCTGCGAGCCTGGCAGCATCGCTCCCCGCTGCGCCCGCCGGGCTCGCAGCGAGCGCCTCGCGGAACCGGAACGACCAGAGCAAGAGCGGCGAACCTCCAGGCTGAGGCGCAATCTCGACCGTGGGGAAGCGCATCGTGCTGCGGATGCCCCGCCGCTCGAGGATTGACCGATAGTCGAAGCCAGGAAAGATCGGCGGCGATTCGAGCGCGCCGCGGACGGTCAGACGGTCGCCATAGCGCAGGCGAGCGTCGGGTTCGACGTCGATCTGCACGCGCCCCGACGTTGGCTCGTCGGCCGCGTCTAGTCCGGCTGCCTCAACCGTCAGCAATAGGCGGGTAAAGCGCTCGCGACGCTCCGGGGCATCTGCCACCTCGCCAAACACAATCACGCTCTGGCCGTTGAACCGGCTGACATCATCCAGAGCCAGGGTTGCAAGCTGCTGGGCACGGCCAAAGGCCAACAAGGCAAGCCCCAGCGCAAGTAGCAACCCGGCAACCGAAGTCCGCGCCCGGACTGCGACCGCCGTGGCAATGAGAAGAACGGCGACCACCCAGGCAAATGGAGCGGGTGTCGTGATCTGACCGGCGAGCGCCGCGCCAGCAAGCACACCGAGGCAAGCGAGCACAATCGGCGCCACCTGTCCCCCGCCGCTCACTCTCCGAACGGTTCAAACCCGATGGTACCCCATCGAAGAGATGCGATGTGGGCTCTGTCCGCCCTGAGACGTTGGCCCGGTGATGTCGGCGGTCGGCGTGACGGGGGCGTGGTGAGGTCACGGAATAACCCAGGTCGACCTGCTAGCGGCGGCCGAGCAGACCATCGACCGTTCGGGTGAACGCTCGTAGACCTACCGGTTTCTCGATGAGAGTTGGAACGAGGCTCTGGAAGCGGCGAAGCGCTGTGAGGTTGCTGCCGATCAGGACGCAATGAATGTGACGGGTCGCGAGCGTTGACACGATCGCCGCGCTGAGCGGCAGATCGATATCGACGACCGCCGCCGCGGGTGGCCTTCCATGAAGGAGGTCGTCAACTGATTGCGGATCGGACGCGAGCCGAACCGACATGCTTTCTGCAGTCAGCGCGGCGGCGAGCCGTCCGCCCTCGGCGTCGTCGGTGACCAACAGCACCCATTCCGGTGGAAGGAATTGGCCGGTCAATCCGCTACCGGGCCGTCGGCCGAAACTCGGTCAGGACCGAAATACTGGTGAGGTCGTCCCCGCCGCTGAACACCGCTGCCGCGACCATTCCAACGCCGGTCACGTGCCAGGTCAGGACAGTCGAACTTGAAGGGCTTTCCGAGTAGCGATAGGTCGAGCGCAGGAGCAACGAATTCGAGTATCGCCCCGCTGGAACACGCGCTTCTCCACACCCGATCACCTCATGGTCGGTGCTCACCAGCACGTCATAGCGTGAGTCACGATACTGCTGTTCCCAACGCTGGCCGACGCGCATGGTTGAGGGGAGGAATTTCTGAGGGGGATCAACGGTGACGGCGAGTAGCGGATCGCTATCACCCAGCCAGTAAAGGCCGTCGGTCCCGACCAAATAGAACCGATAGAGGCGAGCAACCGCCGCGCCGGAATTCTCCGACTGAATAACATAGGAATCCGGTGGAAACTGCTGGTTATGCGGCGCATCGCCGACGGCAACGACGGTCCGGGTCTCGGTCATGAATGGCGACCCAAGCGCCTCAAAGTCCCAAGGGCCCGCTGGCGCTGGTCGAGTCCAGCCATCGACTGCCGCAAACGAAGCTTCCTGCCAGGCCGTTCCGACTGGCCAGGTCGTCAGCCCGTCGATCAGGCAGTCGGCGCTCTGGCTGGACGGTCCGCCGATCGTCGCTGATGCGCATCCAGTCATAAGGAGGCCAGCTAAGAGGACGGGGGTCAGGTTCATCGCGCCTCCGGTATCCCGGGATCGTTGTCTGGCTGTCACCCAACCGCTAAGCTTGGCCGCATCACGGCCAGCCCGATGGAGACAACCAGTCCCAGATCGAACCCTAACGTCTGCTTGCCCGTTCTTGCTAGCGGGTAGCCCACCGGTTCGCCTTGCGCCGTGGAGGAACGCTCGTGGTCCAACGCAGCCTCCTGCTCATTGCGGTCCTAATCCTTGTCCTTCTGCCTTTTGGCCAGTACGCCACTGCTCAATCCCGCGACGACTTCGCGGTTCCGGGCGGCTGGTTTTTCAGTCAAGCCAACGGCAAGGCTGGCGGCGGTGACATCGGGTTTACGGTGACCAACAACAATGGCATTCCGTTCTGGGACTGGTTCAACCGCTACGGCGGTGTCTCCAACGTCGGCTATCCGATTTCCGAACGGTTCATCTGGAATGGCTTCACCGTCCAGGCATTCCAGAAAGTCGTCTTCCAATGGCGGCGCGACAGCGGGACGGTGGCGATCGTCAACGTCTTCGATGAACTGTCGAGCGCAGGGAAGGACGACTGGCTTGCGACAGCGCGACAGGTCCCGAAGTCGAACGACTGGAGCGCCGATACCGGCAAGAGTTGGAACCAGGTCGTCGCAGCCCATCAGGGATTGCTCGACGCGTATCCGGCGATACGGACGGCCTACTTCGCCGCCGACGATCCGATCGCGCTCAACGGACTGCCGATGAGCAGCCAGGAATTGTCAAACGTGGTCGTCGTCCGGGCGCAGCGAAAGGTATTCCAACTTTGGAAGGTCGATGTGCCGTGGGCACGGGCCGGCCAGGTTGTGGTCGCCAACGGCGGCGATGTTGGAAAGGAAGCCGGGCTCTACCCTGCCGCGGCCATCATCCCGAAGACGCCAGGCGGCGAGTTGCCGCCCGGCGTGGTGGCGCCGAGCAGTACCCCGATCGCCAGCCCAACCGCTGGTGTGACCGCCACGCCGACCACCGCGCCCACGTTGCTCGGTCCGCTGCCCGCCGGCCCACCAAGCCAGCGTTCGGCAATCGCCGGTCTCTGGCACAAGCCCTTGGTCGACGATGTCTTCATGGGCCGGATCGCCGAAAGCGGCGCCGGCTGGGTCCGCACCTTCGTCACCTGGGAGGAGATCGAACCAACC